>NC_009436.1:2582121-3227651 GCF_000016325.1 Enterobacter sp. 638
GTTTTGCGGCTGCGCGAATGGCCGCTTTCGAAACATCGAGACCTACGGTTGCTGCACCGACACTCACCGCTACTTCGGCAAACGCCGCCGTGTAATAGCCTTCGCCACAGCCAATGTCCAAAATCGAGGTCGCGCTTTCACTGAGCGCGGTGGCTAACCACTGCGCAACCGCATCCCTCAGCGGCTGGTAATGGGCGGCGTCGAGGAATGCGCGCCGCGCCTGCATCATCTCCGCGCTATCGCCCGGATCGCGGGAGCGTTTATGTTGCACGGGCAGCAAATTTACATACCCTTCTTTCGCCTTATCAAACGTGTGCCCCTGTGGACAGATGTAGCTATTTTCGGCCTGCGTGAGCGGCGCGTGGCATAAGGGACAGCTGAATGACATGATAACTCCAGGCAATATTAAAGGCCGAAATTGTACCGCTATTCGCTCTGGTATAAAACGTCTGCCTTAGCGCATCACGACAAGATGGCTGGAATCGGGTGCTAATCCATCAGGTTCAACGTTTTCCAGGCGCAATACGTCACCCATAATCTGGCTAAATACCGGTGCCGAAACGGCCCCGCCATAGTATCGACCATTTTGCGGATCGTTAATAACCACAGCCAATGCATACTGCGGATGGCTTGCTGGTGCCACACCCGCGGTATACGCCACATACTTGTCGACATATTTGCCGTCATCACCGATTTTTTTGGCCGTGCCCGTTTTGACCGCCACGCGATAATCGCGCACGGCAGCCTTTGTGCCACCGCCGCCCGGTAAAGCAACGCTTTCCATCATGTGTTCAACTTCATGAACGATTTCTTCAGGCATAACCTGATGACCCACAACTGGCGGGTCAATGCGCGTTATCGACAAGGGCCGCTCCAGGCCGTAACTTCCGATCGTGGCGTAAACATGCGCCAGCTGGAGCGGTGTCGCCATCAGACCGTAACCAAACGCAAAGGTGGCACGATCGAGCTGGCTCCAAAATTTACGCTGAGGAAGGAGCCCGCTGCTCTCGCCCGTGAGACCCAGACCTGTTGTTGTACCAAAACCAAAGCTCTTATACGTATCGAGCAAGTGCTGTATCGGCATGGCCAGCGACAGACGTGACACCCCCGTATCACTCGACTTCTGCAAAATGCCGGTCAGCGATAATTCCGGATAATATCCCACGTCACGGATTCGGTGCCCATCTAGCGTATAAGGATGAGTATCGAGAACGCTATCAGGTTTAACAATGCCAAAATGTAGTGCCGTCATGAGAACCAACGGCTTGACGGTCGACCCCGGTTCAAAGGTGTCGCTGATGGCGCGATTGCGGAAGTCGTTGAGCGAGGCGCCATCCCGATTGTTAGGGTTAAAGTCCGGGAAACTGGCCATGGCAAGTATCTCGCCGGTTTGAACATTGATTAACACCGCTGCGCCGGATTCTGCTTTGTTCCAGGCGACGGCATTATCTAACGCATCTTCAGCGATCGTCTGCAGCCGCTCATCAATACTCAGTTGAATGTTATGAGCAGGAACCGGTGAGACTTCTGTTAAATTCTCAATCACATGACCGTAGCGGTCTTCTCTGACTCGCCTGATCCCCGCTTGACCGGTCAACTGTGGGTTAAAACTCTTTTCAACCCCTTCAATCCCCTGCCCATCGATATTCGTAAATCCAAGCAGATTTGCCGCCACATGTCCTGCCGGATAAAAACGGCGTGACTCATCCCGCAGGTTAATCCCTGGCAAGTTGAGCTTATCAATCCATTTGGCCTGCGAGGGGTCCACCTGACGAGCAAGATAGATAAAACGCCCGTTAGGATCGTGATTAATGCGAGAAGCCAGCGACGTCAGTGAAATATGCAATGCGCTCGCGAGCGCTTGCCAGCGTTCGTCAAAACCCACGCCGCCCTTAGCCAACACGGTTTTAGGATCGGCCCACACCGCCCTGACCGGTACACTGACCGCTAACGGTCGGCCATCACGGTCGGTAATCATCCCGCGTGGTGCGTCAATCGACACTTCACGTAATGAGCGCATGTCTTCCTGTTTGACCAGGTTGTCAGGCTTAATAATTTGTAGCCATGCAACGCGTCCCAGAAGAAACGCAAGGCTCACAAAAATGGCAAGGCAAAGCAATGCAAAACGTGCCGGGGTAAAATTACCGGCAGAACTAGAGGGTTTCGTTTTCACCCTGGCTCCAGGTCAATGAAACAACGCCCTGATTTAACGGTAAAAAACGAATCAGCATGGAGAAAACAATGATTCTAATCTCGCAGCTTTGCAACAAACTGCTAACCAGACAGTAAAGGGTTACATTTTGAAAAATAGTGCATAAAAAAGCCCCGCAAAATGCGAGGCTTGATGTCTGAGTATGAGGCGCCGTAGCGCTTCTGAATCAGCAGTGATTCGATCAGATAGCGGTTACGTTAACAGCAGCCGGACCTTTCTGGCCGTCCTGAATTTCGAACTCAACGTTCTGGCCTTCAGCCAGAGTTTTGAAGCCGTTACCCTGGATTGCAGAGAAGTGTACGAACACATCTTTGCTGCCATCAGCAGGAGTAATGAAACCAAAACCTTTAGACTCGTTGAACCACTTAACTTGACCTTTAATCTTTGCCATTTGCAAAATTCCTTAGATTGTTTTCTTAGCCCGCAGGCATTGACCTAGATAAAACTGAGACATTACTGCTTGAGGCACTAATATAAGGTTCGGCAGAGAAGCGGTATTCAACGACAACGTGTTTACTCAGAACTTCTTTACTGAAAATGCCACACATAAACAGAACTGTACCTCGTTTGACCCAAACCGTGTTATCACATACAACGTTAATCATGGCAAGCCATTTTTAAACATGACAAGATCCGCCGCACAAACTCTGATGCCGCCTTGCTAAATTTTGAGCAACTCAACGTTATCATTATATCACTCTGAATAAGACACTCAGTATCGCCATCCAATTCATAGCCACTGTAATTTAAGGATTTTTTAGCGTTTTCCCTATACTTAAGGTGTGACAGAAAGCCGATAATGTTTATTAGGTTCACTGTTACAGTTAGAACAATTTGTGAAAAGTTATGCTCAAATCAACTCAGCGATAAAATGTTTACATTGAAATAACAATGCTTATTCGCGCCGCAGTTCTCGCATAATGAATACGCATGGGAAAAAGTGGCTTTGCACCAAAATAATGAATTTTTTGTGACTTTGCTTCATAACAAGGCAAGCAAAACGTTTCGATAAAAATAAAACTATAGTGTTACGTGAAAAATACAGAATATATAGTTACGGAGCGGGATGATGTTACGAGTGCAAATAGTAACCAATTTTTTATATTCTAAAATGTTTATTCATTACCACTAAACTCTTTTGCGCTTCATGAAGCCTGCCGTAGGAATTCTCGTACGTCTCATCAGCTATAGTAGCATCGGAGAAGTAACTCCCGTCCCTGCGCCCATGGAACAGCCGAAAGCGTAATAGAGGGATTTGAACCATCCTGGTGCAGAAGTGGGAAAGGTTTGAGTAATGCACAGGCGGCTGGCATCGAGAGTATTTGTTTGAAATCGTTGGATAGGCATTAAGGGAGGGGTCATAACGGGATACAGCCGCCTCCCTAATTTTGCAGATTAACGCTCAGCAACCAGACGGATAAAATCATCCTCGTCTTCTTCGGCCACTGCTTCAGGGGCTTTTGCCACCGGTTTTTCTTCAGGCTCATTGGCTTCGCACAAACGGCGAAGCAACGCATTTTGGCGTTTCTGCTGATCAAGCAGCGCTTCCAGAAGCTCGATCTGCTCATTGGTACGTGAGCTGGTGCGATTCACAAAGAACCACAAAACCAGACCAATGACCATAATGATTGCAGAGATCGCCAGTGAGGCTACGTTCAGTAGCCCCGAATTTTGTAACTCACCCATTTTACCACCTCAAGGAAAACATCTATTTTACCACTGACGCAGAGGAAGGTAACGATCTATAAAAAAGTGTCCTACCAGGGGATGAATTGATTGATCGCGCAAATGCCACTAAAGAACTGTACATCCTGATCGCACATCACATTGATTGTCTGCGTCCAAAGAATGACACAGGCAATCAGCACTATAATCAAAATTACCCAGCGTATTTTTTTCACTCCACACTCCGTCTTTTGACCTGATGTGTCCAGGTTATCACGCTTATCTTAAACAAGGACTAACTCTGCGTTACATCTGATTTTTTAAGAATTATGCACTTGTTTAATATAGCGAAACTATTACGCTGAATAGCATTATTAGTAAAAAAGAGGCAGCTATGCGGTTAATCATTCGGACAATTGTTGTCCTTGCCATTGTTTGGATAGGCTTATTGTTATCGGGTTACGGCGTACTGGTGGGAAGCCAAGAGAACGCCGCTGGCTTGGGTATTCAATGTAAGTACCTCACCGCCAGAGGAACCAGCACTGCGCAATATTTACACACTGACAGCGGTGTGATTGGTTTGTCTAACTGCCCGATTCTGCGCAAAAGCCAGGTGGTGGTGGATAACGGTTAATTAAGCACCGCTTAATAGCCCTTACAACAAATAAAAACGCCGCAGTGATGCGGCGTTTCATATGATTCATACGCTAAAATGGATAGTCGTTATAGCCCATCTGTTCAGAAATTTTACGCGCAGCGGTATGCAGCATTTCAACATACTCGTGCAGACGCTCTTCCGAGAATCGAAGCGTCGGGAAAGAAATACTTAACCCTGCGATGACTACACCAAAACGGTCAAATACCGGGACGCCAATGCAACGCAGCCCCTCTTCCTGTTCCTGATTATCTTCGCCATAACCCTGCTCACGCACTTTATCAAGCACTGTCAGGAGTTCTTCTGTGCTGGTGATGGTGCGCTCGGTGCTACGTTTGTACTCGACATCCTGGAGGATTTCTTTAACTTCCTCACGGTCACGCCACGCCAGCAGTACCTTACCAATAGCAGTACTGTAAAGCGGGTTACGACGACCAATGCGCGAATACATGCGCAGGTTATACATAGAATCTATTTTATGGATATAAACTATGCTGTCTTCATCGAGAGCCCCAAGGTGAACGGTTTCTTTCGTCAAACGAGAAAGTTCGCGCATCTGGATATCAGCACTGCGAATAAGATCGACATTTTGTAGTGCGCGAGCGCCCAGCTCAAAGAGCTTCAGCGTCAGAGAATATTTCTCAGACTCGCCTTCCTGAGCAACATAACCCAAGGATTTCATGGTTTGCAGAAAGCGATAAACAGTGCTTTTTGACATCATCACACGTTGCGACAACTCTGTAATACCAATTTCGCGCTCTTCACCCAGCGCCTGTAAGATGCCAAACACCTTCAGCACGGAAGAAACAGAATCTGGCTGCTTGTCCAAATCTGCGATTGCCATTTATCACCTCATTGCGAGTGTTTTATAAAAATCAGAACCGGTTTTTATTATAAATTCGCCTTTGCCTTGCTGCAATCGTTCTGCGTTTACTTCGTTACAAATCTGCGACATAAAACCGAAATATCGGTGCTAAAATAGTGACACTAACAAATATTACATCCTGAGCGTTTCATTTCCTATGGAAAAAATTCCCTCTGACGGCTTGCCGTTGCCGCAACGTTATGGCGCGATTGCCACTATTATTATTGGTATTTCGATGGCCGTTCTTGATGGGGCGATTGCCAACGTTGCACTGCCGACGATTGCCAGCGATCTTCATGCATCACCCGCGAGTTCAATCTGGATCGTTAATGCCTACCAAATAGCCATTGTTATTTCTTTGCTGTCTTTCTCTTTCCTGGGCGATATGTTCGGTTATCGCCGCATTTATCAGTGCGGGCTCGCCGTCTTCACCCTGACGTCTCTCTTTTGCGCACTATCAGATTCGTTGCATACGCTGACTATCGCGCGTATTGCGCAGGGGTTTGGTGGCGCTGCGTTAATGAGCGTCAATACGGCGCTGATAAGGCTTATCTATCCCCAGCGGCAGCTAGGCCGTGGGATGGGAATCAACTCCTTCATTGTGGCGGTTTCATCTGCTGCAGGTCCAACTGTTGCTGCAGCCATACTCTCCGTGGCGTCGTGGCAATGGCTGTTCTTGATTAACGTGCCGCTGGGTATTGTCGCCCTGCTCTTTGCACTGCGTTATCTCCCGGCAAACGGAGCAAAAAGCGCGACGCCACGCTTTGACCTCCCCAGCGCCGTGATGAACGCGCTGACGTTCGGCCTGCTCATCACTGCGCTTAGCGGTTTTGCGCAGGGGCAATCCCTTAGGCTTATCGCCGCAGAAATTATCGCCATGCTGATCGTTGGGTTCTTTTTCGTTCGCCGTCAGCTGGCATTGCCGGTGCCTCTGCTGCCCGTAGACCTGTTACGTATTCCGCTTTTTTCGCTGTCGATCGGGACATCCATTTGCTCGTTCTGCGCGCAGATGCTGGCGCTTGTATCGCTCCCCTTCTTTTTGCAAAACATCGTGGGGCGTACAGAGGTCGAAACGGGGCTTCTACTCACGCCGTGGCCGCTCGCTACCATGGTTATGGCACCGCTCGCAGGCTATCTGATTGAACGCGTGCATGCAGGATTGTTGGGGGCATTAGGTCTGGTGGTGATGGCAACAGGTCTTTTCGCTCTCGCGATGTTACCCGCCTCGCCGACGGATGCAGATATTATCTGGAGAATGATTCTTTGCGGCGCCGGATTCGGTTTATTCCAATCACCCAATAATCACACGATTATGTCCGCGGCCCCGCGCCATCGTAGCGGAGGCGCCAGTGGAATGCTCGGTACCGCGCGTTTGTTAGGGCAAAGCATCGGCGCAGCGCTGGTCGCACTCATGTTCAACCTGGCCGGACAAAGTGGGACTCATATCGCGCTGTTTACCGCTGGGACATTGGCAACGATTGCCGCTATTATCAGCGGCCTGCGCGTGATTCAACCTCGCGCAGAGGCATAAAAAAGCCGGGAGATGTTTTCGCATCTCCCGGCCTACTTTGTTATCTAAAACAAATTTTATTTGATGTACTGCCCACTGCGCAGCGCTTCGATGCGTTTATCCAGCGGCGGGTGAGTCATAAACATTTCACTCAGCGATTTTGATTTACCGTTGATGCAAAATGCCATCATGCTGGTCGCTTCCTGAGGCTCGTAGCTGGTTTTCAAACGCTGCAACGCTGCAATCATTTTCTCCCGACCTACAAGCTTCGCGGATCCTGCATCAGCATGGAATTCGCGGTGACGCGAGAACCACATCGTAATGATACTCGCGAGAATACCGAACACCAGTTCCAGCACCATCGCAACGGCGAAATAAATCAACGGGTTGCCGTTGTTCCCTTCACCTTCATCACGGTTACCGCCCATAAATCCGGCAGCAATTTGCGCCAGAATACGGGAGATGAAAATAACAAACGTGTTCACTACGCCCTGAATCAGGGTCATGGTAACCATATCACCATTGGCGATGTGGCTGATTTCATGCGCAATAACCGCTTCAGCCTCATCACGACTCATGTTTTGCAAAAGCCCGGTGCTCACGGCGACCAGCGATGCATCGCGGCGTGCGCCGGTGGCAAACGCGTTAATATCAGGTGCATGATAAATCGCCACCTGTGGCATTTTGATACCCGCTTGGCGCGACTGTTGAGCAACCGTGTTCATCAGCCAATGTTCCATGTCATTGCGCGGTTGTTCGATGACCTCACCACCCACAGATTTCAGCGCCATCCATTTCGACATCAACAACGAAATGAAAGAGCCACCAAAACCAAACAGCAGCGCCATAATCAACAGACCCTGAACGCTGCTCGACTGAATTCCCGTCAGGCTTAGCACAAGCCCGAAGACCACCATAACCGCCAGGTTGGTGAGCAGGAAGAGCGCGATTCGCATCATAATTTTCTTTTAACCTCTGTTTAACAAAACGCACTATGCGATTACCCACATCGTATGGGTATTGTGGCTATTTTCAAGGATTCGAGCGGTGTAAGTTACCAGAAAGACACAACTTTACATTGTTTATTGGCTTACTGACGGGAGGTTGCAGAACTAAAAAAAACAGGCACAATTTCTTGTGCCTGTCGGGTCTTTATTTGACTGGAGCCGGCTGGACCGCAGGTTTGTCTTTTTCCTGCTTCGCCAGGTCGAGCGCGATGTGCACCGTCTCGTCCAGGTACGGATCTGGCTCCTGATAATCCTTCGGCAGATCGTCCAGTTTTTTCAGCAGCGGTTTGCCTTCGCGTTTGAAACGGTCATTGATGCGTGCCAGACGCGTTGCATCGTCTTCCGTATTCTCTTTCTCACGCTGAGCATAATTAAGAGACACGATATTCCGTTTTTCTTTCAGAGCATTGAAACGCGCAATGTCCTTCATGATGTACTGGAATTCCGGATCTTTTGCGATACGGTCATTGTGCGCTTTCAGCAACTCAGGACCAAACTGGGTCATGTCGCCAGATTTCACGAAGGTGGCAGCATTAATGCTGTCCCACGGCAACGCGTTATCTTCAAACTTCTCGCCCGTTTCAGTCTCTTCCGTCCCTGTCGGCATCATAATATCCGGCGTCACGCCTTTACGCTGTGTACTTCCGCCATTCACGCGATAGAACTTCTGAATGGTGTACTGTACTGAACCGAGTGCCGGCCATTCGGGGCGCAGCATTTGGTCGTAAATGCGATTCAGGGAACGGTATTGTTGTACCGTACCTTTACCGAAAGTCGGTTCGCCGACAATCAACGCGCGACCATAATCCTGCATCGCAGCGGCAAAGATTTCAGATGCGGACGCGCTGAAGCGGTCAACCAGCACCACCAGCGGACCTTTGTAATATACGACACCGTCGGTATCAGCATCTTCACGCACTTTGCCATTGTTATCACGCACCTGGACAACAGGCCCAGACGGGATAAACAGGCCAGAAAGTGAAACGGCTTCTGTCAGTGCTCCACCGCCGTTGGTTCGCAGGTCGATGATCACGCTACTGACATTCTGCTTTTCAAGCTTCTGCAGCTGCACTTTCACATCGTCTGTTAAACCGACGTAGAAACCAGGAATATCGAGAACGCCGACTTTTTCTTTGCCAACGGTTTTCACCGACATTTTCACCGCGCGGTCTTCAAGACGAATACGTTCGCGAGTCAATGTGACAATTTTGGTCTTCGTACCTTTACCAGCAGGCAGGATCTCAAGGCGGACCTTGCTTCCTTTCGGACCTTTGATGAGCGCAACCACATCATCAAGGCGCCAGCCGATCACATCGACCATGCCCTGACCCGTCTGACCAACGCCAACAATTCGGTCACCCACGCCAATGGATTTGCTCTTCGCCGCTGGACCGCCGGCAACCATGGAGTTGATTACCGTGTAATCTTCGTCCATTTGCAGCACGGCACCAATACCTTCCAGAGACAGGCTCATTTCAGTATTGAACTGTTCGGTGTTACGCGGGGAAAGATAATTGGTATGCGGATCGATTTCGTGAGCAAACGCGGTCATCGCCAGTGAGAATACATCTTCACTGTTGGTTTGCGCCAAACGGCGAATCGCCGATTTGTAGCGGCGCGTCAGCGTTTCACGGATCTCTTTCTCGTCTTTCCCCGTGAGTTTCAGGCTCAATTCATCGAACTTAACCTTACCGTCCCACAGTGCATTCAGCTCAGCTTCCGTTTTAGGCCACGGGGCTTTGCTGCGATCGAGATTAAAGTTGTCGTTGCCGGTAAAGTCCATTGGACGTTCCAGCACTTTTAACGCGTATTGATAACGTTCAAAACGACGCTTCTGAGATTGGTTATACAGATCGTAGAACAGATCGAGTTTACCGCTGCGCAGCTCATCGCCGACGTCGCTTTTACGTTTTGCGAACTGTTCAATATCGCTTGCCAGCAGCACGTTATGGCTGTAATCAAGCAGGTTCAGGTAGCGATCAAAGATTTTGGCCGAAAAGGCCTGATCGAGATCGAACTGACGATAGTGCGAACGGGTGAAACGCGACGTCACGCGCTCACTCACCGTTGCGTGCTGAGTCTCTTCCTTTAATACCGGAATTTGATCGGCCCGCGTAATATCGTCCACAGCGAAAGCATGGCCTGTTATTGCTAACAGGCCTGCCAGTGCGGTGATCTTAAAAAGAGTGTTCATGCCAGGCTTGGCCTCCGTTTCAGAACACCAGGTGTTCTGCGCGTACAATCATTGACATGCCAGAAGTCAGCTGCACACGAACGCCATCTTTGGTGATTTCGAGTACGGTGGCATCCATCGCATTGTTACCCGCTTTCACCTTGAGAGACTGACCAACGCTCAGCGCGGTGATGTCAGAAACCGGAGTGTGGCGTTGTTCTTCACGAGGCGCAGGTTGTGCTTTAGCCGCTGGCTTCTCAGCACGCGGTTTACGCTCGCTATTTTCGTTACGACGCGGAGCAGGACGCGGTTTGCGTTCACGACGAGGCGCTTCTTCACCATTCGCCGCGGCAGCTTCGCGTTTTTTCGCCTGCTGTTCAGCACGCTGTGCCTGAACACGCGCTTTCGCTTCTTCAAGCTGTTTACGGGCATGCTCGACGTGCTGTTCGTCCAGCTCACCACAAGGATTGCCGTCGAGATCGACACGCGTCGCGCCCAGCTTGATACCGTAAAGGTAACGCCAGCTTGAAGTATAAAGACGTAAGGCAGAGCGAAGTTGGGTTTTACTGAGACTCATCTCACCCTCAACGCGCGCTACCAGATCCTGAAAAATACCAATTTTCAGGGGGCGAGCTTCGCCTTCAGCACTGAAACACTGTGGGAAACGCTCTGCCAGAAAGGCGATAACTTCTTTGCTACTATTCAACTTAGGTTGATTTTCCATGAAATTTCCTGATTACAACGGACGTTGCCAATAAGCCGCAGGCATGAACAGGCGACATTATAATGACGCCATCCGTAAATGCTACGTTATCCGTTGATTATCCTGCGACGCTCGCAAAGAATTTTTGATAATCGGTCGCGTTTAATACGTTTTCAAGATTTGCGACTAACTCACGAAGGCCCTGCTCATCTTCATCAGTGAAGCGGCCAAACGCGGTACTGTCGATATCCAGAACGCCAATAATCTGATTGTTTACGCTGAGCGGCAGAACGATTTCGGCATTGCTCGCCGAATCGCACGCAATATGTCCGTCGAAGGCATGTACATCTTCAACGCGCTGGACCTGATTTTGTGCAACCGCCGTACCGCATACGCCCCGACCTACAGGGATTCGCACGCACGCCAGCTTGCCCTGGAACGGCCCGAGTACCAGCGTATTTCCTTCCAGAAGGTAAAAACCCGCCCAGTTCACATCCGACAGACGTTCAAACAGCAACGCGCTGGTGTTAGCCAGAGTCGCTAAAAAACTGGTCTCCCCTGTCATCAATGCCTGGAAATCACGGTTAAGATCCGCGTAGAATTCTGTTTTGTTCATTAATCAATCACTTGGTTGTCTACAAAATGTGTGCATAGCCTTTTTAACTAAACATTAAATGCTTTCATTCTCAAGATGAATCCCAAGATGAGTTAATATAACGTTAATTAATCCTTTTATGCGCGACTAATGGCTCTCAATAATCCGAAAATTACGCCGGCAAAAAAGATCACTGTCCACTCGGTCAGTGATGCGCTACCGCGTGCACATTATCAGCGTTGTCCGCAGTGCGATACGCTTTTTATGTTGCCGAAGATGAAATCGCACCAGAGTGCCTATTGCCCTCGCTGTGATGCCAAAATCCGCGATGGACGCGACTGGTCGTTGACGCGACTGGCCGCCATGGCTGTCACGATGCTTTTGCTGATGCCTTTCGCATGGGGTGAACCGCTGCTCAAGCTCTATCTGCTTGGCGTGCGGATCGACGCAAACCTGCTGCAAGGCATATGGCAGATGACTCAGCAAGGCGATCCGCTGACGGGAGCTATGGTGCTGTTTTGCACCGTCGGCGCACCGGTGGTGCTGGTGGTTGCTATTGCCTATCTCTGGTTCGGCAATATTTTAGGCATGAATCTGCGCCCGGTCCTGCTGATGCTTGAGAAGCTTAAAGAGTGGGTGATGCTGGATATCTATCTGGTGGGCATCGGGGTGACGTCCATTAAAGTGCAGGATTACGCCTTTTTGCAGCCAGGTATTGGGTTGTTTGCCTTCATCGCCCTTGTGCTGCTGAGCATCCTGACGCTGATTCACCTGAATGTGGAACAGCTGTGGGAACGCTTCTATCCTCAGCGCCCTGCAACACGTCCCGATCCTAATCTCAGGGCCTGTCTGGGCTGCCATTTTACGGGATTGCCTGACGCGCGGGGCCGCTGTCCTCGCTGTCACATTCCATTGCGCCTGCGCCGTAAACACAGTTTGCAAAAATGCTGGGCCGCACTGATCGCTTCGATTGTGTTCCTACTCCCGGCAAATCTCCTACCGATCTCCGTTATTTATCTTAACGGCGGACGGCAGGAAGACACCATTATGTCTGGCATCGTCTCCCTGGCGCACAGTAACTTCGCGGTGGCTGGCGTGGTGTTTATTGCCAGTATTTTGGTGCCGTTTACCAAAGTGATTGTCATGTTTACCTTGCTCATTAGCATTCAGTTTAAGTGTGAACAAGGGCTACGGGCACGTATCTTGCTTTTGCGTTTTGTTACATGGATTGGCCGCTGGTCGATGTTGGATTTGTTCGTTATTTCGTTGATGATGTCGCTGATCAATCGCGATCAGTTACTTGCTTTTACTATGGGACCCGCGGCTTTTTATTTCGGCTCTGCGGTGATATTGACTATTCTTGCAGTGGAATGGCTGGATAGCCGCTTACTTTGGGATGCACATGAGTCAGGAAACGCCCGCTTCGCCGACTGAAGCGAGAATTAAAACAAAACGCCGTATTTCGCCCTTCTGGCTACTGCCTGTTATCGCATTGATGATAGCGGGTTGGCTTATCTGGACGAGTTACGAAGATCGCGGTAATACCGTGACCATTGATTTCCAGACCGCCGACGGCATTGTCGCTGGGCGAACACCCGTTCGCTTCCAGGGCGTTGAAGTGGGCACTGTCCAGGATATCCGGCTCGGTAAGGATCTGAATAAAATCGAGGTTCGTGCCAGCATCAAAGCGGATATGCAGGATGCGCTGCGCAGTGAAACGCAGTTCTGGCTGGTTACGCCAAAAGCGTCTCTGGCGGGCGTTTCTGGGCTGGATGCGTTGGTTGGCGGGAACTACATCGGTATGATGCCAGGTAAAGGTGAGCCTCAGGAACACTTTACCGCGCTGGATACACAACCAAAATACCGGCTGAACAACGGCGATCTGATGATTCAGCTTCACTCGCCGGATTTGGGCTCACTCAACAGCGGGTCGCTGGTCTATTTTCGCAAAATCCCGGTCGGGCGCGTCTATGACTACGCCATTAACCCGAATAAACAGGGTGTGACGATTGATGTGCTGATCGAGCGTCGATTCACTTCGCTGGTCAAAAAAGGCAGCCGTTTCTGGAACGTATCGGGCGTGGATGCTGACGTTAGCTTGAGCGGCGCAAAAGTGAAGCTCGAAAGCCTGGCAGCACTCGTTAATGGTGCTATCGCCTTCGACTCACCAGAAGGGTCTAAACCCGCTGAGGTCGATGACAATTTCGGGCTGTATGCCGATTTGGCGCATAGCCAGCGCGGCGTAATCGTGAAACTGGCATTGCCGGACGCACAAGGTTTGAAAGCCGGCTCTACACCGCTGATGTATCAAGGCTTGCAGGTGGGTCAGCTCACCAAACTGACGCTGAATCCGGGTGGTTCAGTGACTGGCGAAATGACCGTTGATCCAAGCGTGGTCGATCTGCTTCGCGAGAGAACACGGCTTGAGCTTCGCAATCCAAAACTCTCACTCAGCGACGCCAACATCAGCAGTCTGCTGACAGGCAGCACCTTTGAGCTGATTCCCGGTGATGGCAAACCTAACAATAATTTTGTCATTGCCCCAGCGGATAAAGCCCTGCTGCAAAAGCCCGGTGTGATGACGCTGACCCTCAATGCACCAGAAAGCTACGGTATCGAAGCGGGCCAGCCGTTACTCTTACATGGCGTGCAGGTGGGCCAGGTCCTGGAACGTAAATTGACGGAAGACGGCGTGATTTTCTCCGTGGCGGTCGATCCGCAATACCGCGATCTAGTGCATGGCGACAGCAAATTCGTGGTTAACAGCCGCGTAGATGTCAAAGTGGGTTTCGACGGGGTTGAGTTCCTTGGCGCAAGCGCTGGCGAATGGCTCAGCGGCGGCGTCCGTATCCTGCCGGGTCAGAAAGGCGAAATGCGCGAAGCCTATCCGCTGTATGCCAATCTGGATAAAGCAATTGAAAACAGCATGAGCGACTTGCCAACGACCACGATGACGCTCAGCGCCGACACACTGCCTGACGTTCAGGCGGGTTCAGTCGTTTTATATCGCAAGTTCCAGGTGGGCGAAATCATCACCGTGCGACCGCGTGCCAATGCCTTTGATATCGAACTGCATATCAAACCGGAATATCGTAACTTACTGACTGCCAACAGCGTGTTCTGGGCAGAAGGCGGTGCAAAAGTGCAGCTCAATGGCAGCGGGTTGACCGTACAAGCGGCTCCCCTCTCCCGTGCGCTGCGTGGTGCGATCAGCTTCGATAACTTAAGTGGTGCGGGTGCCAACCAGCGCAAAGGCGACAAACGTATTCTGTATCCGTCCGAAACCGCCGCGCGTGCGGTCGGCGGCCAGATTACGCTGCACGCCTTTGACGCGGGCAAACTCGCCGAGGGAATGCCGATTCGCTATTTAGGGATTGATATCGGGCAGATCCAGAAACTGACGCTGATTACCGCACGCAATGAAGTGCAGGCTACAGCGGTCCTTTATCCGGAATACGTGCAGAACTTTGCCCGCATGGGAACACGCTTCTCGGTCGTTACCCCGCAGATTTCTGCGGCGGGGGTCGAGCATCTGGACACCATTCTGCAGCCTTATATCAACGTTGAACCGGGCAGCGGTAAGGCGCGTCGCGACTTTGAACTCCAGGAAGCGACGATCACCGACTCGCGTTATCTTGACGGATTGAGCATTGTGGTCGAAGTGCCGGAAGCGGGCTCCATGAGCATCGGTACGCCAGTGCTGTTCCGCGGTATCGAGGTCGGGACCGTTACTGGCTTGACGCTGGGCACTCTGTCAGATCGCGTGATGGTTGGGCTGCGCATCAGCGAACGCTTCCAGCATCTGGTTCGCAACAACTCAGTCTTCTGGATGGCCTCGGGATATTCGCTGGACTTCGGTCTGACCGGCGGCGTTGTGAAAACCGGGACGTTTAACCAGTTCATTCGCGGCGGTATAGCCTTTGCCACCCCACCGGGTACTCCGCTCGCGCCGAAAGCGCAGACGGGTAAACATTTCTTGTTGCTCGAGAGTGAACCGAAAGAGTGGCGTGAATGGGGAACCGCACTGCCACGTTAATCCCACAGGCTCCGGTGTCAACGCGCCGGAGCCTTTATGTTACACTGCGCGCCTGAACTATTCCCAATGGTGTGTCCGTGGCTCAAAACTCCGTATTTTTTCCTGACGAATTCCTGGCGCAAATGCGCGAGGCGCTTCCCGCTCATCTCTCTTTTGATGCGTTTATCGCAGCCTGCCAGCGCCCTTTACGCCGCAGCATTCGCGTCAATACACTCAAAATCAGCGTAGAAGATTTCCTGGCGCTGGTTTCTCCGTATCGCTGGCAGTTGACGCCCGTGCCATGGTGCGCAGAAGGTTTCTGGATTGAACGCGAAGATGAGGATGCACTGCCGCTCGGGAGCACGGCCGAACATTTAAGCGGGCTGTTTTATATTCAGGAAGCCAGCTCGATGCTTCCGGTCACTGCGTTGTTTGCAGAGGATAATCAGCCAGAACGGGTGATGGATGTTGCGGCGGCACCAGGTTCAAAAACCACCCAAATCGCCGCGCGAATGGGTAATCGCGGTGTCATTCTGGCGAATGAATTTTCAGCAAGCCGGGTCAAAGTGTTACACGCCAACATCAGTCGCTGCGGGATCAGTAATGTCGCCCTGACCCACTTTGACGGACGCGTTTTTGGTGCCGCGTTGCCGGAATCCTTCGATGCCATTCTGCTGGATGCGCCGTGTTCAGGTGAAGGTGTGGTCCGTAAAGATCCCGACGCGCTTAAAAACTGGTCTGTTGCCAGTAATCTCGAGATTGCCGCCACCCAGCGCGAACTTATCGACAGCGCGTTTCATGCGCTGCGCCCCGGTGGAATGCTGGTTTACTCTACCTGCACGTTGAACCGTGACGAAAACGAATCGGTATGCCTGTGGCTCAAAGAACAATACCCCCAGGCGGTAGAGTTTCTGCCGCTAGATTCGCTTTTCCCCTCCGCAACAGAGGCAGTGACGCCTGAAGGGTTCCTGCACGTTTTCCCGCAGATATTCGATTGCGAAGGTTTCTTCGTTGCGCGTATGCGTAAAACGGCGGTCATTGAGCCATTGCCTGCGCCGAAATACAAAGTTGGTAATTTCCCGTTTGCCCCACTCAAAGGGCGCGAGACGGCACAGATTGTCGCTGCGGCGCAAAAAGCAGGGCTTCAGTGGGATGAGAATTTACGTCTCTGGCAACGCGATAAAGAGATCTGGCTCTTCCCGGTGGAAGTCGAAACGATGATCGGCAAAGTGCGTTTCTCCCGTATCGGCATGCGATTAGCCGAAGTGCATAATAAAGGCTACCGCTGGCAGCATGAGGCGGTCATCGCCCTGGCCAATGACGCGAACACCTTTGCTCTGACCCACACTGAAGCAGAAGAGTGGTATCGCGGACGCGATGTTTATCCTGAGCTCGCGCCCACGAGTGACGAAGTGGTCGTCACTTATCAGGGCTTTCCCTTAGGGCTGGCGAAGAAAATTGGTTCCAGGCTGAAAAACAGCTATCCGCGAGAACTCGTTCGCGACGGTCGTTTGTTTACCGTCCACGACAGCGCCAATTAAAAAACCGCGCATTTTCACTGGCACTTTTGCTCTCCTGCACTACGCTAAAAAATGGACGATCACACTGGTCGAACCAGATTTTAAGCAAAACTGCGGAGAGCATTATGACGAAAACCAACGTGCGTATCGGCGCATTTGAAATCGACGATGCCGAGTTGCAAGGCGATAACCAAGGCGATCGAACGTTAACCATTCCGTGTAAATCCGATCCGGATTTATGTATGCAGCTTGATGCCTGGGATGCGGACACCAGTGTCCCAGCAATCCTTGATGGCGAACATTCCGTTCTCTACCGTGAGCACTACGATCAACAGTCCGATGCCTGGGTCATGCGTCTTGCCTGATTCAAAAAGAACCCGCCCGAAGGCGGGTTATTTATCCCCTCAAATTTCCCCTGCGATAAATCATCCCCTACACTCATAGTCTGGAAGCCAGATCAGAGGATGAGATGTTTGCACTGGTACTTTTTGTTTGTTACCTGGACGGCGGCTGTGATGACATCGTTATCGATGTTTACAACACCGAATGGCAGTGCGTGGCGTCGAAGAAAGAACAGCGAATCCGCCATGGCGGTTGCTACCCTGTCGAAGATTTTATTGACGGATTCTGGTCACCCGCACAGGAATACAGCGACTTTTAATTACTGTAATTGAGCCAGCGTCAACGCTCCACCGAACACAGCGCCCGTATCGATATAGTGCAGGTTGTGAAAGTCGCTGCGTTTGTCGAGTGGAGTATGGCCAAACCAGAAATGGTCAGCGCCAGAAATCCCTTCCCCCTCTCCGTTCAGTAAACGGGTCAACCGCTCTCGATTCCACAACACGCGATGGAGATTGACTGGTTTATCGCGAAGGTAAGCCGAAGAGGGGTAATCGGCATGAGCAATAACATTTCGGCCACTTTCACAGGTTATTTCAATAATATGCGGTAATTCCCGGCACGCCTTGAGTAATATTATTACTTTTAATTTTTGCGAAGACGTCAGGCGAGAAAACCATATACCTCCATTTATCGTCCAGAGTGCAAAATCATTATTTTCGAGGGCATCCAGCGCCATTTGTTCATGATTGCCCCGCACCGCATGGAACCATTTTTCCTGTGTCAGTTGCAGGCATTTGACGCTATCCGGCCCGCGATCGATAAGGTCACCGACGGAAATAAGCAAATCCTTACTCGGATTAAAACCGCGCTGTTTTAATTCATCAATCAGCCGCTGGTAGCAACCGTGAATGTCGCTTACTACCCAGATATGCCGCCATTTTTTGCCATCGAATAATTGATACATAGCGCCTCCTTTAAAAGTATAGCTTGCTATTTCATTTAAAAAGATCGCCGGGTTTTGTTGCCAATATCAATCATGGTTAAACGAAGCCGAAATAAAGGTTTAGCAACTCTTAAATCATCCTGTTCAGGACCTTAGAATAGACTGAGAATTCTAATGAGGTCTCCATCGTGTCAAACACCAGCCTGCAAATCGATGTGCCTGAAGCACAACCCGTTAATATTATTTCATCGCTGATCAATGGCCAGCTTATCCCTGGCGCAATCTGGCGCAAGCGTGACTATCGTCTAAAGTTCTTCCTGCGCTCATTGCTGTTCTGGTCTTCGACTAACCACATGTTGACTGCGCTGTCGCGACGGGCTGATTTTGACAAGCTGCTGGCTGCACAGATCACGTTGCCGAGTAAAACGCATCGGCAATATCTGACACGAGGAATCGGCGCTAAACAGCGTGCCGAGGCGGTCATTCACCACTATGAATGGCTGGATGCTTTACCTGATGCCAACTTGAAAAACGCCCTTACCCATCAAATTGCGCAGCCCGTTGTGCACTTTCAGGCAAAAGATGACGTTGGCTATACCGTATTTGCGTCAACCGCAAGCAAAGCGGAGCGCGAAGGCGAGAGCACGCTTTGGCTGCGCGACAATGAAGACACTCTGCTGGCGAGCCTGACATTCAGCGTCGTGCCTGAAGGCGATCATTCAGCACTGGTTATCGGTGGACTTCAGGGACCGCGCAGAGGCGTGACGCGTGACGCAATCAAAAAAGCCACCCGAGCTTGCCACGGCCTGTTCCCGAAACGCGTGCTGATGGAAGTCATTTTTAATCTCGTAGCTCAAAGTGATATTAAAGCTATTTACGGCGTCAGTGATGAGGGCCACGTGTTCCGCGCCCTGCGCTATCGCCTGAGCAAAGGCCGTCACTTCCATGCCAGCTATGATGAATTCTGGGCTTCTATCGACGGTAACAAAATCTCATCGTTCCGCTGGGCGTTGCCGTTAGCAATGGAGCGTAAATCGCTTGAAAGTATCGCCAGCAAAAAGCGCGCGGAATACCGCCGTCGCTTTGGCTTACTGGATGAGATTGCGGAGTCCGTTAAAGCACGGTTTTAACCGGATGGCAGCTTCGCCGCTAACCTACATAAATTTAACAAAACCGCCAAAAAGCGCTGGACTTTCGCCTGCCCGATTGTGGTATGGTTAAAAGAGAAGCACAGGACGTTCTTCATCTGCAGAGACTCAAAACGGGAAATGAGTTCATTATCATGCAGATAAAAAGAGACCGAATACGATTCCTGTATTCGGTCCAGGGAAATGGCTCTTGGGATAGAGCCGTGCGCTAAAAGTTGGCATTAATGCAGGCTAACTACGCCTGACACTCTAAGAATAGATGACGACGCCAGGTTTTCCAGTCCGCGACTAAAGTGGTCAGAAAAAAAGCGTGAGATCATCCCAAAACAAAAAAACCGCAATGCTTTCGAAAGAAGCCTGCGGTTTTTTTATTGGAAACGTGTGGGCCTAACAGAGCTTATCGGCGCGCTCGATAAAAGGCGCAAGACTCATCTTCTGGCTCGGGTTTGCCGGGTCATCAATCTGAATAACGCTGATCGGCTGTCCCTTGCTTTGACCGTTAGCGACCTGCTTTTCTGCCACATCGTTCAGTGGATATTGCACCAGCGTACTGGGGTTAATCGCGTACAGGGCGTGTCCTGGACGGCAGGTGAGCATGACCTCTTCCCGATTGAAAGCCCATTTTTCTTTACCCACCTCGAAGCGACTCACGGTAATCACCTGTGGGGCAGCAACCGCGGAACCGGCGCAAGCCAGCAATAAAAGAGAAAGCACTGTTTTTTTCATAGCGTTAAACCTTGTCAGAAAGGCTCCCAGGTGGCGAAAAGACTGACGATTGCCAGCACCAGCGCCCCTAATACAACCTCAGCCTGTGTCATCCAGATAAAAAATTGTTGCTCACGCCCGGCATCAGGGCGGAATCGTGGCACCAGAACATACCGATTCACCAGCGCAATGGCTACCATTAGCGCCACCAGCGCACATTTGAACAAAAGCATCTGCCCATATTCCGTACGCCATGGCACAGTTATCCCGATGATCAATAGCATGTTAGCGATGCCGGATAAAATCAGACCCGCCACCGCATAGTGACCCACTCGAGAAAAACGCATCATGGTATAAATGGCTGCATTGCGCCAGCGCCCCTTAGTCAGGCGCAGACAAAAAATGAGCGGCAGCAGCGCGCCAACCCATATTGCAGCACAAAGCAGATGAATCGCATGATTGACGCGTTGTAACACGCCCTCGGCGCCGTCACGCATCGCCGCATGTCCGACACCTGCCAGAAGAACGAACTGACTGGCTGCCAACATTAATATCAGCCGCGCACTTTTGGTTGGGGCGATCCACGCCGCACATGCGGTCAGCACTGCAAAAACAATCTGCCACAGCCAGACGCTGCCAAACTGGGTGCTGGCAACCGCCATCCACACTTCAGGACGCAAAACGTCAGCCCAGCCCTCGCCCATTAAACCGCCCTGCGTCGCCAGCATCAGCACCGCGGATCCCAGGCTCAGGATGGCAGCGATTTTTTGCTGTCGCTTAAAGCGGCGCGTCATCAGGCGTTGCAACGAGGAAGGCGCCAGCCACGCGCTGTACAACGCGTTACCGAAAATAAGTATCAGCGCGGCAAAGTGCACAAAGCGCAGGGCGACGTAGCTGAATGCCAGCATGTTATTTCACGCTGAAGTGATAGCTGCCTTTGGTTTTGTGGCCGTCAACGGACACCACATGCCAATCCACCTGATAGGTCCCCGGCGTTAATGCTTGCTCAAGCGGCGCGATAAGCTGAGTTTTATCATTTTCAGCCCGTTTTACCGCACCGACTTTTACGATTTGCTGCTTATCGCCGGTGATCGTAATGCCGCTAAATTTTGGCTCGATGCCTTCCGAAAAATTCAACGTCAGCGCCTGTGGCGCGGCGGCGACTTGCGCGTCAGCGGCAGGATATTGGTGTTTCAGATGCGCGTGCGCCAGCGCTGCGGGAGCCGCCACAACGGAGAGGAAAAAAGTCAGTGCACAAGCCGCGCGGGATGAGGTAAATACCATTTCAATCATTCCTTTTGGTTATGTCTATCTGACAGAGGATAACGCTGTATAATATCTGAGTCGAGGATCATCCTCCGGCGGCTTGTCAACGGCATGCAACCGCGGTAACGTTGGCGCCGCAAAAACAGGAGAAGAGAATGAAGATTAATCTGGCGACCCTTCCTCAGGACGAGATGGATAAAGTAAACGTCGATCTGGCGGCTGCGGGTGTGGCCTTTAAAGAACGCTATAACATGCCTATCATTGCCGAAGTCGTTGAGCGCGAACAGCCCGCTCATCTGCGCGACTGGTTTCGCGAACGACTGATTGCGCATCGCCTTACCTCTGTGACGCTGTCGCGCTTACCTTACGAACCTAAAGTTAAGTAAACGCTGCATCTGGTGACATTTCCTTACAGGGATTGTGGCAGGATAAGAAAACCCTGAATTATTCAGGTGTATTATCGAATCTTTGCGACGAAGTGCATAAGGAAATCACGATGTCTCCATGGAATGTTGCCGCCGCCCAGTACGACCCAGGCCAACAGGGTATCGACGCCCACGTTCAAGACCACCTGCGTTTTATCGACGCAGCCGCCCGTCAACAGTGCCATTTACTGGTTTTCCCGGAACTCTCATTGACGGGCCCGGCAAATGACAGCGGTATTTTGGCCGCCCCGCCCAGTGAGCACGATTTGGCTCCCGTCGTTCGCGCCGCTCACACTCTCAACATTACGGTGATCGCCGGGTTAACGCTCGATATCAAGGGCACTCGCCAGAAAGGGCTTGCGCTGTTTTCCCCTAAAATGGCCAGACCGTTGTGCTATCGACAGGGCACCGGTGCGTGCCTGTCTGCAGACGATCCGCACCTGCTCATCGTCGACAGCAAAACAGAACTCCCCGCTATCGATCCTCTGGCTGCATTATTCACCAGCAGTCAGGCCATCAGTGAGACGCGTTGCCGCGATTCGATTAGCCGCCTGCAACGTTTCGCCCATAGATACGCTATCGCCGTCCTGATGGCGAATGCTCACGGGAACAGCGCGCTGTGGGATGCAAGTGGGCAATTAATTGTTCGCGCGGATAAAGGCGAACTCTTATTAACGGGTTCCTGGGGTAAGCAGGGTTGGCAAGGTGATATCATTCCATTACGCTAAACGTTTTAAGGCCAGGAGCGAGCCATGCTGCGTGTCATCGATACTGAAACCTGCGATCTGCAGGGCGGGATTGTCGAGGTCGCGTCTGTTGACGTCATCAACGGACAGATAGTTAACCCGATGAGCCATCTGGTTCGTCCCGATCGCCCTATCAGCCCTCAGGCGATGGCGATTCACCGCATAACAGAATCGATGGTGGCCGATAAACCGTGGATTGAAGAGGTGATTCCGAACTACTACGGCAGCACATGGTATGTCGCGCATAACGCGAGTTTTGATCGCCGCGTATTGCCTGAAATGCCCGGGGAATGGATCTGCACGATGAAGCTGGCGCGGCGCTTATGGCCGGGGATTAAATACAGCAATATGGCGTTGTATAAATCCCGCAAGCTGAACGTCAAAACGCCGGAAGGTCTCCATCACCACCGCGCGCTGTATGATTGCTATATTACGGCAGCGTTGCTCATTGATATCATGAATAACTCGGGATGGACGCCGGATGATATGGCGACCATCACCGGCCGCCCTGCGCTGTTGACGACCTTTACCTTTGGTAAATATCGCGGGAAAGCGGTGTCTGAAGTGGCCGATCGCGATCCGGGTTATTTGCGCTGGTTATACAACAACCTCGACCGCATGAGCCCGGAGCTGCGCCTGACGCTGCGCCATTATCTGGACGAGGCCTGATCGGCTGAATGGCCTTGCAGCGTCCCCTGTGCAAGGCCAATGATAAAGGCAAATTCCAGCGCCACCCCTTCATACGATTTAAAGCGGCCAGATTTACCGCCGTGCCCGGAGTCCATATCCGTGCAAAGCAGCAGTAAATTATCGTCCGTTTTTAATTCACGCAGTTTCGCCACCCATTTTGCCGGCTCCCAGTATTGCACCTGAGAATCATGCAGGCCTGTCGTCACCAGCATATGAGGATAGGCTTTGGGCTCCACGTTATCGTACGGGCTGTATTCCTTCATGTAGCGATAATAGGTTTCATCCTGCGGATTACCCCATTCCTCAAATTCACCGGTAGTTAAGGGGATCGATTCATCCAGCATGGTGGTCACCACGTCGACGAAAGGCACCTGCGCAACAATGCCCTTGAATCGTTCCGGGCGCTGGTTGATGACTGCTCCCATGAGCATTCCGCCTGCGCTGCCGCCCATACCAAAGCACAGGTCAGGATCGCCGTAGCCTTTCGCGATCAGATCGTCGCAAACGTCGAGATAGTCGTTAAAGGTATTTTTCTTCTTCAGGAACTTGCCGTCTTCATACCAGTAATGTCCCAACTCCCCGCCGCCGCGGATGTGCGCAATCGCATACACAAATCCCCGGTCGAGCAGGCTCAGTCGGCTGCTACTGAAATCCGCATCCATACTGGACCCGTACGAGCCGTAGCCGTAAACCAGCAGCGGATTTTTGCCTTTGCGGAAATGATCTTTGTGATAGACCAATGATACCGGCACTTCTACGCCGTCCCGAGCCGTCACCCACAGGTGTTCGCTACGGTAATGGCTGGCGTCAAAGCCGGTGACTTCCGCCTGTTTGATCACCTTCCGCTGTCCGGTATCCATATCCAGTTCAAATAGCGTATCCGGTGTGGTCATTGAGGAATAGCCGTAGCGTAGCCGCGAAGATTCCGGTTCGGGATTATGACCAATCCACGTCACGTAGGCCGGATCGTCAAAGGCAATACCCACGACTTCACGCGTTTTACGGTTAATTTGACGAATACTGGTCAGCCCGCGCTGGCGCTCTTCCACCACCAGCCAGTCGGTGAACAGGGTAAATCCTTCCAGCATGACCTGATCGCGAGCCGGGATCAGCACTTCCCATTTGCGTTCATCACGCACTTTGGTTTTATACAGGCCGAAGTTTTTGCCTTCACGGTTAGAGCGCAGATAAAAAGAGTGCTGGAAGTGATCGAGACTGTATTCATGGTCTTTTCGACGCGGCAAAAAACAGAGCGGCTGGGCATCCGGCAGTTCGGCGTCCAGCAGCAGCACTTCCGTGGTAGTCGCACTGCCCAGCGAGATAATCACATAGTGCTTTGAGGTGGTTTTATGCAGGCTGACGTAAAACGTCTCGTCTTTTTCTTCATACACCAGCTCGTCGTTATCCGACGAAGTACCCACCGTGTGGCGCCACACCTGATAAGGCAGTAACGTCAGCGCATGCTTTTTAATGTAATAGACCGTTTCTGAATCGTTCGCCCAGACGAAAGCAGACGAGACGTTATCGAGCATTTCCGGATACCAGTTTCCGGTCTCCAGATTGCGAAATCGCAGACCATACTGCCGCCGCGAAAGATAATCCTCGGCCAGCGCCATAATGGTGTTGTCAGGCGAAATGCCCATCCCACCGAGCGTGTAGAATTCGCTGTGTGCGGCACGCTGATTGGCATCAAGCAGTATTTCCCAGTCGTCCCACTCGGCGCTTAATACCGACTGGCGCTGATAGATGGCGTATTCGTTGCCCGATTCGTAGATGTGGCGATAGCGGTAACCGTTTCGGGTCCAGGGCGCAGAGATATCGCGCTGCGGTTCGCGCGCGACCATTTCCGCCAACAGGTGATCCTGCAACGCCTGCTGAGAAGACATGACCTGACGGCCATAGTCATTTTCCTGGTGAAGGTAGTCAAGCACCTCTGGCTGCGAGCGTGAATCGTCCCGCAGCCAGTAGTAATTATCGATGCGCGTGTCACCGTGAACGGTGAGCGCTTTTGGAATGCGTCGGGCTTTTGGCAGCATGTCAGTCTTTCTTTTATGTTTTACACCCTATAAGGGTGGCAAAACACACGCATGATGCAAGCGAAACGTGACACCCGCAGGCAAAATTTAGCCCGGCAATGCCTGTTTTTGCGCCTGAATATCCTTTTCAATGCCTTCGCGAACATCCTGCGGAATTTTGAGCGCGTCGCCCAGCGCATTCAGATAGCTGCGTTCCATAAAGTGATCGATGTCAATAGCCGCACAGCTGAGGAAATACAGCTCAAGCGCTTCTTCTTCATTCTTCACACTCTGCGCCAGACGCGCGGGATCCAGCGGTTGTTCAATCGCCTGGGCTACCAACGCTCTGCCCTGCTCCTCCACGCCCGCTTCCTGCATCTGCTGTTCAATGGCGGTGCGCTCCTGGTCGTCAATGTGTCCGTCGCTTTTAGCAGCAAAGACCAGCGCCAGAATTAACCGCTCGGTGCGCACATCAATTGGCGAAGTGTGTTGCCCAAACTGGGGTTCGCCTTGATGAGCCGTTCGGACTTTATCCTTGTACTTATTCCAGAGCACCGTTCCGGCGATGGCTCCTCCACCGGCTAACAGCGCGCCGGTGCCGTACTTGGCCAACAGCTTTCGCGAGGATTTATTCGCCACCAATAAGCCAGCCAGACCGCCCAGTGCCCCCGGCACCAGCAGCTTGCTCAGCCCCTGCTCGCCGGATGATGACGCCTTTTGACCTAACATCGACTGCAATTGATTTAACCAGCCTGACATATTCTTCCCCACTTATCCGTTCACAATTATCACAGCCTAAGCGAGGTGATGTCAGGAAATGTCTGTCCGTGCTAAAGAAGCGCAAATTTCCCAACCCAGCATCATTCCCTTTCCCTGGTGAAGACACACGCAAACGTTTTCGTATATACTGCGCGCAACTTTTTCAGGGGGATTTTATGACTTGTTTAGGAACTGCGCTGCGTCCGGCAGCCACGCGCGTCATGCTGTTAGGTTCGGGCGAACTGGGAAAAGAAGTGGCGATTGAATGCCAGCGTCTGGGCATCGAAGTGATCGCTGTAGATCGTTATGCCGATGCCCCGGCCATGCACGTGGCACACCGGTCGTACGTTATCAATATGCTGGATGGCAATGCCCTTCGCGCACTGATCGAACGCGAAAATCCTGACTATGTCGTGCCGGAAATCGAAGCCATCGCGACCGATACCTTGCTGTCACTGGAAGCGGAAGGCCAGCGCATCGTGCCTTGCGCGCGCGCCGCGAAGCTGACCATGAACCGTGAAGGCATACGTCGTCTCGCGGCGGAAGAGTTGGCAATCCCGACGTCAAGCTACCGTTTCGCCGATGGCAAAGCCGATTTCCTGCTGGCCGTTGAAGAGATTGGTTACCCGTGCATCATTAAGCCGGTAATGAGTTCCTCGGGTAAAGGACAGAGCTTTATTCGCGATGAAAGCGCGCTGGATAAAGCCTGGGACTATGCCCAACAGGGTGGACGTGCGGGTGCCGGACGCGTCATCGTTGAGGGCGTGGTGAAATTTGATTTTGAAATCACCCTGCTCACAGTGAGCGCGGTTGACGGCGTGCATTTCTGCGACCCGATTGGGCATCGTCAGGAAGACGGCGATTACCGTGAATCCTGGCAGCCACAAAAAATGAGCGCTCTGGCGCTTGAGCGCGCACAGGAGATCGCCCGTAAAGTGGTCATCGCCCTGGGCGGTTTCGGCCTGTTTGGCGTTGAACTGTTTGTGTGTGGCGACGACGTCATTTTCAGCGAAGTGTCCCCTCGCCCGCACGATACCGGCATGGTCACGCTGATATCTCAGGATCTTTCAGAGTTTGCCCTGCATGTGCGCGCATTCCTGGGCTTGCCTGTGGGCGGAATTCGTCAGTATGGCCCTGCGGCCTCCGCCGTGATCCTCCCGAAACTCACCAGTCAAAATGTGATGTTTGATCGCGTAGAATCAGCTGTGGGGGCGGGTCTGCAAGTGCGTTTATTTGGCAAACCGGAAATCGACGGTTCGCGTCGTCTGGGTGTGACGTTAGCGGTAGCGGATAGCGTGGAAGAGGCCGTGACGAGAGCGAAAAAAGCCAGTGCGAGTGTGAACGTCAGAGGATAAACAAAACGGGCCGTTTGGCCCGTTTTTGATGGTCTTACTGTTTCGCGCCTTCGACTGCTTCGCGCGCCAGTTTGGTGATGCGATCCCAGTCGCCCGCTTCCAGCGCATCCGCCGGAACCAGCCAGGAACCACCGATACACAGCACGCTTTTCAGCGCCAGGTAGTCGCGGTAGTTTGCTGGTGAGATACCACCAGTTGGGCAGAAACGCACCTGAGAGAATGGGCCTGCAATCGCTTGCAGCGCTTTAGTGCCGCCATTCGCTTCAGCCGGGAAGAATTTGAACTCTTTCAGACCGTAGTCCATACCCAGCATCAGTTCGGAAACCGTGCTGATCCCTGGAATCAACGGGATAGAACCTTCGGTTGCCGCTTTCAGCAGTGGCTCAGTCAGGCCAGGGCTGATGGCAAACTGTGCGCCTGCTTCAGTCACTTCAGCCAATTGCTGCGGATTCAGAACGGTACCAGCACCGATAATGGCATCAGGTACTTCTTTCGCAATGGCACGGATTGCATCCATCGCACATGGCGTACGCAGCGTCACTTCCAGAACACGAACCCCACCTGCAACCAGCGCTTTCGCCATCGGAACGGCGTGCTCCAGTTTATTCACCACGATAACCGGCACTACAGGGCCCGTTGTCAGGATTGCTTCCGCACTTGTTTTCCAGTTTTTCATCAGTGTTTTTCTCTCGCCAGATCGATAATTCTTGTCGTCTTAAAACGTAATACAGGTCGCACCCTGTTCAGCGCCGGAAAGTTTCTCGCGCAGCGCACTGAACATTTCGCGCCCTGTTCCCACACGCGACGCGCTCAGGTCAGGAATATGCGGCTTACGGGCTTCAAGTTCGGCTTCATCCACCAGCAGGGTCAATTCGCCTGTCTGGCCATTGACGCGGATGATGTCGCCATCGCGGACTTTCGCCAGCAACCCGCCATCATAGGCTTCGGGAGTGACGTGAATCGCTGATGGCACTTTACCTGATGCGCCAGAGAGTCGTCCATCGGTGACCAACGCAATTTTGAAACAGCGGTCCAATAATACACCAAGTGGCGGCATAAGTTTATGTAATTCTGGCATGCCGTTCGCTTTTGGTCCCTGATGACGCACCACCACCACGCAGTCTTTGTTTAACAGTCCGGCTTCGAAAGCCGGTAATACGTCATGCTGACTTTCGAAAATAATGGCCGGCGCTTCAACCACCTGGTTTTCAACCGGCACTGCAGAGGTTTTCATGACCGCGCGGCCGAGGTTCCCGCTCAGCACTTTGGTGCCGCCATGACGGGAGAACGGTTTGTCAAACGTCGCAATAACGGTTTCATCAAGAGGCTCACGCGCACCGTCGCGCCAGTCCAGTTCGCCGTTGTTCAGCCACGGTTCCATGGTGTAGCGCTGCAGGCCAAAGCCCGCCACAGTGTTAACGTCTTCGTGCAGCAGACCGCCTTTAAGCAACTCGCGGATCAGAACCGGTACGCCGCCTGCCGCCTGGAAATGGTTGATGTCAGCCGGGCCGTTCGGGTAGAGACGTGCCATCAGCGGAACCACATCGGAAAGCTCAGAGAAGTCATCCCAGTTAATCAGAATGCCTGCCGCGCGTGCCATCGCCACCAGGTGCATGGTGTGGTTCGTTGAGCCGCCCGTCGCCAGCAACGCGACGATACCGTTTACCACCACTTTTTCATCGACCATTTTGCCGAGCGGCATCCACTCGTTTCCATTGCCGGTCAAGCGTGTGACCTGACGCGCTGCTGCTTCAGTCAGCGCCTGGCGCAGCGGAGCATCCGGTTGAATGAACGACGAACCCGGCAACTGCATGCCCATGAATTCAACGACCATCTGATTGGTGTTGGCCGTGCCATAGAACGTACAGGTACCCGGTGCGTGATAAGAGGCCGCTTCTGCTTCAAGCAGGGCAATACGATCGGCTTTGCCCTCGGCATAAAGCTGACGAATGCGCACTTTTTCTTTGTTCGGCAGGCCGCTCGCCATCGGGCCAGAGGGGACGAAAATAGCGGGTAAATGACCGAATGAGAGCGCGGCCATCGCCAGACCTGGGACGATTTTATCGCACACGCCAAGGTATAACGCGCCGTCAAACATGTTGTGGGACAAACCGACCGCGGCTGACATAGCGATAATTTCGCGACTCAGCAATGACAGCTCCATGCCGTCCTGGCCCTGCGTCACGCCATCGCACATCGCCGGAACGCCGCCTGCGACTTGTCCGACTGCGTTGGCACTGTGCAGCGCTTTACGGATGATTTCTGGATAGTGTTCGTAGGGCTGATGCGCGGAGAGCATGTCGTTGTAGGAGGTGATAATCGCAATATTGTTACGCAGCATGCTTTTCAGCGACGCTTTATCTTCTGGCTGACAGGCAGCAAACCCGTGGGCCAGATTACCGCAGGCCAGCTGGGAGCGATGGACGGTGTCGGTTTTGGCCTGCTGGATGCGGGCGAGATAGGCAGAACGTGTCTTTTTCGAGCGTTCGATAATACGCTGCGTTACCCGTAACATTGCTGGATTCATAAAGGCTCCTCAAATTTATCTGTCCGTGCTCATGGTTAACAAGGTGACGCGCATGTATTAACAAGGCTGAAACGCTTGTGGTCAGGAGCTCAGGGGCAAAATCTCTGAGGCCAGTGTAATAAAAAAAGCTCCGCGGGTGAATCCACACGGAGCTTAAATGCTTAAAAATTGTGCCACAATCTGTGTTAGATCATGTTACCGGTAAAATAACCCCTTAGGATTATCAGCCGGCTCTACTCAAACTCGTTCCAGGAGCGGCCATCACGGGTGATCATCGCGACAGACGCAACGGGTCCCCAGGTGCCTGCCTGATACGGTTTAGGCGCATCCTGATCGGCAGCCCACGCTTCTGTGATGGAGTCGACCCATTTCCAGGCTTCTTCAACTTCATCGCGACGCACAAACAGCGCCTGAATACCACGCATGGTTTCCAGCAGCAGACGCTCGTAAGCATCGGCAAGGTGCGTTTCATTGAAGGTTTCGGAGTAGCTCAGATCCAGTTTGGTGGTCTGCAGGTTGTGCTTGTGATCCAGACCTGGCACTTTGTTCAGAACCTGAATATCGACACCTTCGTCAGGCTGCAGTCGAATGGTCAGTTTGTTCTGCGGCAGTTCTTGCCAGGACTCTTTGAACAAATTCAGCTCTGGATTTTTGAAATACACCACGACTTCGGAACATTTCGTCGGCAGGCGTTTCCCGGTGCGCAGATAGAACGGAACACCCGCCCAGCGCCAGTTATCAATATCCACACGGATAGCGACAAAGGTCTCGGTGTTGCTGGACTTATTCGCGCCCTCTTCTTCCAGATAGCCCGGTACTTTTTTACCCTGTGCAAAGCCCGCTGTGTACTGGCCACGGACGGTTTTCTCACGGACATTCGTGCGATCGATACGGCGCAGAGACTTCAGAACTTTCACTTTCTCGTCACGAATGTTATCCGCAGACAGGTCCGACGGCGGCGACATTGCAATCATGCACAGGATTTGCAGAAGGTGGTTCTGGATCATATCGCGCATCTGGCCAGCCTGGTCGAAATAGCCCCAGCGCCCTTCGATGCCCACTTCTTCGGCCACGGTGATTTCGACGTGATCGATAGTGCGGTTATCCCAGTTATTGGCAAACAGGGAGTTAGCAAAACGCAGCGCCAGCAGGTTCAGCACCGTCTCTTTACCGAGATAGTGGTCGATACGATAGACCTGACACTCTTCGAAATATTCGCCCACCTGATCGTTGATTTCGCGTGAAGTCGCCAGCGAGGTACCCAGCGGTTTTTCCATCACGACGCGCGCAGGTTTTGCGTTCAGTTTCGCTTCCCCCAGACCTTTGCAGATCGCGCCAAACGTGCTTGGCGGCATGGCGAAGTAGTTGATGGTTACGCGGTTTTCCTGGTCAAGCATCTTACCGAGGCGTCCGAACGCGGTGGTATCGTTGACATCCAGGTTGCAGAAATCAAGACGTTTGCTCAGCGCATCCCATAAACTTTCATCGATTTTCTCTTTCATGAACGTTTCGATCGCTTCACGCACCACTTTGGTGTAGGCGTCTTTATCCCAGTCAGCGCGACCCACACCCAGGATGCGAGTTTCCGGGTGGATCTGGCCTGCTTTTTCCAGTTGATACAGGGAAGGCAGCAATTTTCGGCGTGCAAGATCGCCCTTCGCGCCGAAAATGACCAGGTCACATGCCTGGGCTGTTTGCGTTACCGCCATGTCATTCTCCTCAGTTGGATCCCCTGGTGCTTATGCCAGGATATCGTTGTAATTTTATTACAATGCACTGTACTGCTTTTACGTCATTCCCGAAACCATTTGCGCTTATCCTCACGTGCGATAACGCGTTTTTTCGCTGTTTATCCGTTTCAGTTAGGGGAATCACGATGAAACCGTTGAATCTTTGTTCGACCTGATTTTTGCCAAAACTCGACAGCGATCAAGTAATGAAAAAAAACAACAACTTTTAATGTCGTTCATTAGCCCTCGACAAGGCCGGAGGGGTATATTCTTCCTCATTAGAATCACGATTTCTTCTATTAATGAAATCGCTTCCACACGTGAGCGCCTTGTCATAATGAACATGCTGGAAAAAATCCAGTTTCAACTGGAACACCTTAGCAAATCCGAGCGAAAAGTGGCTGAAGTTATTCTCGCCTCCCCTGCTCAGGCCATTCATTCAAGCATCGCTACGCTGGCACAAGAATCCGGTGTGAGCGAGCCCACCGTTAACCGCTTTTGCCGCAGTCTGGAGACACGCGGTTTTCCCGATTTTAAACTGCATCTGGCGCAAAGTCTGGCAAACGGCACGCCTTATGTAAATCGCAATGTCGATGAAGATGACAGCGTTGAAGCCTACACCGGTAAAATTTTCGAATCGGCGATGGCAACGCTCGATCACGTTCGCCAGTCGCTGGACAGAACGTCAATCAATCGCGCCGTGGATTTGCTCACCCAGGCGAAAAAGATTGCCTTCTTTGGTCTTGGCTCATCCGCCGCGGTCGCGCATGATGCGATGAACAAATTTTTCCGTTTTAACGTGCCGGTTATCTATTCCGATGACATCGTGCTGCAACGCATGAGCTGTATGAATTGCGATGAGGATGATGTGGTCGTGCTAATCTCGCACACGGGGCGGACCAAAAGTCTTGTCGAACTGGCGCAGCTAGCGCGTGAAAACGATGCCATGGTCATCGCAATCACCACCGCTGGCACTCCACTGGCGCGAGAAGCCACCTTAGCCATTACGCTTGACGTACCAGAAGATACGGATATTTACATGCCTATGGTGTCTAGGCTGGCGCAGTTAACCGTCATTGATGTACTGGCAACCGGTTTTACGCTGCGTCGTGGAGCAAAATTCCGAGATAACTTGAAGCGGGTCAAAGAAGCGCTTAAGGAATCGCGTTTTGATAAAGAGTTGCTCATTAAGGGCGATGTACCCTAAATGATGTTATAAGGTTGTTACTTTTTTCGGTATTCGGTAAGTTTCTACACAGCGCCGAATCAATGTTCACGCAACACCAAAGTTGTTTCAGTCAACGGAGTATTACATGTCCAGAAGGCTTCGCAGAACCAAGATCGTTACCACCTTAGGTCCGGCTACCGACCGCGATAATAATCTCGAGAAAATTATTGCCGCAGGCGCCAACGTGGTACGCATGAACTTCTCTCACGGTACACCTGAAGACCACAAATTACGTGCAGACAAAGTCCGTGAGATCGCGGCTAAACTGGGGCGTCACGTGGCTATCCTCGGCGACCTGCAGGGTCCGAAGATCCGCGTGTCGACATTTAAAGAAGGCAAAGTTTTCCTCAATATCGGCGACAAGTTCCTCTTAGATGCCAACCTGGGTAAAGGTGAAGGCGATAAAGAGAGAGTCGGCATTGACTACAAAGGTCTGCCCGCTGACGTTGTGCCCGGCGATATCCTGCTGCTTGATGATGGTCGCGTACAGCTGAAAGTGCTGGAAGTTCAGGGCATGAAAGTGTTCACCGAAGTCACCGTGGGTGGCCCGCTGTCGAACAATAAAGGCATCAACAAACTGGGTGGCGGTCTGTCCGCAGAAGCGCTGACCGAGAAAGATAAAGCCGATATCATCACTGCCGCGCAGATCGGCGTCGACTATCTGGCCGTCTCCTTCCCGCGCTGCGGCGAAGATCTGAATTATGCTCGTCGTCTGGCGCGCGATGCAGGCTGCGATGCAAAAATCGTCGCGAAAGTCGAACGTGCAGAAGCCGTTTGCAGCCAGGACGCCATGGATGATGTGATTCTGGCCTCCGACGTGGTGATGGTCGCTCGTGGCGATCTGGGTGTCGAAATTGGCGATCCAGAACTGGTAGGTATTCAGAAAGCGCTTATTCGCCGCGCGCGTCAGCTTAACCGCTCGGTGATCACCGCGACTCAGATGATGGAGTCAATGATTACCAATCCGATGCCAACGCGTGCAGAAGTCATGGACGTGGCAAACGCCGTGCTGGATGGGACGGATGCCGTCATGCTGTCGGCAGAAACCGCAGCGGGTCAATACCCTGCTGAAACCGTTGCTGCTATGGCGCGCGTGTGCCTGGGCGCTGAGAAGATCCCAAGCATTAACGTGTCTAAGCACCGCCTGGATATTCAGTTCGACAATGTGGAAGAAGCGATTTCCATGTCCGCGATGTACGCGGCAAACCATCTGAAAGGCGTAACCGCCATCATTACCATGACGGAATCAGGCCGTACCGCGCTGATGACGTCACGTATCAGCTCTGGTCTGCCTATCTTTGCCATGTCCCGCCATGAGCGCACGCTGAACCTGACGACGCTGTACCGTGGCGTCACGCCAGTGTACTTCGACAGCACCAGTGAAGGCGTTGCGGCTGCTAACGATGCTGTTAACTTGCTGCGAGACAAAGGCTATCTGGTGTCTGGCGATATCGTTATCGTGACCCAGGGCGACGTGATGAGCACCATCGGCTCAACGAACACCACACGTGTCATGACCGTCGAGTAAATGCGTTAGCTGTCGTGTATAAAAAATCCCCCGTTTGCGGGGGATTTTTTATTTCTTCGGATATAACTCTTTACGCCGGTAAGGTTCTTTTTCGCCCGGCTTACGCGTTTTCAATAGCTTGAGGATCCAGGTGTATTGTTCTAGATGCGGTCCCACCAGAATCTCGACCTCTTCATTCATGCGACGCGCAATCGTGTGATCATCTGCGGTGAGCAAATCATCCATAGGTGGGCGGACTTCAATAGTCAATCGATGGGTTTTCCCGTTGTAGATAGGGAACAGCGGTACGACGCGTGCGCCACACACTTTCATCAAACGGCCTATCGCGGGCAGCGTCGCTTTGTAGGTAGCAAAGAAATCAACAAACTCGCTATGTTCAGGGCCATGATCCTGGTCCGGCAAATAGTAACCCCAATACCCCTGACGAATAGATTTGATAAAGGGTTTAATGCCATCGTTACGCGCATGCAAGCGCCCACCAAAGCGGCGACGAACGGTGTTCCAGACGTAATCGAAAATCTTGTTGCCCTGGTTATGGAACATCGCCGCTATTTTCTGGCCCTGCGATGCCATTAACATGGCGGGAATATCCACGCCCCAGCCGTGCGGCACCAGAAAAATCACTTTCTCATCGTTGCGACGCATCTCGTCGATGATTTCCAGTCCTTTCCAGTCGACCCGATTCATCACTTTTTTGGGCCCACGTAACGCCAGTTCACCCATCATTGCCATTGCCTGCGGTGCGGTCGTGAACATGTCATCGATAATCGCTTCGCGCTCGGCGTCGGTTTTTTCCGGAAAACAGTAGTAAAGGTTAATTTGCGCACGGCGACGGGCACTTTTACCGAATCGACCAGCAAGTAAACCCATTTTACCGAGCACAGGGTCACGCACAGCCGCGGGAAGTAAGGCTATACCTGCAAAGGCATAAACACCAAGCCAGGCGCCCCAGTGGCGTGGATGGCGAAACGATTTCTCAAACTCGGGAATGTATTCAATATTGTTTTTTTGGGTTTCCATGCTGGTTCCAGGGTCTGGTGACGCACAAAATTATAATGAGGTAGTTTAGCGAGGCAGGCTCAAAGGCACAAAAGAAAAAGCCGGCGCATGTTCGCACCGGCTTTCTAAATGCAAGAGAACTAATCGAAACGCAGTTGCGGCATCACTTCTTTCACCTGCGCCAGGTAATCGCTGCGATCTTTACCGGTCAGCCCTTCGGTACGCGGCAATTTAGCCGTCAACGGGTTAACCGCCTGCTGGTTTATCCACACTTCATAGTGCAGATGTGGACCCGTTGAACGTCCGGTGTTGCCTGAAAGCGCAATGCGATCACCACGTTTCACCTTCTGGCCCGGCTGAACCAGCAGTTTACGCAGGTGCATATAGCGGGTGGTGTAGGTACGACCGTGACGAACGGCAACGTAATACCCTGCAGCGCCACTGCGTTTTGCAATCACCACTTCACCATCACCCACAGAGAGCACTGGCGTACCTTGCGGCATCGCGAAGTCAACACCACGGTGTGGCGCGACGCGCCCGGTTACCGGGTTCAGACGACGTGGATTAAAGTTGGAGGAAATACGGAACTGCTTTGACGTTGGGAAGCGCAGGAAGCCTTTCGCCAGCCCGGTCCCGTTACGGTCGTAGAACTTGCCGTCTTCTGCGCGAATCGCGTAATAATCTTTACCTTCAGATCGTAAACGCACGCCCATCAGTTGGCTCTGCTCGCGCTTGCCGTCCAGCATTTCGCGGGACATCAAAATAGAAAACTCGTCGCCTTTTTTGAGCTTACGGAAATCCATCTGCCACTGCATCGCTTTGATGACGGAGCTGATTTCACCACTGGTTAAACCGGCGTCACGAGCGCTGGCCACAAAACTGCCGCCAACGGTGCCTTTCAGCACGTTGTTAACCCAGTCGCCCTGCTGCATTTCGCTGGTCATTTTGAAACCGTTTCCAGCACGATCGTAGGTTCGGGTTTCGCGGCGGGAGACTTCCCAGGTCAGGCGCTGTAAATCGCCGTCATTAGTCAGCGTCCAGGAAAGCTGTTGACCAATTTTCAGGTTACGTAATTCTTTATCTGAGGCAGCAAGCTGGCTGATATCGCCCATCTCAATGCCGTACTGATTCAATACGCTGCTGAGTGTATCCCCTGTCGAAACGACGTATTCGTGGATACCGGCTTCATTTGCAGTTTTGTCATCCAGTTCATCCTGAGGGATAGCTTCATCTTCCTGCGGAGCTTGATCGATTGGCTCACTGGCTTCAGGTAGCAACGAACGGATTTCATTCTTTTCCAGCTCGATGGTTTTGACGATAGGGGCTGAATGCGGGTGGTACACATAGGGCCGCCAGACGGCGACCGCTAAAGTGAGAACTGTAAGAGACCCCAGCATAACGCGGTGGGGTCTAGGCAGATTGTTAAATGCCAGGGCGACAGAGCGGGCTATCTGTTGCACGTATTCACTTCCTCGTTAATCTCCTTTCAGGCAGCTTGAATACTGGTTCGCCAATTGGCTGAGAAACTGCGAGTAGCTCGTTTTGCTCAACGTAATATTGGTTCCAAGCGGGTCCAGGGTTCCCATGCGCACGGAAGTTCCCCTGGCCACGGCTTCAACGACCGCTGGCCTGAACTGTGGCTCAGCAAAAACGCATGTCGCCTTTTGCTCAACCAACTGTGTTCTTATTTCATGTAAACGCTGCGCACCAGGCTGGATTTCCGGGTTGACGGTGAAATGCCCCAGCGGGGTCAGACCGTAGTGTTTTTCATAGTAGCCATAAGCATCATGAAAAACGAAATACCCTTTTCCTTTCAATGGTGCGAGCTCGTTACCTACCTGCTTATCGGTTGCGGCTAATTGTGCCTCAAAATCCTTCAGGTTGGCGTCTAGTTTGGCTCGACTTTGCGGCATAAGTTCCACTAATTTATCGTGGATTGCAACCGCTGAGAGCCGCGCTATCTCTGGAGAGAGCCAAAGATGCATGTTGTACTCGCCATGATGGTGATGGTCGTCACCTTTTTCACCTTGGCCGTGGTCGTGCCCTTCGTCATGATCGTCGTCATCTGACCCTTTCATGAGCAACGGTTTCACACCGGCAAGTTCAGCGATAGTGACCTTTTTCTGCGCAGGTGTCTGGCTAGCGGATTTCTGCATGAACGCTTCCATCTCTGGACCAATCCACACCACTAAGTCCGCGTTCTGTAAGCGTTTTGCATCAGATGGACGCAGTGAATAGTCATGTTCTGACGCACCGTCAGGCAGCAATACTTGCGTTTCAGTGACGCCATCGGCGATGGCAGAAGCGATGAATCCCAGCGGTTTAAGCGAAGCGACAACGGCGGCGTTAACATCTTGTGCTGTGGAGCCCAAAAGGGCAGCGGATAATGCTGCGAAAAGAAGCGTATTTTTATGTAACATAATGCAACTTATGATCGTAATGAATGAGTTGGATGTGATATTATAACATTCGATGACTTCTGCAAGCTTAAATTGACATGATGAATTTAGTTTCTCTCGAAAATATCTCGGTCTCATTCGGTCAGCGCCGCGTCCTTTCTGACGTGTCCCTGAATCTGAAACCGGGCAAAATATTGACGTTGCTCGGCCCCAATGGTGCAGGTAAATCGACGCTGGTTCGCGTGGTTCTTGGTCTGGTAGCACCTGACACGGGTGTGATCAAGCGCGACGAAAAACTGCGAATTGGCTACGTCCCGCAAAAGTTACACCTGGACTCTACCCTGCCGCTGACCGTGAGTCGTTTTCTGCGACTGCGCCCCGGTACGCGTAAAGCCGATATTCTCCCTGCGCTAAAGCGCGTTCAGGCAGGCCATCTGATTGAAGCCCCCTTGCAGAAACTCTCGGGTGGCGAGACGCAGCGCGTATTACTGGCGCGAGCGTTGCTAAGCCAACCGCAGCTTCTGGTGCTCGATGAACCGACTCAAGGCGTGGATGTTAACGGCCAGGTTGCGCTGTACGACTTAATTGACCAACTCCGTCGCGAGCTGGATTGCGCCGTGCTGATGGTTTCGCACGATCTGCATTTGGTGATGGCGAAAACCGACGAAGTGCTCTGCCTGAACCATCACATCTGTTGTTCAGGTACGCCTGAAGTCGTATCCATGCATCCAGAATTCATTTCGATGTTTGGCTCCCGCGGCGCCGAACAACTTGGGATTTATCGCCACAACCATAATCATCGCCATGATTTACAGGGACGGATTGTCCTGCGTCGGGGAAATGGACACTCATGATTGAATTGTTATTACCCGGCTGGCTTGCCGGGATTATGCTCGCCTGCGCGGCGGGACCGCTGGGTTCATTTGTCGTCTGGCGTCGAATGTCCTATTTCGGCGATACGCTGGCACATGCTTCACTGTTAGGCGTGGCATTTGGTTTACTGCTGGATGTGAATCCATTCTATGCGGTCATTGCCGTCACGTTGATGCTGGCCGCGGGTCTGGTGTGGCTCGAAAAACGCCCTCACCTCGCAGTCGATACCCTGTTGGGTATTATGGCGCACAGCGCGTTGTCTCTTGGCCTGGTGGTGGTGAGCCTGATGTCGAACATTCGTGTCGATTTGATGGCTTATCTGTTTGGCGATTTGTTGGCGGTGACACCAGAAGATCTGATCTTTATCGCGATTGGCGTTGTGATTGTGCTGGGGATTTTGCTGTGGCAGTGGCGCAATTTGCTCGCCATGACCGTCAGCGAGGATTTGGCCTTTGTCGATGGCGTTAAGCTTCAGCGCGTGAAGCTGTTGCTGATGCTGGTGACAGCGCTGACAATTGGCGTCGCAATGAAATTTGTCGGCGCACTGATTATCACGTCATTACTGATTATTCCGGCCGCGACGGCACGTCGTTTTGCTCGCACACCAGAGCAAATGGCGGGAGTCGCCGTGGTTATCGGCATGATTGCGGTAACGGGTGGATTAACATTCTCGGCGTTTTACGATACGCCTGCTGGCCCGTCGGTGGTGCTCTGCGCCGCGCTGATGTTTATCTTCAGCATGATGAAAAAGCCCGCCAGTTGAGGTGAATACCCTCTCCCACCGGAGAGGGTAAAAAAATGTTAAGGCATTTCCGGAGGGGTGATGCCAAAGTGGTTCCACGCACGCACCGTCGCCATACGTCCACGCGGGGTGCGCTGCAAAAAGCCCTGCTGAATCAGATAGGGTTCCAGAACGTCCTCAATCGTTTCGCGCTCTTCACCAATCGCCGCCGCCAGGTTATCCAGCCCGACCGGCCCACCAAAGAATTTATCCAGAATCGCCAGCAACAGCTTGCGGTCCATATAGTCAAAACCTTCGGCATCAACGTTAAGCATATCCAGCGCCTGGGCCGCGACGTCCAGGGAGATCGTCCCGTCGTGTTTCACTTCGGCAAAATCGCGCACGCGCCGCAGCAGACGGTTGGCGATACGTGGCGTACCACGAGAGCGCTTCGCCACTTCAAATGCGCCCTCATCGCTGAGCTCCAGGCCCATAAACCGGGCGCTGCGACCCACGATATATTGCAGATCGGGCACCTGATAAAATTCAAGACGCTGCACAATACCGAAACGATCGCGAAGCGGTGAGGTCAAGGAACCTGCCCGCGTCGTCGCACCGATGAGGGTAAACGGCGGCAGGTCGATTTTAATAGAGCGCGCCGCAGGCCCTTCGCCAATCATGATATCCAGCTGATAGTCTTCCATTGCCGGATACAGCACTTCTTCGACCACCGGCGAGAGGCGGTGGATTTCGTCGATAAACAGAACATCGTGCGGCTCAAGGTTAGTGAGCATTGCCGCCAAATCCCCTGCCTTTTCCAGCACCGGGCCTGACGTGGTACGCAAATTAACGCCCATCTCGTTAGCGACAATATTCGCTAACGTGGTTTTCCCCAGCCCTGGCGGGCCAAAAATCAGCAGATGATCGAGCGCTTCACCGCGAAGCTTCGCCGCCTGGATAAAGATTTCCATTTGCGAGCGTACCTGCGGCTGGCCGATGTACTCCTCCAGAAGCTTAGGGCGTATGGCACGATCCACCACATCTTCTGGCTGGTTGCTGGCTGCCGATATCAGGCGGTCTGCTTCAATCATCCTTTACCTCACAATGCAGCGCGGAGCGCTTCACGAATCAGGGTTTCGCTGTTAGCGTCGGGTTTGGCGATTTTACTCACCATACGGCTGGCTTCCTGAGGCTTATAGCCCAATGCAACCAGCGCAGCCACCGCTTCTTGCTCCGCATCGTCTGACGTTGGGCCGTTCGGAGACGTCAACACCAGATCGGCGGCTGGCGTGAACAGATCGCCATGCAAGCCTTTAAATCGGTCTTTCATTTCGACAATCAGTCGCTCGGCGGTTTTTTTGCCAATGCCTGGCAGTTTAATCAATGCAGCGGGATCTTCACGCTCAACGGCATTCACAAACTGGTGCGCAGACATGCCGGACAAAATAGCCAGCGCGAGTTTCGGTCCAACGCCGTTGGTTTTAATCAGCTCACGGAACAGCATGCGTTCCTGCTTGTTGTTGAACCCATACAGCAGCTGCGCATCTTCACGCACCACAAATTGGGTGAAGATGATGGCTTCTTTGCCCGCGTCCGGAAGTTCATAGAAACAGGTCATCGGCATATGGACTTCATACCCCACGCCTCCTGTTTCAAGCAGGACTAACGGGGGTTGTTTTTCAAGAATAATGCCTCTGAGTCTGCCAATCACATGACGCTCCTGCGTAAAGGGCTAAAGATTTACCGCCATCATAAAAAAAGGCTGGATGTTTATCCAGCCTGATTTGTGATTATCGTAACCGACCTCGCGCCAGACTGAGCCGAGACTCACTCATTTGCATGGAGTTTTGGGTTACGTGACAGTGCGTTATCGCAATGGCCAGCGCATCCGCGGCATCCGCTTGCGGATTTGCCTGTAGTTTAAGCAAGGTGCGCACCATGTGCTGCACCTGGCTTTTAGCAGCACCGCCAGTACCTACCACGGTCTGCTTGACCTGACGCGCCGCATATTCGAACACGGGCAAGTCCTGGTTGACTGCCGCAACGATCGCGACCCCGCGAGCCTGGCCCAATTTCAGTGCTGAATCGGCATTTTTCGCCATAAACACCTGCTCGATGGCGAAGAAGTCGGGCTGAAACTGGGTGATGATTTCCGACACACCCGCGTAAATCAACTTGAGACGCGAGGGTAAATCATCAACTTTGGTGCGAATGCACCCGCTGCCAAGATAGGTTAACTGACGCCCGACCTGGCGAATAACGCCATAACCGGTGATGCGTGAGCCGGGGTCAATCCCGAGGATAATCGACATCACGCATCTCCTGTAAGGGGTTCAGAGGCTCTCATCAGAGAGTCGCTGCAACCTCATCAGAAATTTCACCGTTATGGTAAACTTCCTGCACGTCATCGCAGTCTTCGAGCATGTCGATCAGACGCAGCAGTTTTGGCGCGGTTTCCGCATCCATGTCCGCTTTGGTTGATGGAATCATGGACACTTCCGCGTTATCTGCTTTCAGACCCATAGCAGCCAGTGCATCACGCACAGCGCCCATCTCTTCCCACGCGGTGTAGACATCAATCGCGCCGTCATCAAAGGTCACAACGTCTTCAGCACCGGCTTCAAGCGCGGCTTCCATAATCGCATCTTCATCGCCCGCATCGAAAGAGATAACCCCTTTCTTGCTGAACAGATAGGCTACGGAACCGTCAGTGCCCAGGTTACCACCGGTTTTGGTGAAGGCATGACGCACTTCGGCAACGGTACGGTTACGGTTGTCAGACAAACACTCGACCATAACCGCTGTACCGCCAGGACCGTAACCTTCATAAATGATGGTTTCCATATTCGCGTCGTCATCGCCGCCCACGCCACGCGCGATGGCGCGGTTCAGGGTGTCACGCGTCATGTTGTTCGCCAGCGCTTTGTCGATAGCCGCGCGCAGACGTGGGTTGGAACCCGCATCACCGCCGCCCAGACGCGCTGCTGTCACCAGCTCACGAATGATCTTTGTGAAAATTTTACCGCGCTTGGCATCCTGTGCCGCTTTGCGGTGCTTTGTGTTGGCCCACTTACTATGACCTGCCATAAAAAGTTCTCCAAAATTATCCTTCGCCTTTCAACTTCCAGATGCGTTGGCTGCGCCTGCTTAAGCCCGTCACTTACTGAAGTAAGCGCCTGGCGATTAATGGCTTTACCGCCTTGCCGGAAACGAAAATGCTCGGAAATTAATTAACATTAATTACAAATTCTTCAATCGCCTGCCGATTGCTCCACGACTTGGTGAGCGCTGCGGCCTCTGTCGCATCAACCCAGCGGTAGGTCAAATGTTCCGTGAACACAATTTCCCGTTCGTGGGGCAGCGCAAGACAGAACCATGATTCCGTATTACGCTGAATTCCCGGCGCATAGCGATGACGTAAATGGCTAAAAATTTCAAACTCCACCGTGCGCTGGCAGTTCATCAAGGTCAGTTGCTCGTCGGCAACATCAATCAGGACCTCTTCCTTTACTTCGCGCGCGGCGGCCTGCAGCGCGGTTTCTCCCTCTTCCAGACTGCCGGTTACCGACTGCCAGAAATCAGGATCGTCGCGCCGCTGCAACATCAGCACCCGTCTGGTGTCGGCTGCAAAAATGACGACTAACACCGAAACGGGACGCTTAAAGGCCATATCAGTTTTTCTCTTCCTTCTTCACCACGTCGATACCCAGCTCAGCTAAAGATGCCGGGTTAGCGAAACTTGGCGCTTCGGTCATCAGACACGCAGCGGCAGTGGTTTTCGGGAAGGCGATAACGTCACGGATGTTATCGGTGCCGGTCAGCAGCATGGTCAGACGATCCAGACCAAACGCCAGACCCGCGTGTGGCGGAGTACCGTACTTCAGCGCATCCAGCAGGAAGCCAAACTTCTCGCGCTGCTCTTGCTCATTGATACCCAGAATGCCAAACACGGTCTGCTGCATTTCACCGCTGTGAATACGCACTGAACCGCCGCCGACTTCATAGCCGTTAATAACCATATCGTAGGCGTTAGCAATCGCAGTTTCTGGCGCAGCTTTCAGCTCGTCGGCATTCATGTCTTTCGCGGAGGTGAACGGGTGGTGCATTGCGGTCAAGCCGCCTTCACCGTCGTCTTCAAACATTGGGAAGTCGATAACCCACAGCGGCGCCCATTTGGCTTCGTCGGTCAGGCTCAGGTCTTTACCCAGCTTGAGACGCAGCGCACCGAGTGCATCCGCAACCACTTTTTTGTTATCCGCGCCGAAGAAGATCATATCGCCGTCCTGTGCGCCCGTGCGCTCAAGAATGGACTCAACGATTTCTGCGTTCAGGAATTTAGCAACCGGGCTGGTAATGCCCTCAATGCCTTTCGCACGTTCGGTGACTTTAATATACGCCAGCCCTTTCGCGCCGTAGATCTTCACGAAATTGCCGTAGTCGTCAATTTGTTTACGGCTCAAGCTTGCGCCGCCAGGAACGCGCAGTGCAGCCACACGGCCTTTCGCATCGTTAGCCGGGCCGGAGAAGACCGCAAACTCAACCGCTTTGAGCAGGTCAGCAACGTCCACCAGCTCCATCGGGTTGCGCAGATCCGGTTTATCAGAACCGTAACGACGTTCCGCTTCAGCAAAGGTCATGATCGGGAAATCGCCCAGATCCACACCTTTAACATCCAGCCACAGGCTGCGAACCAGCGCTTCCATCAGCTCACGCACTTGCGGCGCGGTCATGAAGGAGGTTTCGACGTCGATCTGGGTAAATTCAGGCTGACGGTCTGCGCGCAAGTCTTCATCACGGAAGCATTTTACAATCTGATAGTAGCGATCGAAGCCAGACATCATCAGCAACTGTTTAAACAGCTGAGGAGACTGTGGCAATGCGTAGAATTTGCCTTTATGAACGCGTGAAGGGACCAGATAATCGCGCGCGCCTTCTGGCGTGGCTTTGGTCAGCATCGGGGTTTCGATATCCAGGAAACCGTGATCGTCCATAAAGCGGCGCACCAGGCTGGTGATCTTGGCGCGCGTTTTCAGGCGTTGAGCCATTTCCGGACGACGCAGATCCAGATAACGGAATTTCAGACGCGCTTCTTCGGTATTGACGTGGTTGGAGTCAAGCGGCAGCGATTCTGAACGGTTGATGATGGTCAGATCGGACGCGAGCACTTCGATTTCACCGGTTGCCATGTCCGCATTGATATTTTTTTCGTCACGCGCACGCACGGTGCCGGTAACCTGGATGCAGAACTCATTACGCAGTTCGGAGGCCAGTTTTAACGCCTCTGCACGATCCGGATCGAAGAACACCTGAACGATGCCTTCACGATCGCGTAAATCGATGAAGATTAGGCTACCAAGGTCACGACGACGGTTGACCCAACCACACAGGGTCACCTGCTGTCCGACGTGGGACTGACGTAACTGCCCGCAATATTCTGTACGCATGAGATATCCCTTAATTTAGCCGCAGGCTAAATGTCGCCTGTTTTACAGGCTACTATGTCGCAGCTTTCTGTATGTCACTAATGGGTGAAAAAAGGCGGCTATTATACTGGAAATTCCGCCGTACGATAAGAGAGAAGCGCGCCAGACGCGCGATTGCTGCACTCTTATTGCGCATTCTCACAAAAATTAACAAAATTATCCGATCTTCAACAGGCTTTCTCGTCGTAAGGTGTTACCTAAGCTAATTATTTGACTGGAGTTAACATGTTCACACTGGATGCTACCAAAACCGCGCTTGTGGTGATTGATTTACAGGAAGGCATTTTGCCCTTCGCCGGAGGCCCTCATGCGGCGGCGGACGTCGTCAGCCGCAGTGCGCGACTCGCTGAGAAGTGCCGCGAAACCGGTTCACCCGTGGTGATGGTGCGTGTGGGCTGGTCTGCGGATTTTGCCGAAGCGCTGAAGCAACCTGTCGATGCGCAGACCCCAGGTCAGGCGCTGCCGGGCAACTGGTGGGATTACCCGCTCGCGCTGGGCAAGCAAGATAGCGATATCGAAGTCACTAAGCGCCAGTGGGGCGCGTTCTACGGCACTGATCTAGAGCTGCAACTACGCCGTCGCGGGATCGACACCATTATTCTGTGCGGCATCGCCACGAACATCGGTGTGGAATCCACCGCACGAAACGCCTGGGAGATGGGCTTTAATCTGGTGATCGCCGAAGACGCCTGCAGCGCAGCCGCGACTGACCAACATATGGGCAGCATGACAAATATCTTCCCGCGTATCGGTCGCGTGCGCACAACGGAAGAGATTTTAAGCGCGTTATGATTTATCTGGGCCTCCCGCAATGGTCGCACCCTAAATGGGTGCGCCTTGGCATTACTAGCCTCGAAGAGTATGCCCGACATTTTAATTGCGTCGAGGGCAACACCACGCTGTACGCACTTCCGAGAGCAGAAATTGTTGAACGCTGGCGCGAGCAAACGACCGATGATTTTCGCTTTTGCTTTAAATTTCCGGCGACAATTTCTCACAACGCCGCGCTGCGAAACTGCGGTGATCTTACGCAGGAATTCCTGGAACGAATGTCACCGCTGGCAAATCGAATCGGACAGTACTGGCTGCAACTGCCCGCCACCTTTAGTCCGCGAGATTTACCTGCGCTGTGGCAATTTCTCGATGCCCTGCCCCGCGACTTTAGCTATGGCGTTGAAGTTCGGCACCCGGAGTTTTTCGCGAAAGGCGACGCTGAAAAAGCGTTGAATCGTGGCTTACACGAACGCGGCGTCAATCGCGTGATTTTGGATAGCCGTCCAGTGCACAGTGCTATTCCTCATAATGAAGCCATTATTGAGGCCCAGCGCAAAAAGCCGAAAGTGCCGGTTCACGCGATTGTCACCGCCAACAACCCGATGGTCAGGTTTATCGGCAGCGATAACATGCAGCAAAATCGCGATATGTTTGGCGTCTGGCTACAAACGTTGCCGAAATGGGAACAGACCACTACTCCGTATCTTTTCTTGCATACACCGGACATTGCTCAGGCCCCTGAACTGGTCGAAGCTCTTTGGCAAGCCTTGCAGGCTGCCGCTCCGTCTCTCGGCCCCGCCCCCGCCATCCCACAACAATCTTCTCTTTTCTGAAATCAGCCCCTATCATAGAAGTGCCATCTGCCAAAACAACAGGGAGTTTGTATGGTCAGCGCGCTGTACGCGGTGTTAGGTGCATTACTACTGATTAAATTTTCGTTCGATGTTGTGCGCCTGAGAATGCAATACCGTGTCTCTTACGGTGACGGTGGATTTTCAGAATTACAGAGCGCGATCCGCATTCACGGCAATGCCGTGGAATATATTCCTGTTGCATTAATTCTGCTGCTGCTCATGGAAATGGACGGCGCGGAAACCTGGATGGTTCACGTCTGCGGTCTGCTGTTGATCGCCGGGCGCATCATGCATTACTACGGTTTTCATCACCGCTTATTCCGCTGGCGTCGTTCCGGCATGAGCGCAACCTGGTGCTCACTGTTACTGATGGTGCTGGCAAACCTGTGGTATATGCCTTGGGAGTTGGTTTTCTCGTTTCATTAGCGCACAATACGCCACTTTATTTTTCCCGGATTTTTACGTTATGACCGATCGCGACACGCTTTTTTCCGCGCCTATCGCCAGTCTGGGCGACTGGACCTTTGATGAACGGGTAGCCGAAGTCTTCCCGGATATGATCCAGCGCTCTGTTCCAGGTTACTCCAATATTATCTCTATGATCGGCATGCTGGCTGAGCGTTTCGTTCAACCCGGCACGCAGGTCTATGACCTGGGCTGCTCGCTGGGCGCGGCAACGTTGTCCGTTCGTCGTAACGTGCATCATCAAGGCTGCAAAATTATTGCTGTCGATAACTCTCCCGCCATGGTTGAGCGCTGCCGTCGTCACCTGGACGCCTATAAAGCGCCCACGCCGGTCGACGTCATCGAAGGCGATATACGCACTATCGAGATCAAAAATGCCTCGATGGTCGTACTGAATTTTACCCTGCAGTTTCTGGAACCCGACAATCGCCAATTGTTGCTGGACAAAATTTACCAGGGACTCAATCCCGGCGGCGCGCTGGTTCTGTCTGAAAAATTCAGTTTCGAAGATGCCAGCGTTGGCGAACTGCTTTTCAACATGCACCATGATTTTAAGCGTGCTAACGGCTACAGCGAACTGGAAATCAGCCAAAAACGCAGCATGCTGGAAAATGTGATGCTGACCGACTCCGTCGAAGCCCATAAAGCGCGTTTACATAAAGCCGGTTTTGAACACAGTGAACTTTGGTTCCAGTGCTTCAACTTTGGTTCTCTGGTGGCACTGAAAGGCGGTCAGGCATGATTGAGTTCAGCAATTTTTATCAGCTTATCGCTAAAAACCATCTCTCCCACTGGCTCGAAACACTACCCGCACAGGTTGCTGCCTGGCAGCGCGAACAACTGCACGGTAAGTTTAAGCAGTGGAGCAATGCCGTCGAGTTTTTACCGGAAATGACGCCGTATAAACTGGATCTGTTGCACAGCGTAACGGCTGAAAGCGAAGAGCCGCTGAGCGATGGGCAACTGCTGCGCCTCGATAAACTAATGCGCAATCTGATGCCGTGGCGCAAAGGTCCATTTTCACTTTACGGCCTGAATATTGATACCGAATGGCGTTCCGACTGGAAATGGGATCGCGTCTTGCCTCATCTGTCGGATTTGACCGGGCGCACGATTCTCGACGTGGGCTGCGGGAGCGGTTACCACATGTGGCGCATGATCGGCGCTGGCGCGCACCTGGCCGTTGGTATCGACCCGATGCAGCTGTTTCTGTGTCAGTTCGAAGCCGTACGTAAATTACTGGGCAACGATCAGCGCGCGCATCTGTTGCCGCTGGGCATAGAGCAGCTGCCGGCCCTGGCTGCCTTTGACACCGTCTTTTCGATGGGCGTGCTTTATCACCGCCGCTCGCCGCTCGAGCACTTATGGCAGCTGAAAGATCAGCTGGTCAACGGCGGCGAACTGGTGCTGGAAACGCTGGTGATTGAAGGTGATGAAAATGCGGTGCTGGTGCCGGGTGACCGTTACGCGCAGATGCGCAATGTCTATTTCATTCCTTCCGCCCTGGCGTTGAAAAACTGGCTGGAGAAGTGTGGTTTTGTTGATGTGCGTATTGCCGATGTGTGCGTCACATCGACAGAAGAGCAGCGACGCACGGAATGGCTGACCACCGAATCCCTGGCAGAGTTCCTCGATCCGAACGACAGTACAAAAACGATCGAAGGCTATCCTGCGCCTATGCGCGCAGTGTTGATCGCCACGAAGCCGTAAAAAACAGTATCGGTTGCAGGAAAAAACGATAAAAAAAGGCCCCTGTTGAAATTGCAGGGGCCTGGTACAAGCAAGCATCATATTGGGCAAGATGATGCGCGGTAAAAATCGGTACGTTGCTACACGTGATGACGCTCAATTATCGATTTCATTACCGCAACCGACTCTCCCTCTACGCCATAGCGGGAATACTCATCCGCTTCGGCATCCGTCGACATTGACAATCCTGTATTGCGATAACGCATGGGTGAAGGCGTCCATTTGCCTGCAGAGCTGTGAAGCTCCTCAACCCCGGCGTTGATAAAGATTTCCAGATTGCTGGCACGGACACCCGCGCCTGCCATGATTATTGGAACACCTGATTGCGCTTTAAGTTCCGTAATTAATTTTATTCCTTTTTCAGCAGACGATTCCTGCCCTGACGTCAGGATACGTGCCACTCCTAATTCCGCCAACTTATCAAACGCTTGACGCGGATTTCGGCACATATCAAACGCACGATGAAAGGTGACCGCCATCCCTTTCGCGGCCGTCATAACCTGCCGCATACGCGGCATATCGACATTGCCATCTTCATCCAGCAGGCCAAGCACCAGCCCCGGGAACCCAAGATCGTGAACCATCGCGATGTCTTCCAGCATGGCGTCAAATTCACCCGCTGAATAGAAAAAGTCACCGCCACGAGGGCGAATAATCGGGTGTACCGGGATTGTCACGGTCTGGCGAACCGATTTCAGCACGCCGTATGACGGCGTTAACCCGCCCTCTTTTGGCGCCGCACATAATTCAATGCGATCGGCTCCGTACTGTTGCGCCGTTACCGCACATTCCGCGCTGTAACAACAGATCTCCAAAAGCGCCAAGGCATCCTCCTTAAAATTGACGTTAACGTACCATCATGCCACGCCGCAAAACGACGGACGTCGCGTGAGTTCACAAACTTATGCGCGCTATGCCTCACTCGCGACGATTTGCTCAAGGGTCCACGGGTGAAATTTCACGGTCACCCTGCCGTCCGTCACCGCTAGCGTCGGATTAGGCAATCGTTCGCGAGCCCCTTTTGGTGAACTGGTTTTGACAAAGATACCCGGCTTGCTTAAACCTTCATCTGACAATAGGGCCAGAGCGCGGGCGTTCAGAGTGTCGGGGTCGCCCGGCAACACAATTTCAATATGCTCCCAGCCCTCAATCGGATAACGTTTTTCGCCCGGCCACGGCAATTCCACAACGCTAAACTGCCAGTGCGCAACGCACACAGGTTCACGAAGCTTAAACAAACAAATAGGACGACCGTTAATTTCGGTTTCAGACAACAGTTCGCCGCACTGTTCAAACCCACGACGCCAGCGCTCCGCCGTCGCATTTTGATGGCAGCGAAGAGAAATGTGATCCGCGTCGAGGGGGGCAATATCCAGCCCAAGCTGAGTGGCAAGTTCTGTGAACGCTTGAGTGAAACGCGGAAGATCTGCGGAAATATCATGCAGTTCATCAATGGATTGCCAGTTCGTCATCAGAAGGTCTCTTATCGTGTCGCAAAGCCGCTAATTTACTCTGTTGGCTCCCGTCAACCAACCGCAGTTTTGAGGATTTTACCGTTGCATGCTTATGCACTCTTTCATCGCCTGTTTTCTGCACGATCCTGAGGCGGTGCAATGCTGACGCCAGGTGCCATTTGCAGTATACTCCCGCCCTAAATTCTTAAACTGGCGCGGGTTGTCGCTCATCCGCTTCAAAAAGGTAAGGTATCCAGGTGAATATTCAGGCTCTTCTCTCCGAAAAAGTCAGTCAGGCACTGATTGCCGCAGGTGCGCCTGCGGATTGCGAACCACAGGTTCGTCAGTCAGCAAAAGTACAGTTTGGCGACTATCAGGCCAATGGCGTGATGGCAGTGGCTAAAAAACTGGGCATGCCGCCGCGACAACTCGCTGAGCTGGTGCTGACTCATCTGGATCTCAATGGCATCGCCAATAAGGTTGAGATTGCAGGCCCTGGCTTCATCAACATTTTCCTGGATCCTGCCTTCCTGGCAAGCCACGTTGACGCTGCGCTGAAGTCCGAACGTCTGGGCGTTGCTCAGCCGAAGGCCGAAACGATTGTGGTTGATTACTCGGCCCCCAACGTGGCGAAAGAGATGCACGTCGGTCACCTGCGTTCCACTATTATCGGTGATGCCGCTGTCCGCACGCTGGAATTCCTCGGCCATAAAGTGATTCGCGCTAACCACGTGGGTGACTGGGGTACGCAGTTCGGCATGCTGATCGCGTTCCTTGAGAAACAGCAGCAGGAAAATGCCGGTGAAATGGCGCTGGCTGACCTCGAAGGTTTTTACCGCGAAGCGAAAAAACATTACGACGAAGACGCAGCTTTCGCCGAACGCGCGCGCAGCTACGTTGTAAAACTGCAGGGCGGCGACGAATACTTCCGCGAAATGTGGCGCAAGCTGGTTGACATCACCATGTCCCAGAACCAGCTCGCGTATAACCGTCTGAACGTCACGCTGACCCGTGACGACGTGATGGGTGAGAGCCTGTACAACCCAATGCTACCGGGTATCGTGGCCGATCTGAAAGCCAAAAAACTGGCGGTAGAGAGCGAAGGGGCAACAGTTGTTTTCCTTGATGAGTATAAAAACAAGGAAGGCGAACCGATGGGCGTGATCATCCAGAAAAAGGATGGCGGCTATCTGTACACCACCACGGATATCGCGTGCGCGAAATACCGTTACGAAACGCTGCATGCCGATCGCGTGCTGTATTACATCGATTCCCGTCAGCATCAGCACCTGATGCAGGCCTGGACTATCGTGCGTAAAGCCGGTTATGTGCCGGAATCCGTTCCGCTGGAACACCACATGTTTGGCATGATGCTGGGTAAAGACGGCAAGCCGTTCAAAACCCGCGCGGGTGGCACGGTAAAACTGTCCGACCTGCTGGACGAAGCGCTGGAACGCGCACGCCGTCTGGTGGCTGAGAAGAACCCAGACATGCCTGCCGAAGAGCTGGAAAAACTGGCAAATGCAGTGGGCATTGGCGCTGTGAAATACGCGGATCTGTCCAAGAACCGTACCACTGATTATATTTTCGACTGGGATAACATGCTGGCTTTCGAGGGCAACACTGCGCCGTACATGCAGTATGCCTACACCCGCGTGCTGTCCGTCTTCCGCAAAGCCAATATCGATGAAAGCGCGCTGGCAAACGCCGCCGTCGTCATCACCGAAGATCGCGAAGCGCAGCTGGCTGCCCGCCTGTTGCAGTTCGAAGAAACGCTGACCGTGGTTGCCCGCGAAGGCACCCCGCATGTGATGTGTTCTTATCTGTACGATCTCGCAGGTCTGTTCTCAGGCTTCTACGAGCACTGCCCTATCCTGTCTGCCGATAATGAAGAAGCGCGCAACAGCCGCCTCAAGCTGGCGCAGCTGACGGCCAAAACGCTGAAGTTAGGTCTGGATACCCTGGGTATCGAAACCGTCGAGCGTATGTAACGCAGAAACAAAAAACCCGGCACATGCCGGGTTTTTTATTATCAGAAGTATTTTCGCAAATATTCCGTCAGGCACAGAATCGCCATCGCCTGTCCATAAGGCATTGATGTCCTCGGGATCTGACGGTAAAACTCCAGATTGCTTCCCATCCCCGTCCCAAACGACGTTTGTAGCAGCTCGCCCTCCGGTGAGATGTTTTTCACTATCCCACGAATTGCTCTTTCCGCCACGTCGGCGTATTCCGCACTCACATAACGCTTACGCACGGCTTTCAGTATTCCGTACGCAAAGCCTGCCGTCGCCGATGACTCCAGATACGAATTCGGATCGTCGAGCAGGGTGTGCCACAGCCCACTGTCATCCTGACACGTCACCAGCGCCGCTATTTGGGCATCTAAAACCTGTACCAGATAACGCCGTACGGCATTGTTTTCCGGCAAATCAACCAGCTCAAGGAAATCGGGAATCACGATCGTTAACCAGCTATTCCCACGCGCCCAGCGCGCCTTGGCAAAGTTGTGCTGCCCGTCGTAGTTCCAGCCGTGAAACCACAGACCGGTTTCCCTGTCCATCAGGTTCTGGACATGGAGCAAAAACTGATAAACCGACTCTTCTACGTAATCGGGACGATTCAACAATTTGCCGATTTTCGCCAGCGGCAGCACCGTCATCATCAGCGTGTCATCCCACATCTGCTGATGATTTTCTTCTGCCAGAGTGATGTGTTGCATCCCTCCGTGGTCTGTACGCGGCATGTCATTCATCGCCCATTCCGCCCAGGTTTGCAGCCACGGCAGATACGTTGGGTTTTGCGTTTCTTCGTAACGGTACGCCAGCGTCAGAAAGGGTGCCATCGTGTTGACGTTTTTGGTGGTGGCGCCTTCCGCAAAGCGATCGGCAAACCAGGTGTCGATGATTTGACGCATTTCCTCGTCACCGGTCTGGCAGTAATACTGCCAGATTCCGTAAAGCCCCACGCCGTGGGTCCACTCCCACCCCGCCCAACCTTTGGTGTCAATGACGCGCCCATCGTCCAGCCGCAGTAAAAACTCGCCGTTTTTATCATTAATATTCACCAGGTTGTGCGTCACCTTTTGAATCAGCGATTTCAGCTCATCCCTGGCAATAAAATGCTCAGGCTGACGCAGTAACGGGCTATGTTTGACAGGCCAAACCTTCATTTTCTTATCCTCTGTGATAGGTCGAGTTTAGTACCGCGCGATCCTTCAGCGCAGGTGCAGCAGGTTTATTGCGATTCAGGTAACCGATATTGTTGTTACCCCACAGCGATTCGAACGGCATTCCCGCCAGCATTTCGACGGTCGCGCGGGCCTGCGGCGTGGCGGTCTCAGGCATAGCCCGGCCGGACTCCCGCATTTTGGCGGTCTCTTCGCGCAGCGTGCTGTGCGTTTGCAGGTTGAGCTTGAAGCGCAACGAAACGAGGAAACCGCAGATCAGGACCAGAATGGTGCCCACACTCAGAATCATCAGAATGGTGTGGCTGACCTCTGCTGGCTGCGTTTTCTGGCCGCTCACAAAGCCAGACATCTGCATCACAATACCGACCAGCATGATGGCACCCGCCTGCGAGGCTTTGCGCGTCAGGGTCATGATGCCGGCAAAAATCCCTTCGCGACGCTGACCGGTGATCACTTCATCGACGTCCGCGATGTAGGTGTACACGTTCCATGGAACATAGTTGATTCCGCCGCGTCCCAGGCCCGCAACGGCAGAGACCAGCAGCAACAGTGCGTACACATCGCTGAGTCCTGCGTAATAAAGCACTGCGTAGGAGATTGACGCCAGACCAAACAGGACCACGACCATACGGTATGATGGCGCAGGCCCAAAGCGGATGCACAGGGGGATCATCGCGATAACAGCGATGAACTGGAAGATCGCCATTGTGCCCAGCAGGTTAGACGCCATCGACGCTTCCTGCATCAGCACGAAAACGACGTAATAGGTGAACACCGCGTTAAACACGTCCTGCGCAATGTACCCACCGAGGTACATGCCCAGATGCTGGCGGAAAATCTTCACGCGCAGCGTAGAGCTTAACTCAACAAACAGACGGTTAAGGCTTTGCCCAAGGTTGAGCTGTTTCTTCTCTTCTTCCGCTCTGAGCGCCGCTTCAGACCACTCTTCTCGCGGACGTTCCCAGGTAAAGAACCAAACGAAAGTCAGCATGACGGCGCAGAGTACGGAGAACACCAGGCTTGCGTAGAAGAAAGAGACGGCGTTGTCTTTGCCAAAATGCGTCAGCAAAATACCCGGCAGGAAAGAGGCCAGAATCGCTGACATCTGCGCCATGGAGATACGTGCGCCAGAGAATTTGGTCTTCTGTTTGAAATCGTCGGTCATTTCCGGCACCAGGGTTTCATAAGGCACCAGAATCATGGTGTAGACGATATCAAAGACCAGATAGGTCAGCAGGTAGTACCAGAATCCCATATCGCCTACCCACATCAGTGAGTAGCTGAATACGCAGGGAATACCCAGCAGGATAAAGAATTTACGACGGCCAAACCGTTTGCCGAGCCAGGTGGTACCGAAGTTATCCGTCAAAAAGCCCATCAGCGGACTGACAACGGCATCCAGAACCCTTGCCGCAGCAAAGATGAAAGTCGCCTCAATCGGCGTGAGTCCACAGAAGGTCGTGTAAAAATACAAAAGCCAGGCAGCCGTCAGCGCGGTCGTGCCTGCGCCAAGAAAGTCGCCTGAACCATAAGCGAGGTAATTTGAGAGTCCTATTTTGCGTGTTTTCATTGCCGTTAACCCTTTCAGTTTTGGGAGACTCCCTGGGAAGCAAACCTCATCCGGGAGTTTTTACACGGCTACAGTAGAAGTATCGCCAAGGGGATACCTTTCTGTTTCTGCCATCGCACTGAAACAAATGGCAATAATGCAAAGAGATTAAGTACGCGTGTCACTGATTTATAAAACAGCGTTTCTTTTGCATCAAAAGGTTGGGTCATTTTTTGCGAGCCAGCCGTCAGATTCTTCCAACGGCTGGTGAAAAGGCAGGCAATTAGCGGTAGTTAACGATCACCTGGTTACTTTGAACTTTGAGTGCAGGAATCAAACGTCCCCCGCCCGGAACTTCCCAGACGAAACGCAGCGGTTCGATGGCGGGAACGCCATCCAGTCCGCGCGTTGTACCACTTTCTCCGTCAAGCTCGATACAGCGTGTCTGCGCACACAAACGCACGCGTAGCCCTGCGGGAGTAGGACCGATAAGTTGATAGCGCCAGGCCACCAGCGTCATCAGCCCTGAAACCGGCTCCGGTGCCGAAAGCGGTCGCGATGATGCCGAAACGCCACGGTTACTGAGCGTGATCCCAATGCTGCTCGCCTCCCATGAACCCTCTCCGGCGGCCTGCGCCACCAGCGGGAAAAGTAAAATCAAAAGCCATTTGCGCATTATTTTCCTCCGATTGTCGCCGTCATACGGATATGGCGGTTATCCGACAGTTCCATATTCGAGAGCACCACCAGTTGCGTCAGACTGCGGCGCAGGAAGCGTGAAAGCAGCGGACGAAGCGCGTGGTTCACTAGCAGTACCGGCGGTGCGCCGAGCATTTCCTGACGCGAAAGCGCTTCCTGCGTTTGGGCAAGCAGTCGGTCGGCAAGGCCAGGCTCGAGGCCACCTCCGCCCTGCAATGCCTGCAGAAGCAAACGCTCAAGCGGTGTATCAAGACCGATAACCTGCACTTCTCCCGTCCCCGGGAACCACTGCTGAGTGATTGCGCGCCCTAACGCGACACGTACTACGGCGGTCAGTTCGTGCGGATCGCTTTGCAGTGGAGCATGCTCCGCCAGCGTTTCCAGAATGGTTCGCATATCGCGGATCGGGACTTTTTCTTCCAGCAGGTTTTGCAGCACTTTGTGCAGCGTGGTTAACGTCACCACACCAGGCACCAAATCTTCAGTCAGTTTTGGCATCTCTTGCGTGACGCGGTCGAGCAACTGTTGCGCTTCCTGGCGTCCAAAGAGTTCCGCCGAGAACTGACCAATAAGATGGTTAAGGTGTGTCGCAACCACGGTGCTGGCTTCAACAACCGTGTAGCCCTGGATCTGCGCCTGTTCTTTCAGCGCGCTTTCAATCCAGATCGCCGCCAGACCAAATGCCGGGTCGATAGTTTGTTCACCGGGCAGCGTTCCTGCCGCAGTGCCAGGGTTGATGGCCAGCCAGCGCCCTGGATAGGCATCACCGCTGCCAATTTCAACACCTTTCATCAGAATACGGTAGCGTGCTGGCGGCAGATCCATGTTGTCACGGATGTGCACCACCGGCGGCAGGAAACCCATATCCTGAGCGAATTTTTTACGGATACTGCGAATGCGCCCGAGCAGTTCGCCGTCCTGCTGGAAATCAACCATCGGAATCAAACGATAGCCCACTTCCATTCCAAGGGAATCCTCAAGCTGGACGTCGTTCCAGGTTGCTTCAACCGCCTGCGTATTTTCCGGCATTTTGACAGGAGCGACTTCGGCGGCGGGTTTGTTTTCACGCCCACGTAACCACCAGGCCAGGCCTAGCAGTGCTGCGGTGAAAAGCAGGAAGACGAAGTTTGGCATGCCAGGCACCATACCCAGCAGGCCGAGCACAGCAGCAGAGAGCATCAGCACGTTAGGGTTGCTGAACAACTGCGTCACCATCTGCTGACCGACATCTTCATCGGTGCTTACGCGGGTAACAATAACACCTGCCGCAGTGGAGATGACGAGGGCCGGAATCTGCGCCACAAGGCCGTCACCGATCGTTAGCAGCGTATAGCTTTCCGCTGCATGGCCCATATCCATACCGTGTTGCAGCACGCCGACCAGCAAACCGCCCACCACGTTGATCACCATGATCAGGATGCCGGCGATGGCATCACCACGAACGAATTTACTCGCACCGTCCATGGAACCGTAGAAGTCAGCTTCCTGAGTCACATCAGAACGGCGTTTCTTCGCTTCATCTTCACCAATCAACCCGGCGTTTAGATCGGCATCGATAGCCATCTGTTTGCCTGGCATCCCGTCCAGTACAAAACGCGCGCCAACTTCCGCGATACGCCCCGCACCTTTGGTAATAACCATAAAGTTGATGATAACGAGGATCACGAACACCACGATACCGATGGCAAAGTTCCCGCCCACCAGGAAGTGGCCAAATGCTTCAACCACTTTACCCGCTGCCGCACCGCCGGTATGTCCATCCATCAGAATGATACGTGTGGACGCGACGTTCAGCGCCAGGCGCAGTAACGTTGTGAACAGCAGAATGGTTGGGAACGCAGCAAACTCCAGCGTACGCTGGGTAAACATCGCCACCAACAGCACCATGATGGACAGAGCAATGTTGAAGGTGAAAAGCAGATCGAGGATAAATGCTGGCAACGGCAGCACCATCATCGACAGAATTAGCAGGATGAGAATCGGCCCGGCAAGGATCTGCCATTGTACCGATTTCAGGTTGCTGGGCAGGCGCAACATCGCCACCAAATTAGCCATCAGTGTCCTTCTCGTTCAAAAAATCCAGTGCTGCAGGCACCGGAAGATTGCCAGGTTTTTCAGGTCGTTGACCGCCTGCTAAACGCCAGCGTTTCAATTGCCATACCCATGCCAGCACTTCCGCTACGGCAGCATAGAGCTGCCCCGGAATTTGCTGACCAATTTCAGCGTGACGATAAAGCGCACGCGCTAAAGGCGGTGCTTCAAGTACCGGCACGCGGTTCTCACTTCCAATTTCTCGGATGCGCAGCGCGATAAGCCCCGCCCCTTTCGCGACCACTTTTGGCGCGCTCATTTTGTTTTCGTCGTATTTTAAAGCGACAGAATAGTGCGTCGGGTTGGTAACGATAACGTCTGCCTTCGGCACATCTTCCATCATGCGGCGGCGCGCGGCGGCACGCTGCATCTGGCGGATACGCCCTTTAACATGCGGATCGCCTTCCATCTGTTTATATTCGTCGCGCAAATCCTGGCGTGACATACGCAGCTTTTTGATATGGCTATAGATCTGGAAGAACACATCAAATCCAACCATGGGGATAATACTGAGTACCACCAGTACCGCGCAGAAACCCACTAAATCCATCGCATTACGCATGGCGGTTAGCGGGGATTCACTGAGAAGGCGCATCATATCTGGCCAATGGTGCCAAAGGTAAAACCCAGCAGTGCTGCCCATCAGCGTTGACTTAAGGATCGCCTTAAGCAACTCCGCCCCCGTTTGCGCAGAAAACATCTTTGCAATGCCCGGGAACGGGTTAAGTTTGGAGAATTTGGGTTGCAGCGATTTCCCGCTGAATATCAGACCACCCAGCATTATTGGCGATACCAGTGCCACCAGCACGACTCCGCTGATCAAGGGTAACAACGCTATCATCGCGTTTTTAATCAACAGGATTATCTGGCTGAGGATCAAATTTTGGTCATTGACGATACTGTGATCGAAGCGTAACCCGGCCGAGAGCATACCCGCCAGCCGGTTGGCAAACGCGCCGCCGCCGAACCAGATGATGCATACCCCTACTATTAAAATCAGCAGGGATGTCAGCTCTCGGGATCGGGGGACTTGCCCATCCTCACGCGCTTTGTCTAATCGGTGGGGTGTGGGGGCTTCTGTTTTGTCGTCGCTATCGTCTGCCACTGTCTTGCTCGCTGCCCATTACGTCAGGCTTATCATGCCAGAGCCTCGGCTGACCAATGGCGGGAAAAGCTCATATAACTTGTCCTTTTTGTCCCGTTTAACGCAGTAAAGATGACGGTTGGAACGATCTATACACTCCAAATTTGGAGCGATAGTTATTATCACCACCTTTAACCCCACAGGACATATCAAATAAATACCCCCCTTACGCACACTTTTAAACATAAAAACAACAATTCCCCTGGGTTAAATTAACAATCAAAAGAAAACACTCGCCTATTTATTTCAAATAATTATACCACTTACTAAAACAATAACCTTGGATAATACAAAAGCACACATAGGATATATTACAGCAACCTTTAAATACCCCTTTTAAATCCTCAAGCTTTAATAAGCCTCTTTCCTGAAATAAACAAAGTTGTATACTGAGACCTGGGATGAAATAAGTTTATATAAATCCCGATGTAAACATTCAACTACTGGATATAAATATCACGGAGCTTCAGCTTATGAATTTAAGGAAAAATGTCATTGCCGCCACTATGCTGGCGATTATTTCCGGCAGCGCCTGTGCGGCTGAAACCAATGCAGGAACCATCCATTTTACTGGTCAAATTATAGAACCCAGTTGCACTATTAAAGGTGATGATGGCACCGATAGCACAGTTCCTCTCGGAACCTATCCCACCAGTTTATTTACGGCCTCGGGCGATGAGTCCACTCTTGTGCCTTTTTCAATCACCCTCGTTGATTGCCCTGTAAAAAGTGATGGTTTACCTCAGGTTCAATTAACCTTTACTGGACCCACAACGCTGACAGGTGCTACGACTTTACTGGACGTGAGCAAGATCACCACGACTGGCGATACCGCAGCAACCGGCGTTGGTATCGCAATCAGTGCCAAAGGTGAAGATGACCAACTGCTTTCGCTGGATGGTAAGGAAGGACAAATCTACATTGATCTTCCTGAAGCTAAAGAAGATCAGATTAAGTCAGATTTCAACGCAAGATATAAATCTTTCGCAGCAAAAGTAACGGCGGGTCCGGCCGATGGTGATCTTACCGTGAATATTCTTTACCGTTAATAGCGCTTCCATTATTCATAAAATAGATATTTTTATCGTTTTCTCGGGAGTTATTCCTATTGATAGCCCGAAACCCCCTTCGGGCTATCACTCCCGCTGATTTAAAAATGTGATTTACAGGGAGCTTTGATGCGTATTTTCGTGCTTTTTTTATTATGCATTCCGGTAATTTCCACTTCATTTTGCCATGCAGCAGGTATACAAATTGGTCGCACAAGAATCGTTTATGAAGCGGGTAAAAAAGAGATTTCCCTTCCGCTAGTAAATAAAGACAGCATCCTTCCCTGGTTGGTGCAATCATGGACCGACACGGGTGATGGAAAAACTCGTGGTCCCTTCATTGTGACCCCCCCTTTATTCCGTCTCGACCCGGAAAAAGAGCAGAGTCTTCGTATTGCATGGAATGGAGCAGCGCTTCCAGAAAATAAAGAATCACTGTTCTACATGAACATTCGCACTATCCCGGCAACGGCAAAGGAAGACGATCAGAAAAACGTTCTGCGCTTGATTTATAAAACGCGTCTGAAACTCTTCTGGCGCCCAGAGGGACTGAAAGGCACTCCCAATGAGGCCTGCCAGCAACTTCGTTTCACGCGCAGTGGAAAAATGCTGACCGTGGTGAATAGCGGCGATTTCTACAGCATTTTTGACAACCTGAGATTGGGAAACACGAAGATTGAAAGCGCCGATCAAGTCAGCCCTCAGTCAAGCGTCAGCCTCCCTGTTCCAGACGGTGCTACCGGTACAAGCGTCACCTGGCGTTGCATCACAGATTACGGTAATGCCTCAGCGCAATACACATTCAAACTGGCTTAGGACGAAACAAAATGATTCATGGATTATGTCCTTCGCTCAGCCATCGCCGCCTGCGCCTCAATCCCATTGTACGCTATTTAGGCGGTTTCTTGATGATGGCTTCGGCTGCGGCTCATGCTCGAGAATACCGTTTTTCACCCTCTTCACTGGAGGGTGACATGCTGATGCAACAGGATATCGACCTGTCTTTATTCTCGAAATCAAATGCCCAGTTACCCGGCGTCTACCCTTCAAGAATCAAAATCAACGATAACCCTATCGATAATCTTGATATCACTTACCTCAGCGATAAAAATGGCGATCTCGTCGCGCAACTGACACCCGAAATGCTGCGTAAATGGGGGGTTGATATTGATAAATATCCTTCACTTTCATCACAAGTGGCGACCCGTCCCTTGGCAAAACCACTGGGAGATTACATTCCTCAGGCGGCGTCGAAACTCGATTTTTCCGTCATGACGCTGAACCTCAGCATTCCGCAAGCGGCGATTAGCAGTAACGGCAGGGATTACATTGATCCTTCACGTTGGGACGATGGAGCCCCTGTTGCCTTTGTCGATTACAGTTTTTCCGGTTCACAAAGCGAGGATGATGCGCGCAGCAAGACCACCAATCAGTACTTGAATATGCGTAGCGGCGCTAACCTTGCGGGCTGGCGAGTGCGCAACTATTCCACCTGGAGCAAAACTGACGATGCGAACAGCTGGGATACCATTAATACCTATCTGCAACATGATATCGATGCATTAAAGGCTCAATTTACCGGCGGTGAGAGCAGTACGCGCGGCGAGGTTTTCGATAGCCTGCAGTATCGCGGGGTCAACATTGCTTCCGATGAAGAGATGCTGCCATACAGTCAGCGAGGTTACGCACCTACGATTCGCGGTATCGCGAGTTCAAATGCGGAAGTTTCGGTGCGTCAGAACGGCTATCTTATTTACCAGCAAAACGTCGCGCCGGGGGCCTTTGCCATTGATGACCTTTACTCTACGACCAACAGCGGCGATCTCGAAGTGACAGTAAAAGAAGCGGACGGTACTGAACACCGCTTCACCCAACCCTATTCAAGCGTCGCCGTGATGCAACGCCCTGATCACGTTAAGTATGAACTTACCGCAGCGCGCTATCGTGCTGATAGCGGCAGCGATCAAAATCAGCCAGTCTTCGCTCAGGGCAGTCTCATCTATGGTGTGAATAACTACTTCACCGTCTTTGGTGGCCTGACCACATCACAGGACTATCAAGCAGCTAATGCTGGTAGCGGTATTGCGCTCGGCGCTTTGGGCTCCATATCTGCGGACGTCACGGTCGCTAAAGCCCAGCTCGATAATGATGAGAAAAGCACCGGCCAGTCATATCGGCTGCTTTACTCCGGCAAAGTAGATGCGACCGACACTAACTTCACCCTGGCCAGTTATCGTTACTCAACAAGTGGCTACTACAGCTTTGCCGATGCCAACCAAAAATATGATCAGCATGAAGATGATTATCTATTTCGCTACAACAAACGTAACCGTATTCAGGCAAGCATCAGTCAAAAGATTTACGACGTCAGCCTCTATCTTAACGGCTATCAGCAGGATTACTGGGACACCTCTCAAACGGAACGCAGCATTTCAGCCGGGCTTAACACCGTCGTGAAAAGCATCAGTTTCCATCTGGCGTACACCTATAGTGAAACTAATGACAGTGAAAATGACCAGATGGTTTCTTTCGGCTTAAGTATGCCGCTCAGTCAATGGCTTCCCCGCGCCTGGAGCAGCTATAACATAAGTAACAGTAAACACGGTTACACACGACAAAATGTGGGGGTGAATGGCACGTTGCTTGATGACGAGCGCTTAAGCTATTCACTTCAGCAGAGCCACTCAAACCATGATGGGGATGATACCAGCAGTGTTTACGGCAGTTACCGCTCGCAGTATGCCAATCTCAACGCAGGTTATTACTATGCCTCCGATAATTCCCAGCAACTCAGCTACGGTCTTAGCGGTGCAGTGGTTGCACATCCTCTGGGGGTGACGCTTGCTCAGCCATTAGGGAATCAATTTGCCATTGTGAATGCAGGTCATGCGTCAGGCGTACGTTTCGAGAATCAACGTGGAATTCAGACTGACTGGCAAGGGAATGCCATCATTCCTTCACTGAGCCCGTATCAGGAAAACCGCATCCGCATTGATACCACCAGCCTACCTGAGAACGTTGATACTGCCGACACTGCCGTCACCGTGATTCCTTCACGTAATGCAGGTGTGGTGGCCCGTTTTGATGCCCACGTCGGTTACCGCACACTTATCACCTTGACCCGTAACGATGGCAAAACCGTTCCATTTGGTGCAGTTGCTACTGCACGGTCACCGGTTATCAGCGGTATCGTTGACGACACAGGCACCCTCTATCTTGCCGGCATATCGGACAGCGTGCAGCTTGACGTCAAATGGGGTAATGCACCTAACCAGCATTGCACGGCCAACGTGTCGTTGGATCCGTCGCAAAATGCGATAAACCCAACAGGCATTCGCTCCGTCCGCGCAATTTGTCAGCAGGAAATGAAACATGTTAACTGATATGAAAACCTTTTCTCGCGCCTTCATCGGTGCGCTGCTTTGTCTCGTCTTTTCGGCTTCAGCGTCCGCAGCAACGACATTACTCAATTGTTTTGGCGCACCACAGGAATACAACATCTCCTATGACAGAGATTTAAACGCCAGCGAAAACATTACTCATCACGAAATCAATGTGGATCATTTGGTCGGCGATGGGATGGAAATGGAGGCTAACTGCAGTTGTCCAAAAAATATCTCTGGCACCACGCCTGTACTGGAACTCACATTGGCGGGTAGCCCCCTCTCGCCAGGCGTCAGCGGGTATGGATATTTGACGGATAAAGTGGATATCGATGTCAGGGGATATACGGATGCGGTGAACTCGCCTGATGGTGGTGGATTATTCGGGCTGAATATTAATCAGTACCCAACATCACCCTCATCAATGCCTAACACGATTGAAGATATTAAAACCAAAGAAGGGACAGCCAGTGTATGCAGTACGAGCACACGACCTTCTGACTCCACGTCAGTTAAGCGAAAATTCAAACTGAACGTGATTGGGGCAAAATTTTACATCAAAAAACCAATTATTGGCAAAGAAGCGATCCCCACTACCCTCGTCGTTCAAAACTATACCTGCCTCTATTTCGGCTCAGGAAGTTGTGATATCACCGGCGCGCAGCAGGTATCGAATATCTGGCTGAGTGGGTCGCTCTCAGCTCCGTTAAGTTGCACTATTAATGAGGGCAGCACGATTGAGGTCGATTTTGGCAATATCGTGAGCAAGCAATTTAACGGAAAAAGTCGACCACCTCAGGGATACGCCCTAAAAAATGTCGATATATCTTATCATTGCGATGATAACGCCATTGGGAATAATGACAGAATTAAGCTGACGCTAACCGCCGATCAGGGAGTTGTCGATAGCAGCGACCCGCTGGTCGCGAAAATGCTTGATAAGGATGATGTAGGCGTTCGAATTTATGATGAGAATAACCAAAATGTGGCGCTAGACGGCACATTCGAATTCCCGGTCCCGATGGACGATCAAGGAAATGGTGTGGTGCGAATCAAAGCCGCGCCCGTCAGCACTACCGGAAAAACGCCGGAACCCGGTCAGTTTGAAGGTAACGTCACGGTAAAAATGGATTTGCGTTAAGTTATACGCAGGTTGCGCAAACAACCTGCGTATAAATCGCAATAATTAGAACCCGAGGCTGTCCAGCAAATCGTCCACCTGATCCTGGCTGGCAACAACGCCCGCCTTGGTGGTATCGAGTTGCGGGCCATTCAACAGGCTTTCATTCTCGCGTTTCGGACGGGATGCGGGTTCCGGCATGTTCTCCAGAAGCACCATCAGTAACTGACGTTCGATTTCCTGAATCACATCCATCATGCGCTTGATGACCTGGCCCGTAAGGTCCTGGAAATCCTGCGCCATCATAATGTCCAACAACTGAGCATTGGTGAAGCTGGTATGATCCGGCACTTCGCCCAGATACTGACGCGTATCCGTCACCAGCTCACGTGCATCGGTCAGTTCGATTGGGTTTTCGAACCACTCGTCCCAACGTTTGCTCAGCGATTTCGCGCCTTTTTCCATCGCATCCTGGTGGGGTTGCGACGCTTCAACGCTGTTCAGCGCGCGCTCTGCTGCCTGTGCGGTCATCTGAACCACGTAGTCCAGACGATCGCGTGCATCAGGAATCGCTTCGGCGGCTTCGGCAATAGCCTGATCCAGGCCTAGTTCGCGTAAGCTGTCACGCAGCATGCGCGTCAGGCTACCAATGCGAACAATTATGTCGTTGGGCGAAAGCGCGTCAACGGGTTTAATAGAAGATTGCATCATCACCAGCACCTCACATGCCGAGTTTCTCGAAGATCTTGCCGAGTTTCTCTTCCAGGGTCGCAGCAGTAAATGGCTTAACCACATAACCGCTCGCGCCCGCCTGTGCTGCCGCAATAATGTTTTCTTTCTTGGCTTCTGCTGTCACCATCAGAACCGGGAGAGAAGACATATTGCCGTCAGCGCGAATTGTTTTCAGCAGTTCCAGACCATCCATGTTAGGCATGTTCCAGTCAGAAATAACAAAATCAAAGCCACCGGCTTGCAGTTTGTTCAGCGCATCGACACCGTCTTCTGCTTCTTCAACGTTATTAAAACCCAGCTCTTTCAGCAGATTGCGTACGATGCGACGCATGGTGGAAAAGTCATCCACAACCAAAAATCTGAGCTCTTTGTCCGCCATAAAACTACACTCCTCGTTAAATACGTATTGCCTGTCCGGCACTGATTTTCGCCAGCATTTGCTGGCTTACCTGGCTAAGATCGACCACTTCGCTCACGCCACCCATATTGATGGCCTCGCGCGGCATGCCGAACACCACACAACTTGCTTCATTCTGCGCAATCGTCCATGCGCCAGCCTTATGCATCGCTAGCATTCCGGCCGCACCATCGTTGCCCATTCCCGTCAGGATAACCCCAACGGCATTGCGCCCCGCATGTTTCGCCACCGAATGAAACAGCACATCCACTGACGGACGATGCCGGTTAACCGGCGGTCCGTCATGAATTTTGATCTGGTAGTTAGCGCCACTGCGCGCCAACTCCATATGTTTGTCACCCGGTGCAATATACGCATGACCCGGCAGGACACGTTCGCCGTCTTCCGCTTCTTTCACGCTAATCTGACACAGCTTATTCAGACGCTCAGCGAACGAACGGGTAAAGCCTGGCGGCATATGCTGGGTAATAAGAATACCGGGACTTGAAAGCGGCAATGGCTGGAGTACATGGCGAATTGCCTCTGTTCCTCCGGTTGATGCGCCAATCACCAGCAACTTTTCCGAGCTCAGAAGCGGCCCAGCTTTAATCGCCACGGGAGCCGAAACAGGCGTATGTGCCGTCAGTTTCGCCCGCGAGGCGGTACGAATCTTCTCAGCGATCATTTCGCTGTACGCTAACATCCCTTCACGAATGCCGAGCTGCGGTTTAGTGACGAAATCTATCGCCCCCAACTCCAGCGCACGCAGGGTGATTTCTGAGCCTTTCCCCGTCAGAGAAGAGACCATCACCACGGGCATTGGGCGCAGACGCATTAATTTTTCAAGAAAATCAATGCCGTCCATACGCGGCATTTCCACATCCAGCGTGAGTACGTCGGGGTTGAATTTTTTAATTAAATCACGCGCTACCAGAGGATCGGGTGCAGTGGCCACCATCTCCATATCGCTATGACTGTTGATAATCTCCGTCATGATCTGGCGCATCAGCGCGGAATCATCGACAGATAACACCCTTATTTTACTCATGCTTTTTCCTTACTCAGCGCATAAACCGTTTGTCCACGCAGGCTAAATTCGCGGGCAAGGTTGCTGAAGTTCTCCGAATGCCCTGCAAACAACAAGCCATCCGGCTTAAGCAGCGGGGCGAAACGGCGCAAAATGTCCTGCTGCGTCGTTTTGTCAAAATAAATCATTACGTTACGACAAAAAATAGCGTCAAAAGGACCCGGCACGTTGTACTGCTTATCCAGCAGATTCACCGAGGCAAATTCAACACAATTCGCCAGTTCCTGACGCACGCGAACCAGCCCTTCATGAGGCCCGGTACCGCGCATGAAATAACGCTGTAACTGTTGAGGTGACAGCGTTTTCAGCTCTTCAAGGCGATACACACCGTTGCGTGCTTTTTCCAGCACTTCGGTATCAATATCGCTGGCATAGACTTTCCAGCGTCCAGGCGCCATTCCCAACGTATCAGCGAGCGTAATCGCCAGTGAATACGGCTCTTCACCTGTAGAAGCAGCCGCACTCCAGACACGATACTCGCCGCCGCGTTTACGCGCGTGCTCCGCCAGCACCGGGAAATGGTGACCTTCGCGGAAGAACGCCGTCAGGTTTGTGGTCAGCGAGTTAATGAATGCCTGCCACTCTGCACTGTTCTGATTGGCCTCCAGCATGCTCAAGTAACGACCAAAGTCATCAAGCTCAAGGGTACGTAAGCGCCTGACCAGTCGGTTGTAGACCATGTCTCGCTTATGATCGGCGAGCACAATCCCAGCACGCTGGTAGATTAACTGACATATCCGACGAAAATGCGCGTCGGACAGCGCGAGGCGCTGTGTCATTTGCAACAATAATGACGATTGGCCCGAGGGCTGTGGTGTTGTCATGGCGCCTTCTTAATCACTTTCAGGATACAACTGGCACGGTCTGCGACCGTCCGGCTTCTGCTACTTTTTCGACTTGCTCTTTCACGTTAAATACCGCAACCAGACTTGTCAGATGATCGGCCTGATTTGCGAGCTGGTCGGTAGCGGCGGCCGCTTCTTCTACAAGCGAAGCGTTCTGTTGCGTTACCTGATCCATTTGCGCTACGGCCAGAGCGACCTGCTCAATCCCGCGACGCTGTTCGTCAGAGGCGGATGCAATTTCGCCCATGATGTCGTTCACTCGCGTGACCGAGGTGACGATTTCCGTCATGGTGCGCGCGGCGGTATCGACGAGTCCCGATCCCTGCTGAACACGGGAAACCGACTCTTCGATCAACACTTTTATCTCTTTTGCCGCGTTCGCGCTGCGGCTAGCAAGATTACGTACTTCACCGGCGACCACGGCAAAACCACGGCCTTGCTCTCCGGCACGCGCGGCTTCGACAGCGGCGTTCAGCGCCAGAATATTGGTCTGAAACGCAATCCCATCGATTACGCTAATAATGTCGCCAATTTTCTGCGAACTGGTGGCGATGTCCTGCATGGTGGTCGCAACGTGCGAAGCCTGATCGCCACCTTTTTTGGCGGTGTGTGCCGCTTGCTTCGCCAGGTCCGACGCCTGACGGGCGTTATCGGCGTTCTGGCTCACCGTCGCCGTTAACTCTTCCATGCTGGCCGCCGTTTGCGCCAGCGAGGCCGCCTGCTGTTCAGTACGCGAGGATAAATCGTTATTCCCCGCTGCAATTTCTGAAATACCGGTGTGCATCGCATAACTGCCCTGACGCACATCGGTCACGGTTTCACGCAGTGAACCTTGCATGGCCTTAAGGCTGGCAAAAATGGCCGAAATTTCGTTCTTGCCATACACCGAAACCGGACGCGCCAGATTGCCTTTCGCGATGCTGTCAAAATGACTGCTGATAATCGCCAGCGGCAGTACGATCATTCTGCGCGACCAGAGCAACGAAGCCCCTGTCAACAGTGCCGCCAGGACCACCATCGTGGCAAAAATCACGCCCGACATGTGATAGCTGGTCTGACTGTCCCCACTGGCCTTTGCCACAAACTGATTAATATCCTGCTGCCAGGCGTTAAAGCTTTTATCAAATGCCGCCTGGGAATCTTGTACCGGTGCGGTCAAGAAATCCGACAGCTGATTGTTCTCAAGCCAGGTCGCCTGATGCTCCAGATCGCTGTGCCACTGCGTATAACCCTTTTGCATCTCTGCCGTCAGCGCTTTCCCTTTTTCGCTGACCGCTTCCTGCTCGCTAAAAGCTTTAAATTGTACTTCCGCCTGCTTCAGGCTGTCGCGCGCGGTGGTCATCAGCGCCTTAATGTCATCAGGCGGATAGCTCAGCGCGGTTAATGTGCCCGCTTTGTTCAGCGCAGTGCTGGCCTGCAAAAGCACCGCGCGCGTTTGTGCGAGCGTGGAGCGTTGCTGATTACTCGTCTCAACTTCCTGTAAGTTCTGATAGCCATCGCGAAAAGCCCAAAAAGACAACCCGTTACTGCCAACCTGCAACACACCGCAAAGGATCAGAATTAAAAACAGTGTGGTCGAGATACGAATACGATTTAACATCCACGCTCCCATCAAGCGGCAATCTGCCGCAGTTAAATTTCAGTCAAAATGTTTCCCAGTTTTCTTCTTTTCCATGGGCTGTCGCACGGGTGTTTTTCACCACAGCGGCAGACGTCGTCCCGGCAAAAACTGCACGCGACGTATCCGTATTGACAGGCGTAGAGGTAAGGCGGAACGCCGAGACGGCCATCTTCAGACGGCTCGCCTGGTCTTCCAGTGCAGCGGCCGCCGCAGCGGACTCCTGCACCAGCGCGGCGTTTTGTTGTGTAACGCGATCCATTTCTTGTACGGCCAGAGCGACCTGATCGATCCCCCGGCTTTGTTCATCAGACGCCGAGGCAATTTCGCCCATGATGTCCGTCACGCGAGTCACCGCGTTAACGATGTCCGTCATCGTTTCACCCGCGCTCTCAACCAGCACTGAACCGGTATTGACGCGTGAAACAGAGTCATCAATCAGAGTTTTAATTTCTTTTGCCGCATTTGCGCTGCGGCTCGCAAGGTTACGCACTTCACCCGCAACAACGGCAAACCCGCGGCCTTGTTCACCGGCACGCGCCGCTTCAACCGCTGCGTTCAGTGCCAGAATATTGGTCTGGAAGGCAATCCCATCGATCACGCTGATGATATCAGCGATTTTTTTCGAACTGCCGGTGATTTCCTGCATGGTTTTCACCACGCCATCCACCACTTTCCCGCCATGCAGCGCCGTTTCCGACGCTCTTTCCGCCAACTGGGACGCCTGACGGGCGTTATCGGCGTTTTGCTTCACGGTAGCGGTAAGCTGTTCCATGCTGGCGGCCGTCTCTTCCAGTGCGGAGGCCTGCTGTTCAGTACGGGAGGAGAGATCGTTGTTGCCCATTGCGATTTCGCTGGTACCGGTGTAAATCGCATCTGACCCCTGGCGCACATTGGCCACGGTGTCCGTCAATGAGCGCTGCATATGATCCACGCTGCTCGCCAGTTCAGTTATTTCGTTACGCCCGGAAATCGTCAGCTTTTTGGTGAGATCGCCACCGGCGATTTCACGAATGTGGCCGATGACGTTCCCCAAAGGATTCAGCAGGATATGCCGAATGCCGTACCAGACGCCGACCAGCACAATCACCAAAGCCAACGCCAGAATCGCCATCTGCCATTTGGCAAAGCGGTAATCGTCGCGGGTTTCTGTGAGTGCCGTGAGATATTGCTGACTGCTGGCGGTGTCGTATTCTTTGAGCGCTGTCCCAAGGGCATTTTGCATTCCCTGAGTCGGCTGGGCGAAATACGCATCCGTATTGCCGCTCTCCAGGAATTGAATCAGTTCTGCCAGCCCGGCCGCGTAGTTTTTGTATTTTTCATCAATGTTAAGGCTCGCCTGCTCCATCGCTGGCTGAGGCGTAATTTGTTTAAAAGCGTCGTAGTGTTTCGCCGAATCCGCCAGCGTGCCTCGCGCATTTTTCAGCAGGTCTGTTTTGGCGCTGCTCTGCTGATTATTGGGATCCATCATCATACGGGCGGAGGAACGGCTCAGGTTGATACGCGTTTGCAGCATCAGGTCCCAGGCCGAGGTCAGTTCACGTTGTTGCAAACGCAGATCGTTTGCGGCCGTGTAACTCTCCTGATTTTGTTTTAAAGATGAGAAAAACAGCCCACCAGAAATAAGCTGCAAAAGTGCGAAAATGACCAGCACCATCATCAGCATTGTGACTACGCGGATACGGTTCAACATACAACACCTTCTCTAAGTTTTATTAACGGTGTTATCGGCACGGGTAGCAGGAACTTTACATTTGCGAAAGGGAAAAGCGTGCGCTTAGAACGTGACGTCAACGATCAGGGTGTCGTTATAGGTTCCGGCAGGAGGAGTGGCCTGGTTGGTGAGGACTTTGGCGGTGTAGTTATACGTGCGTAAAAGCCCGTCAGTACTGACTTGCGACGAGGCTGCACTGGCCCAACGTTCCGTCCCGCTTCCCCCCCAGCGGTTGTTTGTTGCGCCTTTGTAAATATCGTAACTCATGAAGTTATTTCCGCTCGCCATTCTGCGCACGCCATTGAGGGAATTGGCACCATTGTTAATGCCAATCGTGTATACGCTTCCTTTGGTGCAGGTCACGGAGACGGCCTGAGAAATGGTCGGGAAATTTTGCACCAGCGGTGCACTGTTGAAATTGACGTTTGGCGTGGTCATCGCGCTACAGTCGTTGGTCACGTTCATATTGAGCGTGATGCTGGTCGTCGCCGTCCCGGTTTGCGGCGTCAGACAAATCCCCACCGCACCGACTGAACAGACGTTGTAGTTAATGCTAAACGTTAAGATCACCTGATATGGCCCCGCGGTAACGTTTTGTCCGGGAACCGTGCGAAAATAGAGTGGTATATTGTATTGTTTTGCGCCCAGCAGGCTGAGCAGCGTGCTGCCGCTCCAGGTATAGGCTTTTGCGATTTGCACTTCAGTGCTGCCAGAACATCCCGTCAACCCGCATAATCGCGTTGGGATCACATCTGGAATCGCCGCGTTATCCGTGCGCTTCATGGTGGCGCGACTGTTTGCCGACACGGTTGCCGAGGTGTAATTCAGCGTCACCGAATCGTTCGTCAATAAATTCAGTACTGCATCGCAACTCACCACCAGCGTGCCCGTCGTTTCGACCTCTCCTGCCCCGCTAAGAGCAAACGAGGTGACACTCCCAAACGACGCGTTGACGGTACTCACGTTGCATACCGCCCAACTGCCGCCTGATGTCATCAGCAGCAGGAGTAACAGCAGCAGGCGTTTCATGGTTTCTCCCGACAGGTCAGCGGGCCGAAGGTTTGCAATTTATGTTCAGGATTCGCGCCAACCGTTAGCGTGGCATGACAGCGCTTGCCCCCCGGCAGAAGCACCTCCAGCGGGTTCACATTATTCAAATTTTCAAGCCAGGCGATGCCGTCATACCCGACCACCGCCGTGCTGCGAGACGCGCGTCTGACCTGACTCCCTACCGGAATAGCGGCCCCATCCACATCATGAAGAATCACGCTGGCCACTCGCTCTTGCTCCATCGGGAAATCCACCAGAAAACCGCTGTTGCGACGGATAGCGACACGGCGCTCGGTCTCTTTTAGCCGCGTATCAGCCGGTAAATTCAGCGTATTGATACTGTAGCTAGCCGGATAATAGGCCGAGACACCGCTGATCAGCAGATAGCCGTTATTGTTCGTCTTGCCGACAGGCTGATTTTCGTAATTCACGGGCACATCGGGATGCCCGTCGGTGCTGATCACCACAAATGCGTCGTTGATTTTGTTTGCAGCGAACAGCTCGCCATCCATCAGCACAATTGAGCCCATCGCTTCGCCCCACCAGGTCATCCGGTCCTGCTCGCCGTACCCGCCGCCCTGCAGCTCGATATTGTTATTACGCCAGCCCAGCGAGGCCTGCTGATAGTTACGCGACTGGGATTGGTTCGCCCACGCCATATTCCAGCTCAACCCGCCATCCGTCGGCATGGAGTGGTTGTAGTTCACGCGCTGCGTGCTGCCCGAATCAGGCGTGTTTTCAAACGTCACCGCGGCACTGTCGCGCTCACCAATCGGGATTTGTAACGACATGGCAACCGTCCAGTCACCGCGCTGCTGATCGCGGCTGGCCGCCAGATAGAGGCTGCTACTGCCCCACAAATTACGGCTCCACGATAGGTTCAGTAGCTCGGTTTTTTGGCTGTCAAAACTCTCAACGCCAATCCACGCCGCGCCGATATTACCGAAATCACCCAGGTTAAAGGTCAGTGAATATTGGTCGGTATTCCGACTCAGGCTGGCGATGGGTTGATTTTTTTCATCATAAATTGTGGGCTGATCGTAAAGCGCCAGATTGCTGTATCCCCGATCGCGCCGCGAGTGCTGCGTGGCCAGGCTGAATGCGCTGGTGCTGTATTGATAACCCCAGTTAATTTGCCCGCCTTCTTCCCCGCGCAGGCGGCTGTGTGTGTAAGAGGAGTTGACCACTCCATAGCGTCCGAGTTTGACGATGGTCCCTGCGCCGCCCAGCGCCAGCTCTTCTGCCGCTTCGCCGTGCCCCTCAAGCGTCAGCCAGTCGGTCAGGCCGTAGCGATACGAACCACTGCCCGCCGCTGGGCCATAGTCAAAATTCTTAATGCCATAATTGCGTCGCAGGCTTCCCAGGGTCACCGCGCCGTCGCTCAGCCCCTGCTTTAACAGTTCACTGGTGACGTAAAACGGCATGGTGGTACTCACCTGACGCCCCAGCGCATCGGTGGTGATCAGCACCGCATCCCCGGCACCGTTGATATACGGCAGATTTGTCAGCGTGAACGGACCGGGCTGTAATTGCGTCGACCCCGAGCGATAGCCGTTGATGAACAGATCGACCGATGTTGGCACGGCGGCTTCACCCGAAAATTCGGGCAGCGGCCAGGTCACCAGATCCGGGCGCAGTGAGAAGTCACGTCCATAGCTGATGCCGCCCATGCGCACGCTGCTGCTCCAGCTGACGGCATCACTGATGACATCCCCGGCGGTCCAGGTGGTGGCGTCCTCTTCGTTGGTCACCATCAGGGTAGTGTCATACCGCACGTAGCCCTCTTCCTGACCATTGTTGCCGGTAAAACTTTTGCGGGTGTAGCCCGTTGAAGAGAGGGAGCCGTTTTCGTTGAAATAGCGGAATTCATGCCACAGCGATGCCTGGCCGCCAAGGTGCTCCGTATGGTTGGTGTAGAGATCGTAATTCAGCAACGCGCCGCGGCCAAACTGTGGTGTGCTCTGCCTGGTTTGCCCGCCGAAGGGCGTTACGCGCGCGGAAATCCACTCACGGGGTACGGTGAGCAACAGACGTTGAGCGGCACTGTCATACTCCACGCGCACGTTAGCCAGCTGCGAGAGATTCACGTCCCCCGTTGGCACCTGCTCAGGCGGTAGACCGGCGCGCAAGAGATCGGCACTGGAGATAAAAAAGGTGCCATCACGCTGCGTGACAGGAACCACCAGCCCGGTGTCGTAGTGGTTTATCACCACCGAAAGCTGAAAAACGGCTTCGTTGTTCATCGCCTGCGCATCTGGCGGGGGCGGTAAACTGTCGTCGCCAGGTGTAGCCCAGACGCTCGTCGACACGCACAGCAGGATGATCATCGTCCGTTTCAGTTGACGGGCGCAGACTGCCATTGTGTATCTCTGGCATTAATTTGCGCACTGAGTTGGTGAGGTCGCTGTAACCCGGAAGGCAGCGGCCAGCTGCGGGTGCTGTGCGGTAGCACGTAACCCAATAACCCGTCGGCGACGGTGCGCTTCTGCCCTCCTTCCTGCATCGTCACGTGGCTAATTCGGACGTGAATATCCCCTTGATTTCGCACCTGCACCGCAGGTTTTCCGTCCTCCTGGATGATCCGCCAGCTCAGATTCTTCGGATCAACCAGCGCGTGATGCGCCCCTTCCTTAATGGTCGGAATACCCTGGCCATACACGAACAACGGAATGGAATAACGCATTTGGATTTTCAGGCCAATCTCGGGCTGGGATTTGTCATTTGGCTGGGGAATTTCATCGACAATAATGCGGTAGGCTTGCTCGACACCCATCGGGACTGTGTTTTGTTTGATAAGACGAATTAACTGCTTGCCCTCTTTGCCAATAGTGACAATCGGCGGGCTGGCAACCACATCCTGCTGCGCCGAGTAGCGCTCATACCCGTTTTCCTGCTTCCATCGCACGATGCGTACCTGCATGGTGGTAGCAGTGTTACCCTGATTCTGGATCCACAATTCCGTGGCTTTCGTGTCAGCAGAGAGCCACGGGTCAATTGGCCAGAGCAGAATCGTCGCCGCCGCGTGTGTCCTGCCCGTCATGGCTGCAAACATCACCCCTAAACTCAGTACGCCATAGCGTAAAAAAGATGCCTTCATCAACCTTCTCCCTGTTTCACCACGACAGCGTCACGGTGAGTTGATCTGAATAAGTGCCTGCGGGGCTGAATCCCGTCAAAAGCGCCACGCCAAAAAGCGGTAACGCAATATTGTTGCTGTTGGTGTAGGTCACTGGAATAGCCTGGTTGACCCCAATTTCACTATTGGCAGCTAGCGAACTGCTGCTGTAAAGCCGATACGCCACTACGTCCGTTCCACTGGCACGCTGCATCCGACGCACTGACGCGTAATGCTGGCCCCCATCAATGCTCATACTCAGCGAGACACCCGGCGTACAGGCGATAGATAACGATCCGTTGGGGACAAAACTGGTGCTCACCTGACCGGTCGCCACCCCTGAGCGCGTACCAAAATTCAGCGATCCCAATACCCCACCGGTTCCTGCCGTCACCGAGCACCCTGGCGTGATGGTCGCGGCAACCAGGAATGACTGCGTGGTAACAGCTTGCGCGAACGGAGTGCACAAAAGGCACACCGTCAGGGCAAAAAAAGCATGCAGTTTTCCCTCTGCGAATGGTCGCAGATCTGGAATCGCTTCCGTCATTTCCGGCGCTTGTGCTAGTAGGTCACGCTAACGTTAATGGTGTCGGTATACGTGCCCGGTACGACGGTAACGCTGTTGCCGCCCCCCGTAATTCGTCCATACAAGGTGTAACTGTCGATGCCCCCTGTCGTGGATGCCACAGGGATAGGCGCGTTGTTCGCGATAATGTTATTGAACCCGCTGTCACTGAAGAGACTGTAGGCGACGCCCTGAGCGGTATTGGAGGTGTTCACTAGATACCGCGCTGGCGTGCCAGGCGTGCCGACGACAGTGCCCGGTGCCGTGGAGTTGGTATTGCCGGTGATCGCGACCGTATAACTGGCCGTTGTACATTGGATCGTAAAGGTGTTCCCGCCGCTGGCACCGGCGAGCTGGGTCGTTAGGGTCGAAAATGTGGCGGGATGTGTGCCAAAGTCCAGACTACCGAAGTTAATGCCGTTTTGTGTCGGTGAGCCGTTGATCAGGCAACCATTGGTCAATGTTAACGTTGCACCAATGGTCCCGTTGCTGGTGACTGCCCCGGCATTTTGCGCCGCCAGGGCCAATAATCCACCCGTACATATCAGAAGGAGTTTACTTTTCATTTACTGCCCTCCAGAAAATGCAGCCTTCGCTTTTCGTATTTTATTGATAACACTCAATCTGTTAGCACCGCTTAACATTTCTGATGAGCAGTTATTGAGAATTTAGTTTACGGATGAGGGTTCAACCACCTACCTATTTTTATCTACGACGAATGCCTGATTTACGGTTTATTTCATTAAAAAACAATATGTTACATTAATTATCAAGCGGTTAAATCCTCTGAATTTAAAGATATATTCATTATTCTGTGACGCAGGTCACAATATATCGATCTCGCAAGAGCAACTAAAATAATAAATCTTAAAAATTAGTTGTATGCAGGGTCGCTTTACTTCAATTTATGTGATGAATATTTAGATGCGCTGAAATTAAAAAATTATATGACTCAGCGTGCGGCAAACACTTCATTGCATAACAGAGGATCTTTTTTCGTGGCAAGTGCAAACAAACTCACGCTCTTCATCGTGATTTTCATGCTGGCGGGTATTCTTTCAGGGGCAGCGATTCATGAGTACGCATCGGCCAGCGCCATCGCGGCCTGGGCGGACAACATCACACTCCTCACCGATATTTTTCTCCGTCTTATTAAAATGGTTATCGCGCCTCTGGTTTTCAGCACCCTGACCGTGGGGATCATGAGACTCGGCGAAACCTCAACCATTGGGCGCGTTGGCGGCAAAGCGATGGTGTGGTTTATCAGCTCCTCCGTGCTCTCCATTCTGGTGGGGTTATTCATCGTTACGCTCGAACAGCCGGGCAGCGGCCTGAACCTGGCGATCCCCGCTGAGTCTGTCGATACGGGGCTGGCTGTCAGCGGGATGTCGCTAAAAGCGTTCCTGTCGCACACCATCCCTACCAGCATTGCCGGGGCGATGGCCAATAACGAAATCCTGCAAATTGTCGTGTTTTCGATGTTCTTCGGGATTGGTGGCGCGTCCCTGGGCGAGAAATTCAACGCCCCGCTAGTTGCCGCACTCGATGTGGTTTCCCATATCATGCTGAAAGTCACGGGCTATGTGATGTACGTTGCGCCGCTGGCCATTTTCGCCGCCATTTCATCGGTCATCGCTACGCAGGGTCTGGGGATTCTGCTGAACTACGCGTCGTTTATTGGCGGGTATTATGTTGCCATTCTCCTCACCTGCCTGGTGCTGCTGGCGGTGGGATATATGGTGCTGAAGAAAGAGGTTTTCCGCCTGGTCAGCATGCTGAAAGATCCGGTGCTGGTTGCCTTTACCACCAGCAGCTCTGAGGCGGCTTATCCAAAAACGCTGGAACAGCTCACGCGCTTCGGCTGCTCGCGCAATATCGTCTCCTTTGTTCTGCCGATCGGATATTCCTTTAATCTGGTGGGCTCAATGGTGTATTGCTCGTTTGCGTCGATGTTTATCGCCCAGGCGTACAATATTCAGCTGAGTTTCGCTGAAGTCACCGTTCTGATGCTGACCCTGATGCTGGCGTCAAAAGGCATTGCCGGCGTTCCGCGTTCTGCGCTGGTGGTGTTGGCCGCCACCATCCCGAGTTTCCATATTCCGGTTGCCGGGATTTTGCTACTGATGGGAATCGATCACTTCCTGGATATGGGTCGTTCGGCGATTAATGTGCTGGGGAATGGGATTGCGACTGCGATGCTGGCGCAGAATGAGGGGTTGCTGGAGGAGGTGCCGGAGCTTTTGGAGCAGGAAGCGTAATCTGGCGTTTTTCGCCAATCCTTTGGCGTAACCGTGGAAAAATTCCGTTCACTCACGTTTCTCAGTGACCTTTCATACCCACTGCGGTGAACGTGTAAAGGGGGCTATCGTGTATGAACCGGTCACATGGGTAACACTTTAAACCGGGCACATGGGTAACAGGTTATAACGGTACGGTAAACAGCTGACGGAGGTTTGCCGTGCCCTGGACTGAGACTGTTACCATGCAACGTTTGCAGTTTGTCGCGACCTGCCTTGAAGGCAACCTTCCCGTTGCCGAGGTATGCCGCCGCTTTAATATCAGCCGTAAGACCGGTTACAAGTGGCTGGCCCGTTTTTCACCGGATGATACCGCCTCCCTGGCTGACCGCTCCCGGGCACGCCATCACCAGAACTCAACCCCTGAACCCATGGTGCAGCTGTTGCTGGACACTAAACAGCAGCACCCGCTATGGGGTCCGGACAAAATCAGGCAGCGACTGCTTAACCTGAATATCACCGGCGTGCCTGCGGCCAGTACGATTGGAGAGCTGTTTCGGGTTCACGGGCTGGTTAAAAAGCGTCGGCCTCCGGCTTTTAAATCCACACGACCTCATGAACTACATACTGTCGCCCACCCCAATGATGTCTGGAGTGCCGATTTCAAGGGTAAATTTACTCATACCGGCGGGCGCTGGTGTCACCCTTTTACGCTGACCGACAACTGCAGCAGGATAGTGCTGGCGTGCGATGCCACCTATATGCCTGACGGCCGGTTTGTCATTCCCTGCCTTGAACGGGTATTCCGGGAATGCGGTATGCCACAGGTGCTGCGTACGGATAACGGACCGCCGTTTGCCGGTGCTGGCCTGTGGGGGCTGAGCCAGATGTCCATCTGGCTGATTAAATGTGGTGTCCTGCCGGAACGTATCCGGCCGGGTAAGCCCACAGAGAACGGGCGGCATGAGCGGATGCACCGGACTCTGAAGGATGCACTAAAGCGACATACAAAGTTCACGTCCCTGGAAGAGCAGCAGGCCTGGCTGGATGCCTGGCGCAGTGAGTTTAATGACATACGCCCCCACAAGGCGCTGGGCGGAAAAACACCCGGCTCGGTCTGGTATCCGTCAGAGCGCATCTTTACCGGCCCACTGAAGGCAATGCCGGTACCGGATGATGCACGGACATTACGCGTCTCAGTAAAAGGTGATTTATGCTTTAACAGCACCCGGATATTTTTATCGGAGGCGCTGAGGGGGGAATGGATATGGATGAAGCAGGTCGAAGAAGATCTGGATGAGATAGGTTTTGGTGAGTTGATACTGGCCCGGTACGACAGACGAAATCATCGTATAATCCGGGCCGATTAAGTCAAAAAGTGTTACCTATGTGACCGGTCAGATCTGTAACCCATGTGACCGGTTCATACACGATAGCCCCCCCTTAACACGTTCACCGCAGCGAATCTGAAAGGTGGTGATGAATCCTTAGCGAACGGAACCATTCCACCTGTACAACATAGAATTCCCCCCTGCGATGAGGGGAACGGACCGCAGAGTTTACGCTACGTGATTCGCTGCGATATCCAGCAATGCCATCTCATCGCTGTTCAACAGCTTCTCGATGTTCACCAGAATCAGCATACGGTCACCGAGCGCACCCAGGCCAGTCAGGTATTCGGTCGACAGCGTGACGGCAAACTCTGGTGCCGGGCGAATCTGGTCTGCGGCCAGGGACAGCACATCAGAAACACCGTCAACCACAATACCCACGACGCGTTGACCCAGGTTCAGGACGATCACCACGGTATTCTCGTTGTACTCCACGTCGCCCTGGCTGAACTTCACGCGCAGATCGACGATAGGGACAATGACACCACGCAGGTTAGTCACACCTTTGATAAACGCAGGCGTGTTGGCAATGCGAGTCACCTGATCGTAGCCGCGAATCTCCTGCACTTTAAGAATATCGATGCCGTATTCTTCATCGCCTAAAGTGAAAACCAGAAATTCTTGCCCTGATGGCTCGCCTGCCAGTTTCGTTACATTACTCATACCGGTCATGTTTTTACCTTCTTTACTAATCAGGCGGCTGTGTACGCCACACGTTGTTCACGATTTAATCCCTGAAGCGCCGACACATCGACGATCAGTGCGACGCTGCCATCGCCAAGGATGGTTGCAGCTGAAATTCCCGGCACTTTGCGGTAGTTGCTTTCGAGGTTTTTCACCACGACCTGGTGCTGACCAATTAACTGATCGACCAGCAGCGCATAGCGACGGCCTGCACTTTGCAGAATCACCACGATACCCTGAGTGGCTTCGGTTTTCGCACCGTCAACCTCAAACACTTTCCACAGTTCCACTAGCGGCAGGTATTCGCCACGCACTTCAAGTACGCGCTCACCACCGGCCAGCGGATGCAAATCTTCATCACTCGGCTGCAAGGATTCCATGACCGCATTCAGCGGCAGGATAAACACTTCACCGGCCACTTTCACCGACATACCGTCGAGGATAGCCAGCGTCAGCGGCAGCAGGATACGAATCGTCGTGCCTGAACCTTGCTTGGATTTGATTTCAACGTGACCACCCATTTCCTGAATGTTACGTTTCACCACGTCCATACCCACGCCACGCCCCGAAACGTCAGTGACCTGCTCGGCGGTTGAGAAGCCCGGCGCAAAGATCAGCATGCCCACTTCTTCGTCGGTCATGTTTTCGTTAACGGCCATCCCCTGCGACATGGCTTTCGCAAGGATACGTTCACGATTCAGACCCGCACCGTCATCAATCACTTCGATGCAAATGTTGCCGCCCTGATGTTCAGCAGACAGCGTCAGGTTACCGATTGGGGATTTACCCGCCGCAATACGGTTTTCCGGTGATTCAATGCCGTGGTCAAGACTGTTACGCACAAGGTGCGTTAACGGATCGATAATGCGTTCAATCAGGCTCTTATCCAGCTCAGTAGAGCTCCCGATTTGTGTCAGGTCGATTTGCTTACCCAGCTTGCTAGCCAGATCGCGAACCAGACGCGGGAAGCGGCTGAACACATATTCCATCGGCATCATACGGATGGACATCACCGATTCCTGCAGATCGCGGGCGTTACGTTGTAACTGACCCATGCTGGTAATCAAATCACCATGCGTCACCGGGTCCAGTTCGTTAGAACGCTGTGCCAGCATAGACTGGGTGATCACCAATTCGCCTACCAGGTTGATCAGCTGATCAACCTTTTCTACCGCGACGCGGATACTGGTCGATTCACTTGAGCGGGCTGCAGGTTTTTCGCGCTCAGCACGATTCGGTGCCGCAGCATCATTTGGCACCGCTTTCAGGGCCGTCGTAGGTGCAACAACCGCAGGTGCCGTGAATTCAGGTTCTTCGTCGACTTCAACTGGTGCTTCAACGGCGGCAGATTCCGTTTCGAAAGCGATCTGATCGGCCTCGATAACGAAGCAGAGAACCGCCACGATATCATCCTGACCGATACCACCGTCGATGGTGGCTGCCAGGCTGTCTTTGCCTTTCACCACGTTGCTCAGCGTCGCCAAATTACCCAGCTCTTCTTCAAGCAAATTGACTTCGCTTTCTTTCAGACGAGAGAGCACGACACGGAGTTTGTCTTCAGCGACGGGAGCAACCGCGTCGTCTGACGCCAGAGCACCCACGACGCTCAATTTTGCCGCGCTTACGGCTGGCGTCGCCGCCTGGCCTTTCGCTTCCAGCGCTAACTGACGCAGCGCGTTGCAGATATATTCAAAGCTGGCAGCATCCGGCTCTGACGAGCTTTTATAGGCATCAAGCTGTTCCTGCATAATATCTTTGGTTTCCAAAAACAGGTTAATAATGTCGGTGTTGAGCTGCATCTCACCGCGACGCGCCTCATCCAGCAGGTTTTCCATTAAATGGGTAGTTTCCTGCAAAATGGTAAAACCAAAGGTTCCGGCGCCACCTTTAATAGAATGTGCCGCACGGAATATGGCATTCAGCTGTTCTGAATCCGGGGCCTCAGGCACCAAATTCAGGAGATGCTGCTCCATATCAGCCAACAACTCGTCGGCTTCATCAAAAAACGTCTGGTAAAAATCGCTAATATCCATGCTCACGCTATCACCTCGGATTGGCTTGTGGCGATGTTGGAACGGCAGCCGAAGGAACTGCCCCTGGCTGTTTTAAATCGTCCAGTGACTCATTCTGACTGTCGGCGTTTTCGTGCAGAATGCTCTGCTCCGCCTGCTGATTGAGTACCAAAAGACTAATACGACGGTTAACGGCATCCTCCGGCCCGCGGTCGGTCACACGCATACTGGATGACATGCCGACTACGCGCAGAACTTTGCCATCATCAAGCCCACCTGCCACCAGCTCGCGACGCGAGGCGTTGGCACGATCGGCTGAAAGTTCCCAGTTGCTGTACCCCTTCTCACCATTGGCATACTGGAAATCATCCGTATGGCCCGAAAGGCTGATGTGGTTAGGAATACCGTTCAAAACAGGCGCAATACCGCGCAAAATATCGCGCATGTAATACTCAACTTCCGCGCTGCCTGTTTTGAACATTGGGCGGTTCTGGCTATCAATAATCTGGATGCGTAACCCTTCCTGCACCAGATCGATTTTCAAATGTGGACGCAGCGCGCGCAGTTTCGGGTCGGCCTCGATCAACTGGTCAAGGTCACCACGCAGCTTTTTCAGACGCGCTTGTTCCATACGCTTCTTCAGCTCGTCAATGTTTGGCTCTTTTTTGACTTCACCCTTCTGTTGGGTGAAATCATCGCCGCCACCCGGAATCGGGCTTTCACTGTTAGAGATTCGCGGCCCACCCGTGATGGCTGTCGCCAGCGGGGTTCTGAAATACTCCGCAATCTGAATCAGCTCCTTGGGGCTTGAGATTGATACCAGCCACATCACAAGGAAGAACGCCATCATCGCGGTCATAAAGTCCGCATACGCGATTTTCCACGAGCCATGGGAACCGTGCCCGTGGCCTTTGTGCTTGCGCTTTTTGACTATGACGATGGGATGGGACTGGTTTTTCATGCGTCCTCAGTCGTCGTCTGTTGGTTTGGGTTTTTCACCGCACGAACATGTTCTTCAAGCTCGATAAACGATGGACGCTCGCTGGAGTACAGGGTTTTACGCCCAAATTCCACCGCAATTGGCGGTGCGTAGCCGTTCAGGTTCGACAGCAAGGTGATTTTCACGCACTGCATCATTTTGGTTGTTTCTGCGCTCTTCTGACGTAACACACTCGACAGCGGAGAGATAAAACCATACGCCAGAAGAATACCGACGAACGTTCCCACCATCGCGTGAGCAATCAGTGCACCCAACTCCGCTGCCGGACGGTCTGCTGACGCCAGGGCATGTACCACACCCATGACCGCCGCAACGATACCGAATGCTGGTAAGGAGTCGCCGACCATCGCCAGCGCTGCGGCCGGCACTTCGGACTCGCTCTCGTGGGTTTCGATCTCTTCGTCCATCAGCGCTTCGATTTCGAAGGTATTCATGTTGCCGCTGATGATGAGACGCAAGTAGTCGACAATGAAATCCAGCATCATCGCATCAGCGAGAATACGCGGATAACTGGCGAAAATTTCGCTCTCTTTTGGGTTCTCAATATCCCTTTCCAGCGAGAACATACCCTGCTGACGCGACTTCGCCATCAGGCGATAAAGCAGCGCGAGCAGATCCATGTACATGCTTTTGGTGTATTTCGAACGACGAAACAGTAACGGGAGCGCCTTAAGCGTGCCCTTAATGGATTTTCCGTTGTTGCCAACGATGAATGCACCTATGCCTGCGCCGCCGATAATAATCAGCTCAGCGGGTTGATAGAGTGCTCCAAGGTGTCCGCCGGTCATCATGTAACCGCCGAAAACTGTACCGAGAACTACCAGGTAACCTAATACGATAAGCACGACATCATCCTTCAGCTAGTGACTATGGCAGGATGCGCAGTTCGAATGATTAACCGGAATGCGGGGTAAAAAAAAGCAGCGGTAATTTCTTACCGCTGCTGGAATCTTGCCCCTACGTTCGGGTTAAACAGCTTGTTCGATCTGTTCATCCAGCAGTTGTGGATTACTATCGGCAGATTGCGGGGAAAGTTTACGTCTTTTTACCGCACGTGATGGCGGTTGGCATAAACTGCAGGCAAAGCTACCTACAGGCTGATGAGCGTGGGTGATAAAGTTGCCGTCACAGCAGTTACAGCGCGACAATTGCAACAGGCCGCTTTCAACAAAGCGCACCAAAGTCCAGGCTCGGGTCAGCGCAAGCAACGGGCCTTCTTCAGGCTGCGGACATTGCTCAAGATAAAGTTTGTAAGCTTTGATAACGGCGTCTACGCCAGTGCATAAACCCGTTTTGAGAAGATATTGCCAGGCATTGCAAAACATCGACGCATGGATGTTTTGCTCCCAGGTCATAAACCAGTCGGTTGAAAATGGCAGCATGCCTTTTGGCGGTGGGCTGCCACGTAATTCTTTGTACAACTTGATAAGGCGACCGCGGCTCAATTGAGTTTCGCTTTCCAGCATTTGCAAGCGGGCACCCAGCGTGATCAGTTCCATTGCCAACTGAATGTCGCGAGCTTCCTGAACAATGCTTTTTTCGCTCATCGTTAAGCCCTTTTCTTCCGGGCCACTTCGTCAGTTTGGCTGACTTCAGTGAGGAGACGAGTCGAAAGCAGAATACCGGTATGGATCTGTTGCAGATCGTCAACGCGAGAATCTTGAGTCAGACGCGTAATGGTCTGGTGACTGTCGAAACGGAACTGGCAAACCAGTTGATTAGTTTCCGCCAGTTTAACCATCTGCGGAAGCGTTAAACCACCCAATGTTGTCGCCATTTCTTCACTAATACCGAGGCGGAACATCGCGGAAGGTTTGTCCTGACTAATCAAACGCTGTGCGAGTAATAAGTATGACAAATTAATGTCATAGACGTGTTTCAACATTTCGGATGTGTGCATTTTTCCCATCCACAATAACCAACTATAATTTTTATGCGGATAAACCGCATCCCGTGATGTCGCCGGGAAAACCCCCGGTAAAAAAATAAAGTAAAGGCTAAATGCATAGTTGTATTAAGGGTCATGCTGAGTAAAACGCGCAGTGCTGTAAATGTTACATTCTGTTTACACGCTTTATCGATTCTTACAAATAACTAAGATTTTTCCTAATTGCGGCAACTCTACTCGTCAGGTTTGAGACATACAATCCAGCCCCGCCAAGAATTTAAAAAAAGTGTGACCTAGATCACAAAAATTAGCCAGATAAATCTGCAAATCCATCAGTATGACTTGTTGATTGAATAAAAAACGCTCAAACACCACTCTTTTCTATTCTCTCTGAACGAATAGTCATGCATAAGTATTAACAATAAGGATACAAACGGCATGCGGCTGGCTCACTGCCGGTCTGAGCGGACGCAAGATCATTTCTACCTTAGAAACAGAATAATTATTTACCTTAAATACAATAAGTTAACTTAAATCACACCGTTATTAATTGCTACCCGTTATCATACATTACCTGTTAATAACAGGTTAAAATTATTAAACAGAGCATTATTTTATTTGTATGGTTTACGTTAAGTGCTTTATTTACGGCAGCAACCCACGTTATGCCACTATTCGTTTTATAAGAATAATTAATGAATAATTATGATAAGCATCACACGAGTGTCGTATTGCCCTCTTGCGAAGTGCGCTAAATCGCGGTAATGGTGATTAATATCGTGGGCTTAACTATAAGGAGTGCGTAATGAGTTACTCCCATATTTTGGTTTCTGTCGCTGTCTCGCCCGAAAGCCATCTCCTCGTTGCACGTGCCGTATCTATTGCTCGTCCCCTCAATGCCCGAGTCAGTTTTATCACCCTCGCCTCTGAGCCCGAAATGTATAATCAACTGGCCGCACCGATGCTGGAAAACATACGGGGACTCTTGCAGGAAGAGACGCAGCACTTTCTTCAGGAGCTGGAAGATAAAGCCCATTACCCGGTCGAGCGGACCTTTATTGCGACGGGTGAGCTGAACGAACATATTCTGGATGTGTGTCGCAAACAGAACATCGATCTGGTGATTTGTGGGAACCACAACCACAGCTTTTTCTCACGCGCGGCGTGCTCTGCAAAGGCAATTGTCAGTTCAAGCCAGGTGGATGTGCTGCTGGTGCCCCTCGGCAATTGATTTACCGAGGGGCCGCGATCAGGCGAGTTTAGGGAAGGTTGCGATCTTTTTTTGCAGGTTGCTCTCCACGCTGCGGGGAGTCGTACGCTTGAGATCGCGGATAAACGTCTCTTGCCAGTGATTTATATCGTTTTCGCGAATCACCTTCATCATCTCCGCATGTCGGGAAATGCGTTCCGTTAACGGCATTTTGAGCGCCCGATCCAACGCATTCGCCACGTCATCACTGTCGTACGGATTGACCAGCAGCGCCGAGGTGAGTTCATTGGCCGCCCCCGCAAACTGCGACAGAACCAGCACACCAGGGTCTTTAGGATCTTGCGCAGCCACATACTCTTTTGCGACCAGATTCATCCCATCACGCAACGGCGTCACCAGGCCAACCTCGGCGTAGCGGAACACTTTCATCAACACTTTTCGCTCGAAGTGTTGATTCAGATAATAGAGAGGCGTCCAGCCTAGCTGTCCATAGCGCCCGTTGATGCGTCCGGCTTCGGTTTCTAGCTGATGACGAATGTCCTGATAGGCCTGTACTTCGCCACGTGAGGTCGGTGCAATCTGCGTATAACGAATTTTACCGTGATGCTGAGGATACTTCTCCAGCAGCCGCTCGTAAGCCTGGAAGCGCTCTGGCAACCCTTTTGAGTAATCCAGTCGCTCGACGGAGAAAATGTTTTTAACGTTTTTCAGCTCATTTTTAAGCTGAGCCAGTTTGGGCGGCAGCGGCCCCGAGGCGTCAGCCGCAATTTCGTCTGGCTCGATCCCAATCGGATACACTTCGGTATCAAAGGTTTTCCCCCATGCCTGATGGGATTTTCCATTGTGGGTGGTCAGACGCGTTTTGCCCGCGACGCTCTCAAGGAATGCCTGACGGTCATTCTCAGTCTGGAAGCCCAGCAGGTCATAATCGCACAGCCCTTCCAGCAGCTCTTCGTGCGGTGGAATGGCGGTAAAAATTTCCGGCGTCGGGAAGGGAATATGCAGGAAGAAACCGATGCGATTATTCACGCCCCGTTTTCTCAACTCGCTGGCAAACGGAAGCAAGTGATAATCGTGGATCCACAAAATATCGTCTTCTTCGATCAGAGGCAGCAGTTTATCCGCTAATAGCGCATTGACGCGCGTGTAGCCTTCCCAGGAGTCTCGCTGGAACTTCACCAGGTCCAGACGATAGTGAAACGCAGGCCACAACACAGCGTTTGAGAACTGGGAGTAATACTCCTCGTGATCTTGTTCACTCAGATTAAACGAAGCCCACGTGATATTTCCCCGCGTGACTTTCTGTAATGGCTTATCTTCGTTACCGACTTCCCCACTCCAGCCAAACCAGAGTCCACCCGCTGTTTTTAAGGCACCCAAAATCCCTACCGCCAGACCCCCGGCGCTGGATTTTTTATCATCCGGTGGCGCAATACGGTTAGAGACTACGACTAAGCGACCCATAATGTTTTCTCCTATTTTGATGCGCTATTTTTTCTTGTTGTTGCTGGTTAGCGATTTCAGTGATCCACTGCCAGACGCTGGCAACACTCGCCAGTCGCCAATTCGCACAGGTTTCACCCTGCCCGACTTTTACTGATATACCCTTTTCCTGATTCACGACGCTAAAACCGCTTTCATCGGTCAGGTCGTCACCGACAAAGACAGGTGTTCTCCCTTTAAACGGCATTTCGGCCATGAACGCCTTAAGCGCCTCGCCTTTGTTGATGCCTCTTGGTTTGATTTCAACCACGCATTTGCCCGGCTGAATCGCCAGCAGAGCGTTAGCCTCAACAACAGAGGCCGCAAGCTCGGTTATGGCCTGCTCATGCTCAGGGGCACCGCGATAGTGCAGCGCAAAGGCCATCCCTTTTGCCTCCAGTTCCGTCCCCGGAAAATGAGAAAGCGCCGTCGTAAGTTTCGCATGCAGCGCCTTCACGAGCGGTTCAGGGAGAGAGACGATATGCGATTGATCATGGATGTCGCGGCGCTCCGCTCCGTGCACACCGGCAAGCGGAAAACGGTAAGGCCTTGCGAGTTCATCAAGTTCGGCCATTGAGCGCCCTGATATCAATGCCAGAGCGCCCTGATTCAGTTCTGATAGCTGATTCAACATCCGGAGAATATCGGCAGGTATAACCACCTCGTCGGGATGCGGTTTGATCTCGGCCAGCGTCCCGTCGAGATCGAAAAAGAATGCGTAATCTCCGGTCAGCACAGGCGGTACGGTTAACGTGTCTGCCACCCTTGTCCTCCTTACAGTTTGAGAGATATCGAAACGGTTAGCATCTCAGTAGCCATGTAAGTATAGACAGTGTGACGGGGCTCGCCATTTAGCAAACCGCCTACCAGCAAAGCTGGCAAGCGGTTGGGGGGGACGACTAGACTTAAAAGTTGGGTCGTTGGGAGGGGAAAATCGCTTAAACGGTGCGTTTCGCTTTTTGCTTGTAACGGTCGAAAATCACCGCCGCCAGTAGGATCAGGCCGCGTACCACGTACTGAGAGAACGGGGAGATGTTCAGCAGGTTCATGGCGTTCTCTACCGTGCCGAGGATCAGGATACCCGCCACCACATATGAGATTTTTCCGATGCCGCCTTTGAGCGATACGCCGCCCAAAACGCAGGCTGAGATGACAATGAGCTCATAACCAATCGACGTCATTGGCTGTCCGCTGGTCATTCGCGAAGCCAAAATAATCCCTGCTGCTGCTGACACCAGCCCGGAAAGCACAAAGATAATAATCTTCGTGCGCACAACCGGGACACCCGCCAGACGCGCGGCTTCTTCATTACCACCAATCGCCAGCGTGTTGCGTCCGAAAGTGGTTCTGTTCAGCAAGAAACCGAAAATGATCAGGCACCCCACCGTGAGCCAGATTGGCGCGGGCAGACCCAGCCAGTTGGCATAGCCCAGCGCAAAAAAGCGCTCGTCTTCAATACCTACCGCTTTACCATCAGAGATGATGTACGCCAGACCACGCACAATCTGCATGGTAGCAAGGGTTGTAATCAGGGCGTTGATTTTCAGACGCGCGATAACAAAGCCGTTCACCAGGCCGCTGAGCATACCGAGCAACAGGCCGGCAAAAACGCCGATCCACAGGCTTTCCGTCATGTTGATGACAACAGCCGTTGTTACGCCAGCGCAGGCAATCACCGAGGCAACGGACAGATCGAAATCACCGGAAGCCAGACAGAAAAGCATGCCGCAGGCCACCATGCCAGACATGGAAATCGCCAGCCCGAGGCCTTTCATATTGATGAAGCTGGCGAAGTTAGGCACAAATATCGCACAGCCGATAAACAGGACGGCAAACACCACCAGCATTCCGTATTGATCCCAAATTCGACCAAGACTAAAAGCCGACTTCTGCGTTTGCGATGTAGTAACAGAGGACATCATTAACTCCTTACTCAGGCGACAGCCTGGCTGACTTTAGGCATGGCGAGGCTCAACGCCTGTTGTTCATTCGCCTGTTCATGGTGTAACTCGCCGGCGATATCGCCTTCGCGCATCACGATGATGCGGTCTGCAACGCCAAGCACTTCGGGAAGATCGCTGGAAGCAAACAGCACTGCCACGCCGCGTTTTGCCAGTTCATAGATGACGTTATAGATCTCGTGCTTGGCCCCAACGTCGATGCCGCGGGTCGGTTCATCGAGCAAAATGACCTTCATCTCTTCTGACAGCCAGCGGCCCAGAATCGCCTTCTGCTGGTTGCCACCGGAGAGGTTCATGATCAACTGTTCAGCGCCCGGTGTTTTGATATTCAGCGAACGAATATGATGATCCGCATTGCTGGATTCCCAGCCGTCATTAATCAGGCAGCCCGCACGGATAAACTTGCGCCGCGCTGAAATATTAATGTTGTCGCGAACCGAGTGAACCGGAATGATGCCGTCGGCTTTACGGTCTTCTGGACACAGCATCATGCCCGCGCGAATCGCGTGCGCGGGTTTTTGGATATTTACCGGCTGGCCGTCGATGTAGACCTGGCCTTCCGTGATGCGCGTCCCGCCAAACAGCCCTTTCATTAATTCACTGCGTCCAGCGCCCACCAGACCGAACAGGCCGACAATTTCGCCGCTGCGCACCGTCAGGCTGATTGGCGTTCTTACGCCAGGTGCTTTCACATTCTCAAGGCGCAAACGCTCGGTGCCGTACGGCCGCGGTTGCCAGTGATAGATATCGCCCAACTCGCGGCCGACCATCGCCTGCACCAGCTGATCATGATTGACCTGCTGCATGTCGGTGAAGGTACGCACATAGCGACCATCCTTGAAAACGGTAATCGCGTCACTCAGGGCAAAAATCTCTTCCATACGGTGTGAAACGTATAAAATGATGCGCCCTTCTTTGCGCAGTTCGCGAATGACGCGGAACAGATTTTCGATTTCACGCGCGGAGAGTGAACTTGTTGGCTCATCAAAGGCGATAATTTTCGCGTTTCTCGCCAGCGCCTTGGCAATCTCCACCATCTGCCACTGACCGATAGACAGGTATTTCAAAGGGATTTGCGGATCAATATCCAGGCCCAGATGTTTTAGCTGCAGCCCGGCTTCATAATTGAGTAATGAGCGATTAACGAAACCGCCTTTGTGCGGGAGTTGCCCCAGATAAATGTTTTCCGCCACCGTCATCTCAGGGACCAGATGCAGTTCCTGATAAATAATAGCGACCCCGGCATTCAGCGCAGCGGTGGTATCCGCAAACGCCATCTCTTCACCGCGAATGGCGATGGTTCCTGTGCTAGGGGAATAGTTTCCGCTGAGGATTTTTAACAGCGTGGATTTTCCCGCGCCGTTCTCGCCCATCAGGGCATGAACCTGACCCGGATAGCAGTCAAAGCTGATATCGGTCAGCGCATTAACACCGGGAAACGTTTTACCGATGCCGCGGAAAGAGAGATACGGGTCAGACTGTTGCATAACGTCTCCGTGATTCCAGTAGTGTACGGCTGGCCCCTCGTAATGAGGGGCACAATCACAACGAATTACTTACCGCCCAGTCCTTTTTTGGCGAGTTCCTCTTTGAAGTTGTCACGGGTGATCAGCACCACGTCAGTGACCTCCGTAAACTTCGGTGGCTCAGCGTCTTTGGTCACCCAGTTGTAGAGCATTTCGCTGGATTTATAGCCGTGGACATCCGGGCTTGGCAGCAAGGAGCCATAGAAGCCGGTCGCCTGTGCTTTTGACAGCTCGCTCACCGCATCAACACCGTTAATGCCTACACCAATCACATCAGCAGCTTTAAAGCCCTGTCCTTCCGTTGCGCGCACGCCGCCCAGCACGGTGTTGTCGTTCATGCCCAGCACCAGCCAGTGTTTCACTTCAGGATGCTGAACCAGCATGGAGTTAGCGGCATCAAATGCGCCTGGGATATCGTTCGATTTCGTCGGCACTTTATAGATTTGCGCTACCGGGAAACCTGCGGCTTTCAGTGCATCCATAGAGCCCGTTGTGCGGCGACGAGCGGTGTCCAGCTCATCGGCCGTAATCGCCATCACGGCGGTTTCTTTCACGTCCCAGCCGCGTTTCTGCATCTCTTTATAAAGTTCCTGGCCCTGACGTTCCCCGATTTTGGTGGCCGCCATCATCACCAGTGGAACGGTATCCATCGGTTTGCCTTTTGCGGTAACAAACTGATCGTCAACCGCGATGACTTTCATCCCGTAACCCTTCGCTTTTGCCACAATGGCCGAGCCGAGTTTTGGGTCTGGCGTACAAATCACGAAACCTTTCGCGCCGCTGGCCGCCAGGCTATCAATCGCATTCAACGTTTTTTCGCCATCGGGAACGGCGATTTTAATGACTTCAAAGCCCAGATCTTTCCCAGCTTTATCGGCGAATTTCCACTCAGTCTGGAACCAGGGTTCTTCTGGCTGTTTAACCAAAAAACCGAGTTTTAAATTCTCTGCCATAGCGGATTGTGACATAACGGCAGCCAGACCGATGGCCGCGAGCGTTTTAGTAAATTTGTGCATGGTTATCTCCAGCTTTAGCGTTCTTTTATGTAGGGAACAAAGACGTACTTTTTATTTAATCGGACTTAAAACAAGGCATTAGAGAAAACCTGTTATAAGTGCTAGTGCTGAAGATAGTTTTAGCGGGAAATTAATCATCCATAAGAGAGCGCCATCACACCGCAGAATTACAGTAATTGCGTGCATAGATTCAGCGAGAAATGACATAAAAATGACGGGTTTTGTCGGACAAATGAGAATGGGTTAAGCAAGATTATCCATAAGGTCAGCTAAGAAGTCCCTGTAAGCCGAACGCCATAGCGCCCGGCTCAGAAATTACCAGGTGTAATAAATGTGATCGGCGTGATCGCGAACCGGCGTTTCATCATCCAGTAAACGTGCCGCGAGCGTTAGGGCAAAATCGAACGCATGTCCAAGACCTTTTCCGCTCAGCAGGTTTTGATCCTCAACAACGGGCGCATCGATATATTCGCCATCGGTTACGGATTGCCATAAATCGCCAGAGCAGACATAGCGCCGTCCCTTGAGCAGCCCATTCCCGCCTAATACACGCGCCGCTGCAGAACAAATGGGGCATATTAATTTGCCTGCTTCATCATGCATGGATATAAAACGGATAACGTCCTGACTGGCAGCCAGATTCACACTGCCCTGTGGCCCGCCAGGCAATACCACAGCATCGTACAGCGTATCCATCCGCTCCCGTAGCGTGCTGTCAGCCACCATTGGAATATCATGGTAACTCACCACCGCTCGCGACTCGGCACAGGCCAGCATTTCAACGTCAATGTGCATGCGTCGCAGAATATCAATAGTGATAATTGCTTCTGCTTCTTCGAATCCTGGTGCTAACAACACCGCGACTTTCGCCATAGAGCCTCCATTTTTGAAATAATTTAAAACAGCGTTTCATCCTCATGGAAAGTGCAAAATCAAAAATACGTCTGGATCACAGTTTTGAGTATTTTAGTTAAAGTGATCTATCTCAAAATAGGCCCTCTAGCGAGAATAATAATGTCATGATATTTATGACACCGAAGAGAATAAACCCTCTAACAAGCTGTAATTTATGAGCAATATAATATTTTTTCTTCCCGAGAAATATGAATAGAGCTTACCCCTAATGCGTGACTAAATAATAAGAAATGTCATTGTTCGTAAATCCAACCGATTAAGCATTTTCTTAGAGCTGCGATAACGCTATGCTGATTTTAGTTAGTAAAGAAAGTGAACAGTCGATCACATTCAGGACATGCTGAACAGCTCTATTCTTGTATCAATGATCGGGTTCCAGAAATAAGGATATTATTATGACGACACCAGGAATGATTCAGAAACTCAACGCCCAGATGAATCTTGAGTTCAACACCTCAAACCTTTATCTCCATTTAAGCGACTGGTGCGCCGAGCACAGTCTCAACGGTACAGCCACTTTCCTGCGCAACCAGGCGCAAAGCAACATTACGCAAATGATGCGTGTCTTCGACTTTATGAAAAGTGCCGGGGGTAATCCCGTGGTAAAAGCACTGAATATGACTGATGGCTCATATTCTTCTCTGGAAGAGCTGTTCCAAAAGACGCTCGACGATTATGAAACACGTTTTACCACACTGAACAAACTCGCCGATGAAGCAGAATTCCTCCAGGACAGCGCGACGCTAGATTTTCTACATGATATGGAAAAAGACCAGCAGCACGACGGTGTATTGCTGAAAACCATTCTTGATGAAGTGCGTAGCGCGAAATGTGCAGGACTTTGTGCTGAGCAAACCGATCAACATTTACTGAATTTGGTCAATTGCCAGCGTCATTAATGATGTGGTCTGTGGCCGACTAGTCCATAGACCACACGTTAATTGTTAATCATTCGTTACCAACTCATTGCTTTTATTGAATTTATACAAATCTGATCTGGCTCCCAGCCAATACCCATACAAAGTGAAATGATTTAGCTAATTTCATTGTTATTGACGAGGGAGCTTCATGATCACCATCGAGTTTATAGTCATCATTCTTTGCCTGCTGGTTGGAACACGGTTTGGCGGCATGGGGCTTGGGCTGATAAGCGGCATCGGCCTGTTCATTTTAACCTTTATCTTTGGACTCCAACCCGGCAAACCACCTGTTGACGTGATGCTCACGATTTTGGCAGTGATCGGCTGCGCGGCAACGTTACAAACTGCTGGCGGGCTGAACGTGATGATGCAGTTTGCCGAACGCCTGTTAAGACGACATCCGCAGCACATTACCCTCCTCGCCCCCTTCACCACCTGGATGCTGACTTTCCTGTGCGGAACAGGACACGTGGTCTACACCATGTTTCCAATTATCGCTGATATCGCGCTTAAAAAAGGGATTCGCCCGGAACGTCCTATGGCCGTCGCGTCTATCGCTTCACAGATGGCGATAACCGCCTCGCCCGTTTCCGTTGCCGTGGTGTCGTTGGTTTCCATCATTGGTGCCCAGCACGGGATTGGGCAGGCGTGGGGGATTCTCGAGATCCTGGCCATTTCGGTTCCCGCCTCGCTTTTCGGGGTGATGATCGCCGCACTCTGGAGCCTACGTCGCGGGAAAGATCTGGCGGATGACGTGGAGTTTCAGGAAAAGATTAAAGATCCCAAACAGCGCGAGTTTATCTTCGGCAGTACTGAAACATTAATGAATCAACGATTCCCTAAAGAATCTTACTGGTCCACGTGGATTTTCTTCGCGGGGATAGCCGTCGTGGTTCTGCTGGGTGCGCTTCCAGACTTGCGCCCCGCTTTTGAAATCAAAGGGAAAATGACCGCATTGTCGATGAATCTGGTGATTCAAATGATGATGCTGATTGCTGGGGCCGTCATGCTGATGGTGTGTAAGGTCAAAGCCTCTGCCATCTCAAACGGTGCGGTGTTTAAAGCCGGTATGGTGGCGATTTTCTCGGTATTTGGCGTTGCCTGGATGAGTGATACGTTTTTCCAGGCCCACCTCGACGAGCTGAAAATGGCGCTGGAAGGGGTGGTAAAAAGCCATCCGTGGACCTATGCCATCGTGCTGTTTTTGGTTTCTAAGCTGGTGAACAGCCAGGCTGCCGCGTTGACAGCGGTCGCGCCGATGGGGTTGATGCTAGGCATCGAACCCAAAATGCTGATTGCCTTCTTCCCCGCATCGTACGGCTACTTTGTCCTACCAACTTACCCGAGTGATTTGGCATGTATCGGCTTTGACCGGTCCGGAACCACGCGCATCGGTAAATTTATCATCAACCACAGCTTTATTTTACCGGGCCTGATCGGCGTCAGTTGTGCCTGTGCAGCAAGCTATCTACTGGTACAAACCTTCTTTTAACCTGCCAATAGGGCGACGTTCTCCGTCGCCCTCTGCGATTTTTATCAAAAACCTTTCTAATTTCAAAACATCGGTTTATTTTAGTGCGACTCACCCTGCGGTGTGAATTTGAGTTCGATTAACGCGATAGCTTTTTGGATTGCGCGAAGCGTAACCGGATCCGCTGCAGCAGGATGGCTGGTGAAATCGATGTTTTTCAGTTGGGTGGACATTTTTTCACGCACTTCGATTGGTGCGATAATGTCTAATACATCAAGGATTTGTTTGATAACCAACTGGCACGCGACGACGTCAGATACCAGTTCCTGATCGGCGCTCAGATTTTGAGACATAGGCTGCTCCTTTAATAAAGAGCGCCATAGTAGCAAAACGCCAGCCCTTTCATCTTCCCTCTCGTCGATCGCAGACATAAAAAAACCTGCCGAAGCAGGTTTTTTCATCAGAACATTGCGCCTGGCGGTACGTCTTTAAACGTATTGCAGTAGTTGGCCCACATGCTTTTCAGGATTTTGCGCAGTTTCATGGTCATGCTCCGGTAATTTGTTATGCAGGTGTAATTCTCTATCCGCATATAATATGACCAGAGTCACAAAAATCAATGATTATGTGATGCACATCACAGTTAATAAACCAACAATGCTGCCAGGTTGTTAATAAAAGCACCGACAAATCCGTGAGTTAGCACCTTATAAGTTCCAGTAAATTTTTATAATTTTTTTGATACGGCAAGGTAGAGATGACAGAAAATATCAGCGGGAAGCAGAGCCGGGGGATATCCCCAGCGGCACTTTTAGTCGCCGGCGCGTTCTTTATGGAGTTTCTCGACGGAACCGTGATTGCGACTGCCCTTCCGGATATGGCCAGGAGTTTTGGCGTTGAGGCGGTAGAGTTAAACATCGGTATCAGCGCTTATCTCATCACGCTGGCGGTACTGATCCCCGCCAGCGGCTGGATTGCCGATCGCTTCGGCGCCCGGAAAGTGTTTGCGGTTGCACTGGCCATCTTTACGCTGGCATCGGTATTTTGCGGATTGTCGACAACAGTCGATCAGTTTGTCGCCATGCGCATATTACAGGGCATGGGTGGCGCGCTGATGGTGCCGGTGGGTCGGCTGGCCGTCCTGCGCACCACACCGAAGCATCTGCTGATTACCGCTATCGCAACGTTAACCTGGCCTGCTCTGGTTGCACCGATCATCGGGCCACCGCTCGGCGGATTTATTACCAGCTACGCCGACTGGCGCTGGATCTTCTTTATTAACGTTCCGCTTGGGATCATCGCGATTATTCTGGCGCTGCGTATTATTCCGGACTTGCATGAAGATGCCCGCCGCCCTTTCGATCTGCCGGGATTCATCGCCACGACCATCGCCATGGTGAGTCTGGTGTACGCGATGGAGTCAATGGGTGCTCAGCAGACAGATAGCGTTGTAACGATCGCGCTTTTGGCTATCGGATGCGTGACGTTATTTTACGCTTTGCGCCATTTCCAACGCGCCAAATGGCCGATGATCCGCCTCGACGCTATGCAGGTACCCACCTTTCGCGTGACGATGTACGGCGGTTCCCTGTTTCGTGCCTCTATAAGTGCCGTTCCCTTCCTGCTGCCGCTGATGTTTCAGGTCGGCTTTGGCATGGATGCGTTTCACTCTGGCCTGCTGGTGCTGGCCGTTTTCGTCGGTAACCTGACCATCAAACCCGCCACAACGCCGCTCATCCGTCGCCTGGGTTTTCGGAAATTACTGCTGATTAATGGTGCATTGAACGTCCTGTCGCTGTTGGCCTGCGCGCTTATCACCCCGCAAACGCCTGTCTGGCTTATCTTGCTGATCCTGTATCTGGGTGGGGTTTTCCGTTCCATTCAGTTTACCGCCGTCAGTACGCTGGCCTTTTCTGATGTGCCTTCCGCACAGATGAGCTACGCCAACACCCTGTTTTCGACGGCCACGCAGCTCGCCGTGGGGCTGGGAATTACACTGGGGGCAATTGGGATACGCATTGGTGAGAAAGTGAGTTATGCGCTAGGTATGGCTGCGATCCCCGGTCTGAGCTTCCGGCTGGCCTTTGTCGCTATTGCCATCATCTGTCTGGTCGGAATGTTTGATACGCTGAGCCTGACCAAAGATGCAGGCAGCGCGGTCTCGAAAAAAAGAGAATAAAAAAAGCCAGCGCGATGCTGGCTTATCGACTTATCGACTTATCGTAAGATTAGCCGACGATACCGCGAACAAAGGCTTCAATCTCTTTGTCCTGGCAGTTTTCAAAGAAGCACTGCTGGAAGCGCTGACCTGACACGGCGGTTTTCACCAGTTCCGGGTCGATTGCACGCAGCGTATCCAGATAGTTGTCCTTCACTACCGCGGCTTTAACCTGATTCAGGATACCGGCATTACGAACCTGCGGCTCTTTACGCTCTGGTGGGTAGCCTTCACCTTTACGGCCAGTGAATGCTTTTTCAAAGATAAAGCGCACGTTCAGTTCCGCGCCCCAACCGAAGCCTTTGGCAAACGGCAGCGCCAGTGCGTTACCGTTGTTGATCTGGGCAAACAGGAAGGCGTCAGCCGGATCGATACAGTAGCCGCAGTTCACGCCAGGATGGATGTTCAGAGACATCAACGCGCCCTGGCCGGTGCCGCAGCCGGTCACGACGAAATCAACAGCCTTAGAATTGATCAGAATGCTGGCCATGATACCCAAGTGGATGTACGTCAGGTGATGATCGTTCTCATCGCTCATCCCAACGTTAAACACCGGAAAGCCTTTTTCATCGGCTACCGCTTTCAATTCATTAAGAATAATGGCGTTTTTGGCCGCCTGGCTGTTTTCCATCATCAGTGCAATTTTCATTCTTTATCTCCTGAATGCGATGCGGGTTTTCCCGCCACAGATAGCTCGTCCACTCAACTCTACTATCTGGCAAACATACTTTCAAATTAACTGAAAAAATGTTTTAAAAAATTAAGGTGACTTCACACATTTCTGTTTTGCCGTTGAAATTTGTGCGCCCGCATAAACTGAAGAAATTTTTACTCGCGGATCCGGCAGTTAGCTAGACTGCATTTAAAAGACAATAAAATCCTTTGGGGAATATTTGTAAATATGCGCCGCCACAAGCCTCGCATCACATGGCTAATCGGGTTAGTTATACTTTATGTCCTACTCTGGGCAAGAATATCTTTTGCACAACCCACACCTGATTTAACCCCCGTTCCCGTCTGGATTTATAACGCCGACAGTTTCGAATTCTGGCGCACTCCTCAGGGTGAATTACAGGGTTTCTACCCCGAACTCGTGCGCGCGATTAACCTCAAATATGATACACATCTGGAACTCAGGCCGGTCGGCGGGCCTGAAATCGGACAGCGTTTTAATGCCGATAGCTACGGAGTGTATGCCGGAGTCCTGCGAACAGAGTCGAGGGCGCGCACCAAAATCCTCTCATCAAAGCTTTTTATCAACGAGGTGGTAGCTGCAAGCCCATCGATGTCGGTGAATACTGCGGAAGAGTTGACGAACGCACGCGTTCTGTTTCGCCAGAATGATGCCACGCTGGAGAGCGTGCAAAAGCGTTATCCGGATCTGACGTTTCGCTCGATTCACCTGGTCGCCACCAGCGAAGAAGCCTTCCGCTTGCTGAGCGAGCGCAAAGCAGATTTCTACATTAATGACGCCAGCGAAATGGAAAACACCCAGCGCTACTACCTGCTTTCCCACCCTTTTCCCGAATTGCGCATCCCCGTAGTGTTAGGGTTCAGCCCGGAGCTGCGCGATTTACGTGAAAAGGTGAATACTTTTATTGGCGAGGGTTACCGCAGCGGGGCCTTACGCAAGGCGCTGGAAGAGAGTAAGCGTCAGTATCTTCTCAGTCGAATTGCGATTTCAAACCCTGAAAAAGACTGGTTGGCCAATAATCCTTTGGAAATCTGGTTACCTAAAAACGAAAATTTTGCGCCAATAATCTGGAAAGACAACCGCGGTTACCAGGGAACGGCGATCAATATGATCAATGACATGCGCGAATTACTCGGCATGGAAGTGGAGGTGCATTTTATTGACAATTATGCCGAGACGCTGGAAAAACAGCACTGGCCGATTCGTCTTGTAGATGTCGCCGAAAGCAGCAATACTGCGCATGCCGCAGGTCGAATTGGGCCGGATATTGCCTGGCACAACCTCTATTACAACCGAATTAAACAACCGTTTTTGTGGGATGAGGAGAGTATCCGCGGCCAGCGTGTCGGCGTGCTGGAGGGATCATTCTCAGCCCGTTATTTACAGGAGCGATTCGGTAATGACGTCGTGATCGTGACCCAACACAACCTCAACGGTCTCATTGATGCCATCGAAAATAACAAAATTGACTATATTCTCGGCGACTTAAGTTCGCTGGAGTCGACGCTTCGCGGCAATGAACTTTTTCGTGGTGTGCTAAAAGTGGCAGGCGTCACGCGATCAGAATTTATTGTCGGCCCCTGGGTTCAGCCCGATCACCCGCTTTTTCAACTGCTCACTCAGGTTCACCGTCTTTCCAGTTTCCGTACACAACTGGAGCGCCAGGAAGAGCGTGATTTCTTTCCTGATTTAACCAAAAACACGCTAAAAATTGTCAGTGTGATATTGCTTGTAACCGCCCTGTTTAGCCTGTTTATGTTGATAATGATGCGCCGCCATATAAAAGAGAATCGGTTAATAAACCGCAATATTGTGCAGGCGCTCGAAAAGGTCAACCGTGCGCACGATGACGAGACCGGAAGCCATATCCAGCGTGTCGCGAAATACTGCGCAATGATGGCCCGTGAGTTGAAATTATCCCGCAAGATGATCGCAGAAATTGAACATTTCGCTTCCCTGCATGATGTCGGGAAAATCGCCGTCCCCGATCGCATTTTGCGTAAGCAAGGGCCGCTAACGCCCCAGGAATTTAGCGAAATGAAACTGCACACCACGAAAGGCTATACGATTATTCAGGGCCTGGCGCTGGGTCCGGTCGCGGAAAATATTATTCACTTCCATCACGAAAAATGGGACGGCAGCGGATATCCAGAGGGGCTTCGCGGCGAGAATATCCCATTAGAAGCGCGCATCCTGGCTTTGGCCGATGTGTACGACGCATTGCGGCAAAAACGCGTATATAAACCCGCATTTAGTCACGAACAGGCATGCGAGGTGATCTTTGATGGTGCAGGTCGCCACTTTGATCCGCAACTCATTGCGTTATTCCGCGAACACCATCTCAAGTTTCGCACCATTTTTGACAGCCTGGCGGATTAAGCGCCGTCGTTGCGAAGAGAAAGCGCGGATTGACGGGCTATTCCTGGCATTGAGTGTCGCATCAGGCGGTAGTATAGAGTGTTTTCAATGACTCAGAGCGAAATATGAAGAAATTATTCCTTGCAGGCGCGCTTCTGTTGCTCGCGGGTTGTAATGTGACCCGTCAGGCCCAAGTGAACAGCGCGGACAGCACCAGCGGCGTTGTGAGGCTCAATATGGGTCAGGCAATACTGCAAAATAGCCATTATGATTCTTACGTGACGAACGGTACGGCGACGCGTGAATGCCAGGCGATGGGTTACGCAACCGCTTCAGCCTATGGGCAGCCGATAAAAACCTGCACAGTGGTCAGCGGTTCGGTGTGCCTGAATGAAAGCGTGACTATCCAGTATAAATGCCAGGGTTATGCAATTACCCCCTCGGCAAAGCAAACCTATTATTAATAGTAGGCATTAATAATAGCGCTGCCAGAATGGCACTGGCAGCGTATTCAAATCGGAAACAGAACAATTCTCATTAATATATTATATCATTGCCAATGCGTTTTATTCCCATTCGTATTTTAATAAATAATATCTTTATTTTACCTTTTGCAAATAATTTAATAACAAATTATAGTGTCGCTCTGCCCGACTCATTAATAATTATATGGAGCCGCACCATGCTGAAAACTGAAATGATCGATAAGCTCAACGAGCAAATGAACCTTGAGCTTTTTTCATCCCTGCTTTATCAACAGATGAGCGCCTGGTGCAGCTTCCACAGCTTTGAAGGCGCGGCCGCATTTCTGCGTCGTCACGCTCAAGAAGAGATGACGCATATGCAGCGTCTGTTTGATTATCTGGCTGATACCGGCAGTCTACCGCGCATCAACCCTGTTGCGTCCCCTTTCGCGGAGTATGCGTCTCTGGATGAACTGTTCCGTGCAACCTACGAACATGAACAGCTGATTACGCAAAAAATTAATGAATTAACCCACGCTGCGATGATTGGTCAGGATTATCCAACCTTTAATTTCCTGCAGTGGTATGTGGCAGAACAACACGAAGAAGAGAAATTATTTAAATCCGTTCTGGATAAATTATCACTGGCAGGTAAATCCGGCGAAGGTCTGTACTTTATTGATAAAGAGCTTGCCACGCTCGACACACAGAATTAATTAAAAAAGGGAGCCCAGTGGCTCCCTTTTTTAATGCTGACATATTTTACTTTCGTGCGTAGAAAACCCTTCCTTTAAGGGAATAAATTTCCCTTTATTCTTCAGAAACTCCACCAGCTGCGCGGCCGTCATATTTTCAGCAGAACAGGTATGAAAATGGGCGCTATCGCCGAATCGCATGTGAATAGCCTGAATCAGGCTGGTTTCCGAATAGTGCTCATCAGACTCCAGCATCATATTGAGCACCTCGTGCCCGTGAATTGACGTCATAACCCCTCCGCAAAGAAAGGCACAGACTACACGCGAAGTCCGCGTCGCGCCTTGCGCTGGCACAGGTTTACATGCACCCGGCACAGCTAGTGCATCGCCAGTCATGAGGGTTAATCGCCTGATAAAAAGCGCGATAATTGTCGGTTTCAAGTGGAATGCCATTGTCGAAGAACAGATCGGTTAGCCAGTCGACGTGTTCAATTATCCACTCGTCCTCTTTCAAGCCTTGGGCAAAAATCTCATCGTCCGGATCCATAATGTTGTAGATCGCCCACGTCCCCATATCTTTTTCGCGACGTGGCTCAGGCAGTTCCAGCGCCTCGCCGTTCCAGTGAATAATCCAGTGCCCGTGGCACAGCAAATTGCCCGAACGGCTCCAGGCGGCCTTAAATGGATTATCCCCTGCCATCACCTTCTCACTTTTGTTGATTATTTATATTGACTGTTTAAGGTACGCCTAATTTTCGCGCAAAAATATTGCCCTTATGAAGTAGGCAAAACCCCCAAAAGTATCAGCCACTTGCCCTAAATATGACGCCCAGGCCAAATCGTAAACATTTCATTACACTGCTTGTAACGGTGATTTGACGAAGTGGCGCTTTTCACTTACTCTGCGCCGCAGAATGGGTTGCGATTTGATGTTGCGGTAGAGGAAAGCGTGAGAAATAGAACTCTGGGAAGTATTTTTATCGTCGCAGGCACGACGATTGGCGCAGGAATGCTGGCGATGCCGCTGGCCGCCGCAGGTGTCGGTTTCAGCGTCACCTTACTGCTTTTAGTCTGCCTGTGGGCACTGATGTGTTACACGGCGTTGCTGTTGCTTGAGGTCTACCAGCACGTTCCCGCGGACACCGGACTGGGTTCGCTGGCGGCACGCTATCTGGGTCGCTACGGTCAATGGATCACCGGTTTCAGCATGATGTTCCTGATGTACGCGCTGACTGCGGCTTATATGAGCGGCGCGGGTGAATTGATCGCCTCCAGTGTGAACGACTGGTTTGGCACGGGCATTTCTCCGGCGACCGGCGTTATCTTTTTCACCTTAATCGGTGGCGGCGTGGTGTGTGTCGGGACCTCTCTCGTCGACCTGTTTAACCGTTTTCTGTTTAGCGCCAAAATTATTTTCCTGGTGGTGATGCTTGTCCTACTCGCCCCGCATGTGCATAAAGTGAATTTACTGACACTTCCGCTGCAGCAGGGGCTGGCACTTTCTGCCATCCCGGTGATCTTCACTTCCTTTGGCTTCCACGGCAGCGTGCCGAGCATCGTGAGCTACATGAATGGTGATATTCGCAAGCTGCGTCGTGTGTTTATTATCGGCAGCGCCATTCCATTAATTGCCTATATTTTCTGGCAACTGGTGACGCTGGGCAGCATCGATTCATCGACGTTTATCGGCTTAATGGCTGACCATTCCGGTTTGAATGGATTCTTACAGGCACTGCGTGAAGTAGTGGCCTCACCGCACGTTGAGCTGGCAGTTCATCTGTTTGCCGACCTTGCGCTGGCGACCTCTTTCCTCGGCGTGGCGCTGGGTCTGTTCGATTATCTGGCGGACCTGTTCCAGCGCCGTCGCTCCGTCGGGGGACGTATCCAGACGGGCGTTGTGACGTTCTTGCCGCCACTCGCCTTTGCGCTGTTTTATCCACGCGGATTTGTGATGGCACTGGGCTATGCGGGTGTGGCGTTAGCCGTGCTTGCGCTGCTGCTCCCTTCCCTTCTGGCGTGGAAAAGCCGCCAGCAGCATCCCGACTCAGGCTATCGGGTGTGGGGAGGAAAACCGCTTCTGGCGATGGTATTCACCTGCGGGATTGTGGTTATCCTGGTGCAGTTCTCGATTGCAGCAGGATTGTTACCGGAAGTCGGTTAACAAAAAGGGCTCATAATGAGCCCTTTTTTATCAGCGCAATCAATGCAAGCAGCAGCTTTTGAATTTCTTACCGCTGCCACACGGACAAGGATCGTTACGACCCACTTTCGCGCCATTGATAATTGGCTGCTGCGCCACGGTCAATTGTGGGTTCGCCACCCAGTAGTTGTATAAACGAAGCGCCGCCGGTTTGATTCGTTCGATGCTGGCGTGATATTCGTCTTCGGTTAGTTCATCCAGTTGTTCGGCATTCGCTTCCGTTCCGTGCAGCGTAATGATGTCTAAATCGGCTTTCAGCTCTTCCGGCAACGATGACCAGTCGGTCAGTGCCATCCCACGCATATAGCCATAGCACCACTCTTCCACCACGGTATAGCTTTTCCCGTCCACGTCGTTAACGCCGAAGACCGGTTCAAACTGATCGGGATAGTCACTCAGTCGCTCGGCAATATCGTTCAGATGCTTAAAGCAGAGATCGATAAAACGATTCATTTCGCGATCGTTTTTCCAGCGCGGAACATACTTTTGACCGCCCCACACCGCCACCAGCCAGGTATCGGGTTCAACGACAACCGGACCCGATAAAACCGCGGTAAGCATGCCGTCAAGCTCGGAAACGTCAATCACAGACGCATCCTCATGACCGTAAGACATTAACGTCTCTTCCAGCCACTCCAGTTCATTTTCAGTTAATGGGCCTTCAGTCATTGCAGACACTCCTGATAAAAAAAGAAAACGATTTTATCACACAATGCCAAAGGACTTCTCAAGCGCCAGTTCCAGGCGCGTGGAGCATGCTGTTTACACGCCGATAACACCATATTCTCCATGGGCTTTCCTGGTGCAAGATAGCTTGAATCGTGACCGTTGCCCACGTGGCGGGCTTTATTGTTAACGAGATGTGATCCCCGCTGTAATTTCAGTTCACGGTGCCAGGTGGCGTAAAACGGCACTCTATACTGAAATAAGTCAAAAACCCGCAATGGGTTATTCACTCTGGCAGCCATTTTGCTTGCTTAATGTTCCTGCCCGTAGAGGGTGACAGGAAATCTCGTCGTATCAGCAGGATATTGTCAGGCTCTCGTTTGTTTCGTGCATTTTGTTCTCGCTTTTGTTTTTGGATTGACTGCGCCATATGCCGTTCAGGTTTAGACCGTGGTGCAAAAACCTCTTTGCTAAGGAACATAATAATGTCGCTGAAATTAATCAGAAGTCCCCTTTCTCTTGTATTAGCAGGTTGTCTGGTGACGGCATTCTCCGCCCAGGCGGATATCGTCATCGGCGTCGCGGGGCCCTTCACCGGCCCGAACGCAACCTATGGCGATCAGTACTGGCATGGGGCGACTCAGGCCGCAGAAGATATCAATGCCGCCGGTGGGATCAACGGCGAAAAGATTAAGCTGGTTCAGGGTGATGATGCCTGCGAGCCAAAACAGGCCGTCTCCGTCGCTAACCGTCTCGTTGATCAGGACAAAGTCAAAGCGGTTGTCGGCCATTTCTGCTCATCGTCTACCATGCCGGCTTCTGAGGTGTATAGCGATGCCGGCATTCTGGCTATCACTCCCGGCTCGACCAATCCGTTGATCACCGAACGCGGCATGAGCGATATGTTCCGCATGTGCGGACGTGATGACCAGCAAGGGAAAGTCGCCAGCGATTTTATTATCGATAAGCTGAAAGCCAAACGCGTGGTGATCATTCACGATAAAGACACCTACGGTCAGGGACTGGCGGATGCGACGAAAGCTGCACTGGCAAAACGTGGCGTAAAAGATGTGATGTACGAAGGCCTCTCGCGCGGTGAAAAAGACTTTAACGCCCTGGTCACCAAAATCGGCGCGCAAAAACCTGATGTCGTGTTCTTCGGTGGTTGCCATCCAGAAGCCGGTCCGCTGGTGCGCCAGATGCGTGAGCAAGGCGTGCAGGCCAAATTCTTCTCCGGCGATTGTATCGTCAACGAAGAGATGGTCACCGCGGCGGGTGGCCCGAAATACACCAACGGCATTTACATGACCTTTGGCAAAGATCCGCGTTTGATCCCCGACGGCAAAGCCGTCATCGAGAAATTCCGCACCAGCAAGTTTGAACCCGAAGGTTACACCCTTTATTCCTACGCTTCTGTTCAAGCCATCGCCGCAGCCTTTAAAGCGACTGGCGGTACGGATTCAGCCAAAGCCAGCGCCTGGCTGAAAGCCAATCCGGTTGAAACGGTGATGGGTAAAAAAGCCTGGGATGACAAGGGTGACCTGAAAGTCTCCGACTACGTGGTGTATCAGTGGGATGACAAAGGGAAATATACCGAAGTGCCGTAACGGAACGGCGTCACGCTCAACGTCGATAGCATTGCAAATCGACGCGATATACACATCAGGCTGCACGCATGTGTCGTGCAGCCCATAACACGAGCGCGCGGTGATGAGCACATTCTTTCTTCAGCAGTTGATCAACGGCCTAACGCTGGGTTCCGTGTACGGACTCATTGCCATCGGTTATACGATGGTGTACGGCATTATCGGGATGATTAATTTCGCTCACGGCGAAGTGTATATGATTTCCGCCTATCTCAGCGCCATCGGCCTGGCGCTGCTCGCCTGGTTTGGTCTGGAGTCATTTCCGTTATTAATCCTCGGCACGCTGGTGTTCACCATCTTCGTGACGGGCGTATACGGCTGGACGATTGAACGAATAGCCTATAAACCGCTGCGAAACTCAACGCGCCTGGCTCCGCTGATCTCGGCCATCGGGATGTCGTTAATCCTGCAAAACTACGCGCAAATCAGCCAGGGACCGCGTCAACAAGGCGTGCCCACAATGCTGGATGGTGTGTTCCGTTTTCACATTGGTGAGGGGTTTGTTCAAGTCACCTATACCAAAGTCTTTATTCTTATTGCCTCGTTCGCGGGCATGCTGCTGCTCACCTGGATAATCAGCAATACGCGATTAGGACGTATGTGCCGCGCCGTGCAACAGGATCGCAAAATGGCGTCGATTTTAGGGATCAACACCGACCGGATTATTTCGCTGGTGTTCGTGATAGGTGCAGCTATGGCTGGTCTGGCAGGTGTGTTGATTACCATGAACTACGGCACGTTTGATTTTTACGTCGGGTTTGTTATCGGCATAAAAGCCTTTACGGCTGCGGTTCTCGGCGGCATTGGTTCATTGCCCGGCGCAATGCTGGGCGGGTTGATTCTCGGGATAGCCGAGGCACAATTTTCGGGAATGGTGAACTCTGACTACAAAGATGTGTTCTCGTTTGGATTACTGGTGGTGATCCTCATTTTTCGTCCTCAGGGACTGCTTGGCCGCCCGGTTGTCGCCAAAGTATGAGGGAGTCAAATATGACATCGCAAACAGATGTGCACGACGGTTTCTCACTCAAACGCTGCGTGCTGGATGCCATCTTTGCCGGCATGGTCGCATTAATCATTTTTGGCCCCATCGTTGGCGTGGTGCTGGATGGCTACAGTTTCAACTTTGAAGGACGACGGCTGGCATGGATCGTTGCCACCGTGGTGACGGGACGCTTTTTACTGAGCGCGTTTTTGATGACGGCTGTGGGTTCACGGTTTTTATCGCGATTCGACACCGATAACGCGGGCGTTTACGTGCGGCCACCAGAATACAAAAGTCGGATGCGCTGGATTATCCCGCTGGTACTGACGCTGGCGGTCTGTTTCCCGTTTATCGCCACAAAATATGTGCTGACGGTAGCGATCCTTGGGCTGATTTATGTCCTGTTGGGGCTGGGGCTGAATATCGTTGTCGGCCTCGCTGGTCTGCTGGACCTGGGATACGTTGCGTTTTACGCGATTGGCGCCTACGGTTTAGCGCTGGGTTATCAATATCTGGGCCTGGGATTCTGGACTATGCTGCCGCTGGCGGCCCTGATGGCCGCTGCTGCGGGGGCTTTGCTGGGGTTCCCGGTTCTGCGCATGCACGGCGATTATCTGGCGATAGTGACGCTCGGATTTGGGGAAATTATCCGTCTAATTCTCAACAACTGGCTGACCTTTACCGGCGGTCCAAACGGCGTTTCGGCCCCTCCTCCCACCTTTTTCGGCCTTGAATTTGGACGACGAGCCAAAGAAGGCGGCGTGCCGTTCCATGAGTTTTTCCATCTGACCTACAACCCCAACCTTAAGTTTATTTTCATCTATGTCGTTCTGCTGCTGGTCGTTTTGCTGGTGCTGTATGTCAAACACCGCCTGACGCGTATGCCAATTGGACGCGCGTGGGAAGCGTTGCGCGAGGACGAAATCGCCTGTCGTTCGATGGGGCTTAATCATGTACTGGTCAAGCTCTCGGCGTTTACCCTTGGGGCGTCCACAGCAGGCATTGCCGGGGTGTTCTTCGCGACCTATCAGGGATTTGTAAACCCCACTTCGTTTACGTTTTTTGAGTCCGCGCTAATCCTCGCCATCGTCGTTTTAGGCGGAATGGGCTCGACCGTCGGCGTAGTGTTAGCCGCCTTTGTCCTCACCGTGACGCCAGAGCTGTTGCGCAGCTTTGCGGAATACCGCGTGCTGTTATTCGGCATGCTGATGGTCGTGATGATGATCTGGCGGCCACGCGGTCTGATTCGCATTAACCGCAGTGGATTTGCGGTTCGCAAAGGAGTCGCGCCATGAACGGGACGATACTAAACGTTGAACATTTAATGATGCATTTCGGCGGCATTAAAGCGCTAAACGATGTAAATCTGAAAGTCCAGCGTGGCTCAATAACCGCTTTAATCGGGCCGAATGGCGCTGGGAAAACCACGGTGTTTAACTGCCTGACCGGCTTCTACAAAGCCTCCGGCGGCACGATCCTGTTCAATACGCGCAGCAAAACCACGAACGTGATTCAGGTTCTTGGACAAAAATTCCAGCCCGGTGACTGGATCAATCCGGCGCAGCTTGGCGGGCGTATTTTCTACAAAATGTTTGGCGGGACGCACCTGGTCAACCGCGCTGGGCTGGCGCGTACCTTCCAGAATATCCGTCTTTTTCGGGAAATGTCTGTGGTGGAAAACCTGCTGGTCGCTCAGCATATGCGCGTTAACCGTAACCTGATTGCCGGGGTGCTGAATACTCCCGCCTACCGTCGCGCGGAAAGCGATGCGCTTGATCGGGCGTTTTACTGGCTGGAAGTGGTGGATCTGGTGGATTGCGCTAACCGCCTGGCAGGCGAGATGTCCTACGGCCAGCAGCGGCGTCTCGAAATCGCGCGTGCGATGTGTACGGGGCCGGAAATGCTGTGTTTGGATGAACCCGCCGCGGGATTAAACCCCGTCGAAACGCGTGCGCTGAGTAAAATCATTCGCTTTTTGCGCGACCATCATGCGATCACGGTCTTGCTGATTGAACATGATATGGGAATGGTGATGGAGATTTCAGATCACATTATTGTACTCGACCATGGCGATGTGATTGCACAGGGTAAACCGCATGAAATCCAGCATGATGAGAAGGTTATCGCCGCTTATCTGGGCACCGATGAAAGCGAGGTCAGCGTATGAGCGAGACGATGCTGGAATTTAAGGACGTGGATGTTTTTTATGGCGTGATTCAGGCATTAAAGCAGGTTTCTTTGCAGGTGAATAAAGGCGAAACCGTGGCGCTGATTGGTGCTAACGGCGCGGGAAAATCGACGCTATTGATGTCCATTTTTGGCCAGCCCCGCATTCGAAAAGGTCAGATCCTCTTTTGCGGCGAGGATATCAGCCATCAATCAACGCATTATGTGGCATCGGGCGGCATCGCGCAGGCCCCCGAAGGTCGACGTATTTTCCCGGATATGACCGTTGAAGAAAATTTGCTGATGGGGACCATTCCTGTGGGTAACCAACATGCCGCGCACGATCTGCAAACTATGTTTGATTTGTTCCCGCGACTGAAAGAGCGACGCAAACAGCGGGCGATGACCATGTCCGGGGGAGAGCAGCAAATGCTGGCAATTGCGCGCGCGTTGATGAGTCGTCCAAAACTGCTGCTGCTCGATGAGCCAAGTCTTGGGCTTGCGCCAATTGTGGTAAAACAAATCTTCCAGACGCTGCGCGAACTGGCACGAAACGGGATGACGATCTTTTTGGTGGAGCAAAATGCGCATCACGCGCTCAAGCTCTCCGATCGCGGGTATGTGATGGTCAACGGGCAAATCCGACTGAGCGGTAGCGGCGAGGAACTGTTAGGTAATGAGGATGTGCGAAAAGCGTATTTGGGCGGCGTGTAATCCACAGGGAATTTGGTGAATAAAGCAGCTTTCGGAGCTTTCACGACACGGCTTATTGATTTGATTACTCTTCGCTTTCCCTTGTAAATGACGCAAGACTTGAATCCGCAGACCGCAAGTGCCGAAGAATTTTAACATCACGCATGTTGTTCATAAAAACTCAGGCGTTATTTAGCTCAATAATTCATTATGGCGAGGAGTTTGAGTGGGCATTGTACAGCATGGACTATCCTGTCAACGCGCCGGCTGACTCAATTTGTGGTACACTACCCTTCCAAGAGAAATTTGTCATGAAATCAGAAGACACCCTCGACTGGTACCCAGCCCAGCTCCCACCCGTAAAAATCATTCTGGGTAATGCAGTGCTCGAAGTCGGTAAAACAGGCCGCCCAATCAACACTCGCACGCTTCTTGAATACCTGCAGGTTACGCAAAAAAAACTATCAGGCAGAGATAACAAAGTCGCAATGCAAACCGCTATCGAAGTGCTCAGGGATAACCAAAAGGTAAACGGAAGATTGTAGACGATTGCGCTGCGCGCTAAACATTTTCCGGGCATGAAAGAATGAGCGCTTCATCATCAAAATAGGGATATGAGATACGGATTAAATGATGTCTGCTATTCGCTCAAATATTATGAGCCTCATTACAGACGATACCGGTAGATTTTTCTCAGAAAAAACTTGTATTGCCAAATCCCTGGCATTTCCTAATTCATCGTAAAAAACACGAGTAATTATTATAGTAAACGTGTATCGTGGTCGTCCCTTATATCAGGAGATGCCTATGTCTGGACGTAAAAATTCACAAACCCGTCGTAATTATTTAGTCAAATGCCCATGCCCAAACTGTTCTAAAGACTCAGAACACAGTTTTAGTCGCGTTCAAAAAGGTTCCCAGCTGGTCTGCCCGTTTTGCAGCACCTTGTTCAAGTCATCAAAATGACTGCAAAAAATTGTTGCAGATATGATGAGCGTTGCAACTAACGCCCCATATTTAGCCATAGTTTAGGGAATACCAAAAATGATGCTGTTGTAGGCCGTCTAATCATTGATGCTCATTACTGTTTATACTGTCAGTTAACGTCAACTTTTAGACTGTTCATGCGAGAGGCCTGCGCTTCATCATTCCGGTCAGCACAACTGAAAAGATGCTGGCCTCATTTTAAAAATTTTCGGCCTTTCAATCATCTTACAGTTATGCCTGCTACGGCATCGTTCCCCTCGGTATCGCAGCTATTTATTTATCACAAAGTATTACGTTAGAAGCAGCGGGACCTTTGTTACCATTATAAATAGTGTACTCAACCTTCTGTCCTTCAAATAGGGTTTGACAATCATCACCCTTAAGATTCGAAACATGGACTGAGATATCTTTGCCTCCATCAAGAGGAGAGATGAAACCAAAACCTTTATCTTCTTTATACCACTTTACCAGGCCTCTGATTCTTGAGGACATATTGACTCCTATTACGCATGATGAGTGGGGTAATAAACGTATAATAATAAACGTATGGACTCAGAAGGAAGGGTATCAGCGATAGCACCTGGTAATGAGGACTGCCCGATAAAATGTTTACGTTCGCTTGTACATCGAACTTATCAGGACATTAAGGCACGGACGGTGACAATAAGCAAAGCATTCTTTACTATCCATCTCATGTGCTATGACATTTTGCCGGGCCGAAAGCCTTTCAAGAGAAGATTATCCCCCACACGTTCAAAGCGCTTTTACCTGTTATAAGGTCAAGATTTAAAGACTGCCAAACAATGTCTAACGTCTTAATTTTCTTCATGCTTCTACACATCACTTCTATCCTAGAAGAGTCATATGAAGCAGACTATCGAGTTGCCGTTCTGGACCAAATTATCGGATGATAATCACAAATGTCTGAAAACGACGACCACGCGGTACACGAATGAAGTAAGGCGTGTATGCTTAAATGTATACATTAACAATGCGGGACAGCGACATGTTTAGCTTTTCATCCAACGAATTCGTCACAAACGATGTTGACAGAGTCATAGGCAGTGCTGTCTTTGACATTATCCAGGCCGGCGTAGCTGACCACATAACGCCAAAAATGCTGATTCAGCACCTTACTCGCAAGTATGTGCATATTTACGAAACGAGCGCTTCCGTTGACGAAGCGTTAGCCTATGAAGCCGCAATAAAACAACTCGAAAATTCACTTGGTTAATAGAAGTTTTATCAATGCATAACACTGTGTGATGTCGCAGAAATTGACCTTTCACGCAGTGTTATTGATTGGCTGTGATAGGAGATGAGAGCCCCTGAGATCAGTATTTGAGGCAATCGTCATATCGGCATGTTCACTGCTAAAAAATCCATCCCACCTCCATACTGCAAACTCTTTTAATATTTCATATCTGCTGCGGAATATGATCTTGATAAGGTAACAGTATGCCAGATACAGAAAAGTGTCCTGTTGACGGTACTCATGACTGCTTATTCTGGAAAACACCTACACTGGTTGACCTCTGAATAATCAATATTATTATCTCTCTAGCTTATTAAACTGACGTAGGGAGGATAGATTGTTGGGTTGGAAATTTCTGATCGGATTTCTTTTTGCCACCATCGTTGGATTTGCACTATTTGGTTTCGTTTTTTCACTCCAGCAGTTGAAGTAAAACGACGCTCATCTTCTGTTATATGCCATGCCTTAAACGTAAAAAACCCGCTCAAGGCGGGTTTTTTATCACGTTCACTTATCTGCTCAGGCTGAAGCCATCATCGCTGTCATAAGTGTTCATGGCGTTATCAGCTATTAAAGCGCGGTAACGTTAGCAGCTGCCGGACCTTTGGCACCATTCTCAATCGAGAACTCAACCTTCTGTCCTTCATCCAGCGTTTTGTAATCGCTGCTCTGAATAGCAGAAAAATGTACGAATACATCTTTGCTACCATCGGCTGGGGTAATGAAGCCGAAGCCTTTTTCAGAGTTAAACCATTTTACTAAACCAGTCATTTTGTTAGACATAGATATTTCCTTAAATTTTCTTGAGCCACACGTGGCGGCGAACATGGCCTGCTTGCAGATGAGGACTTATTGGGCACTTAGGAGGAGGCTCATGCATAAGAGTATCTAAGGATATCGCTTGAAATGAGGACTGCTTTACTAAAACTGCTTTCATAAGGTCTGTATGCCAAACCGATGAGGCATGTTGGACTCTTATGGGATAATAATCAAGGTTAGTTTTGTCAGTGATTTGTTGGGAAAATTTACAATTCTAAAAGGGAGTAATCTTAAAAGCCCTGACCATTGCAGCCAGGGCTTTTAAGGTACTACAGACTTCAGATTTGACATTAATGGACTTAATAGAGTGATACTGCTATTGATACTGCTTTTAAATGTACCCGTTTACTACAGATAATATTGGGTGTATATACTAAAAACCTCCCTCTATTTATCTCGTTATATACCTGCCTGCGCTTATAAGATCTAAGCGTAGCAACTTGAACAAGCACATCCCCCCTCGCGACATATACTCTTTGATGCGTTGCCCTTTGCCGATACGGTTACCATCAACAAGCGAAACCACCGACACTAACAAGAAAAACAAGGCCTTACATCGTCGCGCTATCACTACCATTTTGCGAACCAGCACAAACACTACGAGGCCTGAAAGCAAACTACATCCCAAACAACAAACTTCGTGGCCCGTAAAGCAAAATGGCTTAACCCAGTACTTCATACTATTTACTAACGACTTTCATTGTGCAGTTGAGTACTAATTTACTCATTTAAGATTTGAGGTCAATACTGTTTTTTAAAACATGTTTTTATTAACAGCAATAGTGACTGAACCACTCCTGCTATGCCCTAGGGCCGTTGTGAGAGAGAAGGATACATCACCACCCAACTCGGGCCTGACATGATTAGCACACACATGAGGCATGATTATGACCATGCACTATACCCATTCTATTTATATGGATAAAAACAACTTAACTTGTTATAAATCACTGGGGTCAAGCAAAAAAGTAAAAGGTGAGAAGGGATGAACAATATAAACTGGAACTGGGAAACACATTTCAGTATAGACAGCTCGGTACTTCTTAAAATAGGGGTCGTAATTCTTCTTTTATTTTGGGGCTTTGATGAACTGCGGAAAAGAAGGAAAAAGAAACCAAGTGTAGAAGCGTCAATCTCTGAAGCCAACGCCAGAGAACGCCACGAGTGGCGCCATGTAAGATACCCATTCAAAGTGATAAAGGTTGCATTCACTCTGTATATTTTATGGTCACTCATCCATTATCTTTTAACATAAAACAAGCTCAACTATTTTCCACGCTGAATTTCATTGGCTGATAACTGCTGATTTAATCTGTCGATTTTGCAGTAAAAGATCAGCGAAGCGGGTCATGCGTCCTTTGGGTTTCGCCGGGAAGTCGCAGTGAACGCGGCATTACCTTCGTATCTGCGCGGCGTAATTAGCCTCAGAAAGATACAACAAGAAATTGTCTATCGTGCAGGTGGTTTGGGCAGTGATTCCCTCGCCTTATGGTGAAAGCAAATGGCGGAACGCGATTTCCAGGCACAAAAAAACCACCTTTCGGTGGTTTCACGACACTGCTTATTGCTTTGATTATTCTGCTTTTTTCCCATGGTACCCGGAGCGAGACTTGAACTCGCACAGCCTATGGCCGAGGGATTTTAAATCCCTTGTGTCTACCGATTCCACCATCCGGGCTCGGGAAGAAATTGGAGGCGCGTTCCGGAGTCGAACCGGACTAGACGGATTTGCAATCCGCTACATAACCGCTTTGCTAACGCGCCTTTGAATCTTTTTACTGAGCAACCGCTATTGCCGATGCCTATAATTTGGAGCGGGAAACGAGACTCGAACTCGCGACCCCGACCTTGGCAAGGTCGTGCTCTACCAACTGAGCTATTCCCGCAATCATCAAGTCATTATGCTAATCACTTGATTTTACTATCGACTGGCTAAGCGTACCGCCGTTCGATGCGTTGCATTCTACTTATATGACGGTTTGAGTCAACGTTAATTTTTGCTTCCCAGGATCGTTTGCTGAAATTTGCGTCGAAACGATCACTGTTCAAGCAAATCGCCGCGTGAGGCGTTCAGATATTGCAGCATCGACCACAGCGTCAAGACGGCGGCAACCCATAGCAGACCAATCCCTGCCCACTCAACCCACGCATTTGGACGCCAGAGCATCCACACCAGCGAAGCCATCTGGGCGGTCGTTTTCACTTTGCCGATCCAGGAAACCGCAACGCTGCTGCGTTTACCCAGCTCAGCCATCCACTCACGCAGTGCAGAGATAATGATTTCACGGCCGATCATGGTGGCAGCAGGCAGCGTCACCCACCAGGTATGGTAATGCTCCGCCACCAGCACCATCGCGATGGCGACCATCACTTTATCCGCAACCGGATCGAGGAACGCACCAAAACGCGTACTCTGATTCCAGCGACGCGCCAGATAACCATCAAACCAGTCCGTCACCGCGGCGATAAGAAAAATGAATGCACATGCGAAAGGTGCCCAAGTGAACGGCAGGTAAAATGCCAGAACAAAGAATGGGATAAGTACGACGCGAAAAAGCGTAAGCAACGTAGGGATATTAAATCGCATAATGACGGTAACTGTCTGTTGTCAGTAAATTTAGCTCTATGTTGCTACAGAGCCCTCAATGTTTCAACGAGTAGTAGATCTTTTCTGCCAGCCCTTGCGAAATACCTGGCACTTTTGCAATTTCCTCCACGCTCGCGTTGAGTAATCCTTGCAATCCCCCCATGTATTTCAACAACATTTGTCGACGTTTTGGCCCAACGCCTTCGATCGTTTCAAGTGTACTGGTATTTTTCACTTTCGCCCGTTTTTTGCGGTGTCCACCGATAGCATGATCGTGCGACTCATCGCGGATATGCTGGATGACATGCAAAGCAGGAGAATCTGGCGGGAGGTTGAATCCCTCACCTTCAGGCTCAAAGAATAACGTTTCCAGACCCGCCTTACGGTCAGTCCCTTTCGCCACTCCCAGCATCAGCGGATGATGCTTATCCCACGGCACGTCTAGCTCAGCAAAAACCTGTTTCGCCTGACCCAACTGCCCTTTCCCACCATCAATAATAATGACGTCAGGGATTTTGCTCTCTTCAATCGCTTTTCCGTAGCGACGACGCAGCACCTGATTCATCGCTGCGTAATCATCGCCAGGTGTGATGCCCGTAATATTATAGCGACGATATTCCGCGCGCAGCGGTCCGTTCGCGTCGAACACCACGCAAGAGGCGACAGTTTGCTCGCCCATGGTGTGGCTAATGTCAAAACACTCCATGCGCTTCACTTCTGGCAATTTCAACAACGTCGCCAGGGCGAGTAAGCGCTGATGAATAGTCGATTGCTGAGAAAGTTTGGTGGTCAGCGCGGTCGCCGCATTAGTACGAGCGAGCTTCAGATAGCGTGCTCGGTCGCCTCGAGGTTTGGTCTGGACGTTGACCCGCCGGCCTGCCAGCTCAGAAAGCGAGTCTGCCAGAAGGGTTTTATCATTCAGATTAAAGTCGAGCAGAATTTCCGATGGCAACGTGCGCATCTGGCTGCCCTGCAGGTAGAACTGGCCAACAAAAGTCTCCACCACTTCGCCTAATTCAGTGCCACCCGGCACTTTTGGGAAATAGCTACGGCTACCCAGGACCTTGCCCTGGCGAATAAACAGAACATGTACGCAGGCCAGCCCGGCATCGAAAGAGACACCTATAACATCCAGATCGTCGCCATTATTAGAAACGAACTGTTTTTCCGTCACGCGACGCACAGCCTGTATCTGATCCCGAATGCGCGCTGCTTCTTCAAACGCCAGCAACTGACTGGCCTTTTCCATGCGTTCAATCAGCTGCGTCAGGACCTGATCGTCCTTACCGGCCAGGAACAAGCGCACATATTCAACCTGCTGCGCGTATTCCTCTTCGCTGACCAGACCTGCCACACACGGGCCAAGACAACGCCCAATCTGATATTGCAGACATGGCCGAGAGCGGTTGCGATAAACGCTGTTTTCGCACTGGCGAACCGGGAAGATTTTTTGCAGCAGCGCTAGCGTTTCACGTACCGCATAGCCGTTTGGGAAGGGACCGAAATACTCCCCTTTCGCATGCTTAGCACCACGGTGCATGGCCAGACGCGGATGGGTGTCGCCACTCAGGAAGATAAAAGGATAAGACTTGTCGTCACGCAATAAGACGTTGTAGCGAGGCTGATACAGCTTGATGTAGTTATGCTCAAGCAGGAGTGCTTCCGTCTCCGTATGGGTGACGGTGACATCGATCTGCTGAATTTGCGCAACCAGCGCTTCAGTCTTACGTGAGGCCAGGTTATTGCGAAAATAACTGGAAAGGCGCTTTTTGAGGTCCTTCGCCTTACCGACATAGATAACCGTCTCGCCAGCGTCGTACATACGGTATACGCCTGGCTGGCTGGTCACGGTTTTCAGGAAAGATTTAGAATCGAACACATCACTCACTGGCTGGTTAGGGTCTCTGTATTACACAGACCATGACGAATAGCCAGGTGAGTGAGTTCGACATCGCCATGAATGTTCAGTTTACTGAACATACGATAGCGGTAGCTGTTCACCGTTTTCGGGCTAAGATTCAGTTGCTCCGAAATCTCATTCACCTTTTGGCCTTTGGTGATCATCAGCATAATCTGCAATTCGCGCTCAGACAAACTGGCAAACGGTGAACCCGTCTTTTCCGGCTCAATCTGGCTCAACGCCATCTGTTGAGCGATATCCGAAGCGATATAGCGCTGTCCGGCATACACGGAGCGAATGGCATTCACCACTTCCTGCGGCGCAGCGCCTTTAGTGAGATAACCGGCTGCGCCAGCCTGCATCACTTTCGCGGGCAAGGGGTTTTCAGTATGCACGGTCAGCATGATGACTTTGGTATCAACGAAGGCGCGGGCGATTTTGCGCGTGGCTTCAAGCCCACCGATGCCAGGCATATTCATGTCCATAAGCACCACATCGGCAGAGTTGCTTCGGCACCACTTCACGGCGTCTTCACCGCAGCAGGCTTCTCCGGCCACTTTAATACCCTTTATATCTTCAAGTATGCGACGTATCCCTGCGCGCACGAGTTCGTGGTCATCAACAAGAAGGACGTTGATCAAAGGAAATGTCTCCAGAAATAGGGATAACGCGACTGACTGCTAATTGGTTTATATTAACGGTTTTCCTCCCAAGTTTAAAACGTTAAAAAGGTGCAGTACGATTCCGTTCTCTTTTTTGGAAATTAGTCTGTACAGCAAGTGGAAAGAAAAACCCTGTCTTAATGGCGTTCTTTGCCCTTTTTAAGCACCTGCATTCAAAAAGTTACAAAAAATAAACACGGCAGGAAGCGCAGAAAACAGAAGATATATTTTTGTAACAATAATTAACAGCAGCCAAACCAAGTCTAAACAATTAAGGGATATTTAAACACGACAGCAATTATACTTAACCCTAGTTTACCCGAATAAACAAAACGACGGAAAGCTCAAAAAACAACCACTGCTTTTTTTCCTCTGGCTTATGGTATACTCCGCCGCCTTAACTTTCATCGTCGCGCTACAGCGCAGTTTTGTAATGAGGAATATCCATGAGCACACCTGAATTCGCCACCGCGGAAAATAACCAAGAACTGGCGCAGGAAGTATCCTGTCTGAAAGCACTGTTGACTCTTATGCTTCAGGCAATGGGTCAGGCCGATGCAGGCCGTGTGATCATTAAGATGGAAAGACAAATCGCGCAGATGGAAGATCAAAGCCAGGCTGACGTATATGCTGGCACAGTTAAGCAAATTAAACAGGCTTACCGTCAGTAAAAAAGAAACGGCTGAACGCAATGCATTCAGCCGTCTTCGTGTCTGGCACGCAGAACAATATTGTGGTCAGATGAAACCGGTCGCCGCCGCGTAGCAAGCAATCTGCGTTTTATTCGGCGCATTAAATTTCTTCTGCATATTCTTCTGATGAAAATTGACCGTATTTTCTGAGATCGAAAGAATAATCGCGATTTCAGCCGACGTTTTTCCTTCCGCCGTCCACTTCAGAATTTCCTTTTCACGCTTGCTGAATTTCATCTCAGGTGGCATCACCATTTCATGCTCAAATCGCAGCAATGTGGTCAGCGCCATTTGCACCAACACTTGCAGGCGCAATTCTATTTCATCGCTGTCCATCATTTTACCAAACTGACTGGTGCGAGAAACCGAGAGAAAGCCCAGCGCATGATTGGGCAACATCAAACATTGTGTAATGCCCTTGCGCAGACCGTGGTCGCGCGCGCCGTCCCATAATGCCTGCGCATCCGCAAATAACGCGTCAGTCCAGGGAAGATGCCCCTGCAAGAAATTCTCACGCTTTAATACCGGATCAATAGCGTAATAATTTTCTGACTGATATTGCGAAATCCATTCCGCCGGATAGCTTGAATGAATGGATATTTTAGGACGCGTGAATGGAACCGGATGCCTGACACAGAGTGAGTAATAATCGAATTCAAGTGCCTGAGTTTGTCGTTGAAGTTCTTCATACACTTCATCGGCAGAGCCCATCTCCTGGAATCGCAGGAAGCAATTCCGTCGCCATGTAAAAAAGTCTGTTTCCCTCATACTTACCGAATAAAACCCCTGAAAAAACTAATCATTATTATGGTGAATATAACGTAACACATAAAACTTATTTATATGTATAAAATATCGCCCCAATTGAGAATTAGTTGCGTTTAAGCAGGGTTTGAAACGAAGAAACAGAATAAAAACACCTCCCATTACGGATAATGGGAGAATATTTTGCTCCAGACTGGCTTTCTGGAGCAAATTGAGTGAAGCGGACTATTTCGTCAGAAACTTCTCGAGGAACTGACGCGTACGCGGCTGTTGGGGATTGGTAAACAATTCTTTTGCTGGCCCCTGCTCCACAATACGCCCCTGATCCATAAAGATTGCTCTGTCTGCCACGTCCCGGGCAAAGCTCATCTCATGCGTGACAATCACCAGCGTTCGCTTCTCCTGCGCGAGTTGGCGAATGGTGTTCAGCACTTCCCCTACCAGCTCGGGATCGAGCGCCGATGTTGGTTCGTCGAACAAAATAACATCTGGTCGCATCGCCAGCGCACGGGCAATCGCCACGCGCTGCTGCTGACCGCCCGACAGACGACGCGGATAGCTGGTCTCCTTCCCGGATAACCCAACTTTTGCCAGCAGTTCGCGGGCGCGTTGAATCGCCTCGTCTTTAGGCTCACCCTTTACGATGACCGGCCCTTCGATAATGTTCTCCATCACCGTGCGATGGGGGAACAGGTTAAAACTCTGGAACACAAAACCGACATGCTGGCGCAGATGGCGAATCAACGTTTTCTGCTGCCCAAGCGACTTCGCGGTATCAATGGTGATATCACCCACGCGAATCGTTCCGCCCTCTGGATGCTCAAGCAAATTAATACTGCGCAGCAGCGTGGTTTTACCGGAACCACTCGGCCCGATAATCGCCACAACTTCGCCCTCCTGCACTTCAAGGTCAATGCCGTGAAGGACAGTTTGCCCGTGGAATTTTTTCGTCAGGTTTTTGACGTCAATTGCACTCATTTCGGATCTCGCTCCTGACGATTAAGCTGATTTTCAAAATAGTTTTGCAGCGCGGACAATACGGTTGCCATCACCCAGTAAATCAGAGAAGCGGCCAGATACATGGTGAAAACTTCCAGCGTGCGCGACGTAATCAGCTGTGCCTGACGGAACAACTCCGGCACCTGAATCGTCGCGGCGAGGGAGGTATCTTTTACCAGACTGATAAAACTGTTGCTTAGCGGCGGGAGCGCCACGCGTGCGGCCTGGGGCAAAATGGCGCGACGCAGCGTTTGCCACGGGGTCATCCCGATACTGGCCGCCGCTTCCCACTGGCCTTTATCAATGGATGAAATTGCGGCACGCAGCGTCTCAGAGGTATACGCCGCCGTATTCAGCGACAGACCAATCATCGCCGCCGGGATAGGATCCAGTTCAATACCAAACTGTGGCAGGCCGTAATAAATCATAAACAGCTGGGCGATGAGCGGCGTACCGCGAAATACGGAAATGTAAAAGCGCGCCAGCCAACGCACCGGCAGAACCGGCGACATGCGCATCAGCGCCAGAATAAAGCCCAGCACTAAGCCAAAGAACATCCCACCCAGACTGAGCTGCAGCGTAAACACAGCGCCCTTGAGCAGGTACGGTAGCGAATCAATAACCAGCTGAATACTTTCTTGCATTATCGTTTTTCTACCTGCTTTTAGACGTGAGGATGATAGGCAAACAACGCAGGCGCTCCGCCGGTATGCACAAACAGAATTGGGCCTTCATCCTTGAAGCGCTTCTGAGTAATACCGTCGATCAGGCCCGCCATCGCCTTACCCGTGTAAACCGGATCGAGCAAGATCCCTTCCAGACGAGCCAGCAATTTTATCGCTTCCAGCCCTTCATCATTCGGCGTGCCGTAGCCAGGCGCAAAATAGTCATCCCACAGCACAATCTCAGCCTGCGCCGGGACTTCCAGCTGCTGCGCGACCGCCTGTTGCAAAGCAAACACTTTTGGCTTTTGATCCGCCACGCTACGCGATACGGTCACGCCAATGAGTTCGACATCCGGCATCAGTTGCTCAAGCCCGACTGCAAGCCCTGCATGCGTTCCCGCGCTACCCGATGCCACGACCACCGAGGACAAACTCACCGCGCCTTCACACTGCTGCGCGATTTCAAGCGCGCTTTCTACGTATCCCAACGCACCGAGCGCATTGGAGCCGCCTACCGGAATCACATAAGGCCGAAAGCCCTGCGCTTCTACACGCGTCGCCAGCGCCTCGAGCTGTTCTGCGGGATGGGTTAATGCGTCGCACATTTCAATCTGCGCGTTGAACAAATCCAGCAGCAGACGATTTCCGTTGCTGAGATAGTTTTCCGCACGCGTGCCAATCGGATTTTCCAGCAGTGCCACGCAGTTCAGCCCGAGTTTTGCGGCCACGGCCGCCGTCTGGCGAACGTGGTTGGACTGAATCGCACCCGCAGTAATCAGGGTATCAGCCCCTTCGCGCAGCGCATCAGCCGCCAGAAACTCCAGCTTACGCAGTTTGTTTCCGCCCATGGCCATAGGGGTCACGTCGTCACGTTTAATAAAGATATCGCGCCCTAAATAATCCGAAAACCGCGGTAAATATTCTAGCGGCGTCGGCGCGCCGATAAACTCGAGGCGCGGAAAGCGCGTTAAATTTTGCAGTGACATGGAACCTCCGGTAACTCTGTTTTTGTTTATTATTTTTATTATGCACGCTAGAACGCCAGAAATAAAAAAGGCGCTTTTAAAAGCGCCTTTTTTTGTCATTTAAGACTTATTTGGTGACGTCAGCACCGAACCACTTCTCAGACAGCGCTTTTAACGTTCCGTCTTTTTGCATCTCAGCGATAGCACCGTCGATCGCTTTGACCAGATCGTCGTTGTCTTTGCGGATGGCAACGCCAGATTCCTGACGCGAGAACGGCTCACCGGCAACGGCCAGCGTGTCTTTGGTTTTCTTCACTAGATCCAGCGCGGCCAGGCGGTCGACCAGGATCGCATCAATACGGCCCACGCGCAGATCCTGATATTTAGTCGGGTCATCATCATAGGTGCGGATATCTACGCCCTGCACGTTCTGGCGCAGCCACTCTTCGTAGTTGGTCCCAAGACCGACACCCACTTTTTTACCTTTCAGGTCAGCGGCGGTTTTGATCGTGCCTTCGTTACCTTTCTTCACCAGCGCCTGAATACCAGACACGGTATACGGCGTTGAGAAATCATATTTCTTTTTACGTTCATCAGAAATGGTGACCTGGTTAATCACCACATCAATACGTTTGGAATCCAATGAGGCCAACATGCCGTCCCATTTGGTAGGTTTCAGCGACGCTTTCACCCCCAGATGTTTCGCCAGCTCTTCGGCAAACTCAACTTCAAAGCCGGTCAGCTTGCCATCGTCACCCTGGAAACTGAACGGTGGATAGGTTCCTTCCAGCCCAACCAGCAGCGTGCCGCGCTCTTTCACTTTATTCAGTAATCCTTCGGCCGCGAACGTTTTCATGCTCAATCCCGCGACCAGCGCCACAGCCATTACGCCCATCAGCGCCTGACGACCCAGAAGTGCTAATTTCATAAATACCCCGATATAGTGGTTTTTTGAGTAGTGTAAGGCTTTCGCCTTTGGCGTCAAAGGCGAGTCCGCTACATCTTATTCAATTTTAATATATATCAGAAGTCGCTTCGGCGTAGACTTTCTGCGTGACCGCACCCGGCAAATGCGCTTTATATTGCGCGTATTTACGCAGCGCGATGCGATAGTTATTGGTGCTGGTTGCAGGCAACCACGGTTCCAGGTTTTCATCCATGTAACCGGTTTTCAGCAGATCGCGGGAGATATTTTGTACCGTCAGATGTTGCCCCAGACGACGCAGACGCACGACGTATTCGCGCACGGTCCCGTGACTCATCTCGGTTTGCTCAAAGAGGAATTGTTTGAAGCCGATAATATCGAAAAAGTCGCTCTGCTCTTTGCAATGCAGATCGCCACAAAAACGACACAAAGCGACCCACTCCTGCTGCTCTTCACGCCACGCGGATTCATCCATCAGGGTATCGAGACGGGAGATCGCAATTTTATTGACGATTTCGCCACGACGAACCAGCGTGATACGGTCAAGCAGCTTATTGCAGTGAGCACAATGAGTCTGGCTGTGTTTAAAGTCTTTTAGGTAGCGGCTTAAAGGCCGTCTTTTAGATTGCTGCACCGTCATGATAACTCCTGGTTGTCAATACGTTGTGCGGCATTTTTCGGGCGAGTGACTCGCCTATAACTTACCCAGTTTGGTACGTAAGCGTTTAATGGCCTGGCTGTGCAACTGGCTAACCCTGGACTCCCCCACTTCCAGAACCGCGCCGATCTCCTTAAGATTCAGCTCTTCCTGGTAATAGAGGGTTAACACCAACTGCTCACGTTCAGGCAATGCTTCAATCGCATCCATTACGCGTTGGCGTAAATTACCTTCCAGTAATTGGTGTAACGGGTTTTCGTGCTGATTTTCATCAGTCACCAGTTCAACACTATCGCCATGCTCTTCACGCCACTCATCATAAGAGAAGAGCTGGCTGTTATTAGTATCAAGCAACATCTGACGATAATCCTGAACCGCGATCCCGAGACGCTCCGCCACTTCAGTTTCTGTCGCGTTTCGTCCCAGCTCTTGTTCCAGTTGCCCTATAGCATGTGCCACTTCGCGGGCATTGCGGCGAACACTTCGCGGTACCCAGTCACGGCTACGCAGTTCGTCCAGCATCGCACCACGAATACGCTGTACTGCGTAAGTCGTAAATGCCGTTCCTTGCAGAGCGTCATACCGATCCACTGCATTCAGTAGACCAATACCGCCCGCCTGTAGCAGGTCGTCCAATTCAACACTCGCTGGCAATCGCACCTGGAGGCGCAATGCTTCGTGACGCACCAGCGGGACATAACGCTGCCACAGCGAGTGTTTATCCATTACACCATCAGCGGTATAGAGTGTATTCACGATAAACAGCCCTGCGTTAATTGAGTTATCGGCATGATTATCCGATTCTGGAGGGGTTTTAATCGGGTGAATAGTGGGTGAAATGAGGGGTTATTTGAAGGGTAATGTAAAAAAGAGGACTGCCCGACTAATAGCCGGGCGACAAAGTGATTGTCCGGGTTAATGTTTTTAACAAATCGTAGCCATCCCAGTGCAGTGTAAATTCCATCGTTTGGCCCACTGCAACTATTCGATCAATACCCTTTGGCGCGCAGTTAAGAATAAACTGTTCAAGGTTATTTTTTGTTAAACCCAACGTCGCGATGGTTTGACATTTCTCGCCACAAACGGGCGCGATTTCACTAATATCATCGACAAGCCACTCATAAAAAAGTCCGCTGCCATGATGATTTTCCAGCATGTCCTGCGTGACCTTTTCCGCTTCTACCCTGAAAATATGCCGCGTTGCTGATGGGATATATTTTAATTCAGGACTAAGCGCCGCGCGCTCACAATAATCAGCCAACGTTTTTACCACAGAAACCGCTTCTGGCGCAGGTTTGTCGCGTAAATAAGTCTCAAATGCAGCCCAAAATAACGCGCGAGCTTCAGCCTTTTTCTCACCTAACCATACTACCAATTTTGGTGAGGTACAGGCCTGTTGGTCGGTTAATAATGTGTCGTTATAAAAGTTTTGCGCAATGCGCTGCTTATTGTCGGCGGCGATATAAGCATCAGCCTGAATAACAGCAATGGAATAGCGATCGGCAAAAGCAATATCTACTGCACGCGCAGATAAAGGCGACTGGCGAATTAATGCGATGGTGTTATCGCCCCCCCAAATCAGACGAGCCTGACACATAGCAGAGAGGGCGTGATTAATTTCTGGCTCATGCCCATATTGCACCAGACAAATCAATTCCCGTATCGCAACATGTTGTTCAAGCGCCTGATTAAGTGCCTGACAAATAATATCGACCTGGACAAAGGGTTTCGATGGCAACCGCACGATGTTGGCATTCCCGGTCAGTAATCCAGCAAACAAAGAGTATGCAAAATTGACAGCAACGTTTGACGGCGCAATATGAAACGCAACACCTCTGCCCAGCAATAATTCATTATATGCGTGCGTATTTTTCATTTGCTCCAGTGCCGCTTTCCGACACCAGAATGCCAGCGAAATAACATCGCTGTGCGTCCGGGCCTGTGGCTCCGTAAGCAAAATTTTTGAGAAGGATTGCAAAAACGCGATCACGTCCGAATCAAATGGAATACGCGGCTTAACGGTGCGCATCTGCTCCAGCACCTGTTCGTTGCCTACCCGATAACGCAACGTTTTAAAAATCGGCGGCATAGGTATCACTGCACCCTCTTATTTCTGCATTTTTGAGTCGACCGATAATACGAAAATACTTTCCGGCTCTGCCGCACGGACAATCATCCTCGCCCAACACAACCCCTTCATCTTCCGTTAACAGCGAATGCCCAGGATAAGATTCCGGAAGCGTCGAAAGTACCTGGATAATACCTGGCTTACCGTGCGCACAGGGGGAGAGATCCACGGGATCGCGCACAATAACATCCGAGAAAATACTGGCGTGGAGATGGCCTTGCTCGCACTGCATATAGATGCAGCCGGTCTGTTCCACCATGCCATAATAATCATAAATTTTCGTCAGGCCGCACACGCTCTGCAACGCATCGGCAAACGCGCTGGCGGAAACCGCCTGTGACTGCAGCTTTTTCCAGCCGCCGCCGTGGATAAGGATCCCGTTCGCTAAATCCAGCTTCACCCCGCTGTCCTTAAGCGCCTGATAAAAATGTTGCCAGACCATAAAGGTAAAACCAAACAGCAGGATAGGCTTACCCTGATGGCGCTCCAGAAACGCGGTGATACTGTCGATATCCAGCGCCATCGAATCCGTTAATGCCCAGCACCGCTCGGAGCCGAACATGGAAAACCCGAGGATCCCCGCGCCGCGCGCAGAGAACATATTGCGATCTTTCATCACCGCCGGCGTATCGAGAATGAGCATCGGCAAACGCCCTGCGCCGGTGAAATGGCTGACAATTCGCACCAGCGTTTTCTGCTGTCGCGCCGCTGTCATCTTATCGAGAAAAATACGCGAAACCGCCTGCCCCGTCGTCCCTGAGGAGGTCATGGTTTTCACCACCGCGTCATCCGGCACGCTTTTAAGCGTCAGCGTTTTAAACAGCGACACCGGCAAAAACGGAATGTCTTCCGGCTGTTCAAGCTGCGTCACATTGCAGCCCAGCCCCTGCAAAATATTGCGATACGGCTCGCAGTTTTGCTGGTGATGTTCCGTCAGTTTGCGCAGTCGTTGCAGCATATGCTCGCGCTTTTCTTGACGCTCAAATGCGTAGGGGCCGTGCTCTAGCCAGGCATCACACTCAATCACACAATGCCTCCAGCGCTCTGTACAGCGTCTTGCCTGTCGGATTTTTAGGGATCGCGTCGATCCCTTTCACCGTAAAGGCGGAATGATGAAGCTGGCAGGTTTGCGCAAGATAGCTTTTTACCGCTTCGGTCTGTGCGGCGTCAGTAATAAACACCTGTACATTGTCGTCACGCCCAACCGCCACGCACTCCGTGGCCGGGAAGGCCTTCAGTACCAGATGCTCCAGCTCATCCAGGCCTACGCGGTTGCCGAACACTTTCAAAAAACGCGTCTTTCGCCCGACGATGGTGTACAGGCCGTTCTCATCGCAGCTTGCCAGATCGCCGGTGGCCAGACGCCCCTGACGCTCATCACTTTTTGCCAGATCTTCACGGCAGGTGGCGTAACCGAGCGTCACGTTTTCACCGTAATAAATCAGCTCGCCGCGCTGTCCGGCTGTGGTGATTACCGTTCCGCTCTCATCTTCGAGCGCAAATTTACCGCCAGGGATCGCCATCCCCATCACGCCGGGATTATCCATGGACAGTTCGGTAGGCAAAAAACCCATCCGCGAGGTGGCTTCGGCTGCGCCGTACATGACAAAAAAGCGTAGCCCCTTTTCCGCGGCCCATGCCGCCAGCTCACTTTGCAGTTCCGGGCGCAATTTGCCCCCGGCCTGGGTCAGCGTTTTCAACGACGGGAGATCCATACGGGTAAAGCGCAGTTTTTTGAGAATTTCCCAGCTGTACGGCACGCCTGATAACGATGTCGCCGCATGCTGTTTCAAAAAGCGCCAGAACGTCGGTTGAACCGGCCCGCTGTTGGTCAACAGCAGCGTGGCCCCTTGCGCCAGATGAGTGTTGATAATCGACAGGCCATATACGTAGTTCATCGGCAGCCAGGCAAATGCGCGCTCGTGGCTGTCGATATCGAGATAATCCACAATACTGCGGGTGTTGCTCAGCAGGTTTTGATAGCTCTGGCGCACCAGTTTCGGGCTGCCCGTTGAACCTGACGTGGCAATCAACAGTGCCAGCGCATCGTCCATTTCGGGTGCGGGTTGATGTAAATCGTGCAGCTGGTACGTCCCCGCTTCGGCGTCATCCTGCTTCCAGACAAAACCTGGACGGTAGATATCCATCAGCTGTTGCAGCAGTTCCGGGGCGATGTTTTTGTCCAGCATCAGCGGGACGGCGCGGGCGTTCAGGCAGGCCAGATACCCCACCAGCGCGCCGGGGCTGTTATCGCACAGACAAAAAACCAGCGCACGCGCAGGCAACTGTTCAGCCAGCGTGCTGACCGATTGCGCCAGCTGGCGATAGGTGAGCTGTGTTTCATCCTCGCTGATCACCGCCACCGCATCGCCGTACTGTTCAAGCTGCCAGAAGGCTGTCATAGCCCGGTCTCCAGAATCGTACCCGCGATCTGCGCCGCGGTCAGCCCGTTTTGCTCCAGCATCCACGCGTACTCTCCTGCCGGGCCATAACCCTGCGGAATACCGATGGTTAACAGACGTGGCGCTGTTGGCTGAGTCACCAGAAACTCGGCGACGGCGCTGCCAAGACCGCCGATGACGCTATGTTCTTCAACACTGACCATCAGTTTGCAGCCCAGCTGTTTTTTCAGCGCGTCGTTATCCAGCGGTTTGAGGGTGAACATATCCAGCACGCTACAGCTGATCCCGCGCTCGGCCAGCAATTCTGCCGCCTTCAGCGAAGCCGAAACCATGCTGCCCGTCGCGACCAGCGCAACGTCTGTACCCTCGCGGAGCAGGTTAGCTTTGCCAGGGACAAATTCAACCGCTTCACGATAAACAATTGGCGTGCGCATCCCGCCGGTGAGACGCAGATAAACGGGACCGTTAAGCTTAGCCGCTGCGAGCGTGAGCAGCGCGGTCGCAGTCGCATCTGCAGGGGAAAGAATGGTTAAATTCGGAATTGATCGCAGCGTGGCGATATCTTCTATTCCGTAGTGCGTGGTGCCAAACATGCCCATCGCAAAGCCAGACGCCAGCCCGACCACTTTGATGTTGCCTTGCAAATAGCCCATGTAATGGCGCATTTGTTCGCAGGCGCGCAGCGCGGCAAAATTAGCAAACGTCGTCGCAAAGGGAATGCTTCCCTGAGACGCAATCCCCGCCGCCACGCCAATCAGATTTTGCTCGGCAATGCCCACGTTGAGATAGCGCTCGGGAAACGTGTGGCTGAAACGCTCCATGCCTGACGTAATGCCAAGATCCGCCGTCAGGCCGATAATATCTGGATTCTGCTTGGCGAGATTCAGCAGCGTCACACCAAAGGTGCCGCGCGTACCCATCATCGACCAAGCGCGCACATCGGCCGGAGAAACGGAAATCTTCATACCAGTTCCTCCCGCGCAGCACCGTGCTGTGCCGCGGACAGTTTAGCGCGGTGAAACGCGTTATTATTTTCCATAAACGAGATCCCCTTCCCTTTCACGGTGGTGGCGATAACCGCTTTTGGTTTGTTGTGGGAAGGTGCGGCGAAGGCCTGTTGCAGAGCCTGAATATCGTGCCCGTCGCACACTTCGACGTGCCAGCCGCAGGCCTGCCACAGCGCGGGGAAATTCATTTTTAGCGTTTGCTCGCAGGCGATGTCCGACTGATAGCCGTTAACGTCAACGATAGCCGTCAGATTCTCTAATCCATGATGGGCCGCAAAAAGTGCGCTCTCCCAGATAGATCCTTCATTGCATTCGCCATCGCCCAATACCACGTAGCTGTGCCACGGCTGTTGCTTGAGGCGCTGATGCCAAGCGATGCCACTGGCAAAGCCGACGCCAAGCCCAAGCGATCCACCCGCGAAATCAATCCCTAGCGCAGGGTTCATCGGGGTTAATGCCGGAAAGAGCGAGCCGCTATGATCGAAGGTCGCCAGTTGCTCATCGCTGAGCACGCCGTAATGGTGCAGTGTCGTATAGAGCGCCAGTGCGGCATGCCCCTTACTTAATAAAAAGCGATCGCGTTCCTGAGCGGCCATATTCTCCGGCTGATAACGCATCACCGATCCATACAGAACGGTGGCGATATCGACCATCGACAGCGCCGAGCCAAGATGCACTCCGTCAACGGGCGCATGAAACGCGACATCAACGATCGAGCGGCGGATCTGGCGGGCGGCCAGCTGCAGTTCAGCGAGCGATTTCATCGTAGGCCACCGTCGACGCGGATTGTCTGACCGGTAATGTAGCTGGCCAGATCGGAGACTAAAAAGACCGCCGCATCGGCGATATTCGACGGATTACCCAGACGACGCAGATCCGTCTGATTGCGCGTGGCTTCGATAATGGCCGCAGGCAGCGTGGCCAGCATATCGGTATCGGTAATACCCGGTGCGATGCAATTCGCACGGATGCCAGTTTCACCCAGCTCTGTGGCAATTGACTCTGTTAAGGCAATCACCGCCGCTTTTGATGCGCCGTACGCGGATTTACCGGCATTCCCGTCCTGCGCGGCCGTCGAGGCGATATTGACGATACTGCCCTGCTTCTGGCGGGTCATCAGCTTTGACACCGACTGGGTAAAGTTGAACAGCGCAAAGAAGTTGACCTCAAACTGCTGGCGTAACGCCTGCTCGGTGGTCATCTGGAACAGCGCGTTCAGCGTAATACCGGCATTGTTGACCAGACCATGCAGCGGGCGTTTGTCGCTCATCAACTGTTTAACCGCCAGCTTCATCGCGGCCGTATCGGTCAGATCAAAACAGAGCGGCCAAATTTGTACGCCGTGACGCGCAGAAATCTCAGCCATGTCGGCTAAAAACGCATCGTCAGCACTGCGGGCATGAGCATAAATATTGGCACCGTTTGCCGCGAACGCTTCAACCATCGCCCGGCCAATACCGCGTTTGCAGCCGGTAATAATGACATTTTTATCTTTTAACAGCATACAACGCTCCTTAATGACCAATGCCGCCGTCAACGCGAATAACCTGTCCGGTGACATAACTCGCCGCATCAGACGCTAACCAGCAAAGTGTGTTTGCGACTTCTTCGGCCAGACCTGGGCGCGAAATGGCCGCTGCCGCCATTTTTTCAGCGATTACGGATTCCGGTAAATTCTCCGTCATCGCCGTCTGAATCACGCCGGGTGCCACCGCGTTCACGCGGATCCCCTGTGGCGCAAGTTCTGCAGAGAGCGTTTTCGTTGCCGCCACCATCGCCGCTTTTGACGCAGAGTACGATAACTGGCCGACGTTGCCGTCCAGGCCAGAAATGCTGGCGATATTGATGATACTGCCGCGCTTATTACGCAGCATCAGACGGGTCATATACTGGGTAAAGACCATCTGCGAGAAGAAATTGATGGTGAAGGTTTTTTGCATCTGCGCCAGCGTGACCATCGGGAACAGCGCATCAAGCGTAATTCCCGCCACATTCACGAGAATATCAATCGGCTGTTTGGCTTTTTGAATGGTCATCGCAGCTTGTTTGATTGAGGCGTCATCCAGCAAATCAAAGCTGACAGGCGTGATAGACACGCCGTGTTCTTCGCTGAGATCGCTGATGAAGGTCAAAAAGGCCTCATCTTCCTGCTGAACGCAGGCAAACAGGTTTGCACCCTGGCGGGCGAAGGCCACGAGCGTTGCCTTACCAATTCCCTGCAGGCATCCAGTAACAACGGCAGTTTTCCCGGCCAGTAACATGCTTACCTCTCCGTTAATCAGGCAACTTCAACATCATATTTATTGAGGATCTCTTTCCCTTTTTCCCAGGAGGAGAAATCAATAATGTCTTCGGTGTCCAGCATGATGTCGAAGGCCTCTTCCAGCGCGGCAATCATGCTCATGTGGCCCACGGAATCCCATGACGGCGTATCCTGATATTTATACGTCGGCAGAATTTCTTCTGACACTTCAAAGGTTTCGACGAAAATCGCGTTGTATTTTACTAAATTAGTCATCTCAAATAGCTCCAGATAAAACAGTTACTTAAATACTTTCTTTTGATCGTTTTTACGCATCACGCGCGCCGGATTCCCCAGCGCGACAGAGTCATCAGCGATATCGCTGAACACTGCGCTGCCCATGCCGATGATGACGTCATCGCCGAGGGTAGTTTTTTCTTTAATGGCAGAGTTCATGCCGATAAAGACGCGTTTGCCGACAACACAGTGTCCGGCCAGCGTCACGTTGCTGGACACCACGCTGTGCACACCAACGTGCGTATCGTGACCGACACTCGCGTGCGGCTGAATCAAGGTGTTTTCTGCAATAAACACATCGCAGGAGATAAAGGCGTGGTCGCAGATAATCGCGCCCGCGCCAATATGTGTTCCTGGCGGAATAAAAACGGAAGGATGGATTAACGTCGCCAGACTGGTTTTCGCCAGCACTTTCTCGGCCAGCTTCTGCCGCGCAGCGGGTTCGCCAATGGCGATCACCACTTCAGTGCACGGATGATCCAGCAGCGCAAAGCGGTGAACCGGCACACCGGAGACCATATTTTCGTCAGTCACATCATCAATAAAGAAGATCTCTTCCCAGCGTGAAGATTGATTCAGCTGCTGTGCCAGCATTAAGACTTCGCGGCCCAGGCCACCTGCGCCATAAATACCCAGTTTCATGCCACTTCTCCATCCACATGACGCACCAGCGGTTGATTAGCGGCTGTTGCGCTGTACTGGCGAATCATCGCCACCACGCGATCCTGATCGTCTTGCGTCAGGTCAGGGTAAATCGGCAGACAGAGGATTTTTTGCGAAATGCCTTCGGCCACCGGCAGATTTTGCGGGTTGGCAGACGGCAGATGGCGATACATCGAGAACGAGCTGATCAGCGGATAGAAGTAACGGCGTGAGTAGATATTCACCTCTTTCAGCACGTCGTAGAGCTGGTCACGGCCGATCGGGTACGCCTCGTTGACGATGATCGGGAAATAGGCGTGATTCCATTCTACGTTGTCTGGCGCGCGGAAAACCTCGATGCCTTCGATATCGCTGAGCAGTTCGCAGTAGCGCGAATAAATGTCCGCACGCGCCGCTAACGCGCCGTCAATGTGTTGCAGTTGCACCAGGCCGAATGCCGCCTGAACCTCGTTCATTTTGGCGTTGATACCCGGCGCAACGACGGTGGTCTCATCAGCAAAGCCAAAGTTTTTCAGATAGTCGATGCGCTGCTTCATTCTGGCATCCGGGCAGATAATCGCCCCCCCTTCAAAGGTGTTGAACACCTTGGTGGCGTGGAAGCTCAGAATCGACAGATCGCCGCAGTTCAGCACGCTCTGACCATTTTGTTTCACGCCGAACGCGTGGGCCGCATCGTAGATAACCTTCAAACCCCACGCACCAGCTATCTTCTGGATACCCTCAATATCACAGGGTATACCGTAGCAGTGCACCGGCAGAATCGCAGACGTCGCTGGCGTGATCAGTTTTTCGATCTTTGCCGGATCAATGTTGCAGGTGATAGGGTCAATATCAGCAAAGACCGGCGTAAGGCCGTTCCACAGTAAAGAGTGGGAAGTCGCCACAAACGAATACGGCGTAGTGATCACTTCGCCAGTGATACGCAATGCCTGCAATGCCGTCAGCAACGCCAGCGTGCCGTTAGAGAACAGGCACAAATGTTCAACGCCAAGATAGTCCGCTAGCGCTTTCTCGAGCTGCTGGTGAAACTGACCGCCATTGGTTAAAAACTTGTTGTCCCAGATTTGCTCCAGGTAAGGAATAAATTCCTCCAGCGGCGGAAGCAGCGGGCTCGTGACGTAAACATTGTTTTTCATAGCGCACCTTCATAATGAAACTGTATTTGCCCTCGCGAACGGAACAACTCCGCCACGAACCGCCTTATTCTTTTACCGTAAAACTTTGTGCAGGTTGCCCGGCACAATAAATCTGCCATGCCCGACGCAGTGCCTTTTCTAACGGCGCTGAGACGTCAAAACCGTCCTGCTTGAGCGGCATATTTTGACGCATACTTTGTCGCCAGCCGTTCAGTTCCTCGAGGTTGCTTTGCCATGCGATGGCTTTCTCGATGTAATCTTCCTGACTCGTCGCGATAAAGGTTTGCAGACCATAAATGTGCATGATTTCCACGCCCTGCCGCGAAGCGGTTGTCGCCCCAGCAATGCTCAGCGTCGGCACCCCCATCCACACAGCATGACTGGTCGTGGTACCGCCGGTGTACGGGAAGGAGTCGAGCAAAATATCCACTTCGTGATGAATACGCAGATAATTTTCAAGACCCGTGGTTTTGCGGAAAATCAGTTGGGATTCCAAAACCCCCAGCGCGCACAGTTTTTTGCGATAGCGCGCGATCATTTGGTCATCATCCATAAAGCCAATCAGCAATTTGGCCGTCGGATTACGGGTCATGATCTGCGCCCAAACGGCGAAAACGTCATTGTTGAGCTTTTTCGGACGATTAAAGCTGCCATAGGTGAAATAGCCGTTGCTCAACGCAGGGAGCGGGTTGATATCCGGGCTGAGTTCACTGGGTGCAAAGAAACTGCGCAGCGGCATGTAGAGCAATTTCTCCGTGTACTGATCGTCCATTTCACCTGGTTTGCCGAGGCCAGGCGTGGTAATGCGGTAATCCATCTGCTCAAGACCGGTGGTGCCGGGATAACCAATCCATGTCATCTGAACAGGTGCTGGTTTAAAGCCAAAAACCGGCAACCGGCTTCCCGTTGTATGACCCGACAGGTCGATCAGGATATCAATCTGATCTTCGGCAATTTGTTTCGCCAGCTCCGCGTCACTGTATTCTGTTGCCATGCGCCACACTGTCGCGGTTTGCTCATAATGATCTCGAACATGATCGGGACGGTCGATGGTGCTGTAGGCAATTAAATCGAAATGCTGTCGGTCCAGATTGTTCCAGAACGGCAGGAAGAAATTGCTGACTGGATGGATACGAAGATCGCCAGAAACAAACCCGATGCGCAGTTTGCGGTGCGGATCTTTATTCCCGCCATGAGTGATGGTCACCTGCTGTGAGGCACACCATTCGTTAACCTGATGACCGTATTTTTGATGAGCCGCAAAAAGCTCCGCAGGCGATACGCTGGCATCATGACTCATGACAAACAGCAGGCTGGTATAGGCGTCAAAATCTGGGCTTTTCAGCGACAACGCCTTTTCGAGGAAATACCGTGCATCGGTTATTTTTTGGTTATCGCTGAGGATAATGCCCAGAATACTGAGGAAATACGGTACGTCGGCATGAATGCGAATCGAGTGACGAGCACACTTCTCCGCGATCGCAATCTCACGGCGTTCGTGATAGATACATGCCAGCAAGTTCCAGCAGTTAGCATTTTGTTCGTCAATACGCAGCAAAGCGCGCAACAGCTTGCGTGCCTCAAGGAGTTCATTGATTTTGAAAAGCGCAGTCGCCAGATCGAAATAGCTATCCCAGTGCATGGAATATTGCCCCAGCAAACGGCTGGTGAGCAGAAGCGATGGATGCCAGGCGCCCATCAACAGGTTTGATCGTGCCTGGCAGCGCAGCAAATGAACATTTTCCGGATCGTCTTTAAGCAAGTTAGCGACACGGTCTCGCCCCTCTTTATGACGGCCCTGTTTAATTAACGCGTTAACCTCATCGTACAAACTGTCGTACTGTTTATCATCACCGTTAACGGTAAGTTGGAGATTAACCTTAGCTAAGAACCCACCATACTTTTGTTCACAGCTAAACATCAGCAAGGCGATATAAACTTGCTTGATTACCGCCACATCATTGGATTTCATAAAGCGTTGCAGTGCAATTCGCCAGGCATCGATCGAGCCGGTCAGCAGACCTTTATCACGCAGCGTGCTAAATAACGCCCAACTGGATGCGTCGCTGAACGTCATGCCACGCGTGGCAAATTCCCACTCTTCACGGTTAAGCGTGACGTTTTGTCCCCAGTAATTACTGAGGGTGATGCTCTCTTGCTGTGCAAACGCGTCCTCTGTCAGGGACACAATTGGGCGTAATGCATCGTCTGTCGCCACGTTGTAAGCAGAAGGTACAGCGCTAACAATCAATCCATTGATCGAATTCCCCAGCAGATCCTGCAGCGACGCAACCAGCTCGGCGCGGTTATCACTGTTGGAATTTTCCGGGAAACGGCAATGGAAAAGCAGTTGCTCGAACGTCAGGCTCAATGGCCAAACTTCCGTTAAGACATCAAGCACTTGCAGAGTGGTGGTATTTTCCGTTTTCAGCGGCGTGCCATCCAGCGTGAGATGACCATTAGCAATCACACCATAGCTATTTATCTGGCGCTTGAAACAGCCTGCCCAATGTAAATGCTCAACCGATGTCAGGTCTGGCGTGGCGGCAATATTCTTCGCTCCGGCATGCGCGAGAAGGCTAAAACGTTCACGACGATTAACCGTAAAATCAAGATATTGCTGGCTTTTCTCTCGCGTACTGCCGCTGCCAATCAGGGCATGCATCTGTGCTGTCTGCGTGCCGTAAGTGCTCGCCACTTCGCACTGAGGAACGGCATCCCCAACATAGCTAAAACCCGCATCGGTAATTTGCTGATGGAAATCCGCGAAATAATCTGCCTGATTGATATTGCCGAGATAACGGAACGCGAGCGTCAGATCGTTGCTTTGCTCGGCGTCAGTCACCTGATTTTTCAGGCCACCTTCGGGGAGCGTCATCGCCAGATAGCTAAGCATCCCGCGTGCGGAATCCAGTTGGGCGTCAATCCCCTCCGCGCTACCGGCGTGAAAGCTGAGCGAGTCCTGTAGCGTTTTTGCATCGTGCGCGCCAGGCAATACCTGCCAGTGAATTCCCATCATGCCCTGAGCGGAAAGATGCGTCTGGCACCACGCCAGTAGCGCAGTGCGCTCGTCGCCCCCCATCAGGGAGAAAAGTCCACGCAGGATGATGTAATCAAACTCACCCAAATCGGAGGCCAGCAGATCGGCAAGCCCGGCATGGTGCAACTCTATGTTCGCCAGGGCGAACTGTGCAATCTGCTGTTGACCGCGCGCGATGTCGTCTTCATTGATATCGACGCCAATCGCCAGGCTGTGTGGCCAGGCCAGCGCGTTGGCAATCAGCGATTCACCCTGCCCGCATCCCAGCTCCAGAATACGCGCCTCTGCGGGATTAACCGCATCAGCGAGATAAAGCGAGGCCGCCACATGGAGTGCGGCCGGCGTAGAGCGAGAGGCAGAGTAAACGCTTGTCACGATAACGTATCCAAAAATAAAGAATGAAACTGTCTTTGCCGGGGCTCAGGCCACTGGCAGATATTTGCTGTGCAACTGGTGTTTATAGTCCTGATAAGGGCCCGCGACGTTTTTCTTCGTGGTCACCACCCAGCTAAATGCCGCGTCGGAATGCCTGATATCAATAAGTTCTTCCGTCGGTTCGCGACCAATAGCCATCTGCTCTACCGGAGACAAGAGATCAACGGCAAAAGAGAGCGCAATTTGATCGAGGAACCACTCGGCTTTGTCACAAGTCAGGTTAACGTCGATGAAATGACCGACGGCCGCAAAATACTTTTGCGAGATTTCACCGCCGCGGGTAAAGACGAACCCGGCTGGGATCTGTTCCCAGAGCGGCAGCCCTGCATGATGCGAGAAGATCAGCTCGTTATCCTGGTAGCGCGTTTTGACGTCAGCCCACGGCTTTCTCACCAGGCAATCGGCGTCCAGCACCATAATCGGCCCGGCAATTTTCTCGATCGCATGGCTCAGGAAGACGAAACGGCGGCAGGCGTAATGCACATTGACCGCTTTAACCGCGGCAAAATATTCGCTGCTGAGTGAGATCGACAGCCCTGGCAGTTTTTCGCCGAGGGATTTCAAATGCGAAATCATTTCTGCTTCGCAGTTATAAATGTGGACATGGACGTTCAGCGCGGTGCCGTTGGTTTCATAGATAGAAAGCAGTAGCGCGACAGCGTGTTCGTAGTAATAGCCTTTATCGCACGCCACCAGCACGGTCGTTTTGCCGTTATCTTCCGGTGCGATCAGCCATTCGTAGCGGGATGCATCCAGCTTTGGCGCGGGTTCAGCCAGCGATCGGAAATCAATAAATGAATCCGGATGACCGCCCAGCTTATAAATGCAGCACACCACCATCACCAGCGTCATGCGGTCTTCGCCAATCAGATCGGCATTGGACGTTAACTGCTGAATCACCACGTGCGCCTGGTTGTAATCCTCTTCCATCAGGCAGATGAGCAGCAGGATTTTAAGCACGCTTGGCGTTTCGCTTAGCGTTGAAAGATTGTTGGAGATGAGGAACAGCACCGAGTCGATTTCGTTGACGCGGAACAGCAGTTGAATAGACGCCACCAGATAATTCACGTTATCCGAAAGCTGCATGGCTTCTACGACTTGACGGGTGATCAGCGCGACTTTTTCAGGTGCCAGCGGTCCGTCAGAGCGGCCATCAAATGCACCGTTGGCGAGCGCAATGGCACACATCATCAGCTTGAGTGCGCGATCGTTATCCGTGTCTAAATCGGTTTCCGCATCCCATAATTTCGCTTCGAGCGACTCGAAATCGGCATTAGCGTAGTTAAGGATTTCGACCACGAGATGCGCTGGCAGAACATCGGCTTCGGGCAAAGAGATCGTACGGGTAAAAACATCCCGATAAAATTGATGCAGGGCTCGAGTGCGAGCGTAATTATTCATATTTTACGTGACCTGTGGTGACACAATTTTTAGCCAATGCTGCAGATGCTGAAAGGTTATCACCGTGGCGGCAACCATAATGGGGGGAACAAAACCTAAATGAAGGGCTTATTTTCGATATTAGAAAGGGAGGGGAATGACGTAATAAAGGAAGAGAGGCAAAAAAAAAGGCTGCTGTTTCCAGCAACCTTTTCTGTATGTTCTGCGAAATTAACGCAGCAGGGACAGCATCGCCTGTGGAACCTGGTTTGCCTGAGACAGTACAGAAGTACCAGCCTGCTGCAGGATCTGCGCGCGAGACATGTTAGAAACTTCGGTAGCGTAGTCAGCATCCTGAATACGGGACTGTGCAGCAGACAGGTTGCTGATAGAGTTGTTCAGGTTGTTGATGGTAGATTCGAAACGGTTCTGAATCGCACCCATGTTTGAACGAGCGCCATCGATTTTAGCGATAGCGGCGTCAGCTGCAGAGATTACGGTCTGTGCAGTTGAGTTGTTAGAAATGGTAGTGCTCAGAGTGGAGCTCAGAGTACCAGAAGTTGCGTTGATCAGCGCGGTGCTGTCAATTTTGATGGTGTCGTTAGCAGAAGTACCAGCACCAACCTGAATGCTCAGGGAAGTAGATACTGCACCGTTCAGCAGGCTCTTACCGTTGAAGTTAGCACCACCAGCGATACGGTCGATTTCAGACAGACGCTGAGTGATTTCAGTGTTAACTGAAGTCAGGTCGGTAGAACCGTTGGTGTCGTTTGCTGCCTGAACTGCCAGCTCACGGATACGTTGTAAGTTGGAGTTGATTTCGTTCAGGTTACCTTCAGCGGTCTGTACCAGAGAGATACCGTCGTTGGCGTTACGCGCTGCCTGAGTCATACCTTTAATCTGGGAGGTCATACGGTTTGCAATCGCCTGACCAGCAGCATCGTCTTTAGAGCTGTTGATACGCAGACCAGAAGACAGACGCTCGATAGCAGTGCCCAGGGAAGACTGAGATTTGCTCAGGTTGTTCTGAGTGGTCAGGGACAACAGGTTAGTATTGATAACAGCCATGGTTAAATTCCTTCAAATTGGTTTTTAGGGTCGGTGTCTAACACTCACGGCGTCTCTCACCGTCAACAAGGTTATCGACGGGTCTGAAAAAGACTTTAGAAAATATCGAAGGATTTTTTTAATTATCTGTTTTTTAACGAATTATTTTTTCACTCACTCCCTAAGCATCTCTTTTATATGTACAAATCCTCATCTCCGACGCATAGGGTTTGCGCTCTTTATTAATGGTTGAACCTGGCGTTGAAAAGTGATGGAGGGGGTTATGCTTATATAAGCATCCGTTTAAGGGGGTAATTCCGCGATTTATTTTTTTGGGCTTACCGTAAACTTTTCCCGCATATAGCCGATATATGTCTGAAACTACCATTGACAAGGAACAATGTATGGCGACTATCAGTAACCTCGGCGTAGGTATGGCTGGGCTGTCCGACCTTTACGACAAGTTGCAGGCGGCAGAAGAGACAAAACTAACGGCGATCGCCAAGCAGAAGACCACATACGACGCGCAGATTACCGGTTATGGCAAATTACAAAGCTCACTGACCAACCTGCAAACCGCTGCGGCTAAGCTTGCCAACACTGATACCTGGAACTCAACAACCGTTTCCAGTACGAATACTGCGTTTGCTGCGACCACCTCAACCAATGCTAACGTTGGTGAATTCACGATCAATGTCAGCAAGATTGCGAAAGGTCAGGTTCTGACAACAGCGCCTGGCACCATTGATAGCAATACCAAACAGCTCGGCGGCACCACTGCGGATAACACCCGTACTATTACCATTACTCAGGCTGGTGCTGACAGCAAACCGATGACGGTGAAACTGGCAGACGGTGATACCTCTTTAAATGGTATTGCTAAAGCGATTAACGCAGCCAACGGCGGCGTGACCGCAAGCGTAGTGAAAGCCGATAACGGTGATTACCGCTTGATGTTGTCTTCCAAAACCACCGGTTCTGATTCGAACATGACGGTATCGGTGACGGGCGACGACACGCTGAACAACGTGATTGGCAGCGCTGCGCTTAACGAACAGGTTAAATCGCAAAATGCCGTTGTGAACGTTAACGGTATCGACATCATCCGTCAGAGCAATGTTATCAACGACGCGATGCCAGGCGTGACCTTAACCCTGAAAGCACAAAGCACAGCAGATGAAACGCTGTCGGTCACTCGCTCCACCGCGGATAACAAAAAAGCCATTACCGACTGGGTTGCAGCCTATAACTCATTACAGTCGACAATCGCTTCTCTGACCAAATACGAACCGCCTGCGACGGGTGCTACCGCCCAGTCCTCCAGCAACGGCGTCTTGATGGGTGATAGCACCATCAGGGGAGTACAGTCCGATCTGCGCTCTTTATTGACCAATGTACAGAGTGGATCGTATGCGATTATGGCGCAGTTGGGCATCACTCAGGATCCAATCAAAGCCGCTGATGGCGCAGTTGGGAACCTGAAGATTGATGACAAGAAGCTGACCCAGGTGTTAGCGGATAACCCAGCAGGCGTGCAGGCATACTTTGTTGGTGACGGTAAAACCACCGGTTTCGCCACCCAGTTGAATAACAAACTGACCGATATGCTCAGCACATCCGTCGGTAAAGAAGGTGTTATTCAAAATGCGAAAGACGGTATCAATGCCACGCTGAAATCTATCGGTAAGCGTTACGAAGCGATGGAACTCACCATTGATGCCACGATGGCGCGCTACAAAAAGCAATTTAGTGATTTAGATGCCCTGGTCACCAAATTTAATGGTACCGCCAGCTATCTGACTCAACAGTTCAGCAATAAGTAGTAGAAGAGAAAGGAACCTTTATGTATAGCAAATCTGGTGTACAGGCCTATCAGAAGGTAGGTGTTGAATCTGCCGTCTTAAGTGCCAGCCCGCACCAGTTGGTTGTCATGCTATTTGACGGTGTCCATAGCGCGCTTGTTCGAGCGCGCCTTTTCCTTGAGCAGGGTGATATCCCTGCCAAAGGAGAAGCGCTATCGAAAGCCATTAATATTATCGACAATGGGCTTAAAGCTGGGCTGAACATGGATGTCGGGGGCACGCTTCCCCATAATCTTTCAGCACTTTACGACTATATGGTACGCCGTTTGTTGCACGCTAACCTGCGTAACGACGTCGAGGCTATCGTTGAAGTTGAAGCACTGCTGCTCAATATTTCCGACGCCTGGAAGCAAATCAACCCAGGTTTTCCTCCCACGCAGGATCAATTTTGATGAACGACTCCAGCTTATCCCTAAAAAAGTGGCATGCACTTTCTGCGCTGAGCAATACCATGCTGAGCCTTGCTCAATCCGGGAAATGGGATGAGCTTATTGAACAGGAGGTCGCCTACGTTTCGCTGGTAGAAAAGATCAGCATTACCCCCTTCCCGCCTGGCAGTAAGCATATACAGGATCAGGCAATGGTGATGCTGAACAATGTGCTGCAGAATGAAATGACACTGAAAACTCTGCTGCAGGAACGGATGGATGAACTGCACGGTTTGATGGCCCAGACCGGCAAGCAGAAAAATGTGAATATTACCTATGGAAGACTTTCCGGTAACGTTTTGTTTCCCGGTGAGATCAATCAGTAATCCACATTAGCGGTTTATCATCCATACTCCAGAGATTCGCCGATAACGGCCTCTGGAGCACGGAAGATGAAAAATCCCACGCTATTACAATGTTTTCACTGGTATTACCCCACCGGCGGTGAATTGTGGCCGGAAGTGACTGCCCTGGCTCCCAATCTTAATGAAATCGGCATCAATATGATTTGGCTGCCCCCCGCTTACAAAGGCGCATCGGGCGGTTATTCAGTTGGCTACGACTCGTACGATTTGTTCGACCTCGGTGAGTTTGATCAAAAAGGCTCTGTTGCCACTAAGTATGGTGATAAGGCCCAATTGCTTGAAACCATCGCGGCGTTAAAAAGTAATGACATTGCGGTGCTGCTGGACGTGGTGGTGAACCACAAAATGGGTGCGGATGAAAAAGAGCCCATCCGTGTGCAGCGCGTTAATGAGCAGGACCGGACCCAGATCGACGATGAAGTCATCGAATGCGAAGCCTGGACCCGCTACACCTTCCCTGTCCGCGCCGGTCAATATTCTCAGTTTGTCTGGGATTTCAAATGCTTTAGCGGCATTGATCATATCGAAAACCCGAACGAGGACAGCATCTTTAAAATCGTCAATGATTACACCGGCGAAGGCTGGAACGATCAGGTCGATAATGAGTTGGGGAATTTCGACTATTTGATGGGCGAAAACATTGATTTTCGCAATCATGCCGTGACGGAAGAGATCAAATACTGGGCACGTTGGGTCATGGAACAGACCCAGTGCGACGGTTTTCGACTCGATGCAGTCAAACATATCCCCGCCTGGTTCTACAAAGAGTGGATCGAACACGTCCAGGAAGTCGCGCCAAAACCGCTGTTTATCGTGGCAGAATACTGGTCCCACGAAGTCGACAAATTGCAGCAATACATTGAGCAGGTCGAAGGCAAAACCATGCTGTTCGACGCCCCGCTGCAAATGAAATTCCATGAAGCGTCTCGCCAGGGACGTGACTATGACATGAGCCAGATTTTCACCGGTACGCTGGTTGAAGCCGATCCGTTCCACGCAGTGACGCTGGTGGCCAACCATGACACCCAACCCCTTCAGGCGTTAGAGGCCCCGGTCGAATCCTGGTTCAAACCCCTCGCCTACGCATTAATCCTGCTGCGCGAAAACGGCGTACCCAGCGTGTTTTACCCCGATCTCTTTGGCGCGAGCTATGAAGACACGGGCGGCGACGGCGAAACTTACCCTATCGAAATGCCGATTATCGAACAGCTGCACGAGCTGATCCTCGCCCGTCAACGCTTTGCCCATGGGGTACAAACGCTCTATTTTGATCATCCAAACTGTATTGCGTTCAGCCGCAGCGGCACGGATGAAGAGCCAGGCTGTGTGGTAGTGTTGTCTAACGGTGATGAGGGCGAAAAAGTGATCTGTCTGGGCGAGAATTACGGCAACAAGAGCTGGCGTGATTTCCTCGGCAACCGTGAAGAGACGGTAACTACCGCCGCAGATGGCGAAGGCACGTTCACCTGTAACGGCGGCAGCGTGAGTATCTGGGTGATGGAGGATGTACTGTAAGGGATAAGATTTTGTTTGCCGGGTAAGGCAGCGTTGCCACCCGGCACACACGTTATGGCAAGGTGCTTTCGAGAGGATTTTTAGTCAGGTATTGCGCGCATTCTACCGTTGGACGGTCAACGCGTTGTAATTCCATACCATCATATTCCAGGGTATTGCCTTCACGTTCCAGTTGATAAATATCCAGTTTGCGCGTGACGTTATAGAAATCATCTGAGCGCAGCATGATTTTACCTGGCACAGCTACCACTCGCTGCCACTGACGACAATCCAGCGTGTCGCCCTCTTCCGTCACCACAAGCGTTGCAATCGCCTGCGGACTCACCAATTTGCTTTGTGGCCCTGTCGACTGCCAGTAGCCCGCCAGATGTGCAGGGACCGGATGTTTAATCACTTCCTGATAATTATCGACCTGCACACAACCGGTCAACGCCAGCAGCGCGCCAACCATCACTATTTTTTTCATCATCTTTCCTGCCTGCGAAGAAAAAAATATTGTGGCATTAAAGCGTTAAAGCTGCCAGCGCAAGATTCTGAATGCGTAGCAAGGACTACACCTGCATCGACATCATTTCCTGATAAGCCGTAACCAGCTTATTTCGTACCTGGATGCCCATCTGTAAAGAGACAGACGATTTTTGCAAATCGGTCATTACGTCGTTCAAAGCCACGCCAGGTTCGCCGAGAGTGAACTTCTCCGCCTGGGTGCGCGCAGCGTTTTGCGTATCGCTGATGCGATCGAGAGCGGCGTGCAGCTGTCCTGCAAAGCTGATTTCCGGCTGTGTGTCCGCCACGCTAGTATTACGGGCCGTCATCGCCGTTGCCTGCAACTGACTGATCACCCCTTCAATGCCCTGTATTGCCATGACTCTCCCCTGGATGGTTTTTTATCAGCGGCAAGACTAGCACCTTGTCAATAAGATAATGGCGCTAAATAGCGTTAAAAAAACGGGTTATTTGACGCATAGAAAATCTCAATTCATCAAATAATGGCGGGGCCATAAATATGGGCCTTTTGTCGTGTTTGCCGACCCGGGAGTCATTTTGTTTCTTTACACAAATAACGTAATCCACATTGAGCCGCGAGGTGCGCTATGACTGCAACAGCAGCAACTGCATCGCAAAATAAATCGCTCGAGTGGATGAACCGCCTGCGTGCGAACCCTAAAATCCCATTGATCGTGGCTGGCGCCGCGGCTATTGCGATTCTCGTTGCGATGGTCCTGTGGGCGAAAAGCCCCGACTACCGCACCTTGTATAGCAACGTGTCCGATCAGGATGGCGGGGCTATCGTCACGCAGTTGACCCAATTGAATATTCCTTATCGTTTCGCTGATAACGGCGGAGCGATTGAAGTCCCTGCAGATAAAGTTCACGAACTGCGTTTACGTCTTGCCCAGCAAGGCTTGCCGAAAGGCGGTGCGGTCGGGTTTGAACTGCTGGATCAGGAAAAGTTCGGTATCAGTCAGTTTAGCGAGCAGATCAACTACCAGCGTGCGCTGGAAGGTGAACTGGCGCGCACCATTGAAACGCTGGGTCCGGTTAAAACCGCTCGCGTGCATTTGGCTATGCCAAAACCGTCTCTCTTCGTGCGCGAGCAGAAGAATCCATCCGCATCGGTGACCGTCACTCTTGAACCGGGCCGCGCGTTGGATGAAGGACAAATCAGCGCGGTGACCCACCTGGTCTCCAGCGCCGTTGCCGGTTTACCGACAGGCAACGTAACCGTCGTCGACCAGAGCGGTCATTTGCTAACGCAATCCAACACCAGCAGCCGCGACCTCAACGACGCACAGCTGAAATACGCTAACGATGTCGAAGGCCGCATTCAGCGCCGCATCGAAGCAATCCTTGGCCCTATCGTGGGCAGCAGCAACATTCATGCGCAGGTTACCGCGCAAATCAACTTTGACAATAAAGAGCAGACGGAAGAACAGTACAGCCCGAACGGAGATGCCGCTCAGGCCGTGATGCGTTCACGTCAGTTGAACACCACTGAACAGATTGGCGGCCAAAATCCTGGCGGCGTTCCGGGCGCACTCTCTAATCAGCCTGCTCCGGCCAACAGTGCACCAATTTCAACGCCACCTGCTAACCAGCAGAACGGGCAACAAAACGGTCAGCAGAATAATCAGCAACAGCAGACCACGTCGACGGCAGCCAGCTCCGGTCCGCGCAATAGCAGCCGTAACGAAACGACCAACTACGAAGTTGACCGTACGATTCGTCACACCAAGATGAACGTCGGCGATGTCCAGCGCCTGTCGGTGGCTGTAGTGGTGAACTATAAAACGCTGCCGGACGGTAAGCCTCTTCCGCTGACCACCGATCAGATGAAACAAATTGAAGACCTGACCCGCGAAGCGATGGGCTTTACCGAAAAACGCGGTGACTCGCTTAACGTCGTGAACTCGCCGTTCACTGCGACTGACGAGACCGGTGGTGAACTGCCGTTCTGGCAACAACAGTCGTTTATCGAACAGATGCTGTCTGCTGGTCGCTGGCTGCTGGTTCTGATTGTGGCGTGGCTGCTGTGGCGTAAAGCGATTCGTCCACAGCTCACCCGTCGCGCTGAGGAAGCCAAAGCCGCGCAAGAAATGATGAGTGCGCGTCAGGATATAGAAGAAGCCGTGGAAGTTCGTCTAAGCAAAGACGAACAGACTCAGCAACGCCGTGTGAATCAGCGCCTGGGTGCTGAGGTGATGAGCCAACGCATTCGCGAAATGTCAGATAACGATCCGCGCGTCGTCGCGCTGGTCATCCGCCAGTGGATGAGTAACGACCATGAGTAATTCAACGCTTTCAGGTACGGATAAAAGCGTCATCCTGCTGATGACCATCGGTGAAGATCGTGCGGCAGAGGTGTTCAAACACCTCTCCGACCGCGAAGTCCAGACGCTGAGCCAGGCGATGGCTAACGTGCGTCAGATTTCGAATTCACAGTTGACCGACGTGCTGGCCGAGTTTGAGCGTGAAGCTGAACAGTTTGCTGCACTTAACGTCAACGCCAACGAATACCTGCGTACGGTTCTGGTGAAAGCCCTGGGCGAAGAGCGTGCCTCCAGCCTGCTGGAAGACATTCTCGAAACGCGCGATACCGCCAGCGGCATCGAAACGCTCAACTTTATGGAACCGCAGAGTGCCGCCGACCTTATTCGCGACGAGCACCCGCAGATCATCGCCACCATCCTGGTGCACCTCAAACGTGCGCAGGCGGCCGATATTCTGGCGCTGTTCGACGAACGTCTGCGTCACGATGTCATGCTGCGTATCGCCACCTTCGGCGGTGTCCAGCCAGCGGCGCTGGCGGAATTGACCGAAGTGCTCAACAGCCTGCTCGATGGTCAGAACCTCAAGCGCAGCAAAATGGGCGGCGTGAGAACGGCAGCAGAAATTATCAACCTGATGAAAACGCAGCAGGAAGAAGCGGTTATGTCCGCAGTGCGCGAATTCGACGGCGAGCTGGCACAGAAAATTATCGACGAGATGTTCCTGTTCGAAAACCTGGTCGAAGTCGACGATCGCAGCGTCCAGCGCCTGCTTCAGGAAGTGGACTCCGAATCTCTGCTTATCGCGCTCAAAGGTGCCGAGCAGCCGTTGCGCGAGAAGTTCCTGCGCAACATGTCTCAACGTGCGGCGGATATCCTGCGCGACGACCTTGCCAACCGTGGCCCGGTTCGTCTGTCTCAGGTGGAAAACGAACAGAAAGCAATCCTGCTTATTGTTCGTCGTCTGGCAGAGACCGGCGAGATGGTGATTGGCGGCGGAGACGATGCATATGTCTAATGAGCTGCCGTGGAAGCGCTGGACGCCAGACGATCTTGCGCCTCCTCTTACAGAATTCATGCCTGCGATGGTCGCCCTGAGCGACGAAGACAGTGATGCGGAAGAACAACCGGAGCTGACGGAAGAAGAGCAGCGCGTTCAGATGCTGGCACAGCTGCAAATGCAAGCGCATGAGCAGGGCTACACCTCAGGTATGAATGAAGGCCGCCAGCTAGGACAAGAGCAAGGTTATCAGGAAGGATTGGCAAAAGGCCTTGAACAAGGCCTGGAGCAGTCGCGCCAGCAGCAAGCGCCAATCCACGCCCGCATGCAGCAATTAGTCAGTGAATTTCAAAATACCCTCGATGCGCTGGATAGCGTGATTGCCTCGCGTCTGATGCAAATGGCACTCGAAGCCGCGCGCCAGGTGATTGGCCATACGCCTCCGGTGGACAATTCATCGCTGATCAAACAGATTCAGGGATTACTCCAGCAGGAGCCGTTATTCAGCGGGAAACCTCAGCTGCGCGTGCATCCCGATGATTTACAGCGCGTCGAAGAGATGCTTGGCGCCACGCTTAGCCTGCACGGCTGGCGTCTGCGCGGCGATCCGGCGTTACACCATGGCGGCTGTAAAGTCTCCGCTGATGAAGGCGATCTGGATGCGAGCGTGGCAACGCGCTGGCAGGAGCTGTGCCGTCTCGCTGCTCCGGGAGTGATCTGATGACAGCCCGACTCACGCGTTGGTTAAACACGCTCGATAACTTCGAAGCGAAAATGGCGCAACTGCCTTCCGTGCGTCGTTATGGTCGTCTGACCCGCGCAACCGGTCTGGTACTGGAAGCCACCGGCTTACAGCTCCCGCTCGGTGCAACCTGCGTGATTGAACGTCAGGATGGTAACGACACGCAAGAAGTCGAAAGCGAAGTCGTGGGCTTTAACGGCCAACGCCTGTTTTTGATGCCGCTGGAAGAAGTCGAAGGCATTTTGCCCGGTGCGCGCGTGTACGCCAAAAATAATTCCGGCGACGGACTGCACAGCGGCAAGCAATTGCCACTCGGTCCAGCGCTGCTAGGTCGTGTCCTGGATGGCGCAGGCAAACCGCTTGATGGCCTGCCCTCCCCTGATACCACCGAAACCGGCGCGCTGATCACTCAGCCGGTTAACCCGCTGCAACGTACGGCAATCGAACATGTGCTTGATACCGGCGTGCGTCCGATTAACGCCCTGCTGACGGTCGGTCGTGGTCAGCGTATGGGTCTGTTTGCCGGTTCAGGTGTCGGTAAATCCGTCCTTCTCGGCATGATGGCGCGTTACACGCAGGCGGATGTGATCGTCGTAGGCCTGATTGGCGAGCGTGGTCGTGAAGTGAAAGACTTTATCGAGAACATTCTCGGTGCAGAAGGCCGTGCGCGTTCCGTGGTGATCGCCGCGCCAGCGGACGTTTCTCCGCTGCTGCGTATGCAGGGTGCGGCTTACGCCACGCGCATTGCAGAAGATTTCCGCGACCGCGGCCAACACGTCCTGCTGATTATGGATTCCCTGACGCGTTATGCGATGGCTCAGCGTGAAATCGCGCTCGCCATCGGTGAACCGCCGGCGACCAAAGGCTATCCGCCATCCGTGTTTGCCAAACTTCCGGCGCTGGTTGAGCGTGCGGGGAACGGAATTACCGGTGGCGGTTCCGTAACCGCGTTTTATACGGTGCTGACCGAAGGCGATGACCAGCAGGACCCCATTGCTGACTCCGCGCGAGCGATTCTTGATGGCCACATTGTGCTGTCGCGTCGTCTGGCGGAAGCCGGTCACTATCCGGCGATTGATATCGAAGCGTCCATCAGCCGTGCCATGACCTCGCTTATCACGGAAAAGCACTACGCCCGCGTGCGTAACTTTAAACAACTTCTTTCAAGTTTCCAGCGTAACCGCGACCTGGTGAGCGTGGGCGCGTATGCCAAAGGCAGCGATCCGATGCTCGACAAGGCCATTGCCGTTTGGCCACAGCTGGAAGCTTTCTTGCAACAAGGTATTTTTGAACGTGCCGACTGGGAAGACTCAACGCAAGCGTTAGAGCTTATTTTCCCGCAGGTGTAATAAAGGTGGAGGGCGGAGATTATGGCGGAACATGGCGCATTAGCTACGCTGAAAGATCTGGCTGAAAAAGAAGTAGATGATGCCGCATTACAACTTGGTGCGATGCGGCGCGGCTGTCAGCAGGCCGAAGAACAGTTATCGATGCTGATCGATTATCAGCATGAATACCGTACCAACCTGAATACCGATATGACACAGGGCATTGGCAGCCAGCGCTGGATTAACTATCAACAGTTTATCCAGACGCTGGAAAAAGCGATTGAACAGCATCGCCAACAGCTGACGCAGTGGAACCAAAAAGTGGATAAGGCGCTCGATTTCTGGCGTGAGAAGAAGCAGCGACTCCAGGCCTGGACAACGTTACAGGACCGACAGAGCGCAGCAACACTGCTTGCCGAGAACCGCCTTGATCAGAAAAAAATGGATGAGTTTGCCCAGCGCGCATCAATGAGGAAATCTGAATGATCACACTGCAACAACTGCTGATGACCGACAGCGACCTGTCCGGCGGTACGCAGACGGGTAAAGGCGCGGATGGCGCGCAAGATTTTCTCTCCCTGCTGGCAGGTGCATTAACCGACGCCACAGGCCAGGGAAAAGACGCCCCGTTGACGTTGGCCGATCTTAAAGCGGCTGGCGGCAAACTGTCGAAAGCGGCCTTATTACAGGACGGCGATAGCGCCATCCCGAGCAAACTCGCCTCTTTGCTGGCGCGTCAGGATCTGTTCAAAGCCGACGATGCGGCACAAGCGGCCACTGCCGAAACAACAATCCAAAGCCTGGTCTCCGGGCTGTTGCCTGCGACGCACAGCGATGCGTTGAAAACGCTCGTGGCTGACGCACAAAAAGAAGACAGCAAAAGCGATCTGAGCGAAGAAGATCTGGCCGGGTTAAGCGCATTAATGGCGATGCTCCCGCATCAGCAAACCGCGACGGCTCGGGCTACACCTGCTAACGAAGTGAACGCGGTGACCACGCAGGCGGCACTCTCTCAGCCGGGTGTTGGCCGTCAGGCTGCACTAAATGATGATGCGTCTACCCTTGGCAAAACCAAAGCACAAACCACTGATGTGGACAGCAAGCTGTCCGCCAGCGCGCAGTTGACGCCAGTTGCCACAGCCGCGGCGGAAAAGCATGAAGCCGCGAGTGCGTTCTCGTCCGCGTCACCTTCTGCTTCTCTCGCACCGATCATGACAAACGGCACGACGCCACCAGCGCCCACTAACGTCGCATCCGCGCCATTACTGAGCCAGCCGCTGGGCACGCAAGAGTGGCAACAGGCAGTTAGCCAACATATCACGCTGTTTACTAAACAAGGCCAGCAGAGCGCTGAGTTGCGTTTGCACCCTGAAAATTTGGGTCAAGTTCAAATCTCAATTAAAATGGATGATAACCAGGCTCAGTTGCAGATGATTTCTGCGAATGGTCATGTGCGTTCGGCACTGGAAGCGGCGCTCCCGATGCTGCGCACGCAGCTTGCTGAAAACGGCATTCAGTTATCACAAAGCACTATCAGCAGTGACAGCTCTGCGAACCAGCAGCAGTCGTCTTTCCAGCAGCAACAGCATGCTTCTCGTTCCGGCCAACAGGGCGAAATGAACGATGAAAATGATGAATTGCTGATCACGCCTGCTGCATTACAGTCTGCAGCGCGCGGAAATGGCGCGGTAGACATCTTTGCCTAAACGCCAGAGGTAACGTGATTATCTTCGTTTGTTCCACGCTTTGACAAAAGCAGAACACGGGATAATCACTCTATTAGCTGTACCGAAACAGGAAGCACGTAACCGATGACTGACTCCGCAATCACCAAAAAAGGCAAGCGTTCCATTTGGATCCCGCTGCTGGTGTTGATTACGCTCGCCGCATGCGCCACTGCTGGCTATAGTTACTGGCGGTCGCAGCAAGCGCCGTCAGCCACTGCTAAAGCAGAACCCCCACCGCCTCCGGCCCCGGTCTTTTTCCCAATGGATACGTTTACCGTTAACCTCGGTGACGCGGATCGCGTGCTTTATATCGGCATTACATTGCGTTTGAAAGACGAGGCCACGCGCACACGTCTGAGTGACTATTTACCCGAAGTCCGTAGCCGCCTGTTGCTGCTGTTCTCTCGTCAGGACGCCACTGGGCTGTCAACTGATGACGGTAAGCAGAAGCTGGTCGAGGCCATCAAGCAAACGCTGGCACCACCACTGGTAACCGGTCAACCTAAGCAGGAAGTCACTGACGTTCTGTACACAGCTTTCATCCTGCGGTAGAGACATGGGCGATAGTATTCTTTCTCAAGCGGAAATCGATGCGCTGCTTAACGGCGACAGCGAGAAGAACGATGATCCAAAACCGGGTCTGGGCGGCGAGCCAGAAATTCGTCCCTACGATCCCAATACCCAGCGTCGCGTGGTGCGCGAGCGCCTTCAGGCGCTGGAGATCATCAACGAACGTTTTGCACGACAGTTCCGTATGGGCCTGTTCAACCTGCTGCGTCGTAGCCCGGACATCACCGTCGGTGCGATTCGCATTCAGCCGTATCATGAGTTTGCCCGCAACCTGCCGGTGCCAACTAACCTTAACCTGATCCATCTGAAACCGCTGCGTGGCACCGGCCTGTTCGTGTTTTCTCCGAGCCTGGTGTTTATCGCGGTCGATAACTTGTTTGGTGGCGACGGCCGCTTCCCGACGAAGGTGGAAGGACGCGAATTTACGCACACTGAACAGCGCGTGATCAACCGTATGCTGAAGCTGGCGCTTGAGTCGTACAGCGACGCATGGAAAGCGATCCACCCGCTGGAAGTGGAGTATGTGCGTTCCGAGATGCAGGTGAAATTCACCAACATCACGACGTCACCTAACGACATCGTGGTGAACACACCTTTCCACGTTGAGATCGGTAACCTGACCGGCGAATTCAATATTTGCCTGCCGTTCAGCATGATCGAACCTCTGCGTGAAGTGCTGGTTAACCCGCCGCTGGAAAACTCCCGCAACGAAGATCAGAACTGGCGTGAGAATCTGGTCCGTCAGGTTCAGCACTCGCAGCTGGAACTGGTGGCAAGTTTTGCGGATATTCCGCTACGGTTATCTCAGATACTGAAATTACAACCGGGCGATGTTCTGCCGATAGAAAAACCTGACCGTATTATTGCCCATGTGGATGACGTACCTGTATTGACCAGCCAGTACGGCACCGTAAACGGTCAATATGCGCTACGTGTTGAGCACTTGATCAATCCGATATTGAATTCGCTGAATGAGGAACAGCCCAAATGAGTGATATGAACAATCCGTCCGATGCAAACAGCGGAGCGCTGGACGATCTGTGGGCTGATGCATTAAACGAGCAACAGGCACCCGCGAGCAAAAGCGCTGCGGATGCGGTGTTCCAGCAGTTAGGCGGCGGTGACGTGAGCGGCACCCTGCAAGATATTGACCTGATTATGGATATCCCGGTCAAGCTGACTGTTGAGCTGGGTCGTACGCGCATGACCATCAAAGAGTTACTGCGCCTGACGCAGGGATCTGTTGTGGCACTTGATGGCCTGGCGGGTGAACCGCTGGACATCCTGATCAACGGCTATTTGATTGCTCAGGGCGAAGTTGTGGTTGTGGCTGATAAATACGGTGTGCGTATTACCGACATCATCACCCCTTCTGAACGTATGCGTCGTCTGAGCCGTTAAGTATGAAAACCCAGGCAATCGTCTCACAGCCCTCTGCGGTTCCAGGCTCACCGCTGCTTCAGGTAAGCGGTGCGCTGTTGGGTATTATTGCCTTTATTTTGATTATGGCGTGGCTCGCGAAACGCTTTGGTCTGGCGGGTAAAACCGCCAACACGCGCGGTTTGAAAGTGAGTGCCAGCACTTCGCTGGGCCCACGCGAGCGCGTGATTATCGTCGACGTTGAAGATGCGCGCCTGGTACTTGGCGTCACCGCATCACAAATCAATGTGCTTCATAAACTGCCTCCTGCGCCTGTTGCGGGCGAGGATAACGCAGAGAATCCAGCGGATTTTCAGTCCGTGTTAAAGAGTTTGCTTAAGCGTTCCGGGAGATCGTGATGCGCCGTTTGTTGTCCCTTACGCTTGCAGGCCTCGTCCTGTTTGCTCCCGCCGTGTATGCGCAATTACCAGGCTTGATTTCCACACCGATGGCTGGAGGAGGACAAAGCTGGTCTTTGCCGGTGCAGACTCTGGTCTTTATTACCTCGCTGACGTTTATCCCGGCTATTTTGCTGATGATGACCAGCTTTACGCGCATCATCATCGTCTTTGGTTTGTTGCGAAACGCGCTGGGTACACCGTCCGCGCCGCCTAACCAGGTGCTGCTCGGTTTAGCACTGTTTCTGACCTTCTTTATCATGTCGCCGGTCATCGATAAGATTTATGCCGACGCCTATCAGCCGTTCAGTGAAGATAAAATTTCCATGCAGGTGGCGCTGGAAAAAGGCGCGCAGCCGCTGCGTGAATTTATGCTGCGTCAGACTCGCGAGGCGGATCTTGCGCTGTTTGCCCGTCTGGCTAACGAAGGCCCGATTCAGGGACCTGAAGCCGTGCCGATGCGCATTTTGCTGCCGGCCTACGTCACCAGCGAATTGAAAACGGCCTTCCAGATTGGTTTTACTATCTTTATCCCGTTCCTGATTATCGACCTGGTGATCGCCAGCGTGTTAATGGCCTTAGGTATGATGATGGTGCCCCCTGCTACCATTGCCCTGCCCTTTAAGATAATGCTTTTCGTACTGGTAGATGGCTGGCAATTGCTTGTCGGGTCGCTGGCGCAAAGTTTCTACAGTTGAGGAGCGCGCAATGACACCTGAATCGGTCATGATGATGGGCACGGAAGCGATGAAAGTCGCCATTTCCGTTGCCGCGCCTTTACTGTTGGTGGCCCTGGTCACCGGCCTTGTGATCAGTATTTTGCAGGCCGCCACCCAGATTAACGAAATGACCCTGTCGTTCATTCCTAAAATCATCGCCGTGTTCGTGACCATCATTGTCGCCGGACCGTGGATGCTCAACCTGTTGCTCGATTACATGCGCAACCTGTTTACCAATCTGCCGTACATCATCGGCTGATTATCTGAATGCTACATTTCACCAGCGATCAATTCATAGAGTGGCTTGGCCTCTATTTCTGGCCGTTGCTGCGCGTGATGGCGTTGATCATGACTGCGCCGATCCTGAGCGAAAAATCTATTCCTAAACGCGTCAAAATTGGCCTGGGGATGTTGATTACGTTCGTGATTGCGCCAACGTTGCCACCGGTGAATGTTCCTATTTTCTCCCCGCAAGCAATCTGGCTTGCGCTTCAGCAGGTGCTGATTGGCGTGGCGATTGGATTCACCATGCAGCTCGCCTTTGCGGCGATCCGTACCGCCGGTGAGCTGATCGGCCTGCAGATGGGATTGTCGTTCGCCACCTTCTTTGACCCAGGCAGCCATCTCAATATGCCCGTGCTGGCCCGCGTGATTGATATGCTGGCCATGCTGCTGTTCCTGACATTCAATGGTCACCTGTGGCTGATTTCGATGCTGGTGGACACCTTCCATACGTTGCCCATCGGCGGCAATCCGGTCAACAGCAACGCATTTCTGGCACTCACCCGTGCCGCCGGGCTGATTTTCATCAATGGGCTGATGCTGGCGTTGCCGGTCATCACGCTTCTGCTGACCGTAAACCTGTCGCTGGGCTTGTTGAACCGAATGGCACCGCAGCTCTCGGTATTTGTCATCGGCTTCCCGATCACCCTGACGGTTGGTTTGATTTTAATGGGACTATTAATGCCGCTGATTGCCCCTTTCTGCGAACATTTATTTAGCGAAATATTCAATCTCTTATCCGATATTGTTCGTGAGCTACCTCGAAATACTAACCCCTGATGTTTATATTGTCTCTCTGAGGATATTCCTAAAATAAAACATGGAAAACATCTACCAGGATATATCTGGTGCGGTTTATTTGTTTTTATGCCCTTCACAATACTTAATATTTACTTTACTTTAAGATGATTCCTGGCAAATTATACGTAACTTTACGGGATAGTGAGTCCGCCTGAAAGTCTTTGTATTGCTCACAGGTTAATACCTTTGTTATCCATCCCGTATGGCTGTTTTGAGCTCTCAGGCAGATGGTGAATTATCGTTACGCATTGAGTGAGGGTATGCCATGTCAACGATCATTATGGATTTATGCAGTTACACCCGGCTAGGGCTAACCGGGTATCTTGCAAGTAGAGGGGTCAAAAAACGAGACGTCAATGATGTACACGATGTTGACGAACTTGCAGCCGCTTGTGAAGCATACAAGCCCGGCGTGGTGTTTATTAATGAGGACTGTTTCATTCACGATCCAGCCAACAGTCAGCACATTAAGCAAATCATTAATCAGCATCCTAAAACCCTGTTTATTGTTTTTATGGCAATTGCGAATATCCATTTCGATGAATATTTGTTGGTGCGTAAAAACTTATTGATCAGTTCGAAGTCGATTAAGCCCGAGTCACTGGATGACATTTTGGGTGATTATTTAAATAAAGAAGCGAAGAGTGTAGGAGAATTTAACTTACCCACGTTATCATTAAGCCGTACTGAATCAAGTATGTTGCGAATGTGGATGGCGGGACAAGGGACAATTCAGATTTCCGACCAGATGAATATCAAAGCAAAAACCGTTTCATCACATAAGGGAAATATTAAAAGGAAAATTAAAACGCATAATAAACAAGTTATCTATCATGTTGTTCGTCTGACGGATAATGTGACAAATGGCATTTTTGTGAACATGCGTTAATCGTTTTATTCTCTTTTGCGCCCCATCAATCTCTGGCCTCGCCAGAGATTTTTCGTTCGATGAAATGAGTCGGGTAAGCAGCATCTCACCCGACACGCCACTACTCAGCGAGCTCGACAAAGATCCCGTCGGAATGCCCCATCTCGTTAAAGAACCAGATTCCGAGCGGATAATCTTCCAGTGACACCAGGTACATCACGCCTTCACTAAATTGTTCGACTGCCAGCACTACGCCCGGACGGCGCGGTCCACCGTCTGTCTTTACGGTTACCCGATCGTTGACCTTCATAAAATCCTCCTGTGGTTTTGAGCCAGTGTAGAACAATTCGCAACAACTGGCAGCGCCTGCCTGAATGATTGCCGCTTTTGTGGGCAGTCTATACTTAACGCTGAATCCGGTGAAATGAGGTATGCGTAATGAAAACCGCGAAAGAGTACAGCGAGACCGCCAAACGAGAAGTGAACGTGGATGTCGATGCCCTGCTGGCCGCCATTAACGAGATCAGTGAAAGCGAAGTGCGTCGCACCGAAGATGACCCCACCCGCGTGGTCGTCAACGGACACGACTACCACACCTACCGCGAACTGGCAGAGGCGTTCGAATTAGATATCCATGATTTTAGCGTGACGGAAGTGAATCGCTGAGACGAAAAAAATCCCGGCCATGGGGATGACCGGGATGAACTTGCTTATGCAAGAAGCACTTGTAAATTCGTTACACCAGGAAATCTGATGTGGGATTTACCTTATCCCCAATTTTTTTGCATGACAAGGATATATTCTGGTCATAAATACTTTGTTCTATGACCCCTCGTTTTGGTTATAAATCCCCAGCGCTCGCTACCAAAGGGTTGTTGGGATCGTTACCATTATCGTGCGCGTAACCGCACGATTTGTTTTGGGATTTATCTTAGATCTGTTCTGAAAACAACGGTTAATCAGGAGACGCCATGTCTTTACTCAAGGAGACGCTTTTAGTCTTTACCGATCTGGATGGAACGCTGCTGGATATCCATACCTACGACTGGCGTCCCGCCTCTGCGTGGCTGGATAAACTGCAGGATCACCAGATCCCCGTCATTCTGTGCAGCAGCAAAACGGCCGCTGAAACGCTTGAGATCCAGCAGGATTTGGGGCTCGAAGGATTGCCATTTATTGCCGAGAACGGTGCGGTTATCCAGTTGGATGTGCGTTGGGATGACCATCCCGATGCGCCGAGGCTGATCAATGGCACGCCGCACAGCGAAATTTGCGATGTCATCAACCCCCTTCGCGCGCGCGACGGCTATAAATTCACGACGTTTGATGATGTGGATGAACGGGTTATCGGCGAGTGGACCGGGCTAAATCGCGAAAGATCGGCCCTGGCGCGACTGCATGAGGCGTCGGTAACCCTTATCTGGCGGGACAGCGATGAACAGATGACGAAGTTTGAGGCTGAGCTGGCCCAGATGGGATTCAAATTCATTCAGGGCGCGCGGTTCTGGCACATTCTGGATGCGCGCGGCGGGAAAGATCAGGCGGTCAACTGGTTAATTGACGAATACCGCAAGCGCGAGGGGTTTGTGCCGACCACCATCGGCCTTGGCGACGGACCAAACGACGCCCCGCTGCTTGATAATGTCGATTACGCCGTGGTGGTCAAAAGCATCAATCGACTCGGGATCCGGCTCCAGGAGGATATCCCCGAACGCGTATACCACACTCAGCAGGCGGGGCCTGAGGGCTGGCGAGAAGGGCTGGATCACTTTTTATCCGGGCCGCGACACACCACCTGATTTCTGCCCTGCTGTTTCGCCAGATAAAGACGCGCATCGGCAATGGACTGCAATTGCTCAAAATCGAAATTGGCGTTCTCTTCCGTGCTGCTGACGCCAAGCGAGGCGCTGACCCGCGCCGTGGTGCTCTTCTTCACCAGTATCTCTTTTCGGTTAATAGACACCCGAATGCGCTCCGCCACACCGGCCGCCTGCTCCGCTGTCGCGCCCGGCAGCACTACGCAAAACTCCTCACCGCCGACTCGGCCCGCCACATCGCTACTTCGTAGCGCGTGCGTAATCAGCCGGGCCGTGTGGGACAGCACTTTGTCACCCGCCTGATGACCGAAGCGATCGTTAATGCTTTTGAAATGGTCGAGATCGAGCTGAATGACGGAGAACGGCAGTTGCTGCTGGCGGCACTCCTCGGCCAGCGCCTGTGCCCGGTCAAAGAGCGCACGACGGTTGTTGAGTCGGGTCAATGGATCGTGCCAGGCCTGCCACTGCAATGAATTTTGCAGCGTAAACATGTTGCTCACCATCCGACGGATCACCAGCCACGAAATCAGCAGCGTCGCGGTAAAGAGCGCCCATAACGACGCCAGGGCAATACTGATACTGCCAAATTCCCCCCGCACGCCGTCTTTGAGGGAGTGGACTCGCAGCACCACACCATCAAAATGTTCCAGGCGTTCCCAACTGATAAACCGCGTGCTTAACCGCAGGCCACCTTGTGTATCGTTTTCCACCGCCTGCGCGATTTGGGCGATCTCTTGCGCATCAAAGTGAATGACGCTGTCGGCGTTTTCTTCAGAGGTCGCAATCAAATTGAGACGATTGTCATACAGCTGGTATTCACCGTCTTTGCGCTGATCAACGGCGTCCATCAGCAACTGAGTCATGGTCGGAAGCGTGAAATCCATCGCCAGCACACCGTACCAGTAGTTGTCCTGATACACCGGCACGCTGGCGGTGATCAGGCGTTCATTCTGTGATGCGGAAGCGGGAGCCATAAACCAGCGCACCGCGCGGGCGCGATTGTCGCGGTCAGTCTGGTGAGTAAACCACGGGCGAGTCACCAGAGTGTAGTAACGAGAAACGATGGAGTTGTTGAGCGCGGCGGGTTCCGTCGACACAAAAAAGCCCGCACGCGAGACGTAGGTGATGCGCTTTTCTTTATTATTGGCGCGCGAGACGGCAAGGCGCAGCAAATAGCCCACTTCCAGCGCCGCAGAGAGTTCCCCGCCGAGACGTTGGTCATCGCGTGTCAGAAGTGTGGTCCGCTCAACCATGCCATCTGACACGCCGTTTATCGGCAACGCTCGCCGCTGCTCCACATCCAGCTGCCAGAAGGGTTTAGTGCGTAAATGGTTAAAACTCAGGACGGCATCGTGCAAGACGCGCAGCCCAAGTGGTGTTTGCAGTGCGTCACCCATGCTCTGTCGGAAAAAGAGCAGTTTATTGACACTGTACTGAAGCTGCCGGTCCAGCGAGTTGGCCACGTTTTGCAGATGGTTTTGCTGGCTTGAGATGTACGCGTCTTCCAGCACGACGACTTCTCGCCATGTCAGAATCGTGGAAACAATGAGGACAACCAGAAAACATACGTTAACGATTTGCCCAGGATGGTGACGTAACCGTTCCAGCAGATTTTTCTTGATGACAAAGGTATCGCGCTGCACACAAACTCCCTGCTCACATCTTCACTGTACGCATCATACCTAAGCCCGACGGTCCGATACATTGAGACACGCATCGCCTGAAGCGATAGTCAACAAAAAGCCCGGACATGCCGGGCTTTACGTGATTAAGCCGTATCGCGTCGCTGCGGTTTGTCACCCGGCTGTAGCTCCTCTTCACGAAAAGCTTCTCGCTTGATGCCGAAACCGTCATGCCACCGGCATTCCACCATGCCACTGGAATATCCCGTGACAATCATACGTGGGCCGCCATTTTTAGGCTTAACTTCATCACTGACCACAAAGACCATAACCGCCTCCAGTATCAGGGTGAAACTGTTTCAATCTAGACGAGGAATGGCCCTTTTTCCATAGCGCGCGTAGAACATTTAGTGCGAAACACCGCGCAGTTTGGCGATACCTTTCACGCCCGCGATGACGATGGCCCCAATGATAAAGCCAATCACCAGATTGACGATCATCGGTAAAATGGCCGCCACCACGCTCCCCTGCCCCTGAGCGAAATGTTCAATGGCGTGATGCAGCGGCGCAATGCCATGAACCACAATCCCGCCACCCACCAGGAACATCGCCAGCGTGCCGATCACCGACAAACTTTTCATCAGCCATGGCGCCAGTACCAGCAACCCTTTACCGACGACTCTCGCCACGGCATTAGATTTATCCACCAGCCAGTAGCCCATGTCATCGAGCTTCACGATCACCCCGACAAGGCCATAAACGCCGATCGTCACGGCAATCGCGATACCGGAGAGCACCAGCACCTGATTCAGCAGCGGGGCTTCTGACACAATCCCCAGAGTGATGGCGACGATTTCAGCCGACAGAATAAAATCGGTCCGAATCGCGCCTTTAACCTTATCGCGCTCAAAAGCCAGCGGGTCCTTCGCGGCAAGCGCTTCCAGACGCTGCTGGCGAGCCTGCGGCGTCTCTTCATCCTTGCGCGAGGCAAACGAGTGCAACACCTTCTCGACGCCCTCATAGCAGAGGAACGCACCGCCTATCATCAACAGCGGCGTAATGGCCCACGGGATAAACGCGCTGATCAGCAGCGCCAGCGGCACCAGAATCACCTTATTGAGAAATGACCCTTTTGCCACGCTCCACACCACTGGCAGCTCGCGGTTGGCGCGAACGCCAGACACTTGCTGAGCGTTAAGCGATAAGTCGTCGCCCAATACACCGGCCGTCTTTTTCGCGGCCAGTTTTCCCATCAGCGATATGTCGTCCAGCAACGTGGCAATATCATCCAATAATGTTAATAAGCTACTTCCTGCCAAAATCTGATCCTTCTTATTTTGATAATTAAGTGAATAGTATGGAGCAAAAATACGAACCTCGAAACCCGCACCTTAAGTCAACAAATAATTCACATCATTGATACAACTAAAGCGCTCGCCAGCCCGATAGTTTTGACGTTTACTATGAGCGACCTTTTTAATTCGCCGTGAGGGACTATGCGTTTCAGGCAACTATTACCGCTTATTGGAGCACTTTTCTCGCTCTATATCATTTGGGGTTCCACCTATTTTGTCATTCGTGTCGGCGTGGAAAGCTGGCCCCCGCTGATGATGGCAGGCATCCGCTTTTTATCAGCCGGTGTGTTGCTGCTGGCCTTCTTACTGCTGCGCGGTCATCAACTTCCCCCGCTGCGTCCGATGATAAACGCGGCGCTGATCGGCCTGCTGCTGTTGGCTGTGGGCAATGGTTTTGTTACGGTGGCTGAACATCAGAACGTGCCGTCGGGCATCGCAGCCGTGGTCGTCGCAACGGTTCCCCTGTTTACGCTGTGCTTTAGCCGTTTGTTTGGCATTCGCACCCGCAAGCTGGAGTGGATGGGCATTGGCATTGGTCTGGCGGGAATTATTTTGCTCAACAGCGGCGGCAATCTGAGCGGTAATCCGTGGGGCGCGCTGTTGATCCTGATGGGGTCCCTGAGCTGGGCGTTTGGTTCCGTGCTGGGGTCACGCATCGAATTACCTTCCGGGATGATGGCGGGCGCGATTGAGATGCTGGCCGCCGGAATCGTGCTGTTAATCGCCTCCACGATCACCGGCGAAAAGCTCACGGCCATGCCGGGTCTTTCTGGTTTTCTGGCGGTGGGTTATCTGGCGATTTTCGGCTCGATTATCGCCATTAACTCTTATATGTTCCTGATCCGTAACGTCAGTCCAGCCGTCGCCACCAGCTACGCGTACGTTAACCCGGTGGTGGCCGTGCTGTTAGGGACATCGTTTGCAGGCGAGACCCTGTCATCCGTCGAGTGGTTAGCGCTGGGCGTGATTATCATGGCGGTGGTGCTGGTCACGCTCGGGAAATATCTTTTCCCGGCGAAACCCATTGTTACGCCGTGTGAGGCGGAAAAACCGTAAGCAGATGAATTCCTGAGGTATCGATCTGCGCGGTCTGGCCACCGCCGCAGATCCACTCTTCCAGGCGCTCCGTCAGGGCAGCGTCATCAAGCTTTAGCCTGCCACGCAACGCGCACTCCCAGACAATAAGCACTCGCCATCCCTGCGCCAGTAAAATGGCGGAATCGCGTTTATCACGCTCGACGTTTTTACCGATTTTCGCCAGCCAGAACTCGGTACGCGTGGCGGGCACTTTGAACAAATAACAGTCATGATGGTGCCAGAAACAGCCGTGGGTGAAGATGATGCACTGATAGCGGTCGAGCACGAAATCAGGCCGTCCCGCCAGCGCAGCATCCTGAACGCGAAACTCAAAACCCGCTTGCGTTAACAGGCCTGAAAGCCGTTTTTCAATTGCAGTATCACGCGTGCCGATAGCACGCATGTTTTTGCTGCGCGTCGCCTTACTGTGCACATCCGTCATTGACGGCTTTACCCTGGCGCAATTTGACAGCCTGTTTAATTCGCGATTCCAGCAGTTTTGCCACCGCCGCAAACGCCGGAACGACCACGGAATTGCCAAACTGTCGATAGGCCTGGGTATCAGAAACCGGAATGCGGAAACTGTGCCCCTGAGGCGACTCGAATCCCATCAGACGCGCGCACTCACGCGGCGTCAGCCGACGCGGACGATGGCGCTGGTTCTGCGGATCGTCAAAATTGATCTCGCCAAGAGCTTTATCCCAACCGCGGTCAATGAGGATCTCAGCGCCATCTTTGTAATAGCGCGCCGACAACGTGCGGGTGACACTGTGCGGATTGCGCGGGTCCACCATCCCAAAACCAAAACCGTTGCCCTTCGCCTGATGCTTTTTGGCATAGCGATAGAGATATTTCCACAGCACGGGGGTCAGGATAAATTTGGCATCGAATGCGGGCTCCAGCAGTTCAGCAACGGACGGACGATGCGCCGGATACAGCGAAGGAATATCCCGCAGGGTAAAATCACCTTTCAGGTTTAAATCGCGGCGAAACCCGACCAACACAATGCGCTCACGGTGCTGAGGCAAGAAATGTTTGCCATCAATAATTTTGGGATCGTTCGCGCCCATATCCTGGGCATCGGCCACGTCGTAGCCGAGTTCATCGAGCGTTTGCATGATAATGCGGAAGGTTTTCCCGCCGTCGTGACTTTTTAAGTTTTTGACGTTTTCGAGGACAAAAATAGGCGGGCGACGTGCGTCGATAATGCGCACCACGTCAAAAAACAGCGTGCCTTGCGTATCGCAGGCAAAGCCATGAGCACGTCCGAGGGCGTTCTTTTTGGACACGCCCGCCAGCGAAAACGGCTGACACGGGAAGCCCGCCAGCAGAACATCATGCGCCGGAATGGTGCGTCGGATATGGTCAGCCGCTTCAGCATCCGTAACGCCACTTTTATGGCTTAACGTGACATCGCGAATATCTTCATTGAACTGGTGTGTGTGCGGATCGCAGTACCAGTTTGCTTTATAGGTACGCACCGCGTGTTTATTCCATTCGCTGGTAAAGACGCACTGTCCGCCAATGGCCTCAAAACCATGGCGTATGCCACCGATACCCGCAAACAGATCGACGAAGCGGAAAGCATAATTTGGATGGATAGCCGGTGGGCGCGGGAGCAGATTGTGCAGGAGGGTAAACTCCCCCTCGCTCAGCCGATGGCCGGCCCGCTCGCTGGAAACCAGCCGCTTAAGGATTGCCGGGCTCCAGTGGCTTTCGCCTTGCGCATTCAGTTGATTGACCAGCGTTTTGGCGTCATAGATGGTCAGCAGTTTGCACAGTAAATCCTGCACCGCTGCCGTTGATTTCTCTGCCAGCATGAGTGCGGGCTCAGTCACTGATAGTTTTTCCTGCATACCTTCAACCGGACGAAAAAGACTGGAAACAGATTACCATAGTTCAGCGTGACAGACTGCGCTGGAATCGGCTCAACACCTGAGAATCGATGCCAAGACAGTCGCCCTGCAATTCTGCGCTCAATTTCGCCATAAAGTGCGCCAGGAAATCGGCATTATGACGCGCAAGTTCGCGCCCCATTTCGGTTTGCATGGTATCAGGCAGACGTAAAAGTTTGGTCTGAAAATGGTCAAGCGCAAAGGTTTTATCATTCAATTCACGTGACTCAGCAAAGGGATCATTGGCATCGAACAGGGCGACACCCAGCGCGCCTGACACTGCAAAGACGCGAGCCAACCCAATAGCGCCGAGGGCCTCTAACCTGTCGGCATCCTGCACAATTTTCGCCTCAAGAGTTTGCGGCGCAATGCCCGCGCTAAAACTGTGCGCTTCGATGGCGTGTTGTACGGCAAGGATAATTGCCTGAGGAAAATCGGGGAAGTCGTCGTGCAGAATTTGACCGGTTTTGTGCGCCGCTAGCCGCGAGGATTGGCCGCGCTCAGGGTGATTTTTTGGCAGGCTGACAATATCATGGAAATAACATGCCGTAAGAATGACCAGCGGGTCGACGGATTGTCCGGTCATCATTCGCTGCGCCGTCATCCACACGCGGCGAAAATGCGACATGTCATGGGCGGTATCATCCGTGTCATGATTTTCTGTTAGCCAGTTTTCGAAGCGTTGCTGCCACTGGGTAAGCGCCATAATCCCTCCTTTATCAAAACGCCCACCATAGCAACTTTCTGTCGCCCTGGCACTTGGGGGGGTTCCCATAGATTCACGATAAATCACTGTGCGTTTACTTATCTTAGGTATTGCATTTCAGAATTTACGTATGGGAATTCATTACAAATATAAAATTGGCCATAATAAACCTATAAAAATTCAATATATTAAAACCTTTAAAATTCACCCATAAAATACCAAAATCGACAGAAACATTTAGAATTAAATGACATTATTTAATTACATTTATTATTGAAACTTAATTTCATGTTTCGAATAGTATCGCCGATGTAATTGCGGAGGGTGATTACGTATATTCACATGAGTGATATTAAAAAGGAATATATAATGAAAAGAAAAGCATTGGCTATTTTGGTGCCTGTTTTACTGGTCACAGGTGCGGCGAACGCGGCAGAAATTTATAACAAGAATGGCAATAAATTAGATCTTTACGGCAAAGTGGATGGTCTTCACTACTTCTCTGAGGATACTGGCGCGGATGGCGATCAGTCCTATGCACGTCTGGGCTTTAAAGGCGAAACGCAGATCAATGAGCTGCTGACGGGTTACGGTCAGTGGGAATACAACCTCCAGGCCAATAATACCGAGAGTTCAACCAACCAGTCCTGGACGCGCCTGGCCTTCGCAGGTCTGAAGTTTGGTGATTATGGTTCATTCGATTACGGTCGTAACTACGGCGTGCTGTACGATGTTGAAGGCTGGACAGATATGCTGCCAGAGTTCGGCGGCGACACCTACAGTAAAGCAGATAACTTTATGACCAACCGCGCCAACGGCGTGGCGACTTACCGCAGCACGGATCTTTACGGTCTGGTGGAAGGCCTGAACTTCGCGCTGCAGTACCAGGGTAATAACGAAAGCGCTGGTAATGGCAACGAAGGCACCAATAATGGCAACGGTCGCGATGTGCGTCATGAAAACGGTGACGGCTTCGGTATTTCTTCAACCTACGATATCGGCATGGGCTTTAGCGCCGGTGCAGCGTTCGCCTCGTCTGACCGTACAACCGATCAGGTGAATTCCACCACGGCAGCAGGCGGTGAACAAGCAGAAGCCTGGACGGCAGGGATTAAATATGACGACAACAATATCTATCTGGCGGCCATGTATTCTCAGACCCGTAATATGACGCCGTATGGCAATAAAAATTACGCAGTCGCGAATAAAACTAAAAACTTTGAAGGCACCGCGCAATACCAGTTTGATTTTGGCCTGCGTCCGGCATTGTCTATCCTGATCTCTAAAGGTCAGGATCTGAATACCGCCTTCGGCAGTGAAAAAGATCTCGTTAAATATGCTGATATTGGCGCAAGCTATTATTTCAACAAAAATATGTCCATTTATGCAGATTATAAAATTAACCTGCTGGATGAAGACGATATGTTCTATCATGTGAATGGCATCAGCACTGATGACATCACCGCAGTAGGCATGGTTTATCAGTTCTAATCGTTATCGATTTTAAAGGCCGCTATTGCGGCCTTTTTTATTAGCAGCAAAGGAATATTACGGTGCTTCCTGTAACGCGACGCGAATAAAACCATTATTCTGCTCCAGTAAATCGCGCGCCTGCCAGGCATCCAGACCGGTCATGACCATCAGTACGGCTGTTTTGCAGTGATGATTACCGCTTTCTAGCGCCGCTTTCGCCACGGTACGCGTACACCCTCCCGCTTCCATCACAATCGCGATTTGTCTCTCGGCCCACCGGGTGTTTTTGGCTTCCAGGTCCACACGCATATTGCTGTAGACACGACCGGAACGGACAGCTAACCCGGTCGAAATCATATTCAGGATCAGTTTTTGCGCCATCGCAGCTTTGACGTTATTAAAACCAGCGACCACATCCGCTCCCGTTTGCGGCGCAATCACCATGCTCGCCAGCTGCGCCGCTTCACTCTGCTCGTCGCTGGTGATGATGGCGACAGGCGATCTTAGCGACCAGGCATGCCGCATAGCGCCCCAGACCCACGGCGTTTTGCCACTGATCGTTAGCGCCAGCATCATATCGTGCTCGCCAAAATTAATGGCCTGAAGGTTGGCTACGCCTCGATCATAATTTGCCGCGCCGTCTCCGGCTTCAAGCGCTATAACGGGATGTTTGCCTGGGGCAAATTCTAACGCAGCCTGGATCGCCGCACGGCCTGACGATCCTGCGCCAACGATAACCAGACGGCCACCGTGGCTCAATGTGGCGGCCGCATTATCGACAACCTGGGCAATGACGGATAAACATGGCGTGATGGCGTCAGTCATTTTTTTATCATCCTGATGAATCACATTCAGCATGTCCAGGGTCGACAACCTGTCGATATCCGCCGTATCCGCGTGACGTCTTTCCTTGACCAAACCGTTCAGCTTAACGCTCATAAACTGCCTCCTTGTATGAATTCCCGTACACTATAAAGTGTTTTATATAGGTCACCTGCGAAGGGGGTCACGAAAAGGTATGTATTCGTAAGCTTTTACATGACTTTAAGAAAGCGCCGTCATCAGCGATAATTACCCCTTAATAATTAGCCATGGAGTGCGGATGAGCGATGTGCAGCCTTTAGTCATGACGCGCAAGCGCCCAATGAAACTCAACACGCTGGTCACGCTGATGGTCAGCAGTGTGATTGGTTCAGTGTTGCTGGTCATCTTTGCCCTCTACTTTATGCAGATCACCAAGGCGACGCGGGACGGCGTGAAAGACACCGCCCTGGCCATCGCCAGAACGCTGGCCGACAGTCCTGACGTCAAGCGTGGCCTGCTGTTATCCGCAGAGAAGAGTCAGATTCAGCCCGTCGCGGAAGCCATCACCAGACGCAACGATCTGCTTTTTGCCGTGGTCACTAACATGCAGGGCGTACGGTATTCTCATCCTGATACCCGCCTGATCGGCCATCATTTTATTGGCGAGGATCTTAAACCCGCGCTTGCCGGAAATGAGAATGTGTCGGTAAACCACGGTGTGCTGGCAGAAGCCCTGCGCGTTTTCACGCCGGTTTATGACGACCAGCACCGGCAAATCGGCGTGGTCGCGATTGGCATATCGCTCAAAAAAGTGGATGAAGAGATCAGCCGCAGCCGCTGGGGCGTTATCTGGACGGTATTATTCAGTGCGTTAATGGGTACGCTGGGAACCTGGGGCCTGGTACATTTGCTGAAACGCATTCTGTTTGGCCTTGAGCCTTACGAAATTTCCGCGCTGTTTGAACAGCGTCAGGCGATGCTGCAATCTCTGAAGGAAGGAGTGATTGCTATTGATAGTCAGGGCCGCGTGACAATGATTAACCACACCGCCCGCCAGATTTTGCTGCTGCCGACTCAAGGCGCGGATATGCCCCGTCACGTTCCGATGCTCGCCTCGCTGCGCAGGGTATCGCAAACGGGTAAGGCATTGCAGGATCAGGAGATCGACTCCAACGGCCGACTGCTGCTTTGCAACACCTTTCCTGTCAGAAGCCAGAACGCAGTGATTGGCGCGATCAGTACATTTCGTGACAAAACCGAGATCCGGGAATTGATGCAGCGAATGGATGGGATGGTGAGCTACGTGGACGCCCTGCGGACCCATTCCCATGAGTTTATGAATAAGCTGCATGTGATTCTGGGCCTGCTGCACATGAAGCGCTACGACAAGCTGGAAGAGTACATTATCCAGACGGCGCAAAATTATCAGACGGATATTGGCGCCATTCAGAACAAAATCAAATCCCCGGTGATTGCCGGTTTCCTGCTGGGGAAAATGAATCGCGCCAAGGAAGCGGGGATTAGCCTGACGCTGGCGGAAGAATGTCAGGTGCCGGACACGCCGAATACGGAGCATGTCACGGTGCTGATCACGGTGCTGGGAAATCTCATCGAAAATGCACTCGACGCGATGTCAGACCAGCCTGAAGGCGAAATTGGCCTGCTGATGCATTATCAAAACGGCTGGCTAAGCTGTGAGATTAGCGACGACGGTCCCGGTATTGACCCTTCGCGTCTGGCGCACATTTTTACTAAAGGTTTTTCGACGAAAGGCGAAAACCGTGGTGTGGGATTATTTCTTGCCCGCCAGCAGCTCGAAAAACTGGGCGGTGAAATCGCCGTAGAATCAGAGCTTGGCGTGTTTACTCAATTTTTTGTTCAGATCCCCTGGGATAGCGAGAGGAAAATCGCGTGATAAATGTCTTAATTGTCGATGATGATGCCATGGTGGCTGACCTTAACCGACTGTATGTGAATCGTGTTGAGGGTTTTAGCTGCTGTGGTGTCGCCTCCACGCTCAGTCAGGCCCAGTCCATCATTAGCAACCCCACCCAGGCTATCGATCTGGTGCTGCTGGATGTATATATGCAGCAGGATAATGGTCTGGATTTGCTGCCAATTATCCGTGCTTCTGGGCGCGCCATCGATGTGATCATGATTTCATCAGCCTCCGATGCCACCACCATTCAGACCTCCATGCACTATGGCGTGGTGGACTATCTGATTAAGCCGTTCCAGTTTCCGCGTTTTGAAGAGGCGCTAAACGGCTGGAAGGAAAAGAAACATCTGATGGGTTCACATCAATATTATGAACAGGCGGACGTTGATCGTCTGCTGCACGGCGGCGCGCCGGAACTGGCAGACAGCAAACGCCTGCCGAAAGGCTTAACCCCGCAGACGCTGCGCACCATTTGTCAGTGGATTGACGGGCATCCCGACACGGAGTTTTCCACCGATGATCTGGCGAATGCGGTCAGCATCTCACGGGTTTCCTGTCGTAAATACCTGATCTGGCTTGCACAAATTAATATTTTGTTTACCAGCATTCATTACGGAGCTACCGGTCGTCCGGTGTATCGATACCGGCTCCAGCCGGAACAGATCGGGCTACTCAGACAGTATTGCCAGTAAGGCGATAGCGGTTGTCGAGCAGCGTAAAATGAAAGTGACGCATCGATGAGAACACGATCTCGCGTGCTTTAGTCACGAAAACCGCTTCAATGTCTGGCCGCGTACGCAGCGCGGCACAGCCTTTCTCAACGCCCAATCCGTAAACCAGCGTGGTCCAGAGATCGCCGTCGATGGAATCCATCGAAATAATGGTCACGCTGTCGAGTTCGTTATCCAGCGGATAACCGGTACGTGGGTTTAAAATGTGGTGATAACGCGTGCCGTCGCGCTCGAAATAGCGCTCATAGGTTCCAGATGTCACCACCGATTTGTTTTCAATTTGCAGCGAACCGATTAGCGCATCCGCAGCGCCGAACGGTTTTTTAATGCCGACCGTCCAGCCTCCTTCTGGCGAGCCAAGCGTCTGGATGTTACCGCCCAGATTAATCAAGCCCAGCGTTTCGCCCTCTTTACGCAGAAAATCCCGCACCCGGTCAGCAATATAGCCTTTGGCAATGGCACCAAGGTCGATCTCCATTCCCGACCGAGCAAGAAACACGCTGCATGCCGCCTCATCAAGCACCACTTCCGTCGGATCAGTTAACGTCAACAGAGTGGTGATTTCATCGGCTGGCGGGACGCTGTCGCCCTGAAAACCAATTTTCCAGCGCTTAACCAGCGGACCGATGGCCAGATTAAATGCACTGTTTTCCAGCAAACTGGCCGCTTTTGCACAGCGAATCAATTCAAATACCGGCCGACTGACGGCGACGGGGTGCCTGCCAGCAGCGAGGTTAATATCCATCACCTGGGAGTGCGCGCGGTTCACGGTCAGTAAATCTTCGTACTGTTTGATTAAACGAAACGCTTTCGCGGCGAGCGCTTCGTTATGCGAGAAGAGTTTGAGAAGAATGGGAGAGCCCATCAGCACGGCGGAATAACTGTAGACGCGGTCGTCATCTGGCATAAGAGTGGCTCCTGACGGTAGCCCCGGCGGGCAAGCGCCGCCGGGGAAATGACCGGAACATCTCGTTCCGGTCAACAAAACGGCTGAGCTAGGCTTTTTTCGAACGCATCGCCGCCTGATGTCCGGCAAGCGTACCAAAAATAATGATATCTGCCACCGCGTTACCGCCAATGCGATTCCCGCCGTGAATGCCACCGACCACTTCACCCGCCGCGAATGCGCCAGGAATGACGTTGTGGGCGCTATCCAGAACACAGGTTTCCGGATTGACAGTCACGCCGCCCATGGTGTGATGCACGCCGGGCGCGATGCGGATCGCATGGAATGGCCCTTCATTGATTGGCGCACGCAGCGCCGTGGTACGACCGAAATCAACATCATGCTGCTTTTCAACAAACCCGTTATAACGTTCAAGCGTTGCCAGGAAAGCATGATGGTCCATCCCCAACGCTTCCGCCAACGCTTTCGGTGAGCTGGCGCTGGTCACCAGGCCTTTGGCGATGTATTCATCAGCGGCTTTGTTTTTGGCACGAACGTGCTCATCAAAAACGATGTACGCGTATTTCTCAGGTAGCGCGATAATTTGAGCGGACACTTTGTCGCGCGTCTCCATCTCGTTAAAGAAACGGTTCCCCTGCTGACTCACCAGAATCGCGCCGCCGCCGCGAATGGATTCAGAAATCAAATAGGAGGTGTTCTGCTCAACGGTTGGGTGAATTTGAATTTCGCCCATATCCACGGTCCCAGCGCCAATACGTTCCAGCAATGCAATCCCGCCGCCCGTCGCGCCTTTGTGGTTCGTGGTAACAAAACCGTCCAGATCCGGGCGATATTTCACCACCATCTGACTGTTGGCGCTAAACCCACCGGTCGCCATGATCACGCTTTTGGTGGTGACGGTGACCGTTTCATTCTCTTCCGTGGTGAGGCGCACGCCTGTCACTTCCCCGTTTTCGACAATAATATCGCTCACAGAAGTATCCAGCATCACGTCGATATGGCGTTTATTGACGTTGCGTACCAGGCCACTTACCAGATAACCGCCCACCGCAGAACCGTCTTTTGGACGGTGCGTACGATCGATGCTCATCCCGCCGGTGGTGGTGATGTCATTGAGCATAATGCCGCGCGTTGCCAGCCATTCGATAGCCTCTGGCGCGTTTTCCACAAAGCGGCGCAGCAGTTCCGGGTTGTTCCTGTTCTGCCCACCTTTCAGGGATTCCTGATAGAACAGCTCTTTGCTGTCCTGAATCCCTTTGACTTGTTGGAAGCGGGTTTCTGCGGCATTCATCCCCGCAGACGCTTTAATGGTGTTCCCGCCAATGGTCGGCATTTTCTCGACAATCAGCACGCTCGCCCCGTCGTCATAAGCCTGAATCGCCGCTGCCAGCCCTGCACCACCGCTGCCCACCACCACGACATCAACACATTTCGCCGCGTTAGGATCGACGCCCTCTTCTGCCGCCAGGGCTTTGGCGGATTTCACCATCGCTTTCGAGACGGCTTTTTTCACCGCTTCACTCTGGCTGGTAGCGCCAGTAATGGCGTCAACATGGGGAGTATTCGCATCGAGAATACGGCTGCGGATCTCCTCAAAACTGGTCACAAACTCCACGTCGTGGTCAGGGCCGGATGCTAGCTCAATGTCACTGATACGATCGGTTTCGAGACTGACGCTGACCACCAGCTCGCTGGCGTCATCCTGGACTGTTTCGATAAACGTGCCGGGTTTGAATTTTGACTCGCCCATGCTCATGTCGCGGATCATCGCTTCTACCAGCGAGAAACGCCACAGCGGCTCCGGAATGTGCAGCGCTTCTCGCTTTGTGCTGTCCATAAACAGTTCCAGCGTTTCACCCTGCGCAATGCGATCGGTCCAGTCCGGGTAGGCGATCGTGGCGCGCCCCACCGCAATCAAGTCGTAACCGTGGTCAATCGCCTCGTTCACATCAGCTGCGTTGACTACCCCGCCGACGCCCATGACCGGAATCTGCGCGAGCGTGTCTGAACGCATGGCGCAATATTTTTCGATAAGCGGCGTCGGATCCTGGGTTTCGACAATCGATGGGCGCAGCGTCGCACCTACTGAAAAGTGCAGATAATCCACCCCGCGCGCCGCCAGTTTTTCCAGCAGGTACATCGTGTCTTCGAAGCGGATACCCGGCACTTCCATCTCTTCCGGAGAGAAGCGGTAGCCAATGATGAAGGCATCATCAGCGTACTGGCGCACCATTTTGTGGGTGATTTCCAGCACCGCCAGCGGGAATTTGGCGCGATTATCGCGACTGCCGCCCCACTCGTCATCACGCTGGTTGGAGTTTGGGGAGTAAAACTGCTGGATTAAATACGTATTTGCGCCATGAATTTCAACGCCGTCAAAGCCCGCCTGAATGGCGCGACGTACGGCTTCACCGAACTTGCCGACCATTGCACAGACGTCTTCACCACTCAATGCGACTGGCGTGGCTGCTCCGTCACGCGGCGCGGCAACAGCGCTTGGCCCCACAGGCGTGCGCCCGCCAATCAGTTTCGGGTCAACCATACGGCCGCCATGGTAGATCTGCAGCAACGCTTTGGAACCCTTCGACTTAATGGCATCGGCAATTTTTGCCAACCCGGCGATTTTCTCGTCGTTATCAATGCCGATTGCGCCGGGGAACGCCAGCCCTAAATCATCGACAAAACAGCATTCAACGATGAGGGTGCCGATGCTACCTGAACGCGCGCGATAGTACTCCACCAGCTCGCTGGTGACCGTCCCGTCGTAATACCCTGTGCAAGTGGTCATTGGGGCCATTAACAAACGGTTTTTTAACTCGGTGCCATTCGGTAATGTAAAGGGGCTTAGAATGCGTTCGTTAGTGCTCATAATAGAAACTCCAAACTTTAAAAATGAAATTCGAAAATTCTTTATCGGTCCGGTTTATGGTTAATTTTTTTGCCGATGTCATGATATTAATATAACGCTATTTTTAGTTACTAAAGTTATTACGTTAGTTAATAAACTATTTAATCCCTTCGATAACATAAATAATACATTGGTGTTAGTTGTTTTAATGTTGATTGTTTACATTTAAATTAAAGCAGTTAACTTTTTGATTACGTAACCAGAAATCACAAGTTAATTAAAAATGCATATAAATCAATACACTATGAGATTTAATCGTTTGCAAAACAAATTCAAGTTGAGAACAAACCTCAATCAAAACGCTATGTCCACATAACTCATTGGGGTTATTAAATGGTGCCTAAAAATACATCTGCAATTCTCATTTCATGATCCCGATCAATAGAATCCACCTTTAAAAGCGCAATATATAAATATCACTAATTTTTAATTCAATGCATCCAATTTTGCGTTGAATCATTATTCCAGAAATAAGAAACGCGAACCTTAAATAACTAAAGAAAGCAAAAAAACTTAAAAAAGCTTCGTGCTTATTTCTGACAAACCGTATTCCTGACAACTTAAGACGCAAACTATGAATGATAAAACTGCTGTAACGCCCCTGGCGGCGAGCAAACCAAAGGATGGTCAAGCACGCCGTCTGTTCATGATGGCGCTCCCCATTATTGTGGCCATTCTGCTGTTATTTGTGCCGGTGCCCGATGGGCTTCCGCCTTATGCCTGGCATTACTTCGCCATTTTTGTTGGCGTGATCGTCGGTTTGATTTTTGAACCGCTACCCGGCGCAGTGATTGGTCTGACCGGCGTCGTCGCCATCGGTCTGTGCAGCCAGTGGGTGCTGTTCAGCCCGGAACAGCTGGCCGATCCGAAGTTCAAGCTGGCTGGCGCCTCGTTTAAATGGGCGGTCAGCGGCTTTGGTAACTCCACCGTCTGGCTGATTTTTGGTGCCTTTATGTTCGCGGCTGGGTATGACAAAACGCGCTTTGGTCGCCGTCTGGCGCTGATCCTGGTGAAATATCTGGGTCGCCGCAGCCTGACGCTTGGGTACGCCATCACCTTCGCGGACCTGCTGCTGGCACCGTTTACGCCGTCCAACACCGCGCGAAGCGGTGGCACGATCTACCCGATTATCGCCAACCTGCCGCCGCTGTATGGCTCAAAACCTAACGATCCCAGCGCACGTAAAATCGGATCATATCTGATGTGGGTCGCAATTACGGCGGCCTGTATTACCAGCTCAATGTTCCTGTCTGCGCTCGCCCCCAACCTGCTGGCACTGGCGTTGGTAAAAAGCATCGTGGGCATTGATATCTCATGGGGCACCTGGTTTATCGCCTTCCTGCCGGTGGGCGTGCTGCTGATTCTGGTGATGCCGCTGCTGGCGTACTGGTTCTACCCGCCGGAAGTGAAAGTGAACGATGAAGTGCCGCTGTGGGCATGCCGCGAACTGGAGAAGCTGGGCAAACTGTCGCGCAATGAAATCCTGCTGCTGGTCTTTGTGTGCTGCGCACTGATGATGTGGATTTTCGCGGCGGCGTGGATCGAACCCGCCATGGCAGCGCTGTTAATCGTGGGCCTGATGTTGTGGACGGGCGTGCTGGAGTGGAACGATATCACCGGCAACAAAGCTGCGTGGAATACTTTCGTCTGGTTTGCCACGCTGGTTGCGCTGGCCGACGGTTTGTCCTCCACCGGGTTTATTAGCTGGCTGGGTAAAGAGGGCGGCATGTTGATGAGCGGCATCTCCCCAGGCACCGCAACCATTGTGCTACTGCTGGCGTTTTATCTGTTGCACTACCTGTTTGCGAGCACCACTGCGCATACCACCGCGCTGCTACCGGCAATGCTGACCATCGCCGCCACGATCCCGGGCATCAATATGGAAGTGTTCGTCCTGCTGATGGTCACATCGCTCGGCATCATGGGGATTATTACCCCCTACGGCACCGGCCCAAGCCCGATTTATTACGGTAGCGGCTACCTGCCGACCAAAGATTACTGGCGTCTTGGCACCATCTTCGGCGCGATTTTCCTGGCCGCACTGCTGCTGATTGGTTATCCGTGGATGTCCATGATGTTCTGATTCCTGGCCGCCGGGCTACACCTCCGGCGGTTTCATTTTTGTGGAGCAACACGTTATGTCGAACAAACCCTTTTATTACCAGAATCCCTTCCCGCTCGAACACGACGACACCGACTATTATCTGCTGACCAAAGAACACGTCTCCGTGGTAGAGTTTGCGGGCCAGGAAATCCTTAAAGTCGAACCCGAAGCCCTGACGCTACTCGCGCAGCAGGCTTTTCACGACGCAGCCTTTATGCTCCGCCCGTCGCACCAGAAACAGGTCGCGGCCATTCTTCACGACCCTGACGCCAGCGAGAACGATAAATACGTGGCGCTTCAGTTCCTGCGTAATTCGGAAATCGCTGCCAAAGGCGTGTTACCTACCTGCCAGGATACGGGTACGGCCATCATCATGGGCAAAAAAGGGCAACGCGTGTGGACCGGCGGCGGTGACGAAGCCGCGTTGAGTCAGGGCGTGTACAACACCTATATCGAAGACAATCTGCGCTACTCGCAAAATGCTGCGCTGGATATGTACAAAGAAGTGAATACGGGGACCAATTTACCGGCACAAATCGACCTGTATAGCGTTGATGGCGATGAGTACAAGTTCCTGTGCATGGCAAAAGGCGGCGGGTCTGCCAACAAAACCTATCTGTATCAGGAAACCAAAGCGCTCATTACCCCTGCGAAATTGAAAAATTATCTCGTGGATAAAATGCGCTCGCTGGGGACCGCAGCCTGCCCTCCGTATCACATCGCGTTTGTCATTGGGGGGACGTCCGCAGAAAGCACGCTGAAAACCGTCAAACTGGCGTCGACCCGTTACTACGATGGTTTGCCAACCGAAGGGAATGAGCATGGTCAGGCGTTCCGCGACGTCCAGCTCGAACAGGAACTGTTACAGGAAGCGCAGAATCTTGGGTTAGGCGCGCAGTTCGGCGGTAAATACTTCGCCCATGATATTCGGGTGATTCGATTGCCGCGCCACGGCGCCTCCTGCCCTGTCGGCATGGGCGTGTCCTGCTCGGCTGACCGCAACATCAAAGCCAAAATCAACCGCGACGGGATCTGGATTGAAAAACTCGAACACAATCCGGCGCAATACATTCCTGAATCGCTGCGTGAGCAAGGTGAAGGCGACGTCGTTAGCATCAATCTGAACAGTCCGATGAACGAGATTCTGGCGCAGCTTACCGCACATCCGGTTTCGACCCGACTATCGCTGAACGGCACTATTATTGTGGCGCGCGACATGGCCCACGCGAAGCTCAAAGAGCTGATCGATAACGGCGAAGAGCTGCCGCAGTACGTGAAAGATCATCCGATTTATTACGCAGGTCCGGCGAAAACACCTGAAGGTTATGCATCCGGGTCATTAGGCCCCACCACAGCGGGTCGTATGGACTCGTATGTGGATTTACTGCAATCGCACGGTGCCAGTATGGTAATGCTGGCGAAAGGCAACCGCAGTCAGCAGGTGACCGATGCCTGCCACAAACACGGCGGGTTCTATCTCGGCAGTATCGGCGGCCCGGCTGCCGTGCTGGCGCAGAACAGCATTAAAAGCCTGGAATGTGTGGCGTATCCGGAACTGGGAATGGAAGCGATCTGGAAAATCGAAGTCGAAAACTTCCCGGCCTTTATTCTTGCCGATGATAAAGGCAACGATTTCTTCCAGCAGATTCAGAACAAGCAGTGCGCCGGGTGTTCGCAGCGTTAATTCGCGATATCTCCTTAAAAGCCAGGCGTAATGCCTGGCTTTTTTTATCAAAACCGCCGTTTTCGCAACCCATGAGCTGCCCCGAAGATGCTGATTGAGTTCACATATATTGTGACGAAGCCGTAAAGGGCTATTCCTTCGCGTAAGCGGAGTGATAAGGTGCTCGTCGCACAGCATTTATTCAGAAAATAATCAGAAAAGATGTTCTGTTAAGATGAAGCGGCGTAGAAAGGGAATTTGAACCCTCGGTAGAGTAACCCCTACTCTCGTTTTCGAGACGAGTCCGTTTAGCCGCTCCGGCATCTGTCCGCTATAGTGGTTGCCATGATGCCAGGTAATTTGGCATGTTAACAGATCCTAACCCTGCAATTTATTCAAGTGATGAGTTTGCGAGCGAAGCGATGATTAAGTGGCCCTGGAAATCGAACGAAACCGCACCTGACGCGCTATTGCCGTGGGATGAAGCGTTGGCAATTCCTGTCCTCGCCAGCCTTTCAGCGGACGAGCAAAGCAGATTGGTGCAGTTAGCCGATCGTTTTTTGCAGCAAAAACGTCTTGTCCCTCTTCAGGGATTCGAGCTGGATGAACTGAAAAGTGCGCGCATCGCCCTGCTGTTCTGTTTGCCTGTACTGGAACTGGGCATCGAATGGCTGGACGGCTTTCACGAGGTATTGATTTATCCGGCACCGTTCGTGGTTGACGACGAGTGGGAAGACGATATTGGCCTGGTTCACAATCAGCGCGTGGTACAGTCCGGACAGAGCTGGCAGCAAGGGCCGATTATCCTGAACTGGCTGGATATTCAGGACTCGTTTGACGCCTCCGGCTTCAATCTTATCGTTCATGAAGTGGCGCATAAACTGGATACCCGCAATGGCGATCGCGCCAGCGGTGTGCCGTTTATCCCGTTGCGGGAAGTCGCAGGCTGGGAACACGACCTGCACGCGGCGATGAATAATATTCAGGATGAAATCGATCTGGTGGGCGAAAGCGCAGCCAGCATTGATGCCTACGCGGCAACCGATCCGGCGGAATGCTTCGCCGTGTTGTCAGAATATTTCTTCAGCGCGCCCGAGCTTTTCGCCCCGCGTTTTCCGGCGTTATGGCAGCGTTTTTGTCATTTCTACCAACAAGATCCGATGCAGCGTTTGCGTGAAAATGCAGGCTATGACGGTAACGCTTCTCCGCAAGTACACTAAAAGCACAGGTTGAGTCTTAATTAATCATTTGAATCAGCATGTTGAATTTAGTGTTGACACAAAATAGCGAGGCCATTAACATGCGCCTCGTTCACACGATTCCTCTGTAGTTCAGTCGGTAGAACGGCGGACTGTTAATCCGTATGTCACTGGTTCGAGTCCAGTCAGAGGAGCCAAATTAGAGAAGCCCGCTTAAGGAAACTTAAGCGGGCTTTTTGCTTTTCGGGCTTTCATGGCCGCCAATATGCAAAAAAGGCACGTTACAGTGCGTGCCCTTTCACCGGATCTTAGCGCAAGCTACTCATTGCCCCACTGATTGAGAAACGTCGCTATCTCATCGATACGTTCATTTTTGATGCCCGCTTCATTGGCCATCTCCTGCTGGGCGCTTTCGCTGATCTCTTCGTTATTCATTAAACGGGTGATCAGCATCTGGAAATAGTGCGCCAGCGGTTCGCGTTCTGATTCGCTCACCGGCGTGGCGGTTTCCTTGGAATACTCATCCGCGATATCAAAATATTTAAGTGGAATTTCATTGGTCATAAGTGGCCCCAGGGGTTAACGCCTATTGAAGAGCTTGCGAGCGGATACACCGGCCCCAGCCTCACGAAGAGAGTCATGATAACGTGTCATCGCGCAGGTGTCCTCAGTTGGATGCTGAAACATGACGCATTCTGCGGCGTATTCATCGTCGAGGCCGATTAAATCGCCACTTTCCTGGGTTTGCCAACTTGCTCACGATTAAATCTGATAATCGATCGCCACGTCTTCCGATTCCATCACTTGCCGTTTAATTTCATCAACCGACAGCCCGGCATTGCATAACTCGATGAAACGCCACACGTAGTTGCGTTGCAGCTGCCCACGTTTCAGCCCCAGCCAGACGGTATTGGCATCAAATAAATGCCGGGTATCCAGCCGCACCAGATCGCTTGACTCGTGCTCCCCACCCGACTGTTCCGCAACAATGCCAATTCCCAGCCCCAGCTCGACATAGGTTTTGATGACATCCGAATCCTGCGCGCTCAGCACCACATCCGGGGTAATCCCTTTCCGGTTGAATGCCTCGTCGATACGCGAGCGCCCGGTAATGCCTTGCCGATAGGTGATAAGCGGCCATTTGCCGATCGCTTCGAGCGTCAAAGGGGAAACCTGATTTAAGGGATGGTCTGAGGGCAAAAGCAGGCTGTGATGCCAGCGGAACCACGGAAAGGCCACCAGCAGCGGGTCGTTACTCAGGCGTTCGCTGGCGATACCGATATCCGCCCCGCCATTTTGCAACAGCACTTCAATCTCCTGCGGCGTGCCCTGAATCAACTCAAGACGGACCTCGGGAAAGAGTTCGCGGAAAACCTTGATCACCGGCGGCAGACTATAACGCGCCTGCGTATGCGTCGTCGCGATGGTCAACACGCCGGACGCATCATTGGTAAAGAGGTCCGCCAGTCGCCGTACGTTGCTGGCTTCGTTGAGAATACGCTCTGCGATGGTCAAGAGCGCTTTACCGGGCTCAGTCATGCCCAAAAGACGTTTACCGCGACGGATAAAAATCTCTATGCCCAGCTCTTCTTCCAGCTCGCGGATATGGCGGCTGACGCCCGACTGAGAGGTATAAAGCATGTTGGCGACTTCGGTCAGGTTGAAATCCCGCCTGGCCGCCTCACGGATAATTTTAAGTTGCTGGAAATTCACGATTCACCCCGGCGCATCTGATATCGCTCTATTGTTAGAGTCATCAGACCTACAGAACAAATAATAAAAACCAGCATCTTATTCCATTATGGAATATCAGCTTACCAGCTGCAGTTCACGATTCTCCAGCGATGGACGACTTACCAGCGACATCAGGATCTCTTTCACGGCTTGCGCCTGAGGCGACAGCGAACCGCGCGCTGACATGTTCAGAGACAACGGCAGGCTCATTGACGGCGTAGTGATGCGCGCCATCCAGCCATTCGCCGCGCTGCACAGGGAACGTGCTGCAGATTCAGGCAGAACCGTTACGCCCATTCCACTCGCAATCGCGGCAGTCAGGGTGGAAATAGAGTCGATCTCACCGATGATTTTCGCCGTCAGACGACGCAGAGAAAAGGCTTCGTCCACGCGCACACGCACGGCGCTGTAATCTCGCGGTAAGAACAGATTCATCTCCGCCACGGCCGTCAGATCAATGCTTTGACCAGGGCAGTCTCGCGTGCCGACCAGATAAAGATCTTCTTTCAGCAGCGGCTGACTGGTGATTCCCGCAATCGGTGAACGGTCGTAAAGCACCGCCATATCCAGTTGGCCGTTGAGTAATTTGTCGTTCAGGACCGAACCGCTGTTTTCATGCAGATAGACCAGCACGTCTGGCAGCTCGGCGCGAACGGCCTGCAAAAGCGGCATGGTAATAGAGGAGGCAGCGGTTCCCGGTGCCAGACCGATAGAAACCTGGCCGCTCAGCGTGTGCCCAACGTTGCACACCGCCAGCTGGGCTTGCTCACACTGACGCAAAATCGTGCGGGCGTGGGTATAGAGAATTTTGCCCGCTTCGGTTGGCGTGACGCCACGCTTGGTGCGGATTAAAAGCTGCTGGTCCAGTTCACCTTCCAGAGTGGCCACCTGCTGGCTCAGTGCAGGCTGTGCGATATGCAACACTTCCGCGGCCTGGGTCAGGCTACCGATATCGACGATTTTTACGAAGTATTTCAGTCGTCTAAAGTTCATTTTGCCCCCTGTTAAAATGCAGTGCCGGTACTGGCGCTTGTTGTTGATAAGGTTTTTGCAATATGGATGCCAGTTTTTAAGAGAGGTCTGATAAGTTCGCTAAGCGGCTGAAAATAAGGAAATCTAATCACGACAGCGGGTTTTATTACTGAAACAGCGGTTTATGATCTGCCCCATAAGGGGTACATCTGCACCAGAATCGTGCAATCCGTGATAAAAAGCGGCACTTTGCTGATTTTGTCAGCAAACGATGATCAGAAGGCGATCCAGCCTTTGACAAGCGTCTGCGAGGTCGATAATATGCGCCCCGTTCACACGATTCCTCTGTAGTTCAGTCGGTAGAACGGCGGACTGTTAATCCGTATGTCACTGGTTCGAGTCCAGTCAGAGGAGCCAAATTAGAAAAGCCCGCTTAAGGAAACTTAAGCGGGCTTTTTGCTTTTCCAAAACACGTTTAGCGTGGAGCGTCGACACGCCATTTGCGGGTCAGCGGTTTTTCGACTTCCACAATCAGGAACATCACAAAGCCGATGATGAAGGTGATGACCCAGTAGCGGAACGGTAAGGATTCGGTGCCGAACAACATCTGCATAAACGGCGCGTAGATAATCAGTAGTTGCAGCACCAGCAGCACCGCCGTCACGATCCAAATCCCTCTGTTCGCCAGCAGCCCTTTGCTCAGCGAAAATCCGTCCGACACGCGGCAGTTAAGCATGTAGAACCACTGCGCGGTCACCAGAGTTTGCAGCAGCACGGTGCGGATGAACTCCGGGGAATATCCGCGCGGCTGCAGCCAGGCTTCCAGCACGAAAGCGCTCACGGCGATCATCGAACCGACAAACACCACGCGCCAGATGGCAAACCCATCCATAACGTGCAGTTTGGGGTCGCGCGGCGGCCGGTTCATGATGTTTTTCTCACCCGCTTCAAACGCCAGTCCGAAGGAGAGCGTGGCGGAGGTCGCCATGTTCATCCACAGGATCAGCACCGGCGTCAGCGGAATCAGGTTACCGGCCAGCAGGGCAATAATTATCAACAGCCCCTGTGCAAGGTTGGTGGGCATGATAAAGAGAATGGTTTTTTTCAGGTTATCGTAAACCCGCCGCCCTTCCCTCACCGCGCTGGCGATGGTGGCAAAGTTATCATCGGTCAGCACCATGTCGGCCGCCTCCTTGGTTACCTCCGTCCCTTTGATACCCATGGCAATCCCGACGTCAGCCTGTTTCAGCGCGGGCGCATCGTTGACGCCATCGCCGGTCATCCCGACCACCTCTTTCTTGCTTTGCAGCGCCTGAACCAGGCGGAATTTATCTTCCGGGCTGGTACGTGCAAAAATATCAAATTTCTGCGCGGCGTCGCTCAACTGGTGATCGTCCATCACTTCAAGCTCGCGCCCGGTAATGGCATTATCCGCATTCCCAATTCCCAGCATTTTGCCAATGCTCATCGCCGTTTGTGGGTGGTCACCGGTGATCATTTTGACGCGAATCCCCGCCTGCAGACAGTCACCGATGGCGGTAATGGCCTCAGGACGTGGCGGGTCCATCATCCCGGCAATCCCGAGCAAAATCACACCGTGCTGCAAATCGTCATGCGTCAGTTCCGTTTGCTCCAGACTCGCCGGTTTCCAGGCGGCCGCGACCATGCGCAGCCCTTCGCGCGCGTACTCCTCAATTTTCGCTTCCCAGTATGGTTGGTCGAGCGGCTCAAGGCCTGCTTCAGTCTGCTGGTGCTGACACAGCCTGAACAGCACGTCCGGGGCTCCGGTAATCAGAATCAGCTCTTCACCCCCAATGCGGTGAAGGGTCGACATATATTTGTACTGGGAATCAAACGGGATCTTGCTGCGCAGCTGCGTCTCTACCGAAGGCAGCGGGACTTTCGCCGCAAGGACTTTTAATGCCCCTTCCGTTGGCCCGCCGGTGATTTTCCAGAAGCCCTGATCGTCTTTCATCAGTTGACTGTCGTTACACAGGTCAATCGTGCGTAGATAGCGCTCCAGCAACGAGCCCTGTGTGACCGAAACGGGCGTTGGGTCATCGATGGGATGGAAGTTTCCTACCGGTTCGTAGCTGTCGCCTTCCACGCGATAAATAGTGTCCGCTGTGATCACCGCCTTGACCGTCATTTCGTTCATGGTCAGGGTGCCGGTTTTGTCCGAGCAGATCACGGTCATCGCGCCCAGCGTTTCTACGGTCGGCAATTTGCGGATAATGGCTTTCTGCCGGGCCATCGTTTGCACGCCAAGCGACAGAATAATCGAAATAATTGCCGGCAGCCCTTCCGGAACCGACGCCACCGCAAGGCTGATGAGCGACAACATGAGTTCGGAAACAGGCATATCCCTGAACAGGACGCTAAAGACAAATAGCGCGGCCATCATCACCAGAATGATAATGAAAATGGCTTTCCCGAGCTTATCCATCTGAATCAGCAGCGGCGTTCGCTGTTGCTCAATATCCGCCATCATCTGGTTGATATGGCCTAATTCGGTATCCCCCCCCGTGGCAATAACAACGCCCTGACCGCCGCCGGAGCTGACCGTGGTCCCCGAAAACAACAGGTTAGTCCGGTCGCCCAGCGGAAGCTCTCCTTCAAGCCGGTCAGTGATTTTTTCAACGACCGTCGATTCGCCCGTCAGAATTGCCTCTTCTACCCGAAGATTGTGCGCTTCAATAATCCTGAGGTCGGCCGGGATGCGATCGCCTGCGCGGATCACGACGATATCGCCAGGCACCAGCGCAGTCGTCGGAATGGTTTCATGATTGCCCTGGCGCACCACCACGGCCTCGCTGGAGAGCATATTGCGGATACTTTGCAGCGATTTTTCAGCGTTACTTTCCTGAATGTAGCCAATCAGCGAGTTGATCACCGCCACGCCCAGGATGACGAGCGTATCCACCCAGTGTCCCATCACTGCCGTCAATACCGCCGCCGCAAGTAACACGTAGATCAGCACATCGTTGAAATGGGCTAAAAAACGCAACCACGCAGGTTTGCCCGGCTTTTGCGGGAGTGCGTTTTCGCCATACTGCTGAAGCCTTGCCGTGGACTCTGCACGGCTGATCCCCTCCGCGGTACTGGCTGTAGTTGCCAGCGTTTCTTCTACGGAAAGTCGGTAAAAGGGTTGGTCCGGTTTTTCTGTCTTCATCGATCCGTCCTCACGTCCTGAACTCAAAAGCACTCTTTTCCATTGAAGCCGTTAACGCACGACAAAAACCGGAACGTGCGCGTAACGAACAATATTTGCCGCGTCTGACCCCAGTAAATGCGTCTGAATATTGGGATTGCGTGAACCAATAATGATCATGTCCGCCGCGAGATCGTCAGCCAGGAGGGTGACTTCGTCGCGGACATTCCCGCTGCGGACATGAAGATGAATGCGATCCTCGGGGAAATTAATTTTTTTGGCGAACGCCGCGAGTTTTTCTTTCGAATTATTAATCATATAGTCATCCATTTTTCGCGCATCCGAAATAAAACCGCGCGTCAATTCTGGCGAGAACTTTGGAATAACGTGAAGGAGGTGGATATCAGCTGAAGCAGCTTGCGCGAGGAATTGAGCGTGCGCCACGGCTTTGTCAGCCAGCCCAATTTCGTATACATCGACAGGAACCAGAATATTTCTGTACATAGCGAGCATCCTTTTATAACTCATACGAGTAGTCATAAATGACATTACACATAATGAAACGCAGGAAAATTAGCTCTACAACCAAACACTAAACGCTGAAGGGGATGGTATTAACCGTAGCACAGCAGACTGAATATGATGAAATTACTCATAATCATTTGAATAATCTCAACTTAATAACATATATCTTGATTCCCCCCTTTCATGGCAAGCATCAGCGTTACTCCCAACTTTAAGATATGTTTAACCTTTCTTATTTCTGCGACTATGATCATTAGCAGGCATTAACGGCTAAGTAAGCCCTGCACATATACTTCAAATTGTCATCATTAACTCGCTTAGGTTTAAAGATAAGGGAGAAGAAATGTTTGGATATAGTTTGATTCGCCTGATTTTCTTTATTGTCCTTGCCATCGTCACCAGTTCCGCCGTGGGTCTTTTGACTTATCTGGTGGTTTCCGCGCTCGCAGAATAGAAACGTCATCACTAAATGTACGGAATAAAGAATTTTTTTATTTATTAGGGGAATATCGTGAATCGTTACATTTCTCTTTTACCTGCCCTTATTTTGCTGACAACGGCCTGCGACCCTAAAACTCAGGAAACGGTGCCCCAGCCACGCATGGTTAAAATCGCCGTGGTCACGGCGGCAGGCCAGGCGCAGCAGCGCGTTTTCCCGGCGCGAATTGAGTCTGGCGACGCCACCGACCTCTCATTCAAGCGCGGCGGTCAGATTGAAACCCTCGACATCCGTCAGGGAACCAGCGTCAAGCAGGGCCAGCAGTTGGCTAAGCTCAATACGCGAGAAGCCCAGCAGCGAGTCAACGATCGCCAGACTTCCGCCACGCTGGCGCAGCGGCAATTTGATCGCTTCCAGACGCTGGCGGGCCGCCAGGCCATTTCGAAAGCGGAGATGGACGTTCAGCGGGCCACCCGCGACTCCGCCAATGCAGCACTGAAAATCGCGCAGGAAGAGCTGAATCAGATGACGCTGGTGGCCCCTTTTGGCGGCGTCGCGGCCAGCGTTCACGTCCGTAATCATCAGGTTGTCAGCGCAGGTCAGCCTATTTTGACGCTCACGCGTACCGACTTGCTGGATGTGGTATTTAGCATTCCAGAAAACCTGTTCAAAACCCTGGATATTCGTAATGCCAACTATCGTCCGGTGGTGAAGATTAACTCGATGCCGGACCGCGAATTTAGCGCAGTCTACAAAGAGCATACCGGCAGTAGCGACAGCAATACGCTGACATGGCAGGTGATTTTAACCCTGCCGCGCCCGGATGATTTCCCGGTCGTGGGCGGCGTCAGCGGAACAGTCACCATTAATCTGGCGAATCTCCCGGCAGGCGCGGGGCAAAATGCCCTGGTCGTTCCTGTCGAAGCGGTGTTTAACCCGGATAACAGCCCGCGCAATGAGCCGCACGTCTGGGTTGTGCAAGGCGACGGCGACAAACTTCAGCTGGAGGATCGCAAAGTGAGCGTCGGGCAAGTCACCGCCCAGGGCGTGATCGTGACCGACGGCCTCAAGGCGGGAGAGCGCGTGGTGGCGGCAGGTGTCGGGGAATTGCATGCTAAACAGCCGGTTCGCATCTGGACGCGTGAGCGAGGTCTGTAATGGATATCTCCCGCCAGTTTATCGACAATCCCATTCGCGTCTGGCTGACTATTCTGCTGCTGGGCGTCGGCGGTGTTTTTGCGCTGCTGAACATCGGTCGTCTTGAAGATCCTGCGTTCACCATTAAAACTGCGGTGGTCATTACTCACTATCCGGGTGCCTCCGCACAGCAGGTCGAAGAAGAGGTCACCCTGCCCCTGGAAAACGCGTTACAGCAGCTACCCTCGCTCGATAACGTGAGTTCGATTTCATCAAATGGGTTATCGCAAATCACCGTCAATATTGCCTCGCGTTATCATTCCAGCGAGCTGCCGCAAATCTGGGATGAGCTGCGTCGTCGCGTTGGTGACGCTTCGCGCCAGTTCCCTCCGGGCGTCGTGACGCCGTTTGTGAATGATGATTTTGGCGATGTGTTTGGTTTCTTTTTTGCCCTTTCCGGCGATGAATTTACCAACGCTGAACTGGCGCGTTACGCCGATCAGCTGCGCCGCGAACTGGTCTTGATCCCCGGCGTCGGCAAAGTCGCCATTGGTGGCGCAATACCGCAGCAGATCAATGTCGATATTTCGCTACCCAAAATGGCCGCGCGCGGGATTACGCTTGCGCAGCTTTCCGCGATCCTAAGCCGCGTAAATGTGGTGTCTAACGCCGGTGAGATTGCCTCCGGCACCGAGTCGATTCGCCTGCATCCGACCGGCGAATTTGAAAATATCGATGAGCTGGGTGATTTGATCATCACCCCATACGGCGCGGGGGCTGCGACGCGTCTGCGTGATATCGCCACGCTGTCACGCGGGCTGACGGAATCGCCTTCCAGTATCTACCACGCCAACGGTCAGCAGGCCGTCACCATGGGCGTGTCGTTCATTCCCGGCGTCAATGTGATTGATGTGGGGCGTGCGTTAGAGGCCAAACTGCAGCAAATGTCGGCGGAAAAACCGGCGGGCATTAACATCGATCTGTTTTACGATCAGGCTGCGGAAGTCGGGCATTCGGTCAACGGATTTATCATCAACTTCCTGATGGCACTGGCGATTGTTATCGGCGTTCTGCTGATTTTTATGGGCATTCGCAGCGGGATTATTATCGCGCTTTCCCTCGCGCTTAACGTGCTAGGCACGTTGCTCATTATGTACCTCTGGGGAATCGAGCTGCAGCGCATTTCCCTCGGGGCGCTGATCATCGCCCTGAGTATGCTGGTCGATAACGCGATTGTGATTGTCGAAGGGGTGCTAATTGCCCGACAGCAGGGTTCAACCCTGATGACCGCCGTGAATTACGTGATTCGCCGCTCGGCGCTGCCGCTGCTGGGCGCCACGGTGATCGCTATACTGGCTTTTGCGCCCATCGGACTGTCTCAGGATTCGACCGGCGAATACTGCAAATCGCTGTTCCAGGTTTTGCTGATTTCGCTGATGTTGAGCTGGTTCTCGGCGCTCACGATTACGCCGGTGATGATCAAATGGTGGCTGTTCAAAGGGCAAAAAACAGCGGAAACGCCTGCTGAAGCCGATCCTTACAACGCGCGGTTTTACCGAATTTATCAGCACATGCTGAATACCCTTCTGGCGCGAAAAACGGTGACGCTAACGTTAATGGTTGCCTTGCTGGTCGCGGCTGTCTGGGGTTTTGGCTCGGTGCGGCAAAACTTTTTCCCCTCATCGAACACGCCTATTTTCTTCGTCGATCTGTGGTTGCCTTACGGAACGGATATCAGCCAGACCGAGAAAATGACCGGCGACATCGAAAAAGCGATTAACGGCCAGGATGGCGTGGTGACCACGGTGTCGACCATCGGCCAGGGGAGCATGCGCTTTATTCTGACCTACAGCGGCCAACGCCAGTACAGCAACTACGCGCAAATTATGGTGCGCATGGACGACCAACGTAATATTCCTGCGCTTGCCCGCCACGTCGATGATTACATTGCTCGCCACTATCCGCAGGTTAACGCCAGCACCAAGCGCGTGATGTTCGGTCCGTCTGGCGATAGCGCTATTGAGGTGCGCATTAAAGGGCCTGATCCAGACAGACTGCGCCTGATCGCCAGTCAGGTTGACGATATTCTGAGTCGCGATCCGGCCACCGACAGCGTGCGAAACGACTGGCAGAACCGCAGCAAAGTGATTCGTCCGCAGTATTCACCCGCATTGGGTCGGGAACTGGGCGTCGATAAGCAAGATATTGATAATGCGCTTGAGATGAATTTCTCCGGGAGTCGGGTGGGCTTATACCGCGAAGGTTCGGATCTGCTGCCCGTCGTCGTCCGTCCGCCAGAAAATGAACGCCAGGATGCCAACCATCTGAATAACGTGCTGGTGTGGAGTCAAAACCGTCAGCAGTACATTCCGATGAGCAACGTGGTGAGCGACTTTACGCTCGAGTGGGAAGACCCGCTTATTCTGCGCCGGGACCGCAGCCGGGTGCTGACGGTTCAGACCGACCCGTCGCCGCTCAGCCAGCAAACCTCGGGCGATATTCTGGCGCGGGTTAAACCTCAGATTGATGCTCTGGCGCTGCCGCACGGCTACAGCATCGAATGGGGCGGCGACGCAGAAAGTTCTAGCGAGGCACAGCAAGGAGTCTTCTCAACGCTGCCGATTGGGTATCTGGTGATGTTTATTATCACCATCCTGATGTTCAGCTCGGTGAAAAACGCCGTCGCCATCTGGCTGACGGTGCCGCTGGCGCTGATCGGCGTCACGCCAGGCTTTTTGCTGACCGGCATTCCGTTCGGTTTTATGGCGCTGATCGGGTTACTGAGCCTCAGTGGAATGCTTATCCGTAACGGCATTGTATTGGTCGAAGAAATTGAGCAGCAGAAGCAGCAAAAGCCGCAGCACGAGGCGATTGTCTATGCCGCGACGTCTCGTTTGCGCCCTATTCTGTTGACCGCATTTACCACCGTGTTGGGGCTGGCTCCGCTCCTGCGTGATGTGTTCTTCCAGAGCATGGCGGTGGTGATTATGTTCGGGCTAGGTTTTGCGACCATCTTGACGCTTCTGGTACTTCCGGTTATTTATGCCTGTTTCCATCGACCGCGAGAGAAAGAAGTACCATGAATTCAACCGGACTGAATATTCTTAAAACGCTGGGATGCATGACGGCGGTGACGTTTTTTACCATCTATAACACTTGGGATCGCTATGACTACGATTATCACTGGATCCTGGGGTTTCTGACGTTTATCTCGACCATCGCCACCCCGCTGTTTTTTGTGATAGCGGGCTATCTCGACGCGCAATCGCGGCACGGTTCCCGCTGGCAAGTCGGTAAAATCCAAAGCATCGTCATCGTCTTTCTGTTCTGGATGACGATTTATTACCTGTGGGAACCTTATCAGCGCGGCTATTTAATCCAGCCGTGGTTTGTCTTTACCTTTATTGTGATTTACACCTTCCACCCGGTTATCGAATGGTTAAGCCAGCGCCGCAGGCTGTTTTGCTGGGTGGTATTTTCCCTGCTGCTGTTTGCCTACGGCTATGATTTGCTGGCGGCGTTATATCCCGAAAAACACCTGTTTTCGCTCGCGCCACAATATCGTTTGTGGACCTGGCTGCTGTTTTACCTGACCGGTCAGCTGTTTTTTGATCCGCTGATTGCCGCCTGGATCAGCAAAGACAGGGTGGTCAAAATAGCGATCGGGGCAATTCCGCTGATTTATCTGTTCACCTGGTTTTACGAGCAGCATTTCTTTTTTGCCCTGTTCAAGGCTGATCGCAACGCGTTTATTCTGACAGGCTCGCAAATCTATTTTCTGATTGTGGCACTGGTTATCGCCGCGAATGGCGTGCGTTTTCGCCGCAACGTTGAGTTTAAAGAGGCCATCTTAGCGACCATCAGCAAGACGATGACCGGGGTGTATATTCTTCACTATTCGGTTTTTCATCTTCTCACCGCGCTGATTCCCGTCACCTCCCTCTCGACAAAATTCATCCTGATGGCGCTGACGTTTATCGCCTCGGTGCTGATCTCGATGCTGGCGCTATCGCATTCATTACTCAAAAAAGTGATTACGATTTAGCGCCCATATTTAAAAGCCGTAGCGCAGCCAGGCAAATAATACGTTGCCGTTATTATAGGTGCCCGGAATGTAGGTGAACTGGACGTTCAGGTTTTTATAGCCAGCAGAAAACAGCGGTAAAATAATGGGCAGCGGCACATAGTTAGCAAAGTCTTTGCGTGCCGTGATCCCTGCGGTCACGCCCAATCCCAGACGGAAATCCCGCGCATTATCCAGGTACCAGCCATTTTCCCAGCCATAGCCGATGATGGGCTGCCATTCGTTATGCGAGTCCTTAAACATCATGGCGTAAAGCGAACTCCAGTCGCCCTCTTCATCGTAGCGAGAAATACCAAAACCCCCGCCCGACGGCATTTCGTTGTAATTGTCGGTTTTTTCTTTGTCATACATAAAGCGCGCATGCCAGCTCAAAAAAGGCACATACAGATCGTAGTGTTGCGGTTCGTTCCACGTCTGCGAAACATCAGTGGTCCATTCGTTCCACCAGCGGCTAATACGCTGCTCGCCGTACACTCCAGGCTCAGCGCGCAGTGAAAAAGTCATCAATACAGTCAAGAATAAAAAAATGATTCGAAGTTGTGGCATCGTTAATCCCTCAGCAATATCGCACTACGATACTCAATACTGTAAACCATCCTTAGACAACCAACCGAAAACCAACGCGAATTCATTACGATCCCTTCTCATTTTTTCGGCGATGTGACGATAAAATCATTTTCTCCTGACGCCTGTCGGGGTAGTCTCATAAGCGTTGCCTATGATCGGTGACGCGAATGTGAGTAATCTTTTCCCATACTAATAATAAAAAAATCGGTACAGACAGGACTTAAAATGGATTCCACCCTCATCTCCGATCGCCCAGGCGAGGAGACACCATCGCTCACCCGCGCCCGTCGCGCTGCTTTTGGTAGCTTCGCCGGTGCCGTCGTCGACTGGTATGATTTTTTGCTCTACGGCATCACCGCCGCACTGGTCTTTAATCGCGAGTTTTTCCCGCAGATCAGTCCCGCTATGGGGACGCTCGCTGCATTCGCAACCTTTGGCGTTGGGTTCCTGTTCCGGCCGCTGGGCGGCATTATCTTCGGTCATTTTGGCGACAAACTGGGCCGTAAGCGGATGCTGATGCTCACCGTCTGGATGATGGGTATTGCCACCGCGCTGATTGGTATTTTGCCCTCTTTCGCCACGATAGGCTGGTGGGCACCCGTCCTGCTGGTGATGCTGCGTGCCATCCAGGGCTTCGCCGTTGGCGGAGAATGGGGCGGCGCGGCGCTGCTGTCCGTCGAAAGCGCGCCAAAACATAAAAAAGCGTTCTACAGTAGCGGCGTGCAGGTCGGTTACGGCGTGGGCTTGCTGCTCTCAACCGGACTGGTGTCATTAATCAGCCAGCTCACCACCGATGAGCAGTTCCTGAGCTGGGGCTGGCGCATTCCATTCCTGTTTAGCATCGTGCTGGTGCTCGGCGCGCTATGGGTGCGTAACGGCATGGAAGAGTCGGCGGAATTCGAGAAACAGCAGCGCGAAACGCCGGTCGCCAAAAAACGTCTGCCGGTGATGGAAGCGCTGTTTCAGCATCCCGGCGCGTTCCTGAAAATCATCGGTCTGCGTCTGTGCGAGCTGTTAACGATGTATATCGTCACCGCGTTCGCACTGAATTATTCGACGCAAAACCTCGGCTTGCCGCGTGAGCTTTTTCTGAATATTGGTCTGCTGGTTGGGGCCATTAGCTGTCTGACCATTCCGTGCTTCGCGTGGCTTGCGGATCGCTTTGGTCGCCGACGGGTCTATATTACCGGCGCGCTGATCGGGACGCTCAGCGCCTGGCCGTTCTTTATGGCGCTGGAAGCGCAGTCTCTGTTCTGGATTGTGTTTTTCGCCATTATGCTGGCGAATATCGCCCATGACATGGTGGTGTGCGTCCAGCAGCCCATGTTCACCGAGATGTTTGGTGCCCGCTACCGCTACAGTGGCGCGGGCGTCGGCTATCAGGTGGCAAGCGTCGTCGGCGGTGGATTTACACCGTTTATCGCCGCTGCATTAGTCACCTTCTCGGGCGGTAATTGGCACAGCGTGGCGATTTATCTGTTGGCGGGCTGTCTGATTTCCGCCGCGACGGCGCTGTTCATGAAAGACGCACGCGCCTGATGTCCTGACTTTTTTTTCACATACGTGTGACATACTATCGAGTGACGTCGCACTTATGTGGAACAAGGAGACAGACATGAATAATAAGGGCTCTAGCCTGACACCGGCTCAGGCACTGGAAAAACTGGAAGCGCTGTATGAGCAATCGGTCAGCGCCCTGCGCAGCGCCATTAGCGAGTATCTTGAAAACGGAAAACTGCCTGATGAGAAGGCCCGATTAGATGGCCTTTTTGTTTATCCCTCCCTTTCTGTGACCTGGGACGGCGGCACCACCACAACGCCTAAAACCCGTGCCTACGCCCGTTTTACCCACTCAGGATGTTACTCCACCACCATTACCCGCCCTGCTCTGTTTCGCCCTTATCTTGAAGAACAGCTGACGCTGCTGTATCAGGATTATGGCGCGCACATCGCCGTTGAACCGTCACTGCACGAAATTCCATATCCGTACGTGATTGATGGCTCTGCCCTGACGCTGGATCGCTCCATGAGCGCGGGCTTGACCCGTCATTTCCCAACCACCGAGCTGTCGCAGATTGGCGATGAAACCGCTGACGGTATTTATCATCCTGCTGAATTTTCGCCGCTGTCGCATTTCGATGCCCGTCGCGTCGACTTCTCGCTGGCGCGTTTGCGCCACTACACCGGCACGCCAGCCGAACATTTCCAGCCGTTCGTGCTGTTCACCAACTACACCCGCTACGTGGATGAGTTCGTGCGCTGGGGTTGCAGCCAGATCCTCGATCCCGACAGCCCTTATGTGGCGCTCTCCTGCGCGGGAGGGATTTGGATAACCGCCGAAACCGAAACGCCAGAGATGGCCGTCTCCGATCTGGCGTGGAAAAAACACCAGATGCCCGCCTGGCATTTAATTACCGCCGACGGCCAGGGCATTACACTCATCAACATTGGCGTTGGCCCGTCGAATGCCAAAACCATCTGCGACCACCTGGCGGTGCTACGCCCGGACGTGTGGCTGATGATTGGCCACTGCGGGGGGCTGCGCGAAAGCCAGTTGATTGGCGATTACGTGCTGGCACACGCTTACCTGCGTGACGATCACGTTCTTGATGCCGTTCTGCCGCCGGATATCCCGATCCCAAGCATCGCTGAAGTGCAGCGCGCATTGTACGACGCGACCAAAGAAGTCAGCGGTATGCCCGGTGAAGAGGTGAAACAACGCCTGCGTACCGGCACCGTCGTCACCACCGACGACCGCAACTGGGAGTTGCGCTACTCGGCGTCGGCGCTGCGCTTTAACCTGAGCCGCGCGGTGGCGATCGATATGGAAAGCGCCACCATCGCCGCCCAGGGCTATCGATTCCGCGTGCCTTACGGCACCTTGCTGTGCGTTTCCGATAAACCGTTGCACGGCGAGATCAAGCTACCCGGACAGGCCAACCGCTTCTACGAAGGGGCGATTTCCGAGCATTTGCAAATTGGTATTCGCGCCATCGATTTACTGCGTGCGGAAGGCGACAAGCTGCACTCCCGTAAGCTGCGCACCTTCAACGAGCCGCCGTTCCGCTGATAATAATAAGGAAAACGATGAACACCACATCACCGCTGTCGGCGCTTCGCCACTGGCTTCATGACAACCAATTCGCGGGCATGATTGTGCCCCGCGCCGATGCGTGGCAAAGCGAATTCTGTGCCTCATCCGATGAAAAGCTCGCCTGGCTCACCGGCTTTGATGGCTCCGCTGGGCTGGCGCTGGTGCTGCAAGACCGCGCGTTGCTTTTTGTGGACGGTCGCTATCAGGTCCAGGCCCGCGTTCAGGTCAATCTGGATGATATTGAGATTCACCATCTGCATAACGAACCGCTGGTCGAATGGCTGGCGGAAAATCTCGACGCGGGCCCCCGCATCGCGTTTGACCCGATGCTCATGACTCAAACGGAATACCAGCAATTTTGCGCCACGCAGTGTGAATTTGTTCCGCTAACGGTTTCACCTTTCGACACGCTCTGGACGGACCGCCCCGCTGCGCCGGCCGGTTTGATTCGCGAGATGCCGGAAGAAATCAGCGGTGAAAGCAGCGTGGCGAAACGCCAGCGCATTGCTCATCTGCTGGCGGCTAAAAATGCCGATTTCATGGCGATCACCCTGCCGGACAATATTGCCTGGCTGCTGAACGTGCGCGGCTCTGATATCCCGACCAGCCCGGTGCCGCTTTCGTTCGCTCTCCTGAGCCGCGAAGGCAACGTGGAGTGGTTTGTTGATGGCGAAAAAATTCGTGATCTCCCCGCCTCTGCACTCGAATCAGTGGTGGTTTCTGCCCAGGACGATTTTGTCCGTCGCTGCCAGCAGATTTCCGAAGGCAAGCGCGTCTGGGTGGATGCCGATTCTGCGCCCGTCGCACTGCGTTTTGCCATTGAGCCACAGGGTGAAATTCTCTGGCAAGCGGACCCAATCACGATGATGAAGGCGCAAAAAAACGCGGTTGAGCTGGCAGGCTATCGCGAATGTCATCATTCCGACGGCGCAGCCTGGGTTAATTTCCTCGCCTGGTTGTCCCGTGAGGTTCCCCTGCGCGAAGCCGCGGGTAATCCGCTGACGGAGTTGGAAGCGCAGGCACAACAGCTGGCGTTTCGTGAGCAGCAGCCCCATTTTATCGAACAGAGTTTTGCCACGATTTCGGCATCTGCCAGCAACGCAGCAATGTGTCATTACCATTCAAGTGAAGCGACCAACAAACCGATCGTCAGCACGCATTTTTATCTGAATGATTCAGGTGGGCAATATCATAACGGCACCACCGATGCGACGCGCACGCTGGCCTACAGCAAGCTCGATGCACAGCAGCGACTGCATTACACCGCCGTGCTAAAAGGCTTTTTGTCGCTGATTACGCTGCAGTTCCCGTCGGGGACGCAGGGGCATCAGTTGGACGCTTTTGCGCGTCGTCCGCTGTGGGAGTTGGGGCTGGATTACGATCACGGGACCGGGCATGGCGTGGGACACCAGCTTTTGATCCACGAAAACCCGCAGCGGATTGCGAAAAAAGTCAATCCGTGGCCGCTGATGGCTGGCAGCATCATCACCATTGAGCCGGGCTATTATCAGGCGGACAGCCATGGAATTCGCATAGAAAACCAGGTTGAAATTGTGGAAAGCATGCCGGGGTTCTGCAAATTTGCTTCGCTCACGCTGATCCCGATTGATTTGAGCCAGGTAGAGCTGAATTTGCTGAGCGAGCAGGAGAAACAGTGGCTGGACAGTTATCACCAGCAGGTGAGAGACATTCTGTCGCCTCTGGTTGAGAGTGACGCGCGCCCGTGGCTGTTTGAAGCGACGGCACCGATTCGCGTGAGCCGATAAGGCATGATGGGGGCGTCGGCTCCCTCTTCTAGCGCATTTGCCTTGCGCAGAAAAGCAAAAAGCCTGCTTTAAAAGCAGGCTTTTCTAATTTGGCTCCTCTGACTGGACTCGAACCAGTGACATACGGATTAACAGTCCGCCGTTCTACCGACTGAACTACAGAGGAATCGTGTGAACGGGGCGCATATTATCGACGCGCCCCTTCATTGTCAAAGACTGAATGCGCAAAAAAGTTCGTTTGCCGATTTATTCTCCACTTTGCGCATTCGAGAGGCTTTCTGGCAGTTTTTTATGCTCAACTTCAGCCTTTTTACGCGGGTATTTCCACAGCCATCGCCCGCTAACCATGCGCCAGTAGAACAGCACGCCACGAACCGCCCAATCAAGGAACATCCCAAGCCAGACGCCGACAACGCCCATGCCGAGCATAATCCCCAGCGTATAGCCCGCGACCACGCGGCATCCCCACATTCCCAGCATCGAGACCCACATTGCAAAGCGTGCATCACGCGCGCCTTTTAACCCAGCTGGTAGCACCCAGGAGGCGGCCCAGATCGGCATAAACGCCGCATTCAGCCAGATAAGGATTTTCACCACCTCTTTGACGTCGTCTTCGCGGGTGTAAAACGAGGCCAAAAGCCCGGCAAACGGCGCAGTCCCCCACGCGATGAGTGACAGGCCAATCGTAGAGAGCCAGAACACATGGCGCAGCTGACGCTCTGCCTGTGCAATTTGTCCCTTGCCCAAACGCTTACCGGTAATAATCGTGGAAGCGGACCCCAGCGCATTGCCCGGCAGGTTTATCAGCGAGGCAATCGAGAACGCAATAAAGTTACCGGCGATGACGTCAGTCCCCATCCCGGCGACAAACATTTGAGTAAGCAGTTTCCCGCCGTTAAACAGCACCGATTCGATACTCGCCGGAACTCCGATCCCCATCACTTCCCAGATAATGGCGAAATTGAACGGGCGGAAATAGCTTTTCAGCGAGATGCGCAGCGCAGGATTAAAGCCTACCATCAGCACCACGATAATCGCGATGGCACCAATGTAACGGGAAATCGTCAGCCCTAAACCGGCCCCAACAAATCCCAGCCCTTCCCACGAGAAAGCCCCGTAGATCAGAATGCTGCTGATGATAATGTTCAGGATATTCATCCCGCCGTTAATCAGCAGCGGAATCTTGGTATTACCCGCGCCACGTAGCGCACCGCTGCCAATAAGCGCGATGGCCGCTGCCGGATAACTCAGCACCGTCATTTCGAGATAAGTGAGCGCCAGACCTTTAACTTCGTTGGTCGCCTCACCGGCGACGATGTCGATAATCTCTTTGCCAAAATAGTGGATCACCGCCGCGAGAATGATAGAAAAAATCGTCATGATCATCAGCGACTGTCGCGCAGCTTCGCGTGCGCGCTTGGGATCAAGCTTACCCAGGCTAAACGCAACGACGACGGTTGTACCCAGATCAATCGCCGCGAAGAAAGAGATGACGACCATATTGAAGCTGTCGGCCAGACCCACACCTGCCATCGCCTCTTTACCCAGCCAACTCACCAGGAAAGTACTCAATACGCCCATCAACAGAACGCAGGTGTTTTCCAGGAAGATAGGCACAGCAAGAGGGGTGATTTCACGCCAGAACAGGACACGGTAACTTTTTCGTTTGGCATACCAGGGCGTGCGCATGACGGCATGACGTAGAGCGGCGGTGACGTTCAAAATGGACCTTAAAGAGAGAAAGTTGAAACTACATTTCAAATGATGATTGAGAAATGCTAATCCTGCAAAGTATTTTCAACAAAAAACTGTGGGCAAAAGTGACAAACTGTCGACAGATTCACCAGTTAAACATCTGAACGTAAGATCAGGTTTGACAAAACTTTTTTCGCCGCTAAGATAAGCCTCCTAACCGATTCCTCTGTAGTTCAGTCGGTAGAACGGCGGACTGTTAATCCGTATGTCACTGGTTCGAGTCCAGTCAGAGGAGCCAAATTTAAAAAGCCTGCTTTCGAGCGGGCTTTTTGCTTTTTGCTTTTTAGCGTCCGGTTAACCCTCAAAAAAAAAGCCCCCCTGCTTTCGCAGAGAGGCGCAGTATTTCTTAGCAGCAATTATTCGCTTTTCGCTTCGCTGCTTTTGATTTCGCCGATGACTTTCAGCTTTTTAGAGATATCGCGGCGCTCTTTGGACAGCTCAGCGTTCTTGATGATGTAGTCGTCAACGCGATCTTCATAATCGGTCTTCATGCTGGCGATGATGCCCTGAATGGCTTCTACGCTCATACCCGGCTTGATGTAGTCGCTCAGGTTATCAAGCAGCAGAACACGTTTCTGGTTGTCACGGATCTTCTTCTCAACGTCCTGAATTTCACGCTGCAGTTTGTTTTTGCGACGGAACAGGCGGACGAATTCCAGAACATCCTGGAACGAAGGCTTGGTAGTTTCCATTTTGATACCCCTGATAATGTGAGATTCGGATTCGTTTAAGCAACCACTGTACCGTTAACCTTACTGACAGCCGTTGCGAATGACAATGAGTATATCGTTTGCCCTATCATAACCTCAAATGCTGCTGAATCGTAGCAGCAGGCGTCACATCCGCAGACGCCTGCTTTTTATTTGCGCAGCGCCCGGCAGATGAGATGCGACAGCAACTCTAATTGCCTCGCCATCTCCATGCTCAACCACACATAGCCGTGGATAGGCGTTTCTGACACGTTGTCACCCTGATGCTCACTGATCAACTGCTTGAGCTCCGCAACGATTTCGTTCAATCGTTCGCTGTTAGCAAGAATAGGCTGTGGGTTCCCTTCGTAAAGTGCATGAGCGATGGTGAGCAGCGTTTGCTGGGTCATCTGCTGAGTCTCTTTCAGCGTGTTTGCATTCAGAAGCACAAAGTGACTGGCACGAGACGCCCAATGCGCGTTTATTTGCAGTTCCAGCATGCATACCAGATTCCGGCTGACGGTCTGAATCGCTTCGAAAATGGCTTTTTGGATATGCGTCTCTTTGCTAGCAGGAACAATAAGCCCACGCATTTTGACGACATCATTGAGTATTTTTTGCAGATGCTTTTCGAGCCGTGGGCGTTCCACCAGATTGGGTGAAAAGCCCGCCTGATAGACACGATTGAAGGCAGTTACGTAGTGAGCCATCTGAATGCGCCAGTGCAGAAATGCGCGTTGAGGCCAAATCCCGGTAAAGAGCATTGCTAACAGCGAGCCGAGAATCACATCACCGCCTCGCCACAGAGCCGTTGCCATGTCTCCTGCCGGAGCACCGACCACGACAGATAGCGTAATGCCAATCAGCAGAGCCTGATACGGTTTTTTGCCCAGAGCCAGCCAGCCGCACAGGAACATCGCCCCCGCACACCAGAGCAACATCACGGGCAACGAAATCAGCTCAAGTTTTAATGCAATCAATCCTAAGGCGGAGCCAAAAATCGTACCGCCAATGCGCTCGAAGGCGCGTGGAACCACGTTTCCCCAAAAAGATATCGGCCCCATGATGACCACCAACGTGATCAAAGGCCAGGTTCCCTCGGGGATATCCAGCAGACGCACCAGTAAAAAGGTGAGGATGAATGCCAGCGCGATGCGGCAACCATGCACGACGCGGTAATTCCGATACAGTCTGATTTCAAAAGGCGTTAATGATTTGTCGGGACGCACACCCGCTCTCCAGATACACGGCAAATCACAATTGTACTGTGTTTTCTGCCAGACGTATCACGCCCGGCAGAAAAACCCTACAAATCGCAGGAATAATCATTGTTATCCGGCTTTATTCTGCACCGGAACAAACATTTCAATATCCCAGTAACCATCGGCATTGCCATCATTCAGATAGCGTTCAAAGCAGGGTTTAGGGGCGATTTGATAGTGATTGTCCTGGAGCAGGCTGTTGAAGAAACTATGCCATGGGGTGCCGAAATCGTAGTTTTCGACGCGTGCTGTGGCAATCGCATAATCACCGGCAGCCACTTCGGTGAGGATAACGCCTTCGCTGTTTGCCGGGATGACAAAATCGTCGGGAACAGTGACAACCGTATCGCAGCGCAGTTTCTCTGCAGGCACTTCGTCTGGATTATCATAATAGACCGCCACCCACTCAAGCGGCTGAATATGGTGTCCATCCACCCACATCATGAGTTGCTCAAAACCTTGCTTAACGGTTTGCTCCCACGGCCCAACCATATGAAAACCGGCAATCTTACGCTTCTGTTGCTGCTTGATGCTGTAGTCCATACTGCCTCCGTTTATTACTGTGTATTTATACACTATAAAGCAGATTCTTTATGTGCAGCAAATATGACGTGTTGATTATGCGAGCAGACTCGCACGACTGCCAGTCTGCTCGTTACGGTCTTAACGGTTCGTCAGGCTTTATGGTGCAGATAATCACTCAGGCGTGAGAACATCCCGCCCTTGCCGACGCTTTCCAGCGTAACTAATGGCCAGTGCGCCACAATTTTATCGCGATCGTAAAGCTCAATTTCACCTACTCGCTGGTGCGCCGCGATAGGGGCCTCCAGCTCTTTTTTATCAAGTACATATTTGGCCTTAATGTTGGCAACTTCCGCTTTTGGCAACGCCAGCCAGAAATCCTGATCCGTACCCAGCGAGATGTGTTCTTTATCGCCGTACCAGATGCGCTCGGTGCCCACTTTTTTGCCGTTATGCAAGATTTGCACGGTATCGAAGTTTTGCTGGCCCCAATGCAGCAGTTTGCGCGCCTGATCCTCACGCCCTTTCGGACTCTCGCCGCCCATGATCACCGCAATCAACCGGCGCTGACCATCGACTGCCGAGGCGATCAGGTTAAAGCCAGCGCCAGATGTGTGCCCGGTTTTAAGTCCGTCGACCTTCAAGTTCTTATCCCAAAGCAGCCCATTGCGGTTTTGCTGCGTGACACCATTCCAGGTCAGGCTCTTTTCACTGTACATATGATAAAAATCTGGCTCGCCGTGAATAATCGCGCGTGAAAGCACCGCGAGATCATAGGCTGAGCTGTGTTGCCCTGGTGCATCCAGACCATGAACCGTTTCAAAATGGGTATCGCGCAGACCCAGTTTTTGCACATACTCGTTCATCATATTGACGAATTGCGGCTGCCCACCTGCCACATAATCCGCCAGCGCCACGCAGGCGTCATTCCCAGAATCAACGATTAAACCCCGGCTCAGATCGCGAACTGAAACGCGCTCACCCGCTTTCAGGAACATCAGCGATGACCCGTCAAACACAGGATTACCCTTTGCCCACGCATCGCGTCCAACGGTGACCATATCGTCAGGGGTAATGCGATGGCTATCGATAGCACGATCGACAACATAGCCTGTCATTAACTTGGTGAGGCTGGCCGGATTGCGCTGTTGATGTTCGTTGCCCGCCGTTAAAATTTGACCAGTGGTATAGTCCATCAGCACCCAGGAACCAGCCTGTATGGCTGGCGGTTGCGGCGAAAAATCCAACGGATCGGCCGCCAGGGCAGGAGTGACACTCGAAGCGAGTAAAGAAAGAGCAATAAACAGACGGCGTTTCAACGATATATCCTCAGTCATTAAAAAATCGTTGCCCTTTTTACGGAAAATCTCATGCCGTTACCTGTTTAAATTGCAAAAAAATGTGACGGACCGCAATGTTCCGCCTGGAAGCCTGCTCGCAAATCTTCGAGATAAACGTGCATTTTGTTCGGTCTGATGACCCTGATGGTTTACCATAGCGAAGCAACTTTTTAACAGGATGGTATTACTGGTGTCTGATTCCGCCGCGCTTCCCACGTTCCTATTCCACGGTTACGAAACAACACCACCAATAGATTGATTTAATTAACTAAAAAATAAAAATAATTACTTTATGTACTCAATTCTGTACTTAGCGTAAATACCATTCCATTTGACTGATATCCATTATGCGTAGAACTGGTTATTAAAACAGTGGTTATAGAATGTTATATTTTCGTTGAACTGGTTTATGACAAAAGAAATGTTCAAGGGCTGGAGAGGTCAGAGAGATTATCCTTGCCGAACTGACGAAGCGTCCTTTCAGATTATTACTTTATTGAACTGAAATACTTCGTGAGTGATTCAGGGTTTTCTGAAAACACACCTACCCACTGATAACAATAGTGTTTTCCCTGATCTGATAAATACTGGTTGAAGTTCAATATGATATCTGAGTGACCATTTTGGATGGAAGGCAGCAATAGAAATTAATAACCATATCCATATCCATATCCATATGACCTTCCCTTCAAATAATATGAAAAATAATCTCCTCAGACTTAGCATACTTGCATTGCAACCCACTAATTTAGTTTAATCCTCTTTATGTATTGATAACAAACACTTTGCTGTAAAGCGTAGTTACGAGCCACAAAAAAATAATTCTATTGTTTTAAAAGCATCCCATAATAATTTACATGAGAATTATTTTAACATTCGTGATCATCTGAATACCAATTAAAACATTCGTCAACCAGACAATAATACTATAAATATTGGTAGGTGATTTATCTTGTCGATTTCTTGCTTGTCCTATCCAACCCTTGCCTGATTCACTTATTACCGAACTCCGCAGTTAGTCGATAATTAAAACCCATTACAATAAATTGTGTTGCTCTATTGACAGTAATACAAGGTAGGGATAGGCTAGATTTACTGTATGAAAACACAGTGGTTTAATTTTATTTTTTTCACGTCAAAGAGGAATTTTTTTATGAGCGAAGATACTATTAATGTAGATGGTCCTTCAGGCGGTAATAACACTGGTCATGGAAATGGAACAGGTGGCTCTGGCAATTCTGGCTCCAAGGATAATAGTCATAACTCTGGAACATCTGCCCAAAATGCACAGGTATCAGCTGTATTCAACGATCCTGTTGTAAGGAAAAAAATTGTTGCGTTAAAAAAGGGTGCACTTTTGATGAATCCTAATGCCAAAGTTGAAGTTTTGGGTCTCACGAGCGCTGGCATGATCAATGTTTCAATCACAGGGTTAAATGCATATCAAGCAAGTACACTTGGTGTCACTGGGCTATTATCTCTTCGTCCAAGTAACGGTTCGGTATACACTTTTGGTGAAATCCCAACAGGTCATAAGCTAAGTGGTGCAAATTCCAATAGTAAGGACTTACCTGGTTCGGTTTTAAATGGATTAATTGATAAAGCTGTTAATGAAGACAATAAAAACAATGCTCCTCCAACACTAGCTGAACGTGTAGCAAAATTTTACCGGGACAGGCCATCGCAACAAGGATTAACTAACCTGTATAAAGAAACTCTTAAAACCGGAAAAATACCTAAGGCGGCTCGTGGTAACTTACTTACCAATCTGAATAAGTTGCTGGAAGAAGACAAGAAAAACGCACAAGCTGCTGCAAAAGCCAAAGTTGATGAAGGTTCTATTTTACAAAAAACTGGCGAAATTATTGCTGGTGTTGGTGAGGAAATTAGTAAGCATGCTGCTGTTCAGTTTAAAAATCATGCTAATAAAATTGCCAATGATCTGAAAAACTTTCAGGGTAAGAAAATCCGAAGTTTTAATGATGCAACTACATCGCTGAATAAAATTGCCTCAAACTCAAGTTCAAAAATGAGCGCAGCTGATAAATCAGCAATTGTTAATGCGTTGAAGCATGCAAATGTTCAGGCACTTGCTAGTAATTTAGATAATCTCAGCCTCGCATTCAAAGGTGTCGATAAGACACTACTTGCAGGAAAAATTATTGATAAAATCAGAGTTGGATATGAAACAGGGAACTGGGGGCCACTTATTCTAGAAATTGAGTCATCGGCGCTTAGCGCTCTTACAACAGCTGCCGGACTTGCAATTGTTGCATATTCTGCACCATTTATAGCTGCAACTGTTGGTCTTCCGGTAACGGCAATTACAGTAGCAGGAATCATTGCTGTAGGGATCGTGGCCTCTTTGATTGACGAAAATGTTGCGACAGCAATTAATAATGAGCTAATCAAACCTGCTCATTGAATTATACAGGCGCATCTGCGCCTGTTTTTTTATTTTATAGCCAGATAAACAGCATATGCATAACTAAGTAAATAGCATGTCATAAAATAAATTGACGTGAATATCATGCCAAATAGCAACATAATCAAAAAATCATTTTGGGACATTAAACCAAGAATTTTTTTTGCCTCGGTTAGCTCTACATCATTAAACACCAAAAGATATAATGCACATATGTATAACACGACAAAACACATTAGAACACCGACCAGCTTTAATTTGCTTGCGATGATATTTATGTTGAGCTTTTCATGTGCGGAAATGAAGAAAACCGCCCCCCATAATGGAGCAAACTTGCTATAAAAACTAAAAACATGGCTTAACACAGGGCTATTAAAAGAAGTAAACCCTGGAATATTAACAGACATATCTGCTAAGGATTTTAGAAGAAGTGTATCTGGGAAAAACAGATGCATGACATATGCTAATACAATCGGAATTAAAGATAAAAACCATAAATTTAACATGATTTTTGTGGCTGGATTTTGACGTGTTTTAGAATTTGAAGCGTTAATCCTTGGATATCTCATGTAGTATGCCCCGCATTGAAACTTTCTAGGCTACCATACAATAAAATGCACTATAGAACTAATAATTAACAATATCTTATCTATTTACTCTATCACTAACGCAATTTATCGCCTACAAATTGCCTTAAAGTAGAAATCTTTATGTCACTGAGCGGCCATAAGGTTTGCAAAGTGATTTCGTCCATCGAACGTGGCTAGCACTACCACACCAGGAATAACCGGCAACGCGATATTGATAACCGCCCATCCACAGTCCGTTTCGATAACCCTGCAATTCATATCTACGCCACAAAGTTTATCGACCGTCAGGCGATCTTCTTCCTAATCTTTAGCTGGCGACGGGAATACCATTAGAAAATCCTCCCCATGTTTCTGAGTATCCAGTAACGGTTGGCGCTTTGGTCTGGCGTTTTGTCAGCAAAATTATTCTGGTACCGCTCTATCCACTCGTTCGCATCTTTCCGGCTGAAGTGCCAGTTCAGGATGCCAAGCTCGCGAACAAAGTCATCCGTACGAAGGCACAGGTACCCTTTTGGGTTGCGTTGTATAGCAGAATGGAACGCTGAGTTGATGTCTGTTTTACGGGGCATTCTAACCTCCGGCAAATACTGTATATATAAACAGTATAATTATAAGCAAAAGCAGATCAACTTCAAAACATGTCTCCTGCTCGTTGATCATGGTCAGGTTGCTGTTATGATTATTATTATTTTTTTAGGAATGGTCTGATGACTATCTCGTTACGCACTGGTGATGCTCCGAATGACACGACTGGGTGCATGTCTCCAGCGAGTAAAGTGCTTTCACCACGATCATAATTGGGATTGTCATAATTATTTTTAGGGAGAGGGTATGTCATCGGATCAGAGCATGGCAATCAACACGGTTGTTGGCGTAAAACCATGCAGAAATATATCCATTGAGTTACTGAGGATACTCTGCTGTTTCCTTGTTGTGGCGATACATGTTGCCCCGATGCATGATGCATATTTAAAGTTAGATGTTAGTTCATTTGAAAAAATGGAATCACTCCTAATACAGTCCGTCGTTAGATTGGGGCTCCCTGTATTTTTCATTATCAGTGGAATTTTTATTCTTAATGACAACAAGAAGGTAGGGATTGCTGGGTTTTACAGGAAGAGGCTTGTTGGGTTATTAATCCCATTTTTGGTTTTTTCTGCCATTCATTATTTCATTGCTGGATATGGAATCAAGGAAGCTGAGGTTCCAGAGCTTTTACAGGGTTACTTAGTCGGCTTGCTGTCGAAAACTGGCATTGCAGTGCATTTCTGGTTTGTATACGTGATGCTCGGTATATACCTTGTTTCTCCAGCTTTCTCAATAATGTACTCAGGGATCTCAGAGCGAGGGGCGGTGGTTATCTTTATTATCCTAATCGCTTCGAAATCTTATATCGTCTACTTTAGCTGGCTAATCCCAGGCCTTGAAATACCAAATATTCCAACATGGCTTACCTACTTCCTTCTTGGAGGGTTAATTCCAAGACTCCCAAAAGTAAATAGTAAATGGCTACTTTTAGCGTTTGTAATCTCTTTCTGCCTAACATGCATCATGACTTATGTGCAGTTTTCTGGATTAACCAAGCTTTATTTAGCCCCATTTGATTCTGGGGTTAACATGCTTTTAATGTCTACTTCATGCTGCATGTTATTTTACTCTATGAGTATAACTGTGAATGAAAAATTAAGAAAAACAGTATGCTTTATTGCTTCTCTGTCATATGGAGTTTACTTAATACATTTCCTGATATTGATAGAGATCGGAAGATATTTCGATATAACTTGGTATATACACAACCCAGTATTATACACGGTTCTTATGACTTTGGCTGTTTTTGCATCGGCAATGTTGGTTTCGGCTGTCATTAACAAACTGTTAGTGGATAGGGTTGTAAAATATTTTGCATAAATAAATGGCTCGCAACTACGAGCCATATTGTTTAATCCGCCTGTTCCAGGTAACCACATTCTTCGTCATCGCAGAACCACCAGAGTGAACCAATGTATTCTCTTTGACTCATTATACCGCCGCAGATAGGACAAAATTTAACTGGAGATTGCGAGGTGTCTTTTGATTCTTCTTCACTCATACCATTTCCTCATACCGGATATCGTGACTTGGCTTGTTGTACATCACTGGCATATTTTGCTTTTCTGGCAGAAATTTCGTTTCTGACCGCCAATTGTTTAATGGCCTCAGAAGGTCCGTCATTTACTATTGCTGCAAGATATGCTGTGTTAAGATCGTAAATGTCGCTTTTATACAAAGCCGACAGGTCAGAAATTACCTTTGCCAAAATAACTTGGTTAGATGGAGCTGGTTCATCAACCCAACATAAACTCTCATTAATCATAGCCAGCATTTTGCCCAATGGCTTGTTGCCTCCACTGAACTGAATAGCTTCTTCATCGCTTATTTGAATGCCATCAACTGGCCATGTTCCAGATTTGATATAGTCAGGATATAAAATAGATGGGTAAATGGCATTCTCCAAAGGAGAATAAACGCTTAGAATTTCTGACATATTAACGCCCTTTTGCAATGTACGCTAAATTGAATCCCCCAGGACCTGACATCCTGGCTGTAAATTGCGTTCTGGATACACCTGGTGCACTTAAACCTATAGCTGGCATGGTTGTTGGCGATAGTTGGGACTCACCAAGATCAGCCATTGTCAGAACAATAGACTCGACCCTAGTTGGGAATGGAATTGGAAAAACGACATTAACCCCTGTTTGCCCTACAGGGAAACTAAAGGTTCCCCATTGCTCAATTGTACCGTCAGCCCCCCGACTCCATGCTGATTTTGGGTTAGTCCAGAGGGGGCCAACTTCGCTATAACTTGTAGTAAATGATGACATATCGGGAATTTGCCCCGCGCCCGTTCCGACCTCCCGCTTGGCAGCCTCTTTCAGGCCAAGGTTTGTAAGCGCCTCAGCAATTGCCGCTGCACCATCTGCTTTTATATCGGCGAACGGGTGCTGACGACTGAGGAACAAAGCCTTTAAAGCGGTGAGCAACTGATTATGTTTTGTTTTGTCCAGAACGATGCCTGTCGCTTCGACCACAGCAGCCAGCTCTTCCTGCAGCATGTCGAAGTAATCGTCATCAAGATCTGTCGCTGGAGTGCCTGTCTGAGGGTTTCCACGGGTAAAGCCGTTCTTTCCCGCGCCGAATTTATCTTTCTGCGCAGTGGATGTATCAATACGATGCATAATGTCTCCGGTTACGGATATTTGAAGATTACGTAGGTATGGGACGGGCAGAGTTTACTGATAACGCACTCAGCAACCGTGTCCCCCCAGTGGCGGATCGGCGTGTCACAATCGTCCATGCAGGTCATCCAGGTTGCGTCCGTTGACGCTGGCATGTTCACCTGCCAGTAGTAGCGCCATTCCGTCGAGTAAGTCGCATCGGTACATGACGACGTGCACTTAAAGGGGCCTTTGTTGTAGCGGGTTATTGTGGCCCCTGGCTTTCCCAGCGCAGCCAGTTGCCTGAGATAAAAGTCTTCGTTAATGCCACCCGCAAGGTTTACCTTTGCGTCCAGTCGCTGTTGCCGCTGGCGCAGTGTTTGCGTTCCGACCGGAATACACTCATCCGGCAGGCCGCAGCACGTCTCCCAGCGGTTTATCAGTTCGGTTGTTGTTCTGGGGTCGATCTCCAGCATGAGGTCGTCGCCCCGCTGATGCACTCTCAGTAACGACGGTGCAGCCCCCTTAATTGCGGCATCATCACTTGACCATGCGGGACCGGGAGGGAGCAGCGCCCCGAGCAGGTGAATATAATCATCTTCCGTCACGCCCACGTGATCACCCCCAGCACCGCCAGCTCATTCTTCGCAATCGTCGTGTCCCCTGCCGGGAAGATAAGCTTATGGCTGTGTTCACCAGCTGCAATTGAAATAGCTTCATTGATGCGCGAGAGTTCCAGCGTCCCTTCAGGGTAGCCGTCACGAAGGAGAAATGAACGGAGCTCAGCTTCAACAGCAGAACGTGTCGCAGGGTTGTCAGGATTTAAATCAATGGTGAAATTAATGATCTTAGCGGTGGCCTTGAAGACATAAAGGTCGGAACCCGCCACAGGCGCAAGAGGTTCAATATGAGCCTGCGCAGCCGTAACAGTTGCATCATCCAGAATCGGATTGATCAGATCGCTACTGGCCACCAGCACACCTACCGTACCCGTTCCCATCCAGTGACGGTAAGTCCAGGCGCGGGTAATGCCAGCGACCTCTTTCGCCCAGACAACATAATCACCATCTGCACCGCCCTGCGGCGTCCAGTAGTAGCGCTCCAGAACACGTGCGCGCCAGACCTCAAGATCTTCAGCATCAAATCCGCCGACAAGCGTGTCAGCCTGGCCGCCCGAAGGCAGGCCGTTAACAGGCGTTACCAGTGAAAGAAGAATGCCATCGTCAGTGTTACCGACAGCGCCCGTGACATTGCAGGAAACAGGGACTCGCAGCACACCTCCCGCACTGGTGGTGTCTTCAAGAGCGATGTATTGAACAAGATCATCGCGTTGGATAACTGCCCCGGCAGTCACCGTGAGATTGTTTGCCACACCGTCCCAGCGTATAAAGCCTGCGGCTTCGATAGCCGGTTTACGCGGGCAGCGCTTCATTGCTCCGTGGCGAACCAGCCAGGACTCATCGCATAAGTCCGGCAGCAGGTTCATCGCCAGATAATCGATATAGCCGTAAACCGTGTGCAGGGCTCCGGCATAGACCTTAGCCCTGACATCTTCATCCATCCGGCGAAGTTCATCGTTGATATCCAGGCGAGCAAACAGGTCTGTGCGGATCATGCTGATGTTTTCGGCCAGCGTGGGCCGCTGAAATTCACTGTCCGCCATGAGTGATCGCGCTCCATAAGTCGTTAAAGGATAAAGTCACAGGGCCGTCACGGTGCCAGAGCACGATGTGATTACCGAGTTCATTGATGCCGGTGCGCTGAATATCGATGTCGATACGTGAAACCACTCCATCGTCGAGCATCCACTGCAGCGCATCGCGCAGATAAGTACGCACCGTATTTACCAGCGCGTTTGTCAGTTTGCTTCGCTGTAACATCCACAGCTTTGAGCCGTAGCGGTCGTTTACCACCACAGGCCAGGTGTCACCCCACCAGCCCATAGGCACATCAGCGTTGTCATCAGGATCGGCGCGGCGGTGAGTAAACAGGGAAATCACCACGGCGCGGGTGAGCGGGTCGAGCGGTGAACTGGCGCTGACCTGCTGGCCGTTTACCGTTAGCCAGAGTTCCATCATGCCTCCATCGGTGTATCAGGCGTGTCAGTGATGTTTCCGTTCTCTTTGTGTTTGTGCCCGTTGTAGGCAATTCGCATTGCCGCCATTGTCTGGCCCGAAGAGTCACACAGGTCTTTAATCTGCCCGGTTGACTCAATCGGCATCTCGAACCGCGCTTTCGGGGCATTTTTAAACGTAATGATTTTTCCTCCCCCATCCACCACAATTCCGGTGCGCGTCAGCGTGACTGACTGACCGAGATCGTCGTAAATAGCCACCTCACCGGTTTTGAGTCCCTTCATCCGGTAACGTCTGTCGGCAACGGCTATCGCGACGGCATGAGAGCGATCGCCATCAGGAAACAAAATAATGGCTTCCGCACCCGACTGAGCGCGGGACGTAAACCCGTAGGGTTCAAGATGCTCAATTCCGGCTTTCTTCTGCCCTGCCAGCAGCTCAACATCTACCGTCTGGCATTTACTGGCCGCATTGATGCTCTTCACGACCGCACGACCAATGAGGCTAAGCACCTGGCGCTGAAGGTTCTGCATCGTTCCCATCAGAATGGGTCCTCCTTCACTTTGCGTTTTTTCCCGCCCTTCGCTTTCTCGTCTTCCGGCTCCGGAAGGTAGGCATCAGGCGGTCCTACACGCAGCTCTGTCAGCGTACCGTTATTGTCTTTGGTAAATGAAACTTCAGAGATAAGCATTTCACGGTTATTGAAACCGCAAACCGGATCGTAAACGATGACGCGCTGATTGGGCTGCCACAACGTCCCGTCACCCTGCCGCCAGCCCCATACGGTGTAAGTGGTTTCATCAGTGCGCGCCGCGCGCTGTCGGGCTTCAAACTCGGCACGCGCTATACAGCTCGCACCGGTAGCCTGCCCTGTTTGCTGAACCGCCATCGGGCGATAGCGGCCAATCGAGGCGTCAGTGGTTTTAGCCCGTAACGCCGTGGTGGTGGCCGCGCCAAAATCGTCGTCGTTCCCGGCGCGCTGGCCGGAAACCTGGTACGTTGAAAAACGCTCGCGAATGCTCTTTTCGGTATCGCAGGAGAGGATATTTTGCCCCAGCACCAGCGCGGTATGCACGCGGGTGCTGCCGATGCCGCCAATAACCAGCCGTCCTTTTGGATCGTCATAGGCCAGCGCCTGCTGCTGACCGAGCATTTTGTTCAGTACCTCAATAACAGTTTCGCCGTGGTCAGGCTGAACGCCGGGGATGGTTGCTGCTGGTGCGCCGGAATTGATGACCGAAATACCAAAAGGCTTTGCCAGCGCTGATGCCACCTGAACCAGTGACTGCCCGTTGAACTGGGTAGGCTCTGCAGCACAGTCGATAAGGTCAGCGGTCAGGCTTCGACCGCTAATGCCGGTACTGACAGAACGCGCATCGTATCGGACAGGCGTCGCCTCCACCCATCCGGTGACAACAAGATCATCACCAATCAGCACCTCAACCTTGTCGCCGTTTTTGACGCGGGGTTGCAGTGATGCAGAACCATCACCACCAGGCCATTCACGGGTAATTTCCACACTGAAATCCCGCGCCAGTCGTTCAATGCCTGCGCCAATACGCACCGACGTCCAGCCGCCCCACTCGCGACCGTTAACCCTGAGCGTTACGTTATCGTTCATCGTACGGGAACCCTCAGTGGTGACACCGGAACAAAGCCGGGATGAGCCACGGCGTTACGCCTGACAATGTCGGATTCACGCGACGCGTCATCAAACCAGTTGGCGGCCAGCACCAGCGCAGGCAACACGTCATCCGGTGTGCGCTCAACCGTTTTTTGTGTCTGTACCAGGCGAGTTTTAATGTCGTTGTTGAGATCGGACTTCACCCGGCGAAGCGCCAGAAACAGACGGTCATCCGTTGTTCGGGATAACTCTTTATCGATGGCGGTGTTCAGCGTGTCACGGATATCCACCAGCTCATCCCATGAAGGAACATCGACAGAGGCTGTTTCGTCCGGGGCATTATTCAGCGCAGGGTGCGTCACACTCGGCCAGCCAACGGCCTGCTGAGAGACATTCCGTGATGGCGTTGAAGCTGTGGGTAAATTGGTGACGGTATAAGCCGCTTCGCTGATGGCGGTGGTTCTGATCGCGCTGGAAACAACATTGCTCTGCTGCGTGCGGTTACGGGTCGACTTGCTGTCCGTTTTCCAGACGCCACGAGGGGCAAGGTCACTCCCTAGTGTGATGCCGGAGAAATTCTTGATCATGGTGTAGAGGTCGCTGGCATTCCCGGAGAGACGGTTTCCCGCACGCCACATCGTCTGCAATTGCTCAATGAAGCCTTTGCCCGATGAAGGCGGTGGCAGCAAAACAGAAATATCGCCCTGCAGTAATCTGGCTGCTGCGGAAATACCCGAATCCACCATCGCCATTTTGTCCGAGACATAACCGAGCATGCCTTTCGCATCATCGATCACACCGTTCTGGACAAAATCCGGCATGCCTTCCATGCCAAACTGGTCAAAGTTATCGCTGATACAGTCATCTAAAGCGGAGCAGGACGATACCAGCGTATTCGCCGTGGCCGCGCCAGCAGTGGGATAGGAAAGCTCACCCGCTTCGACGAACAGCAGATCAAAGCGCACCATGCGCCCTTCACTGCTCGTCGTGCCGACTTTAATCTCACCATTTACACAAACGCTTAACTCGCCATAGGTCGGGTGAATAAGCGTTCCTGGCCCCGGTTTATTGAGTGCTTCAATCAGCCTGTCACGCTGTTCGAAACAGTCATCACCGACAACATAGGCGGTGATGTCTGGTCGGAAGGTGACCTTGCCGAGATCCTCAGTGTAGGGTTTGTCGCGGTTCGGATACTCGTGCGTTTCAACGCGACGACCAACTGGCGCACCTTCACTTTCGACCTTAAACGGTACGCCACGGAATGACGCATCCTGAAGCCTGTCTTTCCACGTCATAGTTGCTTCACCCATTAAAAAACCCGCCGAAGCGGGTTGCTTTTTTATTTCATCAATTAACCATCAACCGCCCATACCAGTACGCCCTATCCGGGTATAACCAACATCGTGGTTAACATCGATGCCTGATGCTTTCGTATCGGTCACTCTCATTCCAGGCGGTGCGTCCTTAAACTGAACAGTTAGCGTTCCCTGCGGCTGCGACTGCCCACTCTGTTTAATCTGGTATGGGTTATAACCAGAACTCGCAACGCCAGCGCCATAAGCCCCGTATCCACCCGCGCCCCACTGTGCAGCGTTCGCGGCAGCGACAGTCTCACTTGCTCCATCGGTAAACCATTCAATGATAGGTTTGAGTTTTTCCCACATATCCTGGAACCACTTAACCACTGGCCCCCAGTTATTAATAATGAGTCCGAGCGGTGTCCATCCAAACACGGTCTTGAACAACTCCCATCCCATTGTGAAATAAGGCGAGACGGTATCCCAGAACGATTTGAAATAAGGACCCACGGCATCCCAGTTAGAAATAATCAGGCCTGCCGCCAGCGCGATCCCCGTAAGGATCATCCCAAGCGGAGTCATTGCCGCCAGCCTGCTGGCAAGGGTGATAGCCTGACCGACACCCATGATGCTCAGCTTCAGTACGGCCAGACCCGCCACCAGACCCGCTACGCTGCGAATAACGCGTGGGTTTTGATCAGCAAAGTTCGTGAAACGCTCACCCAAATCACCGAGCCATATCGTCAAATTTTTGGTATCACCTGAAAATGCACTACCGATAGCGGCGAGGCCGTTGGTCGCAGTGCCCGTCATGGCTTCCCAGAGGTTGGTCAGCGTGCCGAGCTGTGCTTCAACACGCTTATTCAGGCTGGCCTGCTGGTTCATTTTCTGCTGAACCTGGTCGTAACCATCCTTGCCTTTGTCGATCAGGGCATTCACCACTTGCAGGGTTTCGGCATCATCACCAAACAACTCTTTAAGTACACCGGTTCGTTTAACGTCGGTGAGTTTTCGCAGTTTGGAAAGCTGCTTGAAGAGATTATCCAGTCCGCCAAAACTCCCTTTCCCGTCAGTAAAATCGAGGTTTACTCCAAGCTTTTGCCGCTCAAGAACTTTGTTTACCCCGTTAACTTTTTTGACATTAAGACCCGACTGGATAACTTTTCGCATGGCATTACCGGCTGACTCGCCCTGCATACCCATCTGATCCATCATGACGCTGATCGGTGCGAGTCCCTGCGCGGCCTTTAAACCATCCTTATTAACCATCTTCAGAACGGAACTGGTTTTAGTGAAGAACGACAGCATATTGGTGTCGTCAACACCAAGATAGAACGCCTTCTGGATGGTATCGAAGAGGCCCATCATGTCATCGGATGCCGTACCTGTAGCATCCTGCATTTTCGCCGCGAACTCAGCCGCCGCTTCAGGCGTCTTTTTAAGTTGCACTGCCAGGTAAGCCGTTGCTTTACCCACACCACCAAGGATGTTTTCTGCCGGAATACCCTGGCGGACCAGCATCTGCATCATGTTCTGAAAGTCAGCAGTAGTGCCGGGTAACTGATTGCCAAGACCAACAGCAAGTTTATTGATGTTCTCGAACGTTTTGCCAACTTCCCCGTTAGCCTGCATCATCGCGACTTTCAGCCCTGTCGCCGCGTTCTCCTGGTCTGCGTAGGCTTTCAGGGATATTGTCAGCCCCGCAGCCAGACCACCCGCCAGCGCAAGCCCTCCTTTCGCCGCTTCTTCGGTCTGGCGTTTGAAGCCACGAATGTTTTTCTGCATCCGTGACAAAGCAGGAGAAAGCTTATCAACGCCGGTAATGAGCGCTTTCAGTTCAAACTCAGCCATTGCCCCGCTTCTCCTGCTCTATTCTGTTTGCCTGACTGACCAGTAATGGGATTTCACTGATCGGCATATTCAGCAATTCAAAAGGATTAATGCGCCAGTAACTGGCGCAATCGAAATAGCGGTCGGTAAGATACTCCGCCGTTAACTCTGGAGGAAAAAACCCGCCACCAGCCAGCCGGCAGAATTGAGATCAGCAGGAGACATCTGGTCAACTGTGCTCAACGGCACGCTTGCCAGTTTCACGATGTACTTCGCAATAATATGCGCCTGCAGTTTGATCGACTCGTCCTGGTTCATCTGATAGGGATAACCCAGCTCACGAACGTCTTTACCTGTCGGCTCGTTAAATTCCAGAACGCGGACCGTTTCACCATGCGCGGTGACCGGGTGTTGCAGTTCAAGCTCTTTCATTACTGGTAATCCCCTTCTTCACCGTGGAATTCAAGATCTGTCGTGCCTTCTTCAGCGTTATGATTTGCTTCACCGTGTAGCCAGGCAGACGACAACACATAGACCTGACCATTCGCCAGTTCTGAAGTAATTGTCATCTGATCTGATGTGGTGATTTTGCTGATTGGAAAATCCTTAGGAACTTTGAAGGTGCCTTTGGTGTATGGCGCACGGTGAGTCTCTTTACGATCCACGGAACCATCCAGGCCAATGATGTCATCATTAACCGTCTTGTTCATCGGCACCTCAATGCCACCGGTCAGCGAGAGCTGCTGACCGTCAATTTTGAAATAACAGGTACCACCAATACGCGCCATTATGCGGACTCCTCTTGGTACTGAAGACGGAACTGATTAAGCAGTGCAAAGACGCGCAGCTGGTTAACGTAATCAGGCGGGTAAAGCACGTTGATACGTGACGGGTCGTTTACGTCTCGCTCTACGATCAGGTGCTGCTTAAACAGATCGTAGTTTTCGACGATGCCAGCACGTTCCATCTGGCGGTAAGTGGCCAGAAGCTCACCCTTGATCACCGCAGGCGTCACAATGGCCTGACCTGGGCCAAAGCGCGTTCCATCATCCGCCAGTTTGTGGCGACCATACTTACTGGTAATCACCGTTTTCAGACGGCGCAGCACGTAAGCACTGGTATGCAGCGTCTCGCTGTCGAGATAGCTGTTATCCGCAACGCCATACGCATTCTTTTTATAGGTGGTGATATCGCGCTGCACACGCAAAACGCCGCCCTCGGCATACGCGGTCGCAATACCGTGCGTCAGCAGTGACTGCTGCTCGGAGCGAATAAAGCGCTTGCCCGTTGGCGGCGGGAGCATGCCCGTCAACTCACCCGTTTGTGTCGGGCGCGCCGGGTCGATACGCAGGAACACTGCTGCGCGAGCCGTTCGACTGGCGGCCAGCTCATCCGGGTTCGACTGAACCGTTTTTTCGTAACCTGCCAGCGTGACGTGCGGATCGTTGAACATGTCGCCCACGGTGATCAGGTCGCTGACAGCAGCAATTTTTGCCGTGTAGACGTGGCCGTAAATCTGGCGTAACCAGCTCCAGCGCCCGCTGGTATCATTCATTTCCAGCGTGAAGGTGTTCATGGACGCGGTGTCGTTGAACGGGTGACCGATATAGTCGAAAGGCTCGTCACCCATCGCAGCAATCGTGCCCGTCAGCAATGGCGCGCCAGCACCCGCCACACCAGATGCAATGGCGATCAGCACGCCAGCCGGGAGTTTTTCGCCACCGCTGAAACCGTAATAGTTCAGCGCAATAGGAATGTCGTTCGCCCAGGTGCCTTTATGGCGCGATGTAAGCGTGACGACACCTGCTGCCGATGCAGCGGTAAATGGCGTCTGTCCGTCAGCAGTGATGGCAGCAGAGATAGCGGATGCAACGGCTGTAACGTCGTCGCCCGTTGTCACACTGGCCTGAATACGACGGCGGCCAATATACAGGCTGACAACGCCAGACTCCGTTGCCGACCCAGTAACGGTCAGGGTAAACGTTGCGGCCGTCCCGGTGTCAGGAACCGCAACCACCCACAGTTCGCCAAAGGGATCGACGAGACGATAGGCTTCAACCATGCGCGCCAGCTGACTGCCAGCGCCACACTGCTGAATGGCGTAATCCTTTGATGGCATGAAAACCAGCTGGTTAGTCGCAATAGCTGCGCCAGTGTTTACATGACCAATCAGTAACGAAGGGGCGCTGGTCTGCGCCGTATTCGCCGCGCTGTTATCCATCTCGGCATAAAACAGCGGGACGCGAAGATCAGACGGAATAGTATTCATGGAGACGGTCATTTAGTGCTCACCTTCTTGTCCGGTGCTGCGCCCTGAGATGGCTTCACCACCTCAATATCCCCGTCGTTTTCACGACGGTACCAGTACTGGCTTGGTTCAACATTTCGCCCTGTTGCAGGCAAAAGGTCGCCCCGGGCAGGATCATGAACTGACCGCCCGTCTTTGGGTTTCACAAACATGGTGTTCCTCAGGAAGGAAGGTTTATTTCCAGGTGGTGCTCGATGTTGCCGTCAGGCCCATGACCGGGATCGATAAAGTCCACGTCAATGGCCAACGTTTTGAAATCATCCAGGTCCTGCAGTTCGTCCTGCTGGCGGGTGTCGTCTTCAGAGAGTTCGGTGACAACAGAAAAATCGAACTGATAACTCAGTTCGTGACGATTCACATCGAGCAGCGTGCCGCCTGTATAGGTGATGGGATTGCCGCGCTCTTCCGGGTTCCAGCCGAGCAGCGCCTTAAACAACATCTGCCGCACATCGTGAACCACATCGTATGAAGCAAACTGACCCCGCTCGTCACGCCCGTTACTGACAAATACGATGACCGAAAAGCCCTCGGTCAAATTCTGCCAGTAATCTGTCTGGCTTTTCTGTTCGCCTGGTGAATCATCGCCAGGAACAACATAAGCAGACGGCAGTCGCATCTTCCCGACCTCGGGTAAATCTTTAAACTGTGCAGCACCGGCCACGCGATTTTCAAAAATAACGCATCGGGCACGCAGTGCAGCGATGATGGGGGTGAGTTTCATCAGCGTCGTTTTTCCGGTTTGAGAGACAGTCGTAATTCACGCGCCAGGTAATAGCGTGTCCACGGGCTGTTTTTGTTGAGCGTTTCAGTCATGAAGTTACTGCGCGGAGCCAGCCGCCAGCCACTTCCCCCTGACGCCCCGCGATGATGACTGCGGCGGCGCTTAGCGCCACCACGGACGCCGTAAAACAGATATGCCGGGTAGAAATCACCCGAAATCAACCGGTTCCCCTGCCCGTTTCGCTGGTTCGGCGCGATGCGCGTCATGAAACCAGGTCGATTCTTGCTGGCTCTCGGCACCATGTAGCCGATGGATTTCGCCAGGCGACCGCTCTGGTACCCCGGATTTTCACCGGGTTCAGAACGCCCGCGCCGCATCACCAGTCGGCGCGCATCGCGCATGTGTCGCTGGCCGATATGGATAAACGCTCGCCGGACGCGTGCCCGGTTAAAGCGCATCTCTTTCGGCTGCTGAAAATCAACGTGAAAAAAGGGAGTCGCCATTACCATTGCCTCCGGTAGCTGCTGTCTCAACGCCCAGATCCGTACACTCAAGAAGCAGGAAGCGCCGCTTACTGTTCAGGTCACGCGCCCGCTTAACGCGGTACACCTCATCACCGTTCACCACCTCAAAATCAGACGTGATGTTGCTGCGCCAGCGAAGAGTGATGTAGTGAGTGATCGCATTGTCGGTCTGCGCTGTTTCCTGGTAAGTGGTTGCGCTGGTCTGCACTATCTTTGCCCAGGCATAGAATGAAACCGGGTACTCAGGTTCGGTACCATAATCAGCCGTAGGAACATCCACCCTTTTACGCAGCTGTACCCGCTTATCCAGTTCGCCGGGATCGGGAAGTAAATAGGTCGCGCTGGTTTGCGCCTGCCGGAGTTTCATAGCGGGATAAACCGATAGGGGCCAATAAGCCAGTTATATGACTGCGGCATTTCCGTCTTTTCAACCTCAGAGACTGACGAGCGATTCTCATAGAAATGAGTGGCCAGCAGCAGCATCCCCATTCGTATGTCATCCGTCATGACCAGACCATCAGGATCGTCACCGGGTACACTTGTTTCATACAGAGTACGATTCAGGAATGTCACCGTTCGGGCCTCGACGGCACTGCCAATCATATTCAGCAGCTCGTCTTCTTCGGTATAATCATCCTCCAGCCGTAGCTGTCGCTTAATTTCACTCAGTTCAAGCAGCATAAGAATCCTTATGCCCGCCAGATAGCGGGCATAAAAAAACCGCTATCGCGGCGTTGTTAATCAACATTGCTTATTATGCTGGCTTGCCCACCAGCGCTTTGATGGCTGCAGTATCTTCCAGAACGCAATCGAAGCGATGGAATGCCAGGAACGCGGTCTGATCATATTCCGCGTAACGCTCTACCAGACGTTTCAGTGTCATGTAGGCAACGCGACGGACAATGAAGCGATCAAAATCACCCAGGAAGGCGAATTTTTTACCCGCCGCAATACCATCAATCGCCTGATCAATGACGTAAGGAATGTTAAGGATCGTGGCTGGAGTACCGCCGACTACGTCAGGGAGCCAGAGCGGACGCTTCTGGTCATCGACCATCTCTTCAATAACCTGAAGAGTTGAATCGTTGAACGCCCAGCGGAATTTTGGCCCACTGCGATACGCCGGATCGATCGCATGTTTCAGCTTATTCATTTCCTGCCAGGTGAACGCAGCTGCAGCAGCCGTGTTTACCGTTCCGGTTACGGAAGCAACCAGGCCTTTTGGCTGTACCGGTGCGCCTGCCCCGGTGCCCTGCACCAGATATTTAGCTTCACCCCGACCAATACGCTGACCGATACGCGATGCAAGATATGCTTCAATATCCACGCCGCTGTCCTGTAGCAGCTCGTTAGAAACTTTGATGATTTTGGATGACAGCTTTTTAGCACCCAGGACGGCGGTGCCGAACGTCACATCTTCATCGGTGGTTTCTGTGTTTTCACCCAACAGTTCGCCCTCTTCCGCCGTGCCATCTGACGTTGACCAGGTGATATCCTGGCCGGTTGAGGTATTGAGGATTTGAGCAACGCTGGCGATACCACCATAGGCTTTCATGGAGTCGACAATTTTATTCAGCATTTGTGTTGGTACGGTGTAGCCACCCTTCGCATCAGGTGACGTTCCCTGAGCACGCAACTCTTTTACAGCCTGGCGCTCTTCCGCACTCAGCTCGCTGAAGCCGTGGCGAAGGAAGCGATCAAATGCGGCAGCGCGACGTTCACCTGCTTTCGCATCGGGGTTCGCAGGGTCGTTATTCTGCTGATGACGATTTTCCTTTTCATTTTCGTCAACGTAGTCCTGATCCTGACGGCGCAGCTCGTCTTCACGGGCAATGCGCACATCAAGCGCGTCCAGCTCCGACTTTGCAGCATTCCACTGAGTGCGCTGCTCTTCAGTCCATGTCGTATCGCCAATTTTATCGTTCAGTGCGCGCATATCAGTGGCGATGGTGTTACGTTTTTGCTTCAGTTCGTGCAATTTCATGGTTTTTCCTTACGCGTTAAGAAGAGTCAGCAGGCGCTCGCGCCCGATACGTTGATTAATGGCTTGCGCCAGCGCGCCGCTGTCGCGCGCTTCCTGCCAGGCTTTCATGGAACGAATGCCAGAATCCGCCTCCTGATAAGCCGGATATGTCACCGGGCTGACATCAAACAGGCGTGAAAAACGGTTTATCTCACGGATGACAATGCCTTCGTCATCCTGGTACCAGTTTTCACCGTCGTGTGCGATACGGAAGGCAAACGAGGATTGAGTGATATCGCCGCGCTTCATCGGTTCCAGCACCAGATCACGAATGGTTTGCGTGTCGGGAGCTACGATGTCATAGCGAAGCCCTTTATCATCGACACTCACGGTCAACGTGCCGGAAGCACTGCGACCCAGAATGAAGTTGGGATCGTGGTTAAACAGGCCGCGAATATCATCACCCAGCACATCATCGAATGCGCCTGGCTTGATGATTTCACGGAATCCCCAGAGCGGTTCTGATCGGCTGTTGAAAACCGACCCGTAACCGATAATGTGCGTGGGCTGTTCCCCCTGCTGTTCGGCACGGACTTCACCGCTATAACAGCGAGTCTCGCGTTCACTCATCGGTTTTTTCCTCTTCGGTTTTTGGTTTCTTAAAGTCATCCGCTGGGTTAGCGGCATTCACGCTGACAAGCATTTCATCCAGACCGTCAACCGGATTCATGTCTTCGAAAGCGCGGGCTTCATTGCGACTCATCCAGCCATCAGTAATGGCGAAGTGATAGAACTGGGCGCGTTCCTGCGGCGTACCGCGCAAAAGGCCAGTCAGGTTAAAACGGACGTAATAGCCAGCAGCCAGCTCGGCGCGGGTAAACAGGCGGCGGTTAAGCTCCTGCTCCCAGTTCGTCACCCAGGGCATCATCGAGTAGCGGACAAACTGAATGGCCTGCTGCGTGATATTGCTAAAGGTGGCTTTTTCGAGGTCGTTAATCATGTGTGCCGGCACGTTAAAAATACCGGCGATCATGGAACGGTTGAGTTTTGACATGTCGATGATCTGGGCATCAACAGGAGACACAGTCAGCGCTTTGTAATCAAGGTCAGCTGGTAGCAGCAGGGTTTTGTTTTCCTGGCTACGTAATGCCTGTGACGCTTTTTGCCACTGCTCTTTCAGCCAACCCCAGCTTTCTCTCTGAAGTGGGGTTTTAACTGAAATTATCCCGGCTGGGCGCGCATTACCGCTGAAAAAACTCTCCGTGTATTTCTGTCCGCTCATCCCCAGGCCGATTGTCTCGGCGTGCTGCATGATGGGACTTAGCCCCATTTTCTGATTGTTACCCAGCGCGCGGATATGAATCATATCCTCAGGACTAATAGCGAAAGCACCCTCTTCGTTGTACAAGCCGTAGGTATACCGACCACCGGTATTAATCAGGGTCGTTTCCCATGGCATACAGCAATCAAGACCTGTCACCTCACCGCGGCGGCTGCGCTTTACCCAGGTGTAGCCATTACCCCAGCCAAGGATGTGACGCTGTTTCAGCTCACGCCATTTGTAGCTGGTTTGCCAGGTGTTCGGCTCGTCGTGAACCAGGTAAAACGCAGGATGATCCCGCGCTGGTTCAACCTTGCCGTTGTGCTTACGCATTACATGCAGTGGCATCTGAGCAAGATTTGAAGAAATGACATAGATACAGGCGTAGACTGCTGCCAGTTTCATAGCCGTTTCAGGACTGACATATACATCGGACTTGAAGATCCCGTCCGTATCGACCGAGTCGCCAGTTATAGGTGTAGAGGGATTTTCAAGCGACTCACTTCGGTAAAAGGCATCAAATAACATGCTTCCCCCTTCTGGCAATGGCCAGTGCGCCCGCCAGCATCAGGCCACCTGAAAACATCAGCGCCGGGGCCAACCCAAACTGAAGGTAAAACCCAGCCGTGAGCAGACCGTAACCGGCCAGCCCGATTACATCGGTGATGAGTGATTTCATAGAATTAATAGTTCTTCGTCTGGATCCATGGAAGAAAGGAAATCTTTGGGCTCGTTCAACATAGCTCGACCTATAGCCATCATTAGAGCGACTGCTCCGTCGATTTTATTCTCAGCACCTTCTTTAGTAGGGCGGACAATGTCATCGCTTCCTGGAACATATTTTCCAACAACATTATTGATACACCAGGTCATAACCGGATTGCCGTCATGATGAAAGCGCCCGGCAGCCATTGCAGCTTCAAGCTCTCTCATTGGATCCGACATATTGGTGTAGTTTTGAGTAATTGTTATCGGTGTCAGCCCTTCATCAGCAAGGGAATGTGAAATACTGGTTGCGCCATGTGGATCTATAGGACAACTAATTACTTTAACGACAGTGTTACGCCCAACGATGTGTTCAAAAATATAGCGATAATCCACTTCAGCACCATCAGTCGCTATCAGATGGCCCATATTTACGAATTTCTGATAGCGGTCTACGGTTCGCTTTATTTCTGGATCAGAAGAAAAAACCGTATCCTCTGGTACCCAAAAAGTTGCACCAACACAGTAATAGTGCTTTTTACCGTCAATCTCTCTCATGAAAAGAGGGCAAACACAGTTCAGGTCCAGTTTCGATGCTAAGTCGATCCCGAGATAACACTCCTCACCGGAAAATTGGTCGAAGGACAAAGAAGTGTCAGCGGACGCTTTCCACTTCTCAAGATTGTAATAAGCCGACTTTGCCGATACCCAAAGATTAAAGTGTTTTGTTTTGATCTTGTTGGTCTGGGATGGAACATCAATTCCTAAACGTTGCTGCGCCAGCAAATAATCATATTCAACAGACACCCCAACGTTTGGGTTGGATTTGATAATGGCTTCAGGTTTTGTCCAGTCATCGTCATCATCTAGCGTATAAATAATGCCAAAAAGCTCATCATTCGGCAGTATGCCATCAAGCATTTCGACAACCTGTTTACGCTTGTCATAGCATGGAGATTCAAGGTTAAATCCTGATGTAGTTATTATCCATGCAAGAGGCTGAGCGCGCGCCCCCATGCCTGTAGTCATGGTCGTATAAAGAGCATCGGTCAGGTGCTCATGATATTCATCAATTAATGCACATGACGGGGAATCACCATCACCCGGATCACCAATAATGGGTTCAAAGACTGAGCCATCAGGCCTGGTAAGTTTTTTTGCCCATGGCTTAATCTGAAATCGCTTACGAAGGTCTGGTAATTTCTGCGCCATCATCAGCGCAGGTTTAAATACTTTCCACGCCTGACGTTCTGTCGTTGCGCCGCAGTATACTTCCGCACCGAATTCATCATCAGCGCAAAACATATAGGTACCCACTCCGGCTGCGAACAGTGATTTACCGTTTTTCCTGGGTACTTCCGTATATGCCTCACGGAACCGCCGCATTTTATTTTTTTTCTTCAACCATCCAAATACCATGCAAAATATAAATTGCTGCCATGGCTCAAGGTTGATACGTAATTTTGCACGTGCCCAGCGCCCACTAGTGTGGGGTAGTTTTTGAATAAATCGGCAAGCACGTTCCGCTTTATCTTTATCAAAGCGGTATGCCCAGTTTTTATCTTTTGATTTTTCCAGATCATCAAAATGACGCTGGCATGCTGCAATAACAAAACGACAAGCGGGGATTTTTCCGCTAATTACCTCCCTCGCGTATTGCTGGGCGGCATTTACGTTCGGGTAAGAGGCCATAATCAAAACTCATCGAATTCATTCCCTTCATCCTCATCACCACCGCCGCCACCGGTCATTCGTTGGCGACTGAGTGGGTCCAGGCCAAGAAGTGAACCTAAACGCGCCAGTTGAGAAATGCTGTCATTTCTTACGTTGATAGCTGGATGTTTTTTTAACCCACCTGTACCGCCAAGGTCCGCAATGCCCATATTTTCTAAATCTGTTTTTGCGAGATTTGATACAACCTTGTCGGCAATAACCATATAGTGGAATGAGTTGCAATATGCCAGGAGAAGGGGGGCATCCTCCAGTTCGAAGTTACCGCGTTCGATCAGAATTTTGCTTTGGGTTTTCCACATTCGAATTGCTATATCACTCAACAATTCGTCCGGAGGAGAAATTCTTGTAAGACTGCTTTTCTTTTTGGAGGGTAAATTCTGTTTCCGGCCACCTCCGGAGGCACGCAAACCAGTTCCCATTCGCCAGGCTCCAATTGTTAAATATTTTCGAAAAAAAGATCCTTATTTCGCGCGTATAAAAATACGACGAGGCGGGCAGTCCGGAAGGCAGGGGGCTGCAGAGATTTGACCTCCCCCCGCCCCTGGTTGATACAAATGATATTTATTCTCATTTGAGGTGAGGTATTGCCTCACCTCTGCATAACATTGCCAATCATTCTCATTTACACCCTTCTTTCCCGGTCTTCGTGGCGTGGCATGACCAGCACAGGCTCTGGAGGTTGCTGTCGGCATCAGTGCCGCCCTGAGCCTTTGGTATGATGTGGTCAACACAGGAGGCCTGCTTCACGATGCCTCTCTTCATGTGGTCCTGACAAAGCCCGCTGTCTCGCTTCAAAATACGCTCGCGGATTATCTCCCATTTGGTCCCATATCCGCGCTGATGTCTTGTCTGGCCAGGCTTGTATTGCTTCCACCCTTCGCCTTTATGTGATTCGCAGTAACCTGACGGATCTATGGTCGTTGAGCGGCAGCCACGTACCCGGCAAGCTTTTGGTGTTCGTGGAGGCATGTGGAATATCTCAATTGTTTAGTGTTTGCAAAGCACAAATAAATAACCACCCGCGAATGCGGGTGGTTATTTATTTGGAAATGAGTACTGGGTTTAGTTCTTAATGGTTTTTTAACTAAATTTTATATTAGAAATAATTGCTGAAACCTTACTTTCCAGGACAGCTCTTTCACTTTTTTTCTTTCTTTCTGCATCTGCTTCTGCGTGCAATTCGTCGTCGTATTCTTTGTTTACCTCTTCAAGGATCGACATAAGTAACTCCGATACAAATGATAGACCACGCTCCCCTTCAAGTTTCGCCTCAGCTTGAATCATGGTTGTGTCTGGTAGGCTCAAAGGAGTCTTCGTAAAATACCGTGCTCTATATGAATTCATTGCCTCAGTAAATTTTTGTCTCCATTTCTCATCGGGTACACCATTCAATATAAAACAGAACATCCCACCTTCATTGTTGTAATCTGACTCACTCTGATCTATGCACGTAATTTTATAACCCATATATCCTCCTTGTCAGTAGAGACTGCAGGCTACGCCTACGGTTTATCTTACTAAGAATTATCGCAAGCACTCAGTGTATGCCTGATGTAATGCCTATAACGTCACATCTATCTCAGGAAGAGATTTGCTGCATATTCGCCGTCGACAAAGACATCACATTCTTTCGCGTCACGGGAAAACTTACAGCGCGTCATAATTTTTTGACCTCTGTAGGTGCCATGATAAACGTTTGTATAGCTTTGGCTGAAAGCAGCCGAGAGGCTTTTATCCTGGTTAAGGATTGTGTCATCAACAACCAAAACGTCATTCACCCACAACTTCAACATGCCATTGGGTATATTGGCGCTAATGAGCATCTGCTCACCATTAGAAGAGCGATAAGGTTGGTGTGCAGAATAGTTGGTACACCCGGTAAGCAAAAGCGTTACAAACAAAGCTGTTATGAGTCTCATGTAAACCTTAACCTAAGTTAAATTATTGATTGCTAGACATTTACTAACTGTTAAAACTAAACAATCAGGTTCTGGTTGTACACATTAATATTGTTGATATTCAAGATTTTTGCGATCATCGTTCGAGCTAAACTTCCAGCCATCGCCTTTAGACGGTATACCGTTCCTGGACTGGATTGATCCTTATGCCTGAATCATCATCCAGAACTGTAATTCTCATGGGCGTTTCCTTTTAGGTGTGAGCCAGCCGCACGGTAATGCCGACCGAGAGGTAAACGCTACCTAACGGCATTACCCAGGCTCACTACTGAAAGACTCTCGTCATTGGGCGCGCGCGAAGCGCATAAAAAAGCCACCAGTAGATACTCGTGACTTTGTTGAAATTATTATTGAAATAACTTTTCTACTCTATAAGATTCGTTTTGGATGTTGTATCTACTAATTCGAAATTACCATTTCCGATTTTCTTATAGAAAAATTTAAGTTCATAACCTACACCAAGGATGCTGTCAAATGTAAGATGAACTTCAAAATACTCAGGTAACTCTGTATGGAGAACTAAGTTTTCTGGCAATTGAATAGGAGCAATTACAGTTCTAAACTCGTATGAGTCATAAATTCCGAATTTAGGATAAAAACAAATTTTAAAATTTCTTGCCTCACGACTATTACTATATACAGACCAGAAATAAGTATATGTTATATTATTATAGTTATGGAAACCCAACCTAGATGCCATATGGAATTCAGGTTTTGTTTCAGCAGCTTTCAGGCGAAACTGCTCTATGCTTCGCTTAGTCTCATGAGAAAGCTGTTCTTTCGATATGAGCACCATTTGCTGATATTGCTCAACTGCATTCCTTAACTCTTCAGCTTGAAGATTTAGAGCATAGGTGTTTTGTTGTAATTCCTTCTGCTGTTGGACATACCCTAATACAAGCCATAAAAAGGCGACCGGGGAAAAGGCACCTGCCAAAAAATCCCCCAATTCATTCCAACTACTCATTACACTCAGACTTAAATTATCGATTACAAGAAACAATGATAGAAAATAAGAAATTGTTAAGAAAACCCCAAGAAAAAATAGTTTCATGCTGCATCCTCTCTCTTTTTATGAGCATTAAACTATTAATTCGCACTTACCGTCAATTGCATTATTTATGAATCAGTTAGTTGCATCTTGTGAACTAGATCCGTTAAAAGTTTCAATCTTTTGGCTCGAAGCCATTAACCAGTTAGACAATAGGGTTTTCTCATTTACAATGGTAAATGATGCATTTTATCCCCTTGCGAGGATATTTTTAATTTATCCCCGCTAGGGGATAACCATTATCAAGCCCACCCGAAGATGAGCTTTGTAATGGCCGCTGTTAGTTGATGAGCAGATCTGGCTGAGTTACCTGCATGATGTGATCATGCTCCAATGCCAGCACGCGCTTTTCTTTCTTGCGATCATTCATCAACCGGCTGCCGATCGTTCCCTTCAGCTTTGAGCGAGTCTCTTTGATGGCGTAGCGATGCTGCATCTCTTCACCCATAGCCATGCGACGACTGAGTTGATCGGCCATCCAGTTGAATGCCGCAATGTATGTTTCTTTTATGGCAGCAGCAGCTTGCCCAGTGAATCCCATAATCAGAAACATGCAGCCATCTCGTGTGATATTCACCATTGGCTGTACATCGCCATTTTTATCAATGAAATCAGTGGGCTTAAAATTCAGCCGCTTAAAATCATCTGAGCATTGCAGATTCCTAATGGCTTGAAGCACGTTCTTATGCTTCTTCCCAAAATAGTCTGCAACCCTTACGGATGTTGTAACCAACTCCCCGCTGGTCACGGTCACCATTTCACGGAAGTCGAAGGCAGGAATAACTGACGGATTATTCATAGCGTCTTTACCTTTTAGAAAGATGAGCCTGTTCGCACAGAAAAGCCGCCCCGAGATGGTCGCCACCATATACGGCAGTTCTCAGGCTCAGCTTTCTGAAAGGCTCGGGATAGTTATGCGCTGCGACACGCAGTGTTAAAAATTGGGTGGAGGAATTACAGAAAATTCGCCAGAGGGAACAAAATAAAAAAGCCCCGCTATTGCGAGGCTCTGGTTTCTTTGCCAACAATCGGCTACTGCGGTATGTCCGCTCTAAACATCATGGTTAATTTGTTAAAAAAAAAGCCGCTCGGACAGAGCGGCAAAACAATTACCAGGGAATAAGATGAAGTATAGATATCAGAACTATAGCTGGCTAATTGTTTAGCATATTAAACTAAGATAATTCCGAGAGTATATATCGGAGATTATTAGCAGACTCACTGTCGTAACGAAATGTGCATTTTATTCAGCAATTGCAACCCTCAGGAGAAGATCGGATTTCCCTCTCCTGAGGGATTTTTTATCTCAAACACTGCTCACGCACATAAGACTGCAGTCCCGTCAGTTGCTTGGTGACGGTTTCAATTCGCTCTCTGAGGGTGAAATAATCCCGTTCAGCGGAGTCAGTAAGTCGGGGGCTTGTTGCATCATCCAAGCCGGTGGCACTGGCCGTTCTGTTTGTTGCGCATCTGGCGTTGACGCGCAACCCACACTTACCAGAGCTAACGCAACGCTGCAGATCATAAAGCTGCTTTTTCGCATCAGCTAAGTCCTTTGTGTATTTGGCATCCAGCGCGGCAACATCGCGCTGCCGGGTTGTCATATCAGTGATGGTGGCGTTTGCCAGATTCAGCGCCGTAGTTTTCTGATCGCGTTGCTTCTTGTATTCGGTGGCGTTGCCGCGGTAGTGGTTAATCGCCCATGTCATCGATATCAGCAGGCAAATGACAACAGCGCAGATGATTGCAGTAAGGCGGCTCATTTATCCAGCTCCCAGCACGTCAGTGCGCTTTCCTGGTCACGGCGTTCGACCTGACCATAACAGCCGTTCTTCTGGCCTTTGGTCAGTCGGCAGTCTCGGCCACCATCTTTAATCCACCAGCGAATTGCTTCGCATGCGCCTTCACGGTCGCCAGCGTTAATGCGCTGATAGAACGTCGACGGGTAGCATTTACCGGGGCCGATGTTGTAAGGACAAAACGATGCGATGCCAACTTTCTGCGGTTCAGTGAGCGGCACTTTGATATTTCGGTCCACCCATGCAAGCGCCTTGTCGCGCTCGATGGCATTCACTTTCTTGCACTGCGCCTCAGTAGCTCGCTGGCCTTTGATGACCGACTTGCCATCAATGACAGTCACACCGTGGCACAATGACCAGACACCGCCAGGATCGACGACAGCAACGAGCGCATTACCTTCTTTCTCACTAATGAACTGATCAAACAAAATCGGCGCTGATGCACCAGCAGCAACCAGGGAGATCATTGCAGCGCTAAGCTTCGCTCTGTTTCCCATCACTCACCTCGCGCAGCTTTACGCCGATCTTCTTTGATTTTGAAATAAAGATTTGTCAGGTACGTAAGCAAGCCGAAAAGCAGGCTTCCCAACACACCAATTGCCGCCCATTGAGATGGACTGACTTTATCTAGCACCTGGAACATCCAGAACCCGGCGTTTCCTGCAGATGCGCCATAGGCAATGCCTGTCGTTAGTTTGTCCATTCGGTACATGCTCTCACCTCGCTAAGTTGCGGGTGCTATGTGTTTTTGGGGAAAGCGCCAGCACATGCCACGGCACGTTATCTATGGATGAAAGTGATTGCTGGATGGATGGCGCTAAATCTGATGAACAAAACACAACATAAATGTTGTGCTTTTAATCTTCTGTGTTATTATAATTACATCAACAACAAACAGGAGGATTCAGTGAAATACAGCGAGTTCCTTCGCTGGTTAAAGTCCCAAGGAGTCACGATTGAAAATGCCAGAGGTGGTGGTAGCCACCGGAAAGCAACAATCAACGGAAGGAAATCAATATTCCCCTTCCACGGCTCAAAGGAGATACCAGAGGGAACAAGAAAATCGATAATCAAGGATCTGGGGCTTTAGGCCCCACCCTTTTCGACACTGAGTCCTATTAACGAAAAGAGGTTTTATATGTTCAGATATTCCGCATCAGTTTCTTTTGACAACGATGCAGGTCAGTACGAGATTAGTTTTCGAGACTTCGAGAACCTGCATTCTGTTGCATTCAACGAAGACGATATCGAGCTCGAAGCGCGAGACGCTTTAACAGCAATGGTTGGCGAACTGATTGATTCGCGCATACCAATACCAGAACCAACGACAGCTCAGGAGGGTGAGATTGTTATTCACCTTCCCGTTCTGACATGTCTCAAAGCAGCTCTTCACAATGCGATGATCAGCACCGGTACGCGTAAGGCAGATTTGGCAAGAAAGCTTAATCAGAAAGGCCCGCAAATTGACCGCTTGTTGGATGTTAGCCACGCATCAAAAGTCGAGACGCTGGAGCAAGCCTTATATCTCCTGGGATATGAGGTTTCAGTGTCTGTTGTGAGAGTTAATTAAATCACATAGACACAGAGCCGTTGACGGATCAGCGGCTCAAATACACCGCCAACTTACCCGGTGCCAGTAACAGGATCGGACATTTAGCCCCCTCTTATTGCTGTTAGTCCTCTCAGAATGAGGGGAAAAAAAATGCCGCCCGAAGGCAGCCTGTTAAAGTTCTTTAAATCAATCCAAATTCAGTGGTTGCTAATCAATGTGATATCACTGAATTTTCGGATACAAAAAAATGCCATCTTGGCAGGTTTAAAATTTAATTAGTCTAGAGATGGCGGGTATACGGCTTCGTAAGTAACTTTAATTTGATTCATTGCTTCTTTAGCTGTATTAAGCGCTGATTCAGCATCTGACTTGAACATGTCACGAGTGAGTTTATAGTCAGCCCATTTGCGTTGAACATGCAGACCATGAAGAAACGCTCCAATCCGCCTAAGCTCAGCTTTATCGAAAGGTTCCTTTTTGGCCCTAGACTCACTCATCAGGTACTTACGAACCTCTTCATGTGAGTCTGTGACATAACAGTGTTCTAGTTTACTACAAATTTCATGGTAAACGCCGTAATAGGCTCGCCCCACTGTGTTTCTAAAACCAATTTCGTCATCGAAATCGAGACACTTTTCAGCGAAGTTAATAAAATCATGCCCACCGACACTCATAGCTCCATTCCTTTCGACTGTGTGCTCTTAAACCAAGAGGTAAACGGACGATCTATGTAAGCATCCTCAGTAAGCAAATTTATCAGCTCAATGTTGATAGTAGTGAGCGTTTTAGCATCATCTGTCTCAGCAAAAAGGATTATAGCGTTATCATAGCCACCGCTGAGGAAGTACTCGACGCCAACACAATTCACGCCATGATTGTTTGCAATTTTCTCGGCAGAATCACATAGACGCTCAATCTCAGATGAGGTTAATTTTGTTGCTTCCTTGAAGCTCGAAATTGTCTCAACCATATCTGCTCCTTCCCGTTCAATTTTTTCACGTTCCTCGCCATCAAGTAACGCTTTCATCATAACGGTGTACTTTTTCACCAACCTTTCACTACCCATGCAGCAAGCTGCAGCTCTTGCTTGCTTTCTGATTCGTTGTGTGCAAAACACCTCTACAAGACGAAACACTTCTTGTTTATGAAACAGGTTATGGGCTGATCCACTCAAATAGCCTAAATAGTTCCCAGCAACAATTGCAGAATTTTCCCCTGAAACAGCTATTGCCTCGTTAAACCACCGAACTGCGTCATCATGTCTATCGAGCGCCACCATGAGCCATGCCGTCAGATACGAGCGCGAGTCGTTAGGTAAGGCACTGATATCTCGCTTGATATCAGATAACTCAGGCTCCTTGAGAGGAGTACGCGATTCTATATAAGATAGCAGTGTATCAACCAACTCTTGGTGCTTAGTCTGAGTTTGAGCCTGCATTTATGAATTTACTCTTTGAAATTGATGCGTTTTTATTTTTTTAATTGTAATTCACATCTGTGAATCTGAGCGGATGATTCTAACAGTTAACAGCTTGTTGTCACGGGAAACCAAGAAAAAATTGTAAAAAGTGTAGTCGTTAAATAGGTCTTTACACCTACTTATAATAACGGAGCCGCTATGCACATTTTCATTCTTTACTGCCTCCATAGCTGCGGAACAAAAGTCATGGTGGCATGTGCTTGATTGAGGTTGAGGAGATCCATTCAAACCAATATCGTAATGAGAAAACCCGCACTGATGGCGGGTTTCTTTTTGTTCTGATGCTCAGTTCGCTTTAACGTCCCGAGCCTACCACAATTTAAGCACTTTGTTGCTCACTTGGCAACTTAAATCTGTCGCTATTTGTGCCGAACGCATCACAAATTGGCACGTACAGGATCGATTCTGCCAGACTTAACCAGGTATCTATGCGACGACGACAAGTGATTATTGTCCAGTCAGGGTGTTTGGCCTGAAGTTCATTAGCCATCTGGAGTTTGCTCTTGCGCAGGCGGTGACGATCAACAATCACGCCATAGAGAGAGCGGTAATCATCATTCATCAGCACTGAGGCAATGACGCCATCAATTTTCAGTCCTTCATCGTCAGAGCAGAACGCCAAGCCGCTTTTATTTTTACTGTTGAGGATCTCATTGAAGAACGCTTCCAGCTCAGGTTTCTTGATACCAGCTTTCTTCATACGGCGCAGCGCTTCATTGATCGCCGTCTTGGTGATTTTCCCGGATGCAAGGAGCGTGTTGAACATGTTCCCGCCAGAACCACCGCCGATGTATGACCAGCGGCCCCACATGCGCAATTTGCCCTGAATCCAGATGCTTTCAAGTGTACGAAGGCGAACCAATTCGCCGGATTTGCCAACTTCAGAAGGGTTAATCATTATGCGTCTCCACTACGCCAGTACGCCGATTGCCAGCGCACGATCAATAAACCGAAACAGCAGCGTTAACTGGTCGCCGTATTTCGCTTCGAATGCCACAGGATCAGCGTGCAACTCGTCGTGATGCTCTCTGCACAGAGGTATCACAAACAGGTCGTGCGCCTTCGTACCCATTCCACCCTGCCCGTGACCAATCAGGTGGTGGGGATCGTCTGCCTGTTGATTACAGCAGACACACGGCTGAGCTTTAACCCAACGCGTGTATTTATCGTTTACCCAGCGGTTCCGCTTGGGTCTTAGCAGGAAGGATTCCGGTGATTCTGGATTCACCTTCACTGAAACTATCTTTTTAACTTTCTCCTGTAACAGCTGTGTAGCAGGAACGCGCGGGGCAATATCGCTCTCGCGCATCACTGACCTGATAGCTTCGGGCTCAATTCTTAGCGCTTTGGTTGCTACTGATTCCGGTATCAGGTCAGCCAGATCGTTCTTCACCATCCACCAGCAAAACTCTGGCAGTGTGAGAACGTGGTCATCGTTGAAGCCCAGTTGACCGTTCACAGTCCATATCAGCCAGGATACCAGGTTTTTACGGGCAATACCTTCAAGCTGAACAGTGGAATGATCACGAATCTGGTTATCACATCCGTAGCACAGTCGGATGCTGCCTGGCTGGTGGCGCATGATTGTATAATCATTCGCGTGCCAGTCGTTGTGTGGCCACTGGCATTCGAATTTACGCTCAAGCCAGGCATCAAGACACGGTAATCCACCAGCACGCTGAATAACCCGCTCATGCTCAAATATCGGGTGCATACTGACATCATCTGTAAGTGACTGATATGCAGCAGGGATAACGCCGGAAGGTAAATCAGCCATCGCCTCACCCGGCGTTTCGATGACTACCCTTCCCTGACGAAATAGCCAAAGCAGCTCACTACCTGGTCGGAATAAAACAACCCCGGAGATGGGAGCAATTTCAGGTGTCAGTAAAGCTCTCACGCTTCAAGCTCCTTCGCTGGTTCATATTTGCAGATCGTTATCTCAACGCGGCCAGGCGCTTGATGTCGATCAGCTTCATGGTTTCGTAATGGTCTTCTGCCGCACCATTGCTGCAGGTGTTGCTGTATTCCCAAGGCGGATCGGCGTAAATCAGAGAGTATTTGGCCTGACTCATGATTTAGCTCCTCTGAAACCAGCAGGTATCGCTTTGTCTGGAGCGCTAAAGCTCATCAGGTCAGTGGCTTTACGCTGCCCTTCCCAGTCCTGACGTTTTGGCCGACCCTTGCTGTCCCAGCGGGATGCGCTTTGCAAATATGATTCGAATTTCTTTGGTCCAAACAGCGTTTCAGGCCGCATGTACTGATACTGGTCGTCGTTACCGCTCCAGTGCTCATGCTTCAGGTCGATTACCAGTTTCAGGTCGTCAACGCTGTAACCATCCCGCAGGCGTCCCCGGATGTTCTCCAGAGAGGTTTTTGATTTCTGATAGCGTGAGCCACTGACCTGGTTGAGATGGGTTAACACCAGAATTGCGTTGTCAGTGATCAACACTTCAGGGTCTGGTTGCGACGCAACCGGACAAATAGGGGTTTTATTCTCTGTAGTACTCTCTGTTGTATTCTCTGTAAGAACATCAGGCCATTTTGACCTTATGACAGCAGTTCGTTTTGACCCGTTGGAGCGGTTCACTTTGACCTTCTCCATGAGGTCATTTTGACCTGATGGAAGAGTGCAATTTGACCCCTTCGATTTGGTCACTTTGACCTCATCTAAAAGCTCGCTTTCGTAGTTGATCGTGTAGTAGTTCGTCATGTCGCGTTGAGACTTGTTTAGCTGCTCAATTTTGAGCACGCCAAGGTTCTTCAGGCGGGTGAACGTGCGCTTCAGCGTTGACTCTGACCAGAAAGGGAACTGCTCCAGCCATTGCTCGTTCGTGTTGTAAATCCAGCGCACGCCGTCACGCTCCAGTCCGGAGGTGGTTTCTTTCAGCCAGTAATTAATCTGCTGCAAAGCAATCGCCTCGTTCAGGCCAATGCTGTATGCGAGGTCAGGGTTTATTACTATTGGCCGGGAGGGCATCAACAGGCTCATGGTCGTCCTTTAACTCTGTAAATTTACGCTGGAATTGCTCAAGAGGGCTGAAGCACTCATGATCGTACCCTTCGCGAAGGTATATAACGCGTCGAGTCTGTGACTCCCATCGGATGACATGGACTGGGATGCCTCGTCGATCTTTGAAGTGCCTGTTAATTTCAGCCATTCTTCACGCCCCTTCTCGTTCATCAGAGCAAACGCCTCTACCATCGGGCCAAAAGCCTGGTAGTTGTTCTCTTCAGCCTGAGTGGTTAATCTCTCCACATAGCCGAACGGGGCATCTTTCCCCACCAGCGGCAGGCAGCGGAATTGCTTAGCTGGTCTGAATCGGTTTATTATGTTCATGCGTTTAGTTTCTCCACTGAATACGACACGCCAAGACGCCAGGGGCCTGCACGCCCGCTGGCGTCACTTCTTTTCAATCTTCTTACGGCTGAATAACGCGACAATGGCGCGAATCTCTTCTTCACGCGCAGCCAGGTGACGGCGGTGATGTTCGTGAATCTCATCGGCTTCATGCTTTTCGATAACCCCATCTTCCAGCGCCTTCTGAATAATTTGATCAACCTGTCCGCGAGCTGCTGCCGTTCTCATGGCGCGAGTAAACAAGTCCACGCGGTCCAAATCTTCGAGATGAGGCACATCCACCAGCAGAGCACCGCGACGCCGAGCGAAGTAATCGGCCAGTAGTGACGTGTTGGAAATGTCTTCCATCGCTTCCAGCTCGTTTACTTCAAAGAATCGGCAGCCGTTCTTCTCGTAAATGTTGTTGTTGAACTGCGTCACCGACATGCCTATAGCACCCGCCATAGCCTCACGGCCTCCTGGGTACGCTTTGCACATCGCTTTAACTACTTCTTTCAGGCTTGGCTCTACCATGTTGATTTTCCTTTGGTAGTTATCAGATGACTGTTTTCGAATTACGATTGCCAAGTCCCGTTACTTCATCTGCTGCTTGGTAACGACTTGGATACAAAATATGTAATTCGCTTATTTCTCCTTTGAAAAATTTGGCAAGACGTTCTGCCAGTTCAACAGAGGGAACTTGTTCGCTTCTTTCGATGCGACTTAAAGTAGCTGGGTCAACCTGCACGCCGGTTGCTACATGCAACAAAGTCATGCCATGCAATTTGCGCAATTTTCTTAACGGTGATTGCATAATACCTCCTCTTTTTGCGTAATACGCATGTTATGGCAAGTTAGCGAATTGCGCAAGTTGCTTTGCATGACACGCAAAAACAACATGTAATGGACGCATGAATATTGGATCACGCATACGATATCTTCGCCTGTCGAAGAACATGAAAATCGCAGAACTCGCTGAGGCTGTGGGGGTTGATGCTGCAAATATTTCTCGGCTGGAAACGGGAAAACAAAAGCAGTTTTCAGAACAAACACTTAACAGACTTGCTCACGCTTTAAGCGTCAGTGTTCCCGACCTATTTATTTCTTTGGAAAATGAGTCTACTGTATATATAGACAGTAAAAACGATTCATCATCCCGAAAGGAAATTGATGTGTATAGAGTTGAGGTACTTGATGTGAGCGCGAGCGCCGGTACAGGTCATATTCAAGGTAGCGATGTTATCGATGTGATTCACGCCATCGAATATAACAGCGACCAGGCATTAACTCTGTTTGGAGGAAGGACGTCTTCAGGAGTTAAGGTTATCAACGTTCGTGGTGATAGCATGGCCTCAACCATCGAGGCTGGAGACCTTATTTTTGTAGATGTAAACGTTAATGAGTTCGATGGTGATGGTATTTATGTTTTTGGTTTTGATGGGAAAGTGTACGTGAAGCGCCTACAGATGATTCCTGACCAGTTGCTGGTAATTTCCGATAATCCCAAATATCGTGAGTGGAATATAACTAAAGAAAACGAACATCGATTTTACGTTTACGGAAAAGTTTTAATCAGCCAATCTCAGTCCTTCAAACGCCACGGATAATCAGCTCTCCAGATAAAAGGCCTCCTGTTGAGGTCTTTTTTTTATGCCTACATTTGCGCAATATGCATTTTATTACTTGCGTTACTCGCAATTAATGATTATCTTGAATTCATCGGTATATGGCACATGTGCCGCAGCGGTCCGGGAATCTTCCCTTGTTGCATTGGGTTTCCGGGTAGCCGGAATGTGCAAGCCAACGTGAACGACAGTCTGTAGGGATTGACCATCCTGGCAATTCGGTGTGACACCTCGGAAGAGACGAGGATGCAACCGTGAGAACACTCTTCTGTGGCAAAGGAAACTCCAGAAGACCTTTCTGAACCGATTAGTGTTCTCTCGGTTGTGGTGAATGGCGGGGCTGACCGTCAAACGGTTGAGAAAAGATAAGCAGGCGAAATGTTCTAGGCGAACATAAGGACTGATCGAACGCGGATGGAACGGGCGGTTACGATATTGAAACACCGCGCCACTGAGCTGGAGTTCAGCACCAGCCACCACAAACGAATTAGAGAAAAACGCGTTGAATCTAACACAAATAATGGTCGCGTCGAGCTGGTGAGATGCCAGCATACAACATGAAAGCGCACTCCCTATCAACCAGTTGTGGAAGACAGGTGAGCAAACTTAACGGAGTGCGCTTCCAGTTGTGGTAATTGCGGCTATGCGCTCGTGACGAAGCCAGATCATTCATCTTAATAATGAATTCGATCTTGATAGTGTGACGTCTCCGGGATTGGCTGACCCGGAAGGTGGAGGCACCACCACCACAACTTGAATCCGTAGTCCCTGTAACAACGATAGCTGTGTGTAGTCTTGGCGGTGGCAGTGAATTTTTTATTTTCCCTTGCTGGCCACCGCACTTTTTTTCACAACTGAAAGCGCGTTCTGTCCCTTGTCTCTGAGTGCCAGTTCGTTAAATCAACCCCCAAAGCAGAACGCGCTTTCAGTTGTGTGGAGAAGCTAACCGGCGATGGCAGTCGCCCGTTTCACTAAGTGCCCCACTTCGGGTACTTACTAAAACGAAACCCATGATTTTTCATCGCAATTTTGCGAGAGATTCGTGCAACCAAAAATCAGCGTCGTGCAGGGCGCAAATATTACGGAGAAACTATCCATGACGAACACACAGAACGTCGAAGAGTTACAACCACGCATGACCAGAGAGACGCTTGTTTCTCTTGCCCGTAAAGCAGCAGTTTACCTCCCTACCGCTTCAGCTCAGATCATGAATGAACTGGCCAACCGTCTGGACGTAACCAGCGTGGCGTTGTGCGAAGCGATGGAGCAGAGGAAGCAATTAAAAGATTCCCTTTCCAGAATGGTTTTGATGCATGAGCTGATGATGGACAAGGTAAATCATGCAGCAAGTTTCTATGACGGTAATTGCCTGGCCGAGATGAATGAAGCACCGCTACAGGCTAAGCGCACCCTAATTCATACAAAATCACCGTCAGAAGGTGAGATGTAATGGCTAACTCATTCAAACAGATGACCCGTGACGGGAGCATTAAGCGCACCGATACCGGGATGTTTATCGATCTGGCCGATATCCACGTTCGCGAAGGTTTCAACAAACGTGAAGACGACGATCGTACCCGCCAGGCTGATGATGACCTGTTCAACTATCTGATGAACGGTGGCTCAGTTCCCCCGCTGGAAGTTACCGCGCGTGACGAAGGCGGTGTTTGGGTTGTTGAAGGACACCGCCGTCGTCGCTGCTTTGCTCGCTGTGCTGAAGCTGGCAAGCCAGTAGACCGCATCCACATCATGCCGTTTAACGGCAACGATGTTCAGCGCCTCGCGCGCATCATGACCAGTAACAATCAGCTCCCGCTTTCAGATATGGAGCAGGCAGCTGTTATCCAGGAACTTCATAACGCGTTTAACCAGACCACCAGCGAGATCGCAAAGCTCGTCAATAAGTCAGTAGCTACGGTCGAGAAGTTGCTGTTACTGAGCACCGCTAATCATGACGTGCAACGCGAAGTTAAGTCCGGTGCCGTGTCAGTCGATGTCGCCGTTGACCGCGTTCGTGAGTATGGCGAAGACGCTGGCAAAGTCTTGCAGCACGATAAAGCAGTAGCGGCTGCACAGGGTAAAACGAAAGTTACTCGCAGCTCTATCGCTCCAGAACTCAGCATCAAGAACGCACGGCGGTTTGTCGAGCTGATGGCTCAGGCAGCGATCAGTGATGATGGTGTGTTTACTCTCGAAGGTGCAGCCCTGGCTGAAGCCTTATCCATTATTGATGAGCATAAAGCGATTGCTGAAGCACGCGAAACCTACCGTATGTCACAGCCAATTCCGACCACTGAGATTCGCGGAAAATCCCTTCATGTGATGCTCGACGGCAAGGATATTGGTCGGGCCTCAATTTATCGCGGTAAAACTGTCTGGCTGGACGTGGGTGATAAAACCATTGTAGCCAGCCAGTCAAAAGCAGTGGCCCACTTCGTTAAGCAACACAAACTGCAACAGGAAAGCAATCATGACAGCCAATAAACCAATGACCAGCGAACAGCTAAGCGACCTGATGACGGTTGCAATCAGTATGCAGCGCGATAGTGAAAAAGCAGGTGACCGCCCCGCCGCTATGTTCGCGTATGCAGTTCAGGTGGCTGTTCTGGAACTGCGTAAGGTCCGTGCTGATGTTTTGGCGCTTGCTGTGGAGAATACTGCACTGAAGGAATTTATTGTTAGTGACTGCCATGTCGCCCATTTTGAGCCAGATACTTTCTACGAAGAAGAAGTTACCCGTTACGTCAGTGCTGATGGCTATGAGCCTGAAACCCCAGCCACATCAGCATTTCTTGCCGAAGTGCGGGCTCAGGCCCACAAAGAAGGCGCTCACTTTGTTGCGAACAGGATGCTTGCTGCTTGGGATGCAGGGTTCATTGAGGATACGGCGAAGAACGCTGCTGATATTGCCCGGATGATTCTGACCTCAACTGAGTTTATGCCTGATGCGCCGGAAGGTGACTTCGATCGGTCGTTCGCTGATGGCGTTCTTGGAGACATCGCCGCCCAGCTTCGCCAGGGTGATGCGGTATGAGCAACATCAACAACCAGGCGCTGCGAGAAGCTGCGGCGAAATTTCGGGAAACATTCGCCGCTCATTGTCAAAACCCTAAGAATTATGACGCACTGGATGCCTGGGATAAGGCTACCAGCGAATTTGCATCCGTGGTTAATAACGACGAACTCAATATTATTGCGTCACTGCTGGATGAAATGGAAACCGAAGAGGGCTATCGAAAAGGCGCATTTCTGGCATGTAGCCGCTGGCACGACAAGTTCAGAGAGGCTGAGGCCAAACTGGAGGCCGCAGAGAAGCACATCGCTGAGCTGGAAAAGCGTGAGCCTGATTTGTACCTGTGCCGCGTAGTTCGTAATGGTGAAGATGTTTATTCGCCATGCGGTAAGGATTACCCGCGCGGACGAGGTTATTACGCCGCTGGCATCTCAGTAAAAGGGGAATGACATGAGCGTATTACGTATTAAATGGGCTGGCTATTGCCCCAAATGCGACAGCGATGAGCTGGATGTTCACACCGAGAAAGGGACTACCGAATTCCTTTACGCTGGTGACGGCGTTGTTTGCTCAGTGTGCGGAGAAAAAGGCGAGATAGATTGCGAAGATGACCACGCCTTCGCGGTGTGGGACTGGGAGGACTAACCCATGACATTCACCAAAGAGCAGTTATGGCGAGCAAGCTAATTCAACGGCGAACGCGCCGACTTAAATCCGATGTGGCCTGGTGGATGGCTGAAGCCGCCGACTCGAAGCAAATCGCAATGGAACACGCACTGGAGATCGAGAGGCTACGCGCTCTGGTTATTCGCGTGCCGATGCCGGTGATTGTCCCGCGTGATATGGCCCACCAGCTCTATCACACCGAAACAAAAAGATGCCGTACCTGCAATGATGGACTCCGCGGCGGATGCTCATCTTGCGTATTCAATAAACAGTAACCGGGTGCAGCCGGGAAAAGTGGAGGATTTATGCGTACAGATTTTTTGAAGGGAACAGAAGTGACGGGGGGTGTGAGGTAGATATGGCTAACATTGAAATGATTGATGAGAAAGAGGCGATGAGCATGCTTAAGGTATCTTCCAGAGCCACTATCTGGAAATACACCGAATATCATAATTTTCCAAAGCCGATCAGAACCCACCCCAAACAGTACCTGAAGTCTGCGGTGGAGAACTGGATTTTAAGTGGCGGAATTAACCGGATATCTTCTTAATGTGTTCGAATATCTTTTCTGCGTAAAGCTCATAGGCGGCTTTCTGTTCAGCAATCCAGTCGTGTTTGTTATAGACAGAAAGCACGCCTCCCAGTTCGTGACCCAGCATCTTCTCTATAACGTGTGGCGCTACCCCTTCCTCAGATAATCTGGTAGCCAATGTCCGCCTGAAGTCGTGCGCAGAAAACTCACCAAAGCCCAGCGACGCTTGAATCCTCCCAAGGTATCGGTTAGCTCCGGCGATAGTCATAGACTTCTTCAGATCGGGTCCTGGGAAAAGTACGTTCCCATAAGTCATTTCAGCTTTTTTAAGTAAATCGTCAGCAGCATCGAATAAAGGTCTGCGGATCATCTTTTTCGTTTTACTCTTGTCAGCCGGAACGACCCACACACCCTCTTCACGGTCAAATTCATCTTTCACCGACAGTCTGAGCTCGCTGTTTCTTGCCCCGTACAGCATCAACAATTGATGGAGTAATTTGTTAGACGTTGATCCCCTGCTTCTCTCGATAGCAAGCCAGATTTTAGCTAACTGGTTATAACTAAGCGTAACCTCTCCCACTGAAGACTTAACGCCAACGTCTTTCGGCTGGATCAGCATTAGCTCTGTTGTGCCAATAAATTGCCGCCTGGAACACCAGCCAATAGCTGATCGCAACTGAACGAGAAGTTGCCTGGCACGTCGGGGATTAATTTTCTCTTCCTCAGTAAACCTCTCCACCCAGAGCCTAACCGGAATCTCTTCTATAGGCATGCCTGCAAAGGCATCACTCATATGCTTGATCACCGTCGACTTATAGAGGGCTTTAGTTTTCTCACGAAGGGATGTTTCGACATAGTTTTCCTGCCAGTAATCGAGACACTCTTTTACGGTAGGCTTTTTCTTTGCGCGACCACTTCCGGCCATCAATCGCGGATCTATTCCTCTGTCGACTGACTCCCTTAAATCTGCAACCATGTTACGAGCTTCACGGATGGTTAACGAAGGGTAGCGCCCAAGCCCAAGGCGGTGCTGCTTTCCTTCCCATCTGAAACGGAACTGGAAGCTTATAACCCCCTTAGGAGTTATACGAATACCCAGCCCGTCAGAATCTGTAATTTCTGCTGGACCTGAATATGGTTTACCATAGATAGAACGAAGCTTAGTGTCACTGATAGCCATTAATATTTTGTACTCAATAAATTAAGCGTTTATGTACTTATCCTGTACTCAATATGACATGTACAAACATTAACGACAATATTTCATCGTGTACAAACAAGAGCAATCAAAGGCAATGCATCAGGCATTAACAAGAAAATTCATGAGCATAGACAATCAGGCGTGTACATCAGGTGACAGACAAAATCGATAGCGTACAACCATCATTCCTCTTCCACGATTACGAAACCTTTGGTACCAGCCCCTCGCTGGACAGGCCATCGCAGTTTGCGGCGATCCGCACTGACGCTGATTTCACGATCATTGGCGAGCCGGAGGTTTTTTACTGTAAACCTGCCGATGATTACCTGCCGCAGCCTGGTGCTGTGATAGTCACAGGTATTACCCCGCAGGAAGCGCGTGAGAAAGGCGTAAACGAAGCGGAATTTGCACGTCGCATTCATGCACTTTTTACCGTGCCGAATACCTGCGTGGTGGGCTATAACAATATTCGCTTCGATGATGAAGTGACGCGCAACGTCCTGTACCGCAATTTTTACGATCCCTATGCCTGGAGCTGGCAAAACCGTAATTCACGCTGGGATTTACTGGACGTGATGCGCGCCTGCTATGCGCTGCGCCCGGAAGGAATCAACTGGCCAGAAAATGAAGACGGGCTGCCAAGCTTCCGTCTGGAACATTTGACCCGCGCCAACGGCATTGAACACAGCAATGCGCACGACGCCATGGCGGACGTCTATGCCACCATCGAGATGGCAAAGCGCGTCAAAACAGCGCAACCCAAACTGTTTGAGTATCTGCTGAGCCACCGCAATAAACAGAAACTGATGACGCTAATTGACGTCCCGCAAATGAAACCGCTGGTGCATATTTCCGGTATGTTCGGCGCCTGGCGTGGAAATACCAGTTGGGTCGCTCCGCTGGCGTGGCATCCTGATAACCGCAACGCGGTGATTATGGTCGATCTGGCCGGAGACATCACTCCGCTGCTTGAGCTGGACAGCGATGCGCTACGCGCGCGTTTATACACGCCTAAAAGTGAATTAGGCGAGGACGCGGCGGTGCCGGTTAAGCTGGTGCATATCAATAAATGTCCCGTGCTGGCGCAGGCAAATACGTTGCGCCCGGAAGACGCAGAGCGGCTGGGGATTAACCGTCAGCAGTGTCTGGATAATCTCAAAGTCCTGCGCGATAACCCGCAGGTTCGCGATAAAGTGGTGGCGATTTTTGCCGAAGCCGAACCGTTTGTCCCGTCGGATAATGTTGATGCACAGCTCTACAACGGCTTTTTCAGCGATGCTGATAGAGCCGCAATGAATATCGTTCTGCAAACCGATCCGCGCAACTTACCTGCTCTGGATATCACGTTTGCGGATAAACGTATTGAGAAGCTGATGTTTAACTATCGGGCGCGTAACTACCCCGGCACGCTGGACGAAAGCGAGCAGGAACGCTGGTTACAGCATCGCCGCAACGTCTTTACGCCTGAGTATTTACAATGTTATGCGCAAGAACTGGAAATGCTGTTTACGCAGTATGAAGGTGATGCGGAGAAACAGAATCTGTTGAAAGCGCTGTACCAATACGCACAAGAAATCGTTTAAACGTGCCCTTCCTTAGGAGGGGAATTTATAGACTGAGCCGAATTAGAGGCATAAAAAAACCGGAGACATTGTCCCCGGTTTTTTTATCAACAGACGCTAATTACTGTGCGATATCTTCGTACTGTGGAACCGGGTTGCGGAAGCTTTTGGTCACGCAAGCCAGGTAAACCAGACCGATACCACCCCAGATCAGACCCAGAATCATTGAGCTTTCTTCAAGGTTGATCCACAGCGCACCGACGGTCATTGCGCCACACAGCGGCAGGACCAGGTAGTTAAAGTGGTCTTTCAGCGTTTTGTTGCGCTTCTCACGGATCCAGAACTGCGAGATCACGGAGAGGTTAACAAAGGTGAACGCCACCAGCGCACCAAAGTTAATCAGCGCCGTTGCTGTGACCAGGTCAAATTTAATCGCCAACAGTGCGATAGCGCCAACCAGCAGCACGTTCCATGCTGGAGTGCGCCATTTCGGATGAATATAACCAAAGAAGCGCGTTGGGAACACACCGTCGCGGCCCATCACGTACATCAGACGCGAAACGCCTGCGTGGGCAGCCATACCGGATGCCAGCACGGTAACGCTTGAGAAGATCAGCACGCCCCACTGGAAGGTTTTACCGGCAACGTAGAGCATAATTTCTGGCTGTGATGCATCCGGATCTTTAAAGCGAGAGATATCCGGGAAATACAGCTGCAGGAAGTAAGACGCACCGATAAAGACCATGCCACCCAAAAGCGCTGTCAGGAGGATAGCACGAGGGATCACACGCTCAGCGTCTTTGGTCTCTTCAGACAGCGAAGAGATACCGTCAAAGCCCAGGAACGAGAAGCACAGAATGGTTGCACCGGTAATCATCGGCACAACGTGTGCGCCTTCAGACCAGAATGGACGGGTGCTGGTCAGCGTACCGGCACCTTCACCGTGCGCGACACCGTAGACAATCAGACCGACGATAACCGCCACGATACCCATCTGCAGGATAACGATCAGCGTATTGAAGTTGGCGACGGTCTTAATGCTGCGCAGGTTTGAGATGGTCATAAAGGCCACCAGCGCAACCACGAAGAGCCACGATGGGACGGAAGGCACCAGCGCTTCGAAGTAAATTTTTGCCAGCAGAATGTTGATCATCGGCATGAACAGATAGTCCAGCAGAGATGACCAGCCCACCATAAAGCCAACAGCCGGGCTAATGGATTTCTGAGCATAGGTGTATGCAGAGCCAGCGGACGGGAAACGGCGAACCAGTTTACCGTAGCTCAACGCCGTAAAGAGAATAGCGACCAGCGCAAAGGCATATGCCGTTGCGACGTGACCGTCTGTGAGGCCTGAAACGATACCAAACGTATCGAACAGCGTCATCGGCTGCATGTAGGCAAGGCCCATCATTACAACCGGAATCAACGTAAGTGTCTTACGTAATTCCACGCGAGAGGTTTGTGGAGTAGCGTTAAGCGACATGGTTATTCCCCATTACGGTGAGAGCCAGCGCGTAAGCAAATGATTGCCCCATTTTCTGAATTCCTCAGCGACAACAACTGTCGGTTTTTGTAAGTATCTATCCGGTACGAAGCCCGGCCTCTTGGTTTTAAATGGCGTTTGATACATGCAAAAAAAAATAACCGACGCCTTTTATATCGTCGATTATTCTAATTTTTTGCAGCGGCGCATTTTGCCCCATCTTTGGGATAAAAGGCAATAGATTCATATACCGATCAGGCTTTTCTTTTTACTAACCACTTGATATACGGCCATCGGGCGAAGTGTAAACGGCAGCGATAGCACTATTTGCTAAAATCTCATCCCGCCACCACGCGCTGGCGAGTCCTGCGGTTTGCTCATTCCAGCCAACCCACACCGATTCGCTGTGGTTTTGTGCCATCACCTGTTTCTCAACCAGCGCCCCCGTTTCAATAAACCGCTGCGCCAGATAACGCGGCAGATAACCACACCCCAGACCGCTAATTTGCAGTTCCAGTTTGGTTTTAAAATCAAATACGGTGATTGCCTCCTGATCCTCAAGCAGTTGCGAAGAAACGGCGCATTCGGGCAACGAACTGTCCCCGACAACAATCGCCCGACAGCCTTTAATCACGCGTCGTGAGATGGGTTCAGGTTCCTGGGCAAGCGGATGATGCGGCGCCACGACGAAAACTTGTTCAAGCACGCCCAAACGCGCAAAACCAAATTCGCTCGACTGCGGCGGCTCATGCAGCGCGCCGACGATAATATCCGCCCGCCCCTGGGTTAACGCTTCCCAGGAACCGCCCAGCACGCCGTTGATAAATTTAAGTCGAGTGACGCTATGGCGTTGATAAAAGGCTTCAATCAACGGCGCGAGTAGCGAGAAGGGAAACGTGTCATCAACGCCAATCACCAGCTCATTTTCCCAGCCCTGGTGCAGCTTCACGGCCTGTTTTTCCAGCTCGCGTACGGTGTGAAGAACTTCGCGGCCTTTCTCAAGCAACATTTGTCCGGTACGGGTGAAGCGGGCGCGGTGGCCCGTGCGATCGAGCAGTTGAATATTGAGATCGCTTTCGAGTTTATGGACGGTATAACTGAGGGCCGAGGGCGTTTTGAAGAGCTTTGCCGACGCGGCGGCAAAGCTTCCCTCTTTTTCGAGCGCATCGAGGATAATCAGAACATCCAGCAGCGGTTTCATGTTCGCCCCCTTGCGGTGTGCGAGCGAATCCGCTGGCGGCGTTATTCCATTGGCATCACCAGCGGATCGGGATATTGATATTCAAATCCCAGTTCACGACAAATACGATTGCCATCAATCAATTTGCCTTGCCCTTCCCCAGATGCGTCGCGAAATTGCGGCGGCTCAAGCCCAAGCTGACGGGCCATCACGGGATAAAACGTACTTCGCGCCGGATGAGATGGCGCACATATATTATAGATGTGTCCGCCTTTCGGAGCCTGTAAAAGCAGGGTAATTGCGCCGATAACGTCCTCAAGATGGACAAGATTGACGCCATGCTGGCCATTCGGTGCCGTTTTTCCGGCAAAAAAGCGTCCTGGATGACGCTCTGGTCCCACAAGACCGGCGAGACGCAAAATGTCCACCTGCGTACCGGGTAAATTATGCAGCCAGTCTTCCAGCTCTTTCAGCACACGACCGCTAGCCGTGACCGGTTGACGTTCGGTGCTTTCTTTGACGGTACCTTCGACATCACCATAAACCGACGTCGAGCTGGTGAAAATAATGCGCGGTACATGATGCGCCAGCGCGCTGTCGACAATTTCCTGCATAGCCCGAAGGTAGAATCCTTCCCCATCTCCGCTGCGACGAGCCGGAAGCGTAATCACCAACGCATCGACATTCATTAGCGTATCCAGATCGTCGGCGTCACAGACCAGTTCTGGTTCAAGCCGAAGCTCCACGCTGTCGATTCCCGACATCCGAGCCGCTTCGACCCCGTCCAGCGTCGTTTTACTGCCGGTCACTTGCCAGCCTCTTGCTGTTAACGACATCGCTAACGGCATGCCGAGCCATCCTAAACCGACAATGGCGATCTTTTTCATACGTTCTCTCCTCGCTTTCACGCGTCTGACTTAAGGCTACGCCAGCGCTGCGGAACTGACAATTCATAGCATCAATATGAAATGAATTAATGATTAAAAAAAGCCCTTGCGTTGAACAGTGAATGTGGTTTACGTTAAATGACATCAGATGCATAAGCATTCAAAGAGAATTTATATGACACGCGTTCCATTTAAAAACCACCATCATCACCATCATCCTGACTAGTCTTTCAGGCGATGTGTGCTGGAAGACATTCAGATCTTCCAGTGGTGCGAGAACGCAAGAGAAAGCCCCCGGAAGATGATCTTCCGGGGGCTTTTTTTTGGACCGTATTCAGACAGATTAAAACAAGATAACGAGGACAACAGAATGTTAGACAACACACGTTTACGCATAGCTATTCAAAAATCAGGCCGTCTGAGCGACGATTCACGCGAATTACTGGCGCGCTGTGGGATTAAAATCAACCTGCACACTCAGCGTCTCATCGCTCTGGCTGAAAATATGCCGATTGATATCCTGCGCGTACGTGATGACGACATCCCGGGCCTAGTAATGGACGGCGTGGTTGACCTCGGTATTATCGGCGAAAACGTGCTGGAAGAAGAGTTACTGACCCGTCGCGCACAGGGTGAAGACCCGCGTTATTTCACTCTGCGCCGTCTGGATTTTGGCGGCTGCCGCCTGTCGCTGGCGATGGCGGTTGATGAAGCGTGGGACGGCCCTGCTGCGCTGAACGGCAAGCGTATCGCCACCTCGTACCCTCACCTGCTGAAACGCTATCTTGATCAGAAAGGCGTGCAGTTTAAATCCTGTCTGTTGAACGGTTCTGTTGAAGTCGCTCCGCGTGCGGGCCTGGCCGACGCCATTTGCGATTTGGTGTCTACTGGTGCAACGCTTGAAGCGAACGGCCTACGTGAAGTCGAAGTGATTTATCGCTCCAAAGCCTGTCTGATTCAGCGCGATGGCGAGATGCCGGAAGCGAAGCAACAGCTGATTGACCGCCTGCTGACCCGTATTCAGGGCGTGATTCAGGCACGCGAATCCAAATACATCATGATGCATGCACCGACCGAGCGCCTGGACGAAGTGATTGCCCTGCTGCCGGGTGCGGAACGCCCAACCATTCTGCCGCTGGCTGGCGATCAACAACGAGTGGCGATGCACATGGTGAGCAGCGAAACCCTGTTCTGGGAAACCATGGAAAAACTGAAAGCGCTGGGTGCAAGCTCCATTCTGGTGCTGCCAATTGAGAAGATGATGGAGTGACCGCCATGAGCTTTAACACAATCATCGACTGGAACAGCTGTAATGACGAGCAGCAGCGCGCTCTGCTGATGCGCCCGGCTATTTCTGCCTCAGAAAGTATTACCCGCACCGTCGCAGAGATTCTGGATAACGTTAAAGCCCGCGGCGATGACGCGCTGCGCGAATACAGCGCAAAATTTGATAAAACCGAGGTCGGTGCGCTTAAGGTCACCGAACAGGAAATCGACGCGGCCTGCGAACGCCTGGGCGAGGAGATCAAGCAGGCCATGGCGGTAGCCGTGAAAAATATCGACACCTTCCACACCGCGCAAAAACTGCAGACCGTCGATATCGAAACGCTGCCCGGCGTGCGTTGCCAGCAGGTTACGCGCCCGATTGCCTCCGTTGGGCTGTATATCCCTGGCGGCTCTGCACCGCTGTTTTCAACCGTGCTGATGCTGGCCACGCCCGCACGCATTGCGGGTTGTCAAAAAGTGGTGCTCTGCTCGCCGCCGCCAATTGCTGATGAGATTCTTTATGCGGCCAAGCTGTGCGGTGTGAAAGACGTGTTTAAAGTCGGTGGTGCGCAGGCCATCTCCGCACTGGCGTTTGGCACGGAGTCAGTGCCGAAAGTCGATAAGATTTTTGGACCGGGTAACGCGTTTGTGACTGAAGCTAAACGCCAGGTCAGCCAGCGTTTAGACGGTGCAGCTATCGATATGCCAGCCGGACCGTCGGAAGTGTTAGTAATTGCCGACAGTGGCGCAACGCCAGATTTCGTCGCCTCTGACCTGCTGTCACAGGCCGAACACGGCCCCGATTCACAGGTGATTTTACTGACGCCGGATGCCTCAATGGCCACGCGCGTCGGCGAGGCCGTTGAACGCCAGCTTGCTGACCTGCCGCGTGCCGAAACGGCGCGTCAGGCGTTGTCGGCCAGCCGTTTGATCGTGGCGCAAGATCTGGAGCAATGTATTGCCATTTCAAATCAGTACGGTCCGGAACACCTGATTATTCAGACCCGCAGCGCTCGCGAGCTGGTAGACAGCATCACCAGCGCCGGTTCTGTGTTTCTCGGCGACTGGTCACCCGAGTCCGCAGGGGATTACGCCTCGGGAACAAACCACGTGCTGCCAACGTACGGCTACACATCAACCTGTTCAAGCCTTGGGCTGGCTGATTTCCAGAAGCGCATGACCGTGCAAGAACTGTCTCGAGAAGGGTTTGCTGCGCTTGCCTCCACCATTGAAACGCTGGCGGAAGCTGAACGTCTCACCGCCCACAAAAACGCCGTGACGCTGCGTGTTGCAGCCCTGAAGGAGCAAGCATGAGCATTGAAGAATTAGCCCGTGACAACGTTCGCAGACTGACGCCTTATCAATCTGCTCGCCGCCTGGGCGGTAACGGCGATGTGTGGCTCAACGCCAATGAATTCCCAACGGCGGTGACGTTCGACCTTTCACAGCAGACGCTGAACCGTTATCCGGAGTGCCAGCCGAAAGCTGTTATCGAAAATTATGCCCAGTACGCTGGCGTCAAACCTGAGCAGGTGCTGGTGAGTCGCGGTGCTGACGAAGGGATTGAACTGCTGATCCGCGCGTTCTGCGAGCCGGGCAAAGACGCTGTGCTGTACTGCCAGCCGACTTACGGCATGTACAGCGTCAGCGCTGAAACCTTTGGCGTAGAGTGTCGCAACGTTCTGTCACTCGACGACTGGCAGCTTGATTTACCTGCGATTGCTGACAATCTTGACGGCGTAAAGGTCGTTTTTGTTTGCAGCCCCAATAACCCAACCGGGCAGATTATTAACCCGCAGGATGTCCGTACCCTGCTGGAAATGACGCGCGGCAAAGCGCTGGTTGTTGCCGATGAAGCCTATATCGAATTTTGCCCGCAGGCCACGTTGACCGGCTGGCTGGAAGAGTATCCGCATCTTGTGGTGTTGCGCACCCTGTCGAAAGCCTTCGCGCTGGCAGGTTTGCGCTGCGGTTTTACGCTTGCCAATAAAGACGTTATCGATCTGCTGATGAAGGTTATCGCGCCGTATCCTCTTTCTACGCCGGTTGCGGATATTGCCGCGCAGGCGCTGGCTCCACAGGGCATTAATGCCATGCGCGAACGCGTGGCGCAAATCCTCGTTGAGCGTCAATATCTGGTGAACGCCCTGAAAGATATCGCCTGCGTTGAGCAGGTGTTCGACTCTGAAACCAATTACATCCTGGCGCGTTTTACCGCGTCCAGCGCTGTATTTAAATCTTTGTGGGATCAGGGCATTATCTTACGAGACCAAAACAAACAACCTTCCCTGAGCGGCTGTTTACGCATCACCGTGGGCACGCGGGAAGAGAGCCAGCGCGTTATTGACGCCCTGAAAGCGGAGCAAGTATGAGCCAGAAGACCCTCTTTATCGATCGTGACGGCACGATCATTTCCGAGCCGCCCAGTGATTATCAGGTCGATCGTTTCGACAAACTGGCTTTTGAAGCGGATGTTATCCCGGTTCTGCTTACGTTGCAGAAAGCCGGATTTAAGCTGGTGATGATCACCAATCAGGACGGATTAGGCACTGACAGTTTCCCGCAGGCGGATTTCGACGGGCCGCATAACCTGATGATGCAGATCCTCTCCTCTCAGGGTGTGACGTTTGATGAGGTGCTGATTTGCCCGCACCTGCCAGCGGAGAATTGCGATTGCCGCAAACCTAAAGTGAAGTTGGTTGAACGCTATCTCGCTGAAGATGCGCTGGACCGTGCAAACAGCTACGTGATTGGCGACCGCGCAACGGACATTGAGCTGGCCGATAATATGGGCATTCAAGGTCTGCGCTTTAACCGCTCCGAACTGAACTGGGCGATGATTGGCGAAAAGCTGACGAAACGCGATCGTTACTCGCACGTCGAGCGCAACACCAAAGAGACGCAAATCGACGTTAAGGTCTGGCTGGATCGCGAAGGCGGCAGCAAGATTCATACGGGTGTTGGGTTCTTTGACCATATGCTGGATCAAATTTGCACGCACGGTGGTTTTCGTATGGAGATCAACGTGAAAGGCGATCTGTACATTGACGATCACCACACCGTTGAAGATACCGGCCTGGCACTGGGCGAAGCGTTGAAACTGGCGCTGGGTGATAAGCGCGGCATCAACCGTTTCGGCTTTGTCCTGCCGATGGATGAGTGCCTGGCACGCTGTGCGCTGGACATTTCTGGTCGCCCGCACCTGGAATATAAAGCTGATTTTACCTATCAGCGCGTGGGCGATTTGAGCACTGAAATGGTTGAACACTTCTTCCGCTCCCTCTCCTACACCATGGGCGTGACGTTGCACCTGAAAACAAAAGGCAAGAACGATCACCACCGTGTCGAAAGCTTGTTCAAAGTCTTTGGCCGTACGCTGCGTCAGGCCATTCGTGTCGACGGCGATACTCTGCCTTCGTCTAAAGGAGTGCTGTGATGAACGTGGTGATTCTGGATACGGGCTGCGCCAATCTGAATTCCGTGACATCAGCCATTGCGCGTCACGGCTATGAGCCGGTGGTCAGCCGCGATCCTGACGTGGTGTTGCGTGCGGACAAACTTTTCCTGCCCGGCGTGGGAACCGCGCAGGCAGCGATGGATCAGATCCACGAACGAGAATTAGTGGACCTGATCAAAGCCTGCACCCAACCCGTGCTGGGCATCTGCCTGGGCATGCAGCTTCTTGGCCGCCGCAGTGAAGAAAGCCATGGCGTGGACATGCTGGGTATCATCGAAGAAGACGTGCCCAAGATGACCGACTTTGGTTTGCCGCTCCCGCACATGGGCTGGAACCGCGTCTATCCGAAAGCGGGCGACCGTTTGTTCCGTGGCATCGAAGATGGCGCGTATTTCTATTTCGTCCATAGCTACGCGATGCCGGTGAATACCTGGACCATCGCGCAATGCCATTATGGCGAGCCATTTACCGCCGCTGTGAACAAAGATAATTTCTTTGGCGTGCAGTTCCACCCGGAACGCTCCGGCGCCGCAGGTGCGCAGTTGCTCAAAAATTTCCTGGAGATGTGATGATTATTCCCGCACTGGATTTAATTGACGGCACGGTTGTTCGCCTCCATCAGGGGGATTACGGCCAGCAGCGCGATTACGGAAACGACCCGCTACCACGCTTGCAGGATTATGCGGCGCAGGGTGCAGAAGTCTTACATCTGGTGGATCTGACCGGCGCAAAAGACCCGGCTAAACGCCAGATTACATTATTGAAGTCGCTCGTTTCAGGCGTTGACGTTCCCGTGCAGGTTGGCGGTGGAGTACGCACTGAAGAGGATGTGGCAGCTTTGCTTGAGGCCGGTGTCGCACGCGTGGTCGTGGGTTCTACGGCGGTCAAAGATCCTGAAATGGTCAAAGACTGGTTCCGTCGCTTTGGCGCGGATGCGCTGGTATTAGCGCTCGACGTACGTATCGATGACCAGGGTAACAAGCAGGTTGCGGTGAGCGGCTGGCAGGAAAATTCCGGCGTGACGCTGGAAGAGCTGGTTGAAATCTACCTGCCGGTTGGGCTGAAGCATGTGCTTTGCACGGACATTTCCCGCGACGGCACGCTGGCCGGATCGAATGTTTCGTTGTACGAAGAAGTCTGTGCGCGTTACCCGCAGGTGGCTTTCCAGTCATCGGGTGGAATCGGCGATTTGGCCGATATCGCTGCATTGCGTGGAACAGGCGTACGCGGGGTTATTGTTGGGCGTGCCTTACTGGAAGAAAAATTTACTGTGACGGAGGCAATTCAATGCTGGCAAAACGGATAATCCCCTGCCTTGACGTGCGCGACGGTCAGGTAGTGAAAGGCGTACAGTTTCGCAATCACGAAATTATTGGCGATATCGTGCCGCTGGCAAAACGTTATGCCGAAGAAGGGGCAGATGAGCTGGTGTTTTACGATATTACCGCATCAAGCGATGGCCGGGTGGTTGATAAAAGCTGGGTTGCGCGCGTGGCTGAAGTGATTGATATCCCCTTCTGCGTCGCTGGCGGAATCAAGTCTGCGGAAGACGCGGCAAAAATTCTCTCGTTTGGGGCTGATAAGATTTCCATCAACTCCCCTGCTCTGGCGGACCCGGAACTGATTACGCGTCTTGCTGATCGTTTTGGCGTGCAGTGCATCGTCGTTGGGATTGATACCTGGTTTGACGACGCGACCGGTAAGTACCACGTCAATCAGTACACGGGCGATGAAAGTCGTACGCGCGTGACGCAGTGGGAAACCCTGGATTGGGTGCAGGAAGTGCAAAAACGCGGTGCAGGCGAAATCGTCCTGAATATGATGAATCAGGATGGCGTGCGTAACGGCTACGATCTGGAACAGCTCAAGAAAGTACGTGCCGTGTGCCGCGTGCCGATGATTGCCTCCGGCGGCGCGGGAACTATGGAACATTTCCTTGAAGCCTTCCGTGATGCAGATGTTGACGGCGCGTTAGCCGCATCGGTGTTCCACAAGCAGATTATTAATATTGGTGAGTTAAAAACGTACCTGGCCACCCAGGGCGTGGAGATTAGGTTATGTTAACTGAACAACAACAGGCGCAACTGGACTGGGAAAAAACTGACGGATTATTGCCGGTGGTTGTGCAACATGCGGTTTCTGGCGAAGTACTGATGCTCGGTTACATGAACCAGCAGGCTTTAGCACAAACGCTCGACAGCAAGAAAGTGACCTTTTTCTCGCGCACCAAACAGCGTCTTTGGACCAAAGGTGAAAGCTCCGGTAATTTTCTGAACGTGGTCAGTGTGACACCTGATTGCGATAACGATACGTTGCTGGTGCTGGCTAATCCTGTTGGCCCCACTTGCCATCTGGGGACCAGCAGCTGCTTTGGCGATGCCAGCCACCAGTGGCTGTTCCTGTATCAGCTAGAACAACTGCTGGCCGAGCGCAAAACTGCCGATCCAGAGAGTTCATATACTGCGAAACTTTACGCCAGCGGCACCAAACGTATCGCGCAGAAAGTGGGCGAAGAAGGCGTTGAAACCGCACTGGCGGCAACGGTCAACGACCGCGAAGAGTTAAAAAATGAAGCCTCTGATTTGATGTACCACCTGCTCGTCCTGTTGCAGGATCAGGAGATGGATTTGACGGCTGTCATTGAGAATTTGCGCCAGCGACACAAATAAAAAAGACCGGGGAAACCCGGTCTTTTCTTTTACGCATTTCTCTTTTTCTCGAGAGAAACTGACTTAATTTTTTGATTTGTAGTTTCGTAATGCGTTCCGCGCCAGCACCACACTTGAACCAATAAACCCACCCAGCAGAACAGCTAAAATCAATGCGATTGCTTTCTTCGGGCTATCCTTACGCACCGGAAGGTCCGGCTTCATCACATAGCGGTAGGCATGGATGGTGCTTTCATCGATTTTTAACTTATCAATGTCAAACAACTTTTGTTTGCTCAGATAATAATCATCTGAGAATATCAAAGGTCGCGTCGCTTCACGCTGAATCATTGATTGCAGCGCTTCGGTTCCTAACAGGAATAACGTGTCCTGAGTGACATCCTGTGTCTGTTGGATGCGAGGACTGGTGATATTTGCTGCTTCTGCGTATTTCAATGCTTCCGAAATTTGCTTAATTCGTAGATCTTTCTGCTCCTGAGAAACCTTCTCCTGGTTACTCAGTGTATTGTTCAGCGTAATGATCTGTAGTTCGATATTACCCTTCAGGTCGACATAAAGTTCCTTCGCAACTTGCTCATCAACTTTCTGAATATATTGCGTAAAGATTTTTTGTGCCGACTCCGCGGTTTCAGCAGTATAGGAAATCTGCAGTGGGTAAGTCTGAGTAACAACGACAGGCTCGATCTTCAGTTTTTCAGGTATATCCTGATTTTCCAGCGCTCCTGCGAGAGCTGAAAATGCAGCACTAAAACGTTCAAACACGCTAGTCTGTATATCAACCAGACGAGGGGCCGCATTCGCATTTGTTGTTGAACTGCCATAAACAACGTTCAGCGCATTACTGTAGGTACCAATTTGCGCGGCATCAGGTTGCGTGATAATTGCCGTCGAAGTCCACTGCTCTTTCGCAAAAACCAGATAGACTCCAGCAACCGCAATGGCTATCGCGACGCAAGTTGCGATTACCCATTTACCACGCCATAGCTGCAACATCAGCTCAATTAAATCAATTTGCTCTGGGTCATTATTTTGAGTGACCCCGTTATTGTTTTTCTGGGACATACAATCCTTCAACGGTAAAAGCACAAAAAACTATCGGTCTAGTGTATCGTTTGTAAGAAATTTATCTACAGGAATCCGTTGACTATACGGTTGACTGGCTAAGTTTTGCTAACCACACGCTTAGGGGTATGATGACGCCCAAGGGTTTATGCTATGTGAATAGCGGTATATGTTACTACAGAGGATGAATATGAAATTTCTGGTCACCGGTGCAGCAGGCTTTATCGGCTTCCATGTTAGCGGACGGCTTCTCGACGCAGGGCACCAGGTTGTCGGGATTGATAATCTGAATGACTACTATGACGTCAGTCTGAAAGAAGCTCGACTGAATCTGCTGACATCTGAGAACTTCACTTTCCACAAGCTTGATTTGGCCGATCGTGAAGGGATGGCGAAACTGTTCGCTGATGAGAAATTTGACCGTGTCATTCATCTGGCGGCTCAAGCTGGCGTACGTTATTCGCTGGATAATCCGCACGCTTACGCAGATGCTAACCTCATTGGTCATCTGAACGTGCTTGAAGGCTGCCGACATAATCAGGTTCAGCACCTGCTTTATGCCTCCTCCAGCTCGGTTTATGGTCTTAATCGCAAGATGCCCTTCTCTACCGATGATTCTGTAGACCACCCGGTGTCGCTGTATGCGGCGACCAAAAAAGCCAACGAATTGATGTCGCACACTTATTCGCATCTTTATAACTTGCCAACGACTGGCCTGCGCTTCTTTACGGTATATGGCCCATGGGGTCGCCCAGATATGGCTCTGTTCAAATTTACGAAGGCGATGATCGAAGGCAACAGTATTGATGTCTATAACTACGGCAAGATGAAGCGCGATTTCACCTATATTGATGATATTGCCGAAGCCATCATTCGTTTGCAGGATGTTATTCCGCAGGCTGATGCTGAATGGACTGTAGAGACCGGATCGCCGGCTACAAGTTCTGCGCCGTACCGCGTCTATAACATCGGCAACAGCTCCCCTGTCGAATTGATGGACTACATCACCGCGCTAGAAGATGCGTTGGGCAAAGAAGCACAGAAAAATATGATGCCTATTCAGCCAGGTGATGTGCTCGAAACCAGCGCAGATACTAAAGCACTGTTTGATGTGATTGGTTTCAAGCCGCAAACGACCGTGAAAGACGGTGTGAAGAATTTTGTGGACTGGTATCGCAATTTTTACAACGTGTAATAAAACAAAAAGCCCGGCAATGCCGGGCTTTTTTATACGCTAAACAAAACGACTTAATCGCTTCCGAAAAGATCGCGTGTATAGACTTTATCCGCGACGTCAGCTAACTCTTCCGCCATACGGTTTGAAATAATCACATCGGCTTCTTTTTTGAAGGCATCCAGATCGCGAACGACGCGCGAATGGAAGAATTCATCTTCTTTCATTGCAGGTTCATAAATAATGACCTGAACGCCTTTCGCCTTAATACGCTTCATTATCCCTTGAATAGAAGAGGCACGGAAGTTATCCGAACCGCTCTTCATAATCAGGCGGTATACGCCGACCACTTTGGGCTGACGCGCCAGAATAGAATCAGAGATAAAATCCTTGCGCGTACGGTTTGCATCAACAATCGCTGAAATGAGATTGTTTGGCACCGCCTGATAGTTCGCCAGCAACTGTTTGGTATCTTTTGGCAGACAGTAACCACCATATCCGAAGGAAGGATTGTTGTAGTGATTGCCGATACGAGGATCCAGGCAAACACCTTCAATGATCTGTCGGGTATTTAATCCCAGACTTTCCGCGTAGCTATCCAGCTCGTTAAAATAAGCCACGCGCATCGCCAGATAAGTATTAGCGAACAGTTTAATCGCCTCGGCTTCAGTCGGATCGGTGAAGAGTACATCAATGTTTTTCTTAATGGCCCCTTCCTGCAACAGTGCAGCAAAACGCTCAGCGCGCTCAGAACGTTCACCAATGACAATGCGCGATGGATGTAGATTGTCATACAACGCTTTGCCCTCACGCAGGAACTCAGGTGAGAAGATGACGTTATCGATGCCCAGTTTTTCTTTGATGGACTGGGTAAAGCCCACTGGAATAGTCGATTTGATAATCATCACAGCATGCGGGTTAATCGCAATCACATCTTTGATGACGGCTTCTACACTGGAGGTGTTGAAGTAGTTTGTCTTTGCATCGTAATCAGTTGGAGTAGCGATAATCACATAATCTGCGCCGCGGTATGCGTCTTCTTTATCGGTCGTAGCACGGAAATTCAGCGGCTTATTCGCGAGATAATCCTGGATCTCTTTGTCCACAATCGGAGAGATCTTTTGATTAAGCATATCCACTTTAGCCTGGACGATATCCAACGCGACCACTTCATGGTTTTGCGCAATCAAAATACCGTTTGAAAGACCGACATAGCCTGTACCGGAGATTGTAATTTTCATTCTTTCAACTTCTTCAAGTATGAGTTTCAGGAGGCATTAACATCGCCACCACAATAAACAACTGTTGAGGTTTTTACCTCTTATGTTTATCCGCTGTCAAGGCAAAGCCCTTGGAATTAATGTGTGAAAAACAGCATTTTATTTTGCAATAACAGTGTGCGAGGGGATAACACAAGGAAATAAGGGCATTAGAGCTATAAAAAAGCCCAGAAATTATCTCCGGGCTATTCTTAGAGGCTCAATTAAATCAGATTAATCCAGCCACTCGGTGTGGAACACACCTTCTTTATCAGTGCGTTTATACGTGTGTGCACCGAAATAGTCACGCTGCGCCTGAATCAGGTTGGCTGGCAGCACGGCTGAACGGTAGCTATCATAGTACGCTACAGCGGCAGAGAACGTCGGAACAGGAATGCCGTTCTGAATCGCGTAAGCAACAACATCACGCAGCGCTTGCTGATAGTCATCCGCAATCTTTTTGAAGTACGGAGCCAGCAACAAGTTGGCGATGTCCGCATTTTCAGCATAAGCATCGGTGATTTTCTGCAGGAACTGAGCGCGAATGATACAGCCCGCACGGAAGATCTTCGCGATCTCACCGTAGTTCAGATCCCAGTTATTCTCGTCAGAGGCTGCGCGCAGCTGAGAGAAGCCCTGAGCGTAAGAAACCAATTTGCCCAGATACAATGCGCGACGGACTTTCTCGATGAATTCCGCTTTATCACCAGCAGGCTTAGCCTGCGGGCCAGACAGAACTTTAGATGCCGCAACACGCTGCTCTTTAAGAGAAGAGATGTAACGTGCAAACACAGATTCAGTAATCAGAGACAGTGGCTCACCCAGATCCAGAGAGCTCTGGCTGGTCCATTTACCGGTGCCTTTGTTCGCTGCTTCATCCAGGATCACATCAACCAAGTAAATACCGTCTTCGTCTTTCTTCGTGAAGATGTCTTTGGTGATGTCGATCAGATAGCTGCTCAGCTCGCCATTGTTCCACTCAGTGAAAGTCTGCGCCAACTCTTCGTTAGACAGATTCAGGCCGCCTTTTAACAGCGCATAGGCTTCTGCAATCAGCTGCATGTCGCCGTATTCAATACCGTTGTGAACCATTTTAACGTAATGACCCGCACCGTCAGGACCAATGTAAGTCACGCACGGTTCGCCATCTTCCGCGACAGCAGCGATTTTCGTCAGGATTGGCGCAACTAATTCATATGCTTCTTTCTGACCGCCAGGCATGATGGATGGGCCCTTCAGAGCGCCCTCTTCACCACCGGACACACCGGTACCGATGAAGTTAAAGCCTTCAGCAGACAGTTCGCGATTACGACGGATAGTGTCGTGGAAGAAGGTGTTGCCGCCATCAATGATGATGTCGCCTTTATCCAGGTACGGTTTCAGGGAATCGATTGCAGCATCTGTGCCCGCGCCCGCCTTCACCATTAACAGGATACGACGAGGCGTTTCCAGGGATTCAACAAATTCCTGCACCGTGTAAAAAGGAACAAGTTTCTTGCCAGGATTTTCGGCGATGACTTCTTCGGTTTTATCGCGGGAGCGGTTGAAAACGGAGACGGTATAACCGCGGCTTTCGATGTTGAGCGCCAGGTTGCGCCCCATCACTGCCATACCGACAACGCCGATCTGTTGCTTGGACATTACATACTCCTGTCAGGTGTGGTCACCGCGCTGCATGAGCGCGGTTTGAAATGTGCCTTTGATGTTAACTCAGGTATAGGCTGAATGAATAGCCTTTGCTGATCTATGTCACACTGAATGCATAATTCAGGACCACCCTTTCGGCAGTATTCAGCATCACTTCCTGAGGAGATCGAGTATTGCTAATGTTTTCTCTTCCATCAGCGCCGTGTCGGCCCGTGACTCCACGTTAAGACGCACAACGGGTTCCGTATTCGACGAACGCAAATTGAAGCGCCACTCCGGGAACGCCATGCTGATCCCGTCGGTGTGGTCTATTTCCAGCGCCTGCGGCGCAAAATGCTGCTCCACGCGGGCAATCGCGTCAGCAGGATTTTCCAGTTTGCTGTTGATCTCGCCACTCGCCGGGAACGCCGCCATTCGGTCACGCACCAGCTCACCCAGCGTCTGGCCTTTCAGACACAGCAGCTCCGTCACCAGCAGCCACGGGATCATCCCGCTGTCGCAGTAGGCAAAATCGCGGAAGTAGTGGTGAGCACTCATCTCACCGCCGTAGATGGCATCTTCCTGGCGCATACGCTCTTTGATGAACGCGTGACCGGTTTTCGACATCACCGGCTGGCCGCCTGCGGCGCTCACGACGTCAACCGTGTTCCACGACAGACGCGGATCGTGAATGATTTTCGCCCCCGGATTTTTCTCGAGGAACGCTTCAGCCAGCAGACCGACGATGTAATAGCCTTCGATAAACTGGCCTTTCTCGTCGAACAGGAAGCAGCGGTCGAAATCGCCGTCAAAGGCGATGCCCATGTCCGCACCGTGCTCAATCACCGCGTTGCGGGTATCCGCGCGGCATTCCGGCAGCAGTGGATTCGGGATCCCGTTCGGGAAATTGCCGTCCGGCGTGTTGTGGACTTTGATAAAGGTGACGGGAACGTTCAGGGCTTTAAAGCGAGCTTCCAGCGCATCAACCACCGGGCCCGCCGCGCCGTTGCCGGAGTTAATCACCAGCTTCAGCGGTTTGAGATTCTCAACGTTGATGTAGCCGAGCAGATGGTCGATGTACGCTTTGCGCGGGTCGATTTGTGTGTAGCTGCCGCGTTTCGCTTCATTGACCGGCGGGAAGTCGTTCGCTTCCGCCAGACGCTGCACGTCACGCAGACCCGTATCACCACTCACCGGGCGCGCGCCCTCACGCACCAGCTTCATCCCGTTGTAGTCCATCGGGTTATGGCTGGCGGTCACTTCAATCCCGCCGTCAACGCCCAGATGGAAGGTGGCGAAATAAATCTCTTCGGTTCCGGACAGGCCGATATCCAGCACATCCACGCCTGCGTCCTGCAACCCTTTTGCCAGCGCCAGCTTGAGCGCCTCGCTGGTCAGGCGCACATCGCCGCCCAGCGCGATTGTTTTGGGTTTTACATATTCGCCGTACGCTCGGCCAATGCGCCACGCGATGTCTTCATTCAGCTCTTCGCCCAGCTTGCCGCGAATATCGTAGGCTTTAAAACAGGTTAACTTTTCCATCATTTTCATACCTTGCATCACACTCTTCCATACCGGTCAGCTAACCGAACAATGTCATCTTCTCCCAGATAAGAACCCGAGCGCACCTCGATCAGCTCCAGAGGGATTTTTCCAGGGTTCTCAAGACAATGTGTTGCTCCAACTGGAATATAGATGGATTCATTTTCACCTAATAGCCTACTTTGATCGTTGATCGTGACTTGTGCCGTACCCGCAACCACAATCCAATGTTCAGCACGATGATGGTGCATTTGTAATGAGATGCCTTCTCCAGGTTTGACGGTAAGACGTTTAACCTGATAGCGCTCGCCAGTATCTATAGAATCATATTTACCCCAGGGACGATAAACTTCACGATGCGCATGATGTTCTAAACGCCCTTCAGACTTAATCATTTCAACTATTTTTTTAACGTCTTGAACAGCATTTCGATCGGCAATCAACACTGCATCTTTAGTTTGCACAACGACTAAATCTTTTACACCAACAGTAGCCAACAGCCCGGATTCTGAATAAAGGAAGCTGTTTTCTGTGTTGCATGACAGCACATCCCCAGTATTTACATTTCCTTCAGGCGTCTTGCGGCTAATATCCCAAAGAGAGGACCAGGAACCCACATCGCTCCATCCAGCATCCAATGGCACAACCACAGCGTCCGTGGTTTTTTCCATGACTGCATAATCAACAGATTCATCAGGGCAAGTGATGAAAGCCTCTTGATCAATTCGTATAAAATTAAGATCGGGATTTGTCACATTCATGGCTTTCTTACATGCGGCAAGAATGTCAGGACGATATTTATTGAGCTCTTCGAGATAACGATCAGCACGGAACAGGAACATACCGCTGTTCCAGTAATACTCACCACTAGATACGTAGGATTCTGCTGTTTCCTGATTCGGTTTCTCCACAAATTGTGCAACCTTGTAAGCATTCACTGGCTCACTGTCGCCGCTAGGATCACCCCTGCGGATATAGCCGTAACCCGTTTCTGGCTTGTTGGGTACTATCCCAAAAGTCACCAACTTGCCTTCCTCAGCAAGCGGAAGTGCTTTGAGCACCGCCTCACGAAACGCATTTTCATTCTGGATAACATGATCTGCTGCCAGCACAAGCATAATAGGACTAGTATTAGGTTGGCTATTGACAGTGGCCAACGCAGCAAGAGCGATCGCTGGCGCAGTATTACGCCCAACTGGCTCGAGAATAATATTCTCAGTGAGTTTATTCATCTCACGTAACTGCTCAGCAACGATAAAGCGGTGCTGCTCATTGCAGATTACTACAGGGCTTTCGCACTCAATACCGTGCAATCTATTAATTGTTGCTTGTAGCATTGTGAGGTTACCCTCAAGGCAGAGAAACTGCTTGGGGTAGAGAACTCGTGAAAGTGGCCATAAACGACTGCCGGAACCGCCGGCCATAATAACAGGGAATAATGACATGATTGCACTCACTTTAAACTTGAATACAAGTTAATTATATTTTGAACCATCAACTCTTTAGTAAACATTGTATCAAAACGCGCTTTAGCCCCTTTGCTATAAACATCACTTTTGTTAAGGACAGAAATGATTCCATTTGCGAGCGCTTTTGCGTCATTTGGCTCAACAACTATCCCCGTTTCATTGTGTTGGTTGACCCATGCAACACCACTTCGAGGGATATTTGTTGATACTAAGGGTTTGGAAAAACTCATGGCTTCGAGTTGAACGACACCAAACGCTTCAGATTCATGGATTGATGGTAGACAGAAAACATCACAAGCTTTGTAATATGAGGCCAAATCAGAATAATTGATACTGCCGAGAAGGATGACCTTTTCTGACAACTTATTTTCGCTTACTTTTTGCTTTAACGAATCGATTAATGGACCCGTTCCACCGATGAGGACAACATAGTCATCAGGAAGTTCTTTTGCCGCCTCGATCAGATATTCCATACCTTTATAGTAAACGAGACGCCCTAATGAAAATACAATCTTTTTATCGTGATACTGAGACCTTATTTTTTGTTCGAGATCTTCATTGAGCGGCATTATATGTGTATCAACACCGATTGGAATGCACACAATTTTATTCTGATAAGGCTGCAGTGTTGCTGAGGACTGACCGTAAATAGGGCTAGTAACAATAATATGAGAGCTTCTTTCCAATATCCATTTTTGCAATGGCGAAAAGAACATCAATAATTTTTTTTGTTTTACGATGTCACTATGCCAATGCAATACAATTTTGCCTTTAGGTGGAAATAAAAAAAGCGCCAACACTGCCAATGGATTTGGCAGATGTACATGAATGACATCATAGCTATTTCTAATTTCCCGCCATTTAAAGATCAAAGAAATGGATAGTGGAGTAGAAAAAAGCTGAGCGAAGATCTTTTCACGAAAAATACTGTAGTGGTGTTTTTCGTCATCTTTTCGTTTTCCTACAGGGTCAACACAGAGCACATCAACTTGCTGACCATTACTTTTCGCTATACCTTCGCTGATATCGAATGCTACTTGCTCAATCCCACCGTGAACAGGAGGGTAAAATTTACTGAACTGTAAAACCTTCATTCAAATCTTCCTTTCTGAGATTACGTCCAACAGCTTTGATATCACAACGTGCACGTCAAATTGTTCCAGACGGAGATATCCATTGCGAACTAATGTCGGACTAAGCTCTTCATAATGTTCAATTAACTCACACAGTTTCTCACTGAATTCAGATGCATTTTCAGGATCAAAATAATATGCTGCATCTCCGCAGACTTCAGGAATACTTGCTCGGTTAGATGCTAATACCGGGCAACCATATTGCATTGCTTCAAGAGGAGGAAGACCAAACCCCTCATAGAGTGAAGGATAAACAAATAAAAGCGCATCATGGTACTTTTTTTGCAATTCCTCATCAGATAAGTAGCCACAGAAAACTATATTTTCATTCTGAGAATACGATGTTTTTGAAAAAGCAGAACCCATCCCACCAACAACGACGAGTTTATGATTTTTAATTTCTGAAGAGAGAAAGGCATTAATGACAAATTCAATGTTCTTTCTTGGTTCCAGGGTTCCGACTAGCAGTATCTCATTTTTAAGTGCTCGCTCAGCGAGTTCCACCTTTTCACATTTCATATCTCTGACAATGGAGTTTCTCAAAACGGTTACTTTGTTGGGATCTACCGATAAATATTTTATAATTTCCGTTTTGGAATACTCACTAACAGTGAAAATGCCCCGAGCAAATTTTGATTGAACAGCATAATTGAGTTTATACATTGCACGATATGCCAAACGAAACCACTTAGGAAACGCATATAAGGACATATCATGGATAGTGAAATAACAATTTTTATAAAATAACGGTGATAAACCCGTAAAGCATAGCAGCATTGGATTGCCAATACTCTTCAGGTATCGTGGCAATTCAATTTGCTCCCAAAAATGCCCATTACGACTGCCAATCGAAAGAATATTGAATTCACTCTTCAATTTACTATCGATCAACTCGGAATTTGGAGTTAAAAAACAAACATCAGGGACATGTTTAACAAGTTCTCGACATAATACTAATGCATATTGTTGCACACCAGTTTTGCGCTGAGTCAAAAATCGGGCATTTATATAAATCATTTTTCACTCGACATTCTGTAGATATAGCATTGAAACAAAAAGAAAGAATAAAATAGAATAAACCTAAACGGCAATGTAAAAAGCATGGATGCTACAATATACATTAGAATGATAAAGTAGTGTTTATTCGATTTGAGTTTTGCCGATATTATTAGCACACTACAAATAAAAACAAATAACCCAATAACACCGTAACTTAAAATGATAAAACTTAACACATCCTTTGGAGCAAAACTTTCAGATGCATTTGGATCTCGCAACGATAAATAAGATAACATTTCATTACAGTTGACATCTACATTTGATAAAGCATTGCAATAGTCTGCTATATAGGGTTGCAAAGTACTTTTAAACCCATAAATACCGCTACCCAAAGGGTATTCTATAAGATGCCATACACTGACGATAGGAAATCCTAGTCTAGTCACATATGTCATCGTTGCGGGATTAGTACTGTGATCGGCTATAAAAGTAAAAAGACCATGATAGCTGAATGCGAGACTAAGAAAAATTAAAATTATGCTGAGCGGTATAAGTTGATAAGTATAATTGAAAAAACCCTTAATTCTGAAAAGATAAACCAACCCTAACAATAGAGGGATAATTAAAAAAGAAAACTTTGCGCCCGATATATAGGTTGTAACTGCAAATAATATGATTAACGGAAAACGATATTGCTGACGGGAGAAGAGGACTAGAAGAAACATCAAGCCATAAAAATATCCATTTAAGCTAGGCTCAGCAAAAGTACCAGCAAAACGAAAGTTTTCATCATATAACCATGCTCCCCCCAGTACTTTTACGTTTAATCCTTGTCTGGCAAGAAAATATAATACCATCGACAAGATTAAAAATATCGTTGATATTTTAACTGAGAACTTATAAATATTAAAGTTTAATTCGAGTGGTTTGGCATATCCAAAAATAATGAACCACAAACAGACATTTAATAATAAAGCTAAGGTTTTATCGAAATCTTCTCCATGATAAATGGTACCAATAGATCCACCTATCACAAGGAAAAATAAAAAAAATCCAATATAGATAATATTTCTATTTGGGATTTTAAATAATATAAAAAGCATCAACACCAAAGCAATCTTAATACCAAAATCAGCAATGCTTGATAAACCTTTAATCAATCCTATTTGCGAAAAATCAACCCCGCTAAAGAGGGAGTTAACTAATAAAAGAGCAATAAGCGCTTTAATTATAAATGTTGTAGCTAAATTATAATATTTTATTTTTGACAGTTCGCTCACCATCACCTCTTTGCTAAATAATTTTATACATAATGCTCATCATTATGGAGTATTGCCTACGCAGGATTATTTCTTTAGCGTAAGTCCGTGGGCTATTCCCTTTATAAAGGCTTTATAAATCTTAAAGGGTGTTTTACGGCATAATGGGTAGATAAGGCGTGTTGCAATTGTAAACAAGACACTAAGATAACAATATGGCGCTGCAATATTTTTTCTGGCAAAGAATATTCTATTTCGGGTGAGATAATAAGCCCCAAAGAAGCTTAAACCACCTCCAGTTGATGTACTGACTTTGTGCATAACCAGTGGTTCATTTATAATTCTGACCCTATGCCCAGCCTGATTCGCACGGAAAAGGAAATCCGTATCATCATAATAGGCAAAATAGCGGGCATCCATGGTTCCTATTTCTGTAAACACGGACGAGTGAACTAACAGGAAACACGTTGGAGCATAGTCACAAACACTCGGTACTTGCTCTTTGATATTTTCGTATTCAGCACCTTCAAAGAGGTGAGGCGCGATGGCTTTGGTTTTGTTAAAAAAAGATCCCGCATACCATACTTTCTTCTCTGGATAGCTAAAGATAACCGGTGAAACTAATTTGCACTTTTCCTGCTCAGCTAGACAAACTAATTTCTGCAGAGTACACTCATCTTCAAAAATAATGTCATTATTCGCCAACAGTATATATTCACAACCATCGATTAAAGCTTGTTGGATCCCTTGATTATTCGCTTGTGCGACACCAACATTATTACCATCATTATTGATGTATGTATAATCTATAAGTGTATTTTTAAGTAACTCTTTTGTTAACTTTAGTGACTCCTGATTGGTACTATTATCAACAATATACAAAGCTTTGTTTGGGTAATTTTGTTTATCAACGCTTGTATAAAAATCAGGTAATACGTCTGGAGAATTAAAGAAAACAGTTACTAGTCCAATCTTTTTCACGCTTCCACCATAGAAATTCAATAATTATTTAATAAGCTTTTAATATTTCTTAATAGTTTTAAGCTATAAATTATAGCTAAGACAGCACAAACCGACTCTATAACGTAAATGATAATCTGCGTAGTACCGTTATCAGATATCAACAATGCCCCTAATCCCGTTGCGATTAAAACAGGGATACCTATGAATGCAATAAAAATTTGATTCGACTTTGAGACGGCTTCAGCACGAAATTTGCAAGCATAAACACACATGATGAGAACACCTGAAATAAACGTTGAATAAGCAATTCCTACTGCTCCATAGTGGCGAACAAAATATACAGACAGCGCAAAGTTGAGTATGCCTTCAACTATCGGTAAGTAAGCTATCGATAGCTGTTCCCCATAGGCAACAAGCATCAATCCGTAAGGTGCCGCTATCATTCGGATAAGATACGACGTAAGAAGTACAGTAAACATGATATGTAACTTTTCTGCTTGTTCGTATCCCAACCACACGCCAAGAATATGAATCGACATAAACCAAGCGATAAAGACGCTCACAAATGTGAACAAAGCAAAAAGTAATACCAGTTTATTGACCAATAATTCTATATGATGATCATTACCAGCATTATACATTCTAAGCATGGGTTGAATAATCGGATTTATAAGCGCACCTAAGATGCCGACCCCGGTGTTCACAAGCGTCATTAATACTGCAAAGCCTGCCAACTCAGAAAATGCAAATTTGCCGACAGTAAATGTCCCAATACCTGAAATAAGGAATTGAGCAATATTCCAGATTAGGAGGCCGCTAAAAAAAACAACTACAGTTTTAAATATACTTTTATCAAATGTGGTTTTAATTTTTTCATGTCTACTTTTTAATTTATACAAAACAAAAAGTGAAATTTGATTGAAAGCATTAATGGCAAAATAGACCCAAGCGATAACGTCTAATCCATAATCGATTACAAAATATATCGCAAAACCCAGTAAAACTTTAAAAATAACATTAACACTTGCTGTTAAGTCGTTGCGTTCGATTCCTGTAAAATAACCAACAAAAGGTGCTGAGATGTTATTTAAAACAAACGAACCACATATCAAAACAAACACAAGCTTCGTATTTGCATCTGTTTCTGACACTTCTGGGAAAAATGAAAAAAAGTACTTCGCCATGACTAATATTAAAGCCATGCATACGAGTCCAAGCAGCGTAACAAAAAACAGTGACTGCTGGACTGTTCGTTGTCGCTTTTCTATATCTGAGGAATGAAAAGCAACAAAACGCCCTACTGTCACCTGAATCCCAATGCCAATGATCCCTATGAATATCCCCACCTGTAGGGTGAGGGACCAGATAGAAAAATCAATTTTGGATAAATTATGTAATAACGCTGGCGAAATAACTATTCCAAGAATTACATTAGAAAATCCATTAATAATATTTGAAACTGAGTTTTTGATTAACCTTTTAAAACCGCTCATACTTAGTTCGCCAATTCATTTTTATAATTGGCTATCATGATCTTCAGGTCGTCCAGCACATTTTGTGGTTTATAGTCAGCATTAATTTTTGATATTTTTTCAATACAAGTTACCGGGAAGTCTTCACGCGGGAAATTCACGTTATGCCAATGAATTTCACAGTTCGTTTCATGCTGGATAACATCAGCTATTTGTTTAGCCGTCACATTAAACCCAGCGGCAATATTATATATTCCCTTACTGAGATGATCGTTATCCACTAGCCAAGTGCATGCTTGTGCAACATCGTTGACTGACACGTAATCTTTCTCATACTCCGGCGCAACATACATATTGATTTCGCCATTGTTAATCGCATGTCGGATGATCGACGGCAGAAAAAGCGTACTGCTCAGCGCAAGACCATAAATATTGCTAGGACGAACCACAGTGACTTGTCGGTCACTCTTTAAGCACAATTCTTCGGATACCAGCTTAGTGAGATTAAATAATCTTCTTTGATCTTTTTGAGTAATAACAAGATCATCTGTTTCATTCGCGCTATCGTTGTTCATATATACGCGCGTAGATGAAACATAGACCATATTATCGAAACTAGCATGTTGCAGTAATTTCGATAGAAGAAGAGTATTTGCCTCGAGCACAGCATAATAATTATTGGCACAATCGCCATTTCCCGCGCAGTAGATTACCCTTCCTAAGTGATTTTCAAACAACTCTGATGCGTTACGCTCAGGCACATATACTTCATGTCCCTTATGTTCCATTAACGCAACGATGTGAGAACCAACAAAACCTCTGCCACCAATTACCGTGTACTTAGCCATTATTCCAACCTTTAATAATTTGTTCTTTGGTACTGAAGAAATCTGGAAGAGCACAGTCTTTGGCGGAAATGATAGGTTCAATGATTGGCCAGTCAATATTCAAAACCGGATCGTTCCAGATAATCCCCCCTTCATCCGAAGGATCATAGTAATCCGTACATTTATACTGGAACGTAGCCGTATCACTTAACACACAGAATCCATGAGCAAATCCTGGGGGAATATAGAATTGCTGGAAGTTTTCATCAGAAAGAATGACTGAATGGTACTGACCGAAAGTAGCAGAGTCAGGTCGCAGATCGACTGCAACATCGAACACAACACCTTCTGACACAGAAATCAGTTTTCCTTGAGGCTTGTTTTTTTGAAAGTGGAGGCCTCGAAGGACATTCTTTGTTGATTTAGATCGGTTATCTTGGACGAATTCTGCATTTATATCAAGACTCTGATAGCGGTTTTTCTTGTAGACTTCAAAGAAATATCCACGCTCATCCTTAAATACTTGTGGTTCGATAATAACTGCATCTTTTAAACGGGTTTCGATAATTTTCATACGTTAACACAACTTTATTCGTAATAAGGGTTTAGTCTTTGGCTAAATGCTGCAAATATTTGCCGTATTCATTTTTATTAAGTGCTTTAGCCAACTTCGACAACTGTTTTTTATCAATGAAGCCTTTCCTGAAAGCAATTTCTTCCGGACAAGAAACCTTCAGTCCCTGGCGCGATTCTATTGTCTGAATAAAATTACCAGCTTCAATCAAACTTTCATGTGTCCCAGTATCAAGCCATGCATATCCTCTGCCCATAATCGCTACAGAGAGCTCATTTCGCTCAAGATAAATACGATTGATATCGGTTATTTCCAATTCCCCGCGCGCAGACGGCTTAAGCGTCTTGGCCATTTCAATTACTTTATTATCATAGAAATAGAGGCCAGTGACTGCATAATTGCTTTTTGGTTTAAGAGGTTTTTCTTCCAGCGAAAGGGCCTTTCCCGTTTCGTCGAAATCAACGACACCATAGCGCTCTGGATCTTTCACATGGTAAGCAAACACGGTTGCACCATTTTCCTGATTCATGGCCATCTCTAGTTCTTTCGGCAAATCATGACCGTAGAAAACGTTATCCCCCAAAACGAGTGCACAAGCGTCGGTACCTATAAATTCTTCGCCAATAATGAATGCTTGCGCCAGTCCATCCGGGCTTTCCTGAACCTTATACTGAATGTTGAGACCCCATTTTTTACCATCACCCAAAAGTTGTTCAAAGCGGGGAGTATCCTGAGGCGTACTTATGATCAAAATGTCACGAATACCCGCAAGCATTAATGTACTCAGCGGATAATAGATCATTGGCTTATCATAAATCGGAAGTAGTTGTTTACTTACTGCCATCGTAACTGGGTAAAGGCGTGTACCAGAACCACCCGCTAAAATAATTCCTTTTCTTGTCGACATGTTTTCTCAGCTTCTTTAGATGGGATTAACGTTGAACGTAATGTTGATTGATCCAGTCCTGATAAACACCACTGGTGATGTTTTCTACCCATTCCAGATTATTAAGATACCAAGTGACCGTTTTCTTAATACCGGATTCAAACGTTTCTTCTGGTTTCCAGCCAAGTTCTCGGGTAATTTTACCCGCATCAATCGCATAGCGTCTGTCGTGTCCAGGCCGGTCAGCGACAAAGGTGATCAATTTGTCATAAGGTGTTGCTTGTGGCTTGATTTCATCAAGAATCTGACAAATAGTTTGCACTACTTCGATATTTTTTTTCTCATTGTAGCCACCAATATTGTAGGTCTCACCTACCTTCCCATTATTAACGACCGCATATAATGCTCTAGCATGATCTTCAACATATAACCAATCACGAATCTGATCACCTTTGCCGTAGATGGGCAATGGCTTACCTTGTAGAGCATTTAAAATAACTAAAGGAATTAATTTCTCTGGGAAATGATATGGCCCATAGTTATTTGAGCAATTAGTGACTATAACCGGTAAATGATATGTCCGGTGCCATGCGCGGACTAAATGGTCGCTAGACGCTTTCGACGCAGAATACGGACTGCTTGGCGCATACGCCGTTTTCTCAGTAAACAAAGGCAAAGATGCATCATCTTCGCATTCATCAGGGTGTGGAAGATCCCCATACACTTCATCAGTTGAAATATGATGGAATCTAAAATTCTCTTTTTTTTCTGCTTGCAGCCCAAGCCAATATTTGCGAGCTGCTTCGAGCAGGACGTAAGTCCCAACTATATTAGTTTCAATAAATGCCGCAGGCCCTGATATCGAGCGATCCACATGGCTTTCTGCTGCCAAGTGCATTACGGAGTCAGGTTGATGAGTATCGAAAATTCTTTCTAAGGTCTGAGCGTCACAAATGTCCGCTTGTACAAAAGTGTAGCGATCGCTTTTGTCAATTTCACCTAAGGACTGAAGGTTACCTGCATAAGTCAATTTATCAACATTGATTACAGAGTCAGTGGTTTCATTGATAATATAACGAATTAATGCGGAGCCGATAAAACCAGCGCCACCAGTAACTAATATTTTCATTATAATCTCTTTTGATTTAATAATAACAAATTTTATTCATTTATAAAGAATGCTTTATTCTGACACCCATTCATTCTCCTCGAATGAGTAGCGTTTCAGTATTTTAGCTGGCGCACCTGCTACCACGGTATAATCTGGAATAGATTTAGTCACCACAGAACCTGCACCAACAACACAGTATTTACCAATTGTCACGCCTGGTGCAATATGTGAGCCAAAACCGATAAATGAGCCAGTACCAATTTTGACCGGCAATTCAGTGCTAGAAATCCGTTCACCAATTTTTGTTGTATCATTAATATCTTTATAAGGATGAGTAACATCTACAATAGAGCAATTCCCAGTTATGGTCACATTGCTTTCGATATTAACTTTGACTCTACCAATTATATGACAGTTCTGTTCAATATTAACATTATCACCAATCTCAATCACGATATCATTCTGCGGTTCAACAACCTCGAGGCGAATGCCATTTCTAATTAAGACATTATTTCCAATGGAAATATTTTTTGCATTCACAATCAGCATTGGAGAAATAATTCGACTTTTAGTACCAAAAGCCTTCATCATTATTTTATAAACACATTGAGAATAGCATAACGAGAATAAATTCTTTATTCTATTAAGAATCATTATAGCATTCCCATTCTTTCGATTCGTGGTTATATAATTTAATTATTTTTGCTGGATTTCCCGCAAGTACGCAATATCCTGGAAAAGATTTTGTTACGACAGCACCAGCTCCAACAATAGTCCAATCTCCCAAATTTACGCCTGGTAAGATTTTACTATTAAAGCCAAGGAAAACATTCTCACCTAAAAAAACCTCTCCCTTGTCATAATCTTCCTGGCTAAGGATAGGGCCTTTTTCGGGGTCCATACCGTGTGTTAAGGTGCTGATAAATACGTAATCACTAACGACACAATTTTTTGATATGGTAATCTTGGACGCTGTATGTAAATTTATATATCTGCCAAGATAAACATTATCTTTTATATAAATACCGCAATCATTATTATCTTTTCTAACTATAAATGTAGGGTCTCTGTGGATAAATACATTCTCACCAACATGAACTTTATTTTTTAGCCTTGTTGCTAGTTTTATTTTCATTACGCATTTATTCAAAAAAACTCTCATGCATGCCTCATCAGGTATGTGCATATAACAATCAACGCTTGAACCTTTCATTTAGCCACGCTACCGCCCCTGGCTTAACAGCTACCAGTTCACTGAACGTATCCAAAATGTGAATCGTTCTACAGCGAGCTTCCGGATAATACCGAACGTTTCAAAGCCGTAGAAAGGAGTTAATTGTCGTCCTAATTGGCATCAGAAACAAGCATAAATACTTAGCCAGTTTGTGATATAAGTGCAATTAACTCACTGTTTTAATTAAATTTTTAAAGCAAAACGGCAACTGTCATTCTTGAGGGGTTGTTTCCGCTCAGAATGGCGAGTTGCCGTGGGTAGAAATTTGACTAACAAAAGGCTAAGTAATCACTCGCTTGTCAGCAACTTCTGGATGCTGTTACGGAACTTCTGCCCTTCCTTCAAGTTGCGCAGCCCGTAGTTCACGAACGCCTGCATGTAGCCCATTTTCTTACCGCAGTCGTAGCTGTCGCCGGTCATCAGCATGGCATCAACCGACTGTTTTTTAGCGAGTTGAGCAATTGCATCCGTAAGCTGCACACGACCCCAGGCACCCGGTTCGGTGTTTTCCAGCTCAGCCCAGATATCAGCGTTAAGAACATAACGGCCAACAGCCATCAGGTCGGAATCCAGCGTCTGCGGCTGATCGGGTTTTTCAATAAACTCAACGATACGGCTGACCTGGCCTTCTGAATCCAGCGGTTCTTTAGTCTGGATAACAGAATACTCAGAAAGGTCACCTTTCATGCGTTTTGCCAGCACCTGACTACGACCAGTCTCGTTAAATCGAGCCACCATCGCGGCCAGGTTGTAACGTAGCGGGTCAGCAGAAGCATTATCCAGAATAATATCCGGCAGTACGACGATGAATGGGTTGTCACCGACAACAGGACGAGCACAAAGAATAGAGTGTCCCAGACCCAACGGCTGCGCCTGGCGAACGTTCATGATGGTCACGCCTGGCGGGCAGATTGACTGCACTTCGGCCAGAAGCTGACGCTTAACGCGCAGCTCAAGCAGCGCTTCAAGTTCGTAAGACGTATCAAAGTGGTTTTCGACCGCATTCTTAGAGGAATGGGTTACCAGAACGATTTCTTTGATCCCTGCAGCAACAATCTCGTCAACGATGTACTGAATCATCGGCTTGTCGACGATCGGTAGCATCTCTTTTGGAATCGCTTTTGTGGCTGGCAGCATATGCATGCCTAAGCCCGCTACCGGAATGACTGCTTTCAAATTAATCATTATTTCTTCCACCTTAAAATGGTTGCAGAATTATAGCTATTAAACCTGTTTTCGCCAGCAAGATTTGGTTCATATCTGGATGAATGTTACGCCTTCCAACCATAACTTACAGTAGCGGTTGTCCGAATAGCTCACATTTTTGCTACGGATTAATCGCAAAATCGCGAAAACGGTGATTATCTGCTCGGAAGCTTAAAATTCAGACGCTCCACATTCACCACCTTCTGATCCACCCTATCGATATCCACTGAACTCTGCCCCTTCTCATTCACGGCTTTGATGTTTGCCAGCGACAGCAGGGTTTCGTCCTTGGCCATAAATTTGCCACGCACATCTTTGCGCAGATCAAAGTTCATCTTCAGCGCAGGGCCGATAGCGGCTTCTTGCATCACATTGATATTTCTCAAAAAGAGATGCTGGGGCTTGTTATGCAGTTCAAGCGTTGCGCGTTTCATTTCAAGGTTGGTGATGGCAACAAACGACGTCGCATTGCCGGAAGATATCTGAATGCCGCGCAGTTTATAATCAAGCTGACTGTTATCGAGCCGAATGTCATTGAGTTTAAAGTTCTGGGGTATCGACAAATAGTCCCCTTTAATCACTCCGTAACCAATTAACATCCCTGCACTATTAACCATATCGATATCATCAATAATGAAATTATCACACCCGTAAATGGCCACCGTGGCGTTATCGATACCCGCCTTTTTACTGAAGTCAGGGGTGATATTTTTCGCTTTTACATTGCGGATAATAAAATGTTTGCCGTTTTCGACGTGAACGAGTTGGCGACAGTTGCTTCCCGTAATATTCGCGACGACGAAGTTTTTGACGGTTTGCTTCTCAGGGTAGTCATTGTCGTAGGTGCTTCCCGCCAGCCCGATTCCGATACCCCAGTTAATCTTGCCATTTGTACAGTTAATGTTGTCGATAACATGGTCAGAAATTAGAATGTTGCGGTCGTTGATGGCCACGTTCCACTCAATGGCATCACCCTGCAGATGGCTGAAGCGACTGTTCGTTATGCGCGCGCCGTCCACCTGATTGTGAAAACCCTGTCGCAAAATCGCATAGTTCGCCTGCGTAACGGTAATATTGTCGATCAGCAGATTGCGCATCACTCTGGGCTTTTTACCGCCAATGTAGATTTGCGTCACCGGCCCAAAGCCGCTCATCGCCAGCCCCTGAATGACGCAATCAGATCCGCGCACGTCCAGGGTAATATTTTCGGTACGCCCTTTCCCTTCGCCGACCACTTTGCTGCCTTCCTGGAGGACGAAACGCCCGCGGCCATTGCCGGTCAGCGCGCCGCGAATCAGCAGCGTTTTACCATCGGGAATAAAAATGCCGGTGTTAATATTTTCGCAGGTCAGTCCGGCAGGAACGATAACGGTATCGCTCTCCGTGAAAGCCTGCTTAAAAGAGGCAATCCAGTCTTTGGGGTTATACTGGCTGATATTGACCGCCCCGCTGCCAGCAGCGCGCGCCACGCGAGAGTTAAGTAACGGCGTGGCGGCCAGCAGTGTGCAGGACGTAACGAAAGTGCGTCGGGTGAGTTTTTTCAGCATATTTCCTCGGCGTTAAAGCGTGTGTAACAGGCTCGCTAACTGACGATTGATTACCTGCTGATTGAATTCGGCTTCGACTTTCTGTCGCGCATTACGTAACACAGGAACCAACTCCTGCTGCTCGATATGGCTAAAAGCGGCCAGCCTGTCGGCGAGCGCGAGCGCGTTATTTTCAGGAACCAGCCAGCCGGAATGGCCCGGTTCGATGAGTTCCGGAATCCCGCTGTGTACGGTCGACACCACCGGAATACCTACCGCCATCGCCTCCATCAGCGCAACGGGGATACCTTCCATATCGCCATCCGCGCCGGTCACCGACGGAAGTAAAAACACGTCGGCATCATCGAGCATGGCTTTCACTTCGTGGCTGGGCTTAAAACCCGGCATCTCGACGTAGCCTTCAAGCTGATATTGTTCGATAAGCGTGCGCAAGCGTCGTTCCCACGGGCCAATTCCGAGAATGCGATAATGGAAATCCACGCCACGCGCTTTAAGCTGACGGCAGGCTTCAATGGCAACGTGTAGCCCTTTTTTCTCGGTCAGTCGCGCAACGGAGATAATTTGCAATGGCTTGCCCGGTACCTTTACCGCGCGCTGCGTAAAGCGTTCCATGTCTACGCCCATCCGTGACACGGTAATTTTCTCGGCGGGACAGCCCATGTTTTTCAACCGACCGGCCCACAGATCGCTGATCGGCAGCATCATATCGCCGCGTCGGAACAGCTGCTGATATTCAGGCGTGTAATGGTTCAGCACTTCGCGGCTGGAAATATCAATACCGTGGAAAATGGTGGCGATTTTGCCATCAATCACCCCAAGCTCACGGAGTTTCGCGGCGGTAACGCCCGCCGGACCGAAATGGGCGATAAAGACATCCGCGTGATACGGCTGGGCTGTCTGACCGCAAATCGACGACAGAATCAAATTGCGCGATTCAGAACCGTAACGGGAAATATTCAGCGCTTTCCAGGTCGACGCGCGGAAGGCTCCGCGCAGCGTCTGACTCGCACGGTAGCGCAGTTTCGCCAGTCGCCCCTGGGGTTCATGCTGCAACCAACGGGTTTTTGCCTCCAGACCATATTCCGTCCAGGCCGCATGCGTGTTTTGCGTATCGCCCTTTTGCAGGGCGACAATTTCCACGTCATATCCCATATCGATAAACGCGGTGATTTGGTTCAGCACAAACGTCTCAGACGACAGCGGAAATTTCAGTAAAAAGAAACCAACCTTCATTTCCCCTCCCCGATGCGGTCGAGCACGGATTTCACCATCCCGATTCCGTTTTCGCGTTCAGCTTTAACGGCTACCGCCAGACGTTCGTTGATCGCAGGGAGTTGCCCCAGCGTATCGCCCACCATCGCCCCTAGCGAGCCGTCAAGCAGATGGCGAATATCCACCGCCATCTCCGGCATCCCCAACTGCTGCATGATGCCCGCCGATTTGTGTTCGTAATTGATCGCAATGGCTGGCGTGCCAAAATTCATCGAAATAATGGCGGAGTGCAAACGCGTGCCGACGGTCAAATCGCAGGCGGAAAGGAGTTTGCCCATTTCCAAATCGTTAAGTTCATCCATCACAACGTGGTAGCGCGACGGATCGTTAACGAGATCGCGCAGATTCAACGCTACCATGCGGTCATCTTTGTTGTAACTGTCGATGCCCGTACAGGTCGACAGCGCCAGCACCTGATAGCCACTGTCAAGCACGCGATTCACCACTTCAGCGAACGCTTTCTCATACACGGCCTGCGTCGTGCCCAGACGTTTATCAAACGGTGCCAGTTCACGCAGCGTAATGGCGACGGTTTTCTGCTGTCCGACCACATTCAGCCAGTGCTGAACCGCATAGCTCGGCTCGAAAGTCTGATCCTGGTGATCCACCAGCCAGGCGGTGTCCACGCCGTGTTCAACCTTAGAGGTGTCGATATCGCTGCGTTTCATGAGGTCAAGACTGACGGACTCCCGCAGAATAAGTGCATCGCAATGGCCAAACACATAATTTGCCAGCTGGTTGAACTGCGGATTCTGGAACGGCCCTACGCTGTGACCAATCATATACAGCGGCTTTTTCGCCATAAAAGTACACAACGCGTGCTCAAACTGCGGCACACCGTAGAGATCGACAAAGAACGACCCGCCGACCTGAATGATCGCGTCATAGCCCGACAACAAACGGACAAAATCGGTAAAGCCCTGAGCGATAGCGATATTGCGCAGCTTGCCGGTATCGGTCACGCGTGAGAGCAACACCTGGTGCTGATAACGACGACGCAGCACTTTCTTCACGCGGCCCATCACACCTGCCGCGCTGTTATGCTGTTTCATCTGGCTGTAGAGCGGATCGCCCATCACTGGACGATTGAGTAACCACGATGAACTCACCGGATAGCGGCTCATCACATCGACTTCGGTCTCTGGCTCAAGTGTGTTAATGGCATCCAGCAACCCGCGTAAAATGGCGCTATCGCCACGGTTGCCACAAGTATGATTGCCAAGAATCAGTAATTTCATAATGACCTCTTAAAGGGGTTCTGGATTCATGGGGTGAGTGCTAGTGCCCTCACCCCAGCCCTCTCCGACTCGAGAGGGAGAAATAATTAGCCTGCGCGAAGCAGCGTTTTCATCTTCTCGCTACGGCAAAACTGGCGTTTCATTTCGACCACCAGCGCATTTCGGGACAGCACAATCATCACTACAAAGGCCAGCGCACCGGCGGCAATTTGCGTCGCCAGCAGTGCGCTAAGTGGCAGATGGCCATTGAGCACAACGCCCAGGCCATAGCTCACCGCCAGCGTCGGCAGCGACAGGTAAAACGGCAGCCATAAACTCAGAATGTACTGACGATAGCTGGAACCAAGCACGGGCTTGATCATCACGAAATAGCTCAGAACGGTATTGATGATTTGCACCAGCAGGAAGCCAAGCGTCACGCCAATCGCGCCCGCCATATGCCCCCCGACGACAATGGCCGGAATAAACAGAAACGTTTTGAACACATTAAATTTGAAGCTGATGTCGACGCGCGCTTTTGCCATCAGCAGCGAACCAATCGGATTGCCGACGGAACGCAGTAAACCGACAACGCAGAGCAATTGCAGAATCGGCACGATGCCACTCCACCTCTCGCCAAACACCAGCGGGACGAAGTTATTGGAAACCACCATCAGCCCAAGCAGCGCCGGGAAGTTAATAATCCCCACCACCGACAGCAGCTTGTAGAAATTGACGCGCAGCTTCTCGGTATCGTCCTGAATTTTGGCAAACGCCGGGAATAGCACGCGGGTGATAATGGGGTTCAGCTTCATCGGCGGGACGACCGCCACGTTGTAAGCGAGGTTATACCCCCCCGCCACGCTGGCACCGAGAATGCGCGCCAGAAACAGCGTAGAGAGGTTGGTGTTAACGTAATTGATGATGCTATCGGCGGTGAGCCACGCACCAAAACGCAGGTTAGATGACACTGACGCCAGCGAGAAATGTAATCCCGGGCGATAGATCTTGCGGCCAAAGTAGCCGAACAGCAGGGTTCGAACGGCAGTATTGACCAGATAACCGAGAATCGCGGTCATCGCCAGCGGCCAGTAATGCGCACTCACCACGGTGAAAGTAAAGCCAGCGAGTACCGAGGTCGTTTCGATCGTGCCGATTTTGCTGAACTCGAGCTCTTTTTGCATCAATGCACGAAACTGCTGCCCATGTGGGATCACCACAAAAGCAAACGAAAGCGTGCGGATCAGTGGGGCAAGATCGGGGTTATTCAGCACGTCGCCAATAAACCCGCTCAGCAGAAACACCGTAACGCAGACCGCAATCCCCAGCCCAACGTTCAGCCAGTAAAGCGTGGTCAGTTCAAGGTGGCTAATTTCTTTGCGCTGGATAATTGAATTGGCGATACCAAAATCCGACAGCGTATCGGCCAGGGCGATAATCACCAGCGAGATGGTCAACAGACCAAACTGATGATTATCAATAATGCGCGCCAGCACGGTCATCTGCACCAGCCCGAGGCCGATGATAATCACCGTGGCGATAGCCGACCACTTAGCGCCGCTGATGGTTTTTTCACGTAAGCTCATGACTGTTCCTTCATACCTTTCTCAAAGGCGCTACTGTCGCAGCCAGATTGAACACGAACAGAGCACAAAAACCGGCGCGTACACGGAGTACGTGAGGGTTTTGAGCACGGCCCTGGTTCAACATGGCAAGCAAAGTCGCCTGGTGAAGAAGGCATTTAATAAGCCGCTTTATTCACAAAGCCCTTAAAGATGGTCAGGAAAACGATTTTGATATCGAACCAGACGCTCCACTCGCGGATGTATTCCAGATCGAACTCAATGCGTTTTTCCATTTTTTCCAGGGTGTCCGTTTCACCGCGCCAGCCGTTGATTTGCGCCCAGCCGGTAATGCCTGGCTTCACTTTGTGGCGCAGCATGTAGCCCTCAATCAGCGCGCGATACTGTTCGTTGTGCGCCACCGCATGCGGACGTGGCCCGACAATCGACATCCCACCGGTCAGCACGTTGATGAACTGCGGCAGCTCATCCAGCGAGCTTCGGCGCAGGAAGTTCCCCACGCGAGTAACACGCGGATCGTTCTGCGTCGCCTGCGTCACCACACTGTCATTTTCCATCACTTTCATGGAACGGAACTTCCACACTTTGATCGGTTTGCCGTCCATTCCGTAGCGAGTCTGGCGGAAGATAATCGGGCCAGGCGAGCTGATTTTGACCGCCAGCGCAATCCCGCACAGTACCGGGGAAATGAGCAGTAAAATCAGCGTAGCGAGCACGATATCTTCCAGACGCTTCAGGACACGGTTAATTCCGGAAAGCGGCGTGTCGTACAGCGGCACCACCGGCACACCGTTAACTTCTTCAATGCGGGAATGCAAAATGTTGAAGGTAAACACGTCAGGAATGAGGCTCACCGAGCAGGTGGTATCAGCCAGTTCGCGCATCAGGTTACGGATCGTGCTTTCCTCGCTCATCGGCATCGCGATATAGACGTTGTGGATTTTCCCGGCACGCGCATCTTCAACCAGCTGTTCGATATTGCCCGCCCATTCAGACGGCACACCGCCAGGTTTTGCATCGTGATAAACACCCACCACGTCCAGCCCCAGCCAGGGTTCTTTGCGAAAGCTGTCCAGCAGCGCCAGTCCGACCGGCAAATCACCCGCGACGGCGACAAAGCGCTTGTTATACCCGCGATTACGCAGCCAGCCCGCACCAAAGCGGATCAGCGTTCGACAGACCACTAACCCAACGCTGGTGAGCAGATACCAACTCGGATAGGTCACAAAGCTGTTATCAAAATCGCTGTTAAAAGCCACCAGACCGGCGCTGAAAATCAGGCTCAGCGTCCAGTTTTGCAGCAAGAGCATCAGTTCTGTTGTGAGTTTTACGCCGCGCCACGAACGGTAAAAATCCGTCATGCCGCCGATCATCTGGAATACCACCAGCGCAATCAGCGCCATCAACAGGTGCATGTATAAAAACGGCAGCCCGCTGAACTTACATACCACCCACAGCCCACCGAACATGATGGTGATGTCAGAAAAACGCTGCACCATAGAAATTAACGATGCATTCGTTTTGGCTCGCTCGCGCTTTTTTAGATTTGTCATCGTTGGTCCTGTTATCGGGTCCCCCTTCCAGCGGAAGGGGGCAAGGATTACTGTTTCAACAGCGCCAGAATGTCCTGTGTTCGCGCCTCCATCAGCGCCGTGTCGGCCCGTGACTCCACGTTAAGACGCACAACGGGTTCCGTATTCGACGAACGCAAATTGAAGCGCCACTCCGGGAACGCCATGCTGATCCCGTCGGTGTGGTCTATTTCCAGCGCCTGCGGCGCAAAATGCTGCTCCACGCGGGCAATCGCGTCAGCAGGATTTTCCAGCTTGCTGTTGATCTCGCCACTCGCCGGGAACGCCGCCATTCGGTCACGCACCAGTTCACCCAGCGTCTGGCCTTTCAGACACAGCAGTTCCGTCACCAGCAGCCACGGGATCATCCCGCTGTCGCAGTAGGCAAAATCGCGGAAGTAGTGGTGAGCACTCATCTCACCGCCATAGATGGCATCTTCCTGGCGCATACGCTCTTTGATGAACGCGTGACCGGTTTTCGACATCACCGGCTGGCCGCCTGCGGCGCTCACGACGTCAACCGTGTTCCACGACAGACGCGGATCGTGAATGATTTTCGCCCCCGGATTTTTCTCGAGGAACGCTTCAGCCAGCAGACCGACGATGTAATAGCCTTCGATAAACTGGCCTTTCTCGTCGAACAGGAAGCAGCGGTCGAAATCGCCGTCAAAGGCAATGCCCATATCCGCACCGTGCTCAATCACCGCGTTGCGGGTATCCGCGCGGCATTCCGGCAGCAGTGGATTCGGGATCCCGTTCGGGAAATTGCCGTCCGGCGTGTTGTGGACTTTGATAAAGGTGACGGGAACGTTCAGGGCTTTAAAGCGGGCTTCCAGCGCATCAACCACCGGACCCGCCGCGCCGTTGCCGGAGTTAATCACCAGCTTCAGCGGTTTGAGATTCTCAACGTTGATGTAGCCGAGCAGATGGTCGATGTACGCTTTGCGTGGGTCGATTTGTGTGTAGCTGCCGCGTTTCGCTTCATTGACCGGCGGGAAGTCGTTCGCTTCCGCCAGACGCTGCACGTCGCGCAGACCCGTATCACCACTCACCGGGCGAGCGCCCTCCCGCACCAGCTTCATCCCGTTGTAGTCCATCGGGTTATGACTGGCGGTCACTTCAATCCCACCGTCAACGCCCAGATGGAAGGTGGCGAAATAAATCTCTTCGGTTCCGGACAGGCCGATATCCAGCACATCCACGCCTGCGTCCTGCAACCCTTTTGCCAGCGCCAGCTTGAGCGCCTCGCTGGTCAGGCGCACATCGCCGCCCAGCACGATTGTTTTTGGTTTTACATATTCGCCATACGCCCGGCCAATGCGCCACGCGATGTCTTCATTCAGCTCTTCGCCCAGCTTGCCGCGAATATCGTAGGCTTTAAAACAGGTTAACTTTTCCATGATGATCCCTTTTTCAGGCAACAGTCGGCCCTCTCCTGTTCAGGAGATTTTATTTTTAAATTGAATAACCCTTCGATTTCGCGTTGCAGCTCATCTGCCGCGCGAAAGAGGCCTGTTAGCGCTAAACCCGGCCGTAGCGGTCCTCAAAACGCACAATGTCGTCATCTTCGAGATACGAGCCGGAACGCACTTCAATCAGATCGAGAGGAATTTTCCCTGGGTTTTCCAGACAGTGCTTCGCACCCAACGGGATATAAATAGATTCGTTTTCACCGAGCAGTTTAACGTCGCCGTCAATCGTCACTTTTGCGGTTCCCGCCACCACAACCCAGTGCTCGGCCCGATGATGATGCATTTGCACCGACAACCCTTCGCCCGGTTTCACGGTAATGCGTTTGACCTGATAACGATCGCCTGAGTCGATGGAGTCATATTTGCCCCAAGGACGATAGACTTCGCGATGAATGTGGTGCTCATGACGGCCATCGGCTTTGATCTGCTCGACCACTTTTTTGACGTCCTGTACTGAATTGCGATCGGCAATCAACACCGCATCTTTGGTCTGCACGACAACCAGATCTTTCACGCCCACCGTGGTCACGAGACCAGACTCGGCGTAAACATAGCTATTTTCGGTTTTATGGCTGATCACATCGCCGTGATGCACGTTGCCTTCCGGCGTGTGTGCGCTGATTTCCCACAGGGAAGACCAGGAACCCACATCGCTCCAGCCAGCGTCCATTGGAACCACAACGGCATCCGCCGTACGCTCCATCACCGCGTAATCGACAGACTCTTCAGGACAGGCGAGGAATGACGCTTCATCCACGCGGATAAAGTCGAGATCCGGGTCAACAACGGCCATCGCTTTTTCGCAGGCGCTCAGAATATCCGGGCGATACTTTTGCAGCTCTTCCAGATAACGTCCCGCGCGGAACAGGAACATGCCGCTGTTCCAGTAATACTCACCGCTGGCCACATACGCCTGGGCGGTATCAAGATTCGGTTTTTCGACAAACTGCGCCACGTTAAACGCCACGCTATCGCCTTCGCCCGGCGTCACATCACCACGACGAATGTAGCCATAGCCAGTTTCTGGCAGATCCGGCACGATACCGAAGGTCACCAGTTTGCCGCTTTCGGCGTAAGGGATCGCCGCACGAACCGCCTCGCGGAAGGCATCTTCCTGCTGGATAACGTGGTCCGCCGCCAGCACCAGCATCATCGGATCGCAATCTGGGCTGCTGCGTTGTGCCGCTAGTGCGGCCAGCGCGATGGCCGGTGCGGTATTACGCCCAGCCGGTTCAAGAATGATATTTTCAGTCAGTTTGTTCAGCTGACGCAGCTGTTCCGCGACAATAAAACGGTGCTGCTCGTTGCAAATCACCACCGGGCTTTCGCACTCCACGCCGTTCAGGCGCGACACCGTGGTTTGCAGCATAGTGAGTTCCCCTTTCAGACAGAGGAACTGCTTTGGATAGAGCACGCGGGACAGCGGCCACAACCGACTACCAGAGCCACCCGCCATCACAACCGGGTAAAGTTTATTTTGACTCATGTTTATCCCCGTATATCTGCAATAAATTGGCTAAGCACGTTCTCTTTTTCGAGCGTGCGTTCGGCATATTCACGTGCCACCCTGTTCTGTTTTGGCATGGCGAGTGCCCGCTCAATACCTGCGACCAGCGCAGGGACTGATTCCGGTTCAACGCAAACCGCGATCTCCGGGTAGGTGTCGCACAGCTGACCAAGTTCGGTTTCTGGCTCCGCTGTGATCACCGCGTTGCCGCCGACGGCCAAAATGTTGGTCAATTTCGACGGCAGTACCGCATCCGCCGCGCCGCGCTTTTGCACGACCAAATGGCAATCGCCCATCTTCAGTAACGCAGGCAGTGCCTCGTAGGACTGAAGCGGGAAGAATTTCACGTTGGTCAGGCCGCGTTCGCTGACCATTTTCTCCAGTCGCGCTTTACCGCCACCCTGCCCGACAATCACGAATGTCCAGGGCTGATTGCTCAGCTGTGCGGCCGCGTCAATGACGCTTTCCAGCCCCTGTTTTTCGCCAATGTTGCCTGAGTAAAGAATGATTTTTTGGCCGTCAGGTAAACCGAGCTGCGAACGCAAGGCCAGCGCATCGCCCTCGCTCACATCACGAAAACGGGCCACTTCTGACCAGTTCGGGAAGAAAATCAATTTTTCAGCCGGAACGCCTTTCTCCTGCGCTTTGTTCATCATTGAGCGCGAGATCGTTGAGACGTAATCGACGTTATGCAGATTGCTGCGCTCAAAGGCGCTGGCAAGTTTGGCCACCTTGCCACTCTTACCTTTACCCGCCATGCCCAGGCCGAGCATCGCGTCAACTTCGTAATCCTGAATATGCAGGATGGTACGTGCGCCCGAGAGTTTGCCCAGCAGGCGCATGCCTGGCGTGCAAAACAGCGTCGGCACCACGCCGATAATGCGGTCTGGCTTCCAGCGACGCTGCGCCATCAGCGGGAAGAAACTGCTGAGCGCAAAGCTGCCCAGATGTATCAGACGCTTCAGCGTCGAAGGCTGTTTAGGCACATACAGCGGACAGCGCCAGACGGTCGCATTGCCCACTTCACGGCGATAGCGCCAGCTGGAATAACGTTCGCCGACTTTCCATTCTGGGTAGTAAGGCGGGGCCGTAATGACCCGCACCTCGTGACCCTGGCTGGCCATCCACTCCACCATTTCACCGGTGTATTTGCCGATACCGGTGAGTTCTGGCGAGTAATTGATGCCGTAGACAAGGATCTTCATCGTTCTGTTACCTCGGCCTGGCGGTCGGCAAGGAAGTACGCGCGGCTGTTGTCATGCACGTTATCGCTTGCCAATAGGGCATCAGCCGTTAGCCAGCGGTAAGCATCATGTTGTGAATCAGGCAGGTTCAGATCGGCCTGATTCACTTTCAGGCAAAAGCCCAGCACCACGTAATGGGTGCTGAAATCGGTACCGGAAAAGTTATCGTCATAGAAGTGCTGCCAGATCCCGTAAAACTGGCCTGCCGTCATCGGCAGGCTCAGCCCCAGTTCCGCCAGCGTGAGGCGCTCGAAAGCGCGCTCAAGCCGTTCATCCTTTTGTACGCGTCCACCGGGAACGAACCAGTACCCTTGCGCAGGGCGATTGGTTCGTTGACCCAGCAGGAACTCCCCTCGCTCGTTTTCCACAATCAAATCGATGGATATCAGCGGGGTAGAACGCACTACCGTGGCAAAATCTTCCTGACTTAAAAACATGATTACCCCCGGAAGCGGTGCTGGTTTTCCAGGAACCACTGGTAGGTGCTTGCCAGCCCCTGCTCAAGTGATACCTCATGATACCAGCCGAGCTGATGCAGACGCGTCACGTCCAGCAGTTTGCGCGGCGTGCCGTCCGGCTTGGTGGCATCAAACACCACACGGCCTTTGTAGCCCACCACGTGCGCGATGGTCTGCGCCAGCTCGCGGATCGTGCAATCCACTCCGGTTCCGACGTTGATGTGCGAAAGCATCGGCTCGGTATTTTCCTGCCACACTTCGGGATCCAGCTCCATCACGTGAATGCTGGCAGCGGCCATGTCATCAACGTGCAGGAACTCGCGCATTGGCGTACCGCTCCCCCACACCACGACGTCTGGCGCACTTTCCGCCGTCGCTTCATGGAAACGACGCAGCAGCGCTGGGATCACATGCGAGTTGCTCGGATGGAAGTTATCGTGCGGACCGTACAGATTGGTCGGCATCACCGAACGATAATCGCGGCCATACTGGCGGTTGTAGGATTCGCACAGTTTGATACCGGCAATCTTGGCAATCGCGTAAGGCTCGTTCGTCTCTTCGAGCGTGCCCTGCAGCAGTTCGCTCTCAGCGATCGGCTGCTTCGCCAGCTTCGGATAAATGCATGAAGAGCCGAGGAACAGCAGCTTATTCACGTTGTGCAGATGCGCGGCGTGAATAATGTTGCTCTCAATCATCATGTTTTCGTAGATGAAATCCGCCGGGTAGGTGTTGTTGGCGACAATGCCGCCAACCTTTGCCGCCGCCAGATACACCTGATCGATACGTTCGTTCGCAAAGAATGCCTGCACGGCTTGGCCGTCAAGCAGGTTCAGCTCGTCGCGGGTACGCACCACGACGTCTACATCACCGCGCTGCTCAAGCTGACGGACGATGGCAGATCCCACCATCCCACGATGACCGGCGACAAAAATACGTTGTTTGGTCATTCTCAGGACTCCAGCGCGATAGCAACCTCGTAGCCATGGGACTTAAGCAGGGAGTGTTTTTTCGCCGCTTCGAGATCCTTGGCCACCATTTCAGATACCATTTCCTGCAGGGTGATTTCCGGTTTCCAGCCCAGTTTTTCATGCGCTTTGGTTGGATCGCCGAGCAGGGTTTCTACTTCAGCAGGACGGAAGTAGCGCGGATCAACTTCAACGATCACATCGCCCGGTTTCACGCCTGGTGCATCATGGCCGGTAACAGAAACCACAATGCCCTTCTCTTCAACGCCGGTGCCTTCGAAACGCAGTTTGATACCCAGCTGTGCTGCGGCCATTTCAACGAACTGACGCACGGAATACTGCACGCCGGTCGCAATCACGAAATCTTCCGGGTTGTCCTGCTGCAACATCATCCACTGCATTTTCACGTAGTCTTTCGCATGGCCCCAGTCACGCAGGGAATCCATGTTGCCGAGGTGCAGTTTCTTCTCGAGGCCCTGAGCGATGTTAGCGATCGCGCGGGTGATTTTGCGGGTCACGAAGGTTTCGCCACGACGTGGGGATTCGTGGTTGAACAAAATACCGTTACACGCATACATGCCGTAGGATTCACGGTAGTTCACGGTGATCCAGTAAGCGTACAGTTTTGCGACAGCGTACGGAGAGCGCGGGTAGAACGGCGTAGTCTCTTTCTGCGGAGTTTCCTGCACCAGACCATACAGCTCAGAGGTGGACGCCTGGTAGAAACGAGTTTTCTTCTCAAGACCCAGGAAACGAATGGCTTCCAGCAGACGCAGCGTGCCCATGGCATCAACATCTGCGGTGTATTCCGGGGATTCAAACGATACCGCTACGTGGCTCATCGCACCCAGGTTGTACACTTCATCAGGCTGTACTTCCTGCAGGATACGGGTCAGGTTGGAGGAATCGGTCAGATCGCCGTAATGCAGATGGAATTTCGGATTCGCTGAATGTGGATCCTGGTAGATATGGTCCACACGTTCAGTGTTGAACGACGAAGCACGACGTTTAATACCGTGAACTTCATACCCTTTTTCCAGCAACAGCTCCGCCAGATAAGAACCATCCTGTCCGGTAACGCCGGTGATGAGAGCGACTTTAGACATGTTTATTTTCCTCTACTTATGAATTCATTCAGTTTCAACGCGTTCGCGTATCACCACTGCGGGGTTGCCACGGCAAATCTTATTTGCCGGAAGCGATTTAAAAACGCTGCTGCGTGCACCAATAACCGTGCCATCGCCAACAGTAATACCAGGTGCAACAAAGACATCCGTCGCGAGCCAGCATTTTTCGCCAATCACAATAGGCGTGGCATTAATATCAAAATGCGGACTCATAAAATCATGACTGCCGGTACACAAATAACACTTCTGAGACACCACGGAATGTGCGCCGATGGTAATTTCACCCAGGGTATATAACACCGCGTCATCCCCTACCCAGGCATAATCACCGAGTGTTAATTTCCACGGATACGTAATTTTGACTGACGGACGAATAACCACATTCTTGCCGATTTTTGCGCCAAACATTCGCAGTAAAAAGGCGCGCCAGCGATACAAAACCTGTGGCGACCAGGCAAATAATGTTGCCTGCACAGCCCACCACAATTGCACCTTAATTCCATTGCCGCCCCGAAATCCTTTGGGAACAGAAAAACCACTGAGATCCTGCATAACCTTCCCTTATATTCAGACTTTGTTATATAAGGCTTTCGTTTTGCCCGTCGTTTTCAGACGGAATAAATAGGATAATTCCGCCCAGAAGCCCGGCACGCGCAATATATTGCGCTGCACTTTTTTGGCATCCTGGCATAATTCCAGATTATTCGAGGTTGACACGCCGCCCATTGAGAATTCTGACACCAGGCCTTTAATTCGACGGAACGGATAACCTGATTTATACAGGCTGGCAGCCAGCGCATAATCAGATGACACCTTATATTGCAAATCATAGGGGTGTTTTTTTAGCCCGACTGTCGGGAAGAAAATTGCCTGATGACTGGCCGGTAAACTGTGATAGATATACCAGCCGGGTTTCGCGCTACGGCACACTTTATTGCCATCACCAAAATCCAGCAGCGCATCGCCGATGACCATTGCGTCGTCTTTCTGACGCGCAAGTTGACGCGCAAAAAGCGCCACGTCTTCGTGGAAGATATCGCCCGAATTCAGGAAAATGGTATAGCGCCCTTGCGCCATCTCGATGCCTTTATTCATCGCATCGTAAATGCCTTTATCTTTCTCACTGATGTAGCGTAAGTTGAACTCCCCGTTCAGTTTTTCGAGAAATTCAGCCGTGCCATCATTTGAGCCGCCGTCGACCACAATCCATTCAAACGTGAGGCTGGGATCGCGTGCCAGGTTGCGCAGCGAGCGCCAGGTTTTTACTACCCCTTCGTGGTTGCGAAAGGCGACAGTAATAACGCTTATATTCATCATTCTTCAAGCTGCCTCTGCGTTGGCTTCATCTGTTCACCCCAGTCATTGACTTGCGTCAGCGCCTGGGAATTCTCAGCCTTGCCGCCTTGATGCAACTTGCATAATTTTGAATATCGAAACATAAACCACCTCATTTCGTCATACCCGCGTAATATTGAGCGCTTTACGCAAAATAAACGGACACACAATTAAGAATGCATATTCCGGGCTAAATATTGACCCGGTAAAAAACAGCGACACCGGCGTAAAAAGATAAAGCTGCACACGAAAGTTTTGATTATCACCGAATGCATTAAGCATCATTTTGAAAACTTTAAACATGTACCACAGCGTTAACAGCACTGCGAACCATGAGAAATAAATAATCAGCAGATACAGACCATTGTCTATGGTTTTACCGACGTCCGCACCGTTAAAGATTCCGAATGATGCAACATATTCATAAAGTGAGCCAAATCTGACTACGCCATCGATATGGGTTAAAGAATACCCAACCATCACCAGCGGCCCAATAATTCGATAATAAGAAGACGAGCCTTCTGTGCCTAAATCACCCAGACGCGTTGCGATGTAGGGAAATGCAAAAACAATACCCACTAAAAACACGGTTAGCGAAATTATTGCTAACGGTAGTTTTTTCTTGATCGCGTCTTTGTTCAGATACTGAAATGCCCATTCAAGCAGGTAAAACAGGATAAACGTCATTACCCCAGAGAATGAGCCTGACAGGACAATCCCTGCAAGAATCATAGCATCGGTCTTGGGGGTTTTGATACCAAACTGTTTGATGCTCAGCCAAATTGAGATTAATGCCAGAGCAAAAAATGCCGGTTCAAAATAAAGCGCCGTGGTTCGCTTACCACCAAATTTAATGAAGTTCAGTACATAGCTGTTACTGTAAATGAGATATTTCGAAATTATTTCCATCAGGCTACTGCCACCGGTCAAAATAATTTGCGCCATTTCTAATGCGGCAAGCACAACAATGAACGTCACGGCAATATAAAAGAACCTAAGGATTTTCCTATAATTGTGCGGGGAAATCGTTTTAAAACGAATACTCCACACCATGCCGATAATAATCACGATATAAACAAACAGCATGGTGGAGGTTACGTATTTGCTCGCGTCCAGCGACTGACCGAAGACATAGTTGAAAGCCGTTAAGCCAAAACCGAGCCCCAGGGCAATCATCAGCTTCTTGATGCTGATTTTCTCAACGTACATCAACAGCAAAACGGGCAAGAAGGTGACGATGGTTATCGGAAAACTTTCGCCGAGCTGGGCAATTTTGACGTTGACCAGCAGGTAGATAAGCGGAAGCAGCAGATAACTACAGATTCTGATAGAACGAGACATATTCCTCCAGCATCTGTTGGCCGCTATACGCTTTACGGCTGCGGTTGCGGAACGATTCCAGGTCAGTGCCAAAAACAGCCTGTGCGATGTCCGCCTTGGCGTGTTGCACCAGCGGTAAAACCTCATCTTCGCTGAAGGTTTTTCCGCCTGATTTTTCCAGCACTTCACGCGCAGCATCGCTGTGGGTTGCAATGACCGGCACGCCAATGGACAGCGCTTCGCACAAAATCAGCGGATAGTTATCCACGCGCGAACTGAAGACCAGAGCATCCATTCCGTTCAGGGCGCTCATCAGCTTGCGCTTATCGGTTTCAAACCCGTGGTTGGTGACGTTAGCGCCCTCAAACGGCGAGAATTTACCGAAGGTGTGCAGCTCAATTTTGTCGCCGAGCGCCATCATGTCGCGCACCAGCCGCTGATTGGTTTTCCCGTCGTAGCGCAGATCGTGTGCCACCACGGCGATTTTCGGTTTCCCAGGGGTCACGGCCACCGGCGTGAGTTCCGCCAGAATTTCTTCGGTCGCCACATCAATGCCGTTGTTAATGATCTGGCAGCGGCCCGGGCCGTACAGGCTATTAAACGCATCGGCGACGTGCTGACTTGGCGAGATAAAAGTACACCCCAGCGCCAGCATGTCGCGGAAGAGCTGACGTTTGCCGGCCACCAGCTTGTGCGCGCGATCCACTTTCACCGGGGGATAATTGGAAAGCGTCGGACATTTCTGGCAGTTTGTTTTCCAGCCTTCGCAGCCGTCGGTAAAGGCGCAGCGCCCGGTGACGCTCCAGTGATCGTGTAAGGTCCACACAAATGTGGTGTCCGGTTTGTGCGCCTGCACGTTCTCGCAAAACGCCACGACCTCTTCCAGGTTGAGCCAGTAGCTGTGCAACACGTGGAAATGCAGCACGACCGGACCGCTGGTGCGGGTCACGGTGCGATAAAGACTGTTGAGATTCCCAAACAGATCGCGGTTAAACAGGCGGAACAACGCGATGTTGGCAATCGACGTCAGGCGCGGCGTCTGCTTTAAGACCTGCGGATAATTATCATGACTGACGCTTTTTTTGCCGCCTTTGCCATAGCCGTAAACAAAACGTGACTGGAGACCTTTTTGCAGCGCGCGCTGATGCAAATCCAGCGCGACGCCTGCCGCCCCGCCCTCTGCCAGGCGAACGTTAAATTGCAGAATATTCATTTGATGACCTTCACACGGGCTTTTTCACCGGTGACAAGCGCGTTATCAGGAATGCTGTCCAGCACCACGCTGCCCGCGCCGATAGTGACGTTATTACCCACGGTAATTTCACCGATCATGACGACGTTTGCGCCCAGCTCGACATTGTTGCCAATCACCGGGCACGCCAGACTCGCCGGGCCACGGTTGCCGATGGTTACGCCGTGGCGAATCGTGAAATCATCACCCGCGACGACAAATTTATTGATCACCACGGCATAACCGTGATGAATGGTAAAGCGTCGCCCAATGGTGGCTGCAGCCTGAATTTCGTAACCAAACAGACACTCGGTGATGAGGCGATACAGCACCAGAATCGGTGCCGCCCACAGATTATTGAGGACATTTTTTTTGCGCCAGACGGAGCAAAAATGCGCAATGCGGTACGCCAGTACCATGCAGCACGGGCGCAGGCTCCAGCTGTTGGCGCGGCAATCTTCCAGAATCATTATTTCCCCCGCAGCCCATCAGCCAGGCGCTTGGTATTGCGCACGGAAAAGAGCGTCAGCAGCGTGCGCCAGTTCATGCGCTTATTGCGGATCTGATACAGCGTAAAAAGCTGATATTTACGGCTGGCACGGTCGAACTTGTCTTTGTGCTTGCGGTAAAAATGGAAGTAGCCAGAGAATTTCTTTGGCGATGAGGTGATTTGCATCTCACCGTGATTGATATGCAGAATTTGCGTGGCGTCGTCCACTTTCCACGGTTCGCCATATTCCACCACCATGCGCAGGAAAATGTCGTAGTCCTGCGCGGCTTTCAGTTCGGTATCAAACAGGCACTCTTTGAAACGCCACGCCCAGGTAAAGACCTGATTGCCAATAATATTGCGCTTGTAGAACAGGCGGCGAGAGTACGGTGACTTTGGATACAGCGGCAGGCTCGCCGGTTGGGAATAAACTTCACCCTCGCAGACATAGTCATTGGCGTACAAGAATGCATGCGTCACCAGCTGATGCTTGTGCGCCAGGAAAATGGACAAACGGTTTGGCGTCCATTCATCATCATCATCAATACCCGTGATGAACTCCCCGCTAGACTGGAGAATCGCCTGGTTTCGCACGGCACACGCGCCGGAATTAATGTCGTTGTGGATATATTTCACCCGCGCATCGCCAAGTTCTTCAACAAACTTTTGTAGCTGCTCATAAGACGAAGAGCAGTCATCGACGATGATCATTTCCCAGTTGTCGTAGTCCTGACGTAATACCGATTTAATCGCGCGGATCGCCAACTGCTGACGATTCCAGGTCGGCATATAAATGGAGATCAAAGGGCGTTGTGTTGTCATTTTCTTCCCCGAATGGCTGGTTGTTTCTGCCCTCACCCATCGCCCAGAAGAGAGACGATACAATTCCCTCTCCCGTCGGGAGAGGGTTAGCGTGAGGGAAAACGGTTATTTACTGTCAGACTTGTATTCGTACTCGTAATACCCGTAATCCTGGTATCCCGTCGCACGGCGGAAGATGGAGTTCAGAATCACCCCTTTCACGTCGATGCCGTTCTGCTCAAAGCGGTTCAGGCTGGTTTCCACTTCCTTCAGCGTGTTGACCGCATAACGAGCCACCATCAGCGTGGTGCCAGCGTGGCGACCGACCACGGCGGCATCGGTCACGGCCAGAATCGGCGGGGTATCAATCAGGACGAGATCGTAATGTTTGCTAGCCCACTCAATCAGTTGCGTGAAACGCTCGCTCATCAGCAGTTCGGAGGGATTCGGTGGCACCTGACCGCGCGGTACAAGGTCAAAGTTAGTGATCGACGTCGGTTTGGCGCACTGCTCAATCTCCCCTTTGCCGAGCAGAATCTCCGACAGACCGTTGACGTTGTTGGTCCCTAACAGTTCGTGGGTGTAGCCCTTACGCATATCGCAGTCGATCAGCAGCACGCGTTTATTGGTTTGACTCACCACCGCCGCCAGGTTGGCGCAGACGAAGGTTTTACCAATCGATGGACTCACACCGGTCATCATCAGGACGTTATTTTTGGCCTGCATCATCGCGAAATGCAGGCTGGTTCGCAGGCTACGCACCGCTTCAATCGCCAGATCCGTGGGGTTACCGACTGCCAGCAATTGACTCTGTTTGTAGCGTTTAATCCCTTTGACGGTTTTGACGCTATCCCGCGATTTCTGCCATTCCGACAGCGGGATGCTGGCGTAAACGCTGATCCCATTCTCTTCGAGCACCTGCGGGCTTTCGATTCCGCGATTGAACAGGGAACGCAGCAGCACGCCCATAATCGACAGCATCAGACCGAGAATAATGCTGCCCAGAACGATCAGCGCTTTTTTCGGTTTGAGCACACCCGGTTGGGTGATCGCCGGGTCAACGATACGGACATCGCCAACGGTACTGGCTTCGGTGATCTTCAGCTCCTGCTGTTTGTTCAAGAGCTGCATGTACACCTGCTGGCCGGACTCCACATCGCGGGTCAGACGCACGATTTCCTGCTGGGTTTTCGGCATCGCCGTTACGCGGTTGTTGAGTTTTGATTTCTCATCTTCCAGCGCCTGACGTTTTTCCAGTAACGTGCGGTACGCCGGGTGACGTTTGGTGTAGAGCTTCGAAATTTCCGCTTCTTTGAACGTCAGCTCATTCAGCTGCGCGTCGATGTTCACCATCGAGTCGAGGACGGATTTCGCCTCCAGCGGCAGGTCGACCGAATCTTTATCCTGACGATAGGCGTTCAGCTTGTTTTCCGCTTCATCAAGATGCGCGCGCACCTCCGGGAGCTGTTTTGCCAGGAAGGCGAGGCTTTTTGCCGCCTCAGCAGACTTGCGTTCGACGTTTTGCTCAAGATAGTTGCGGGTAATGCTGTTAAGAATGTCGCGGATCTTGTCTTTGTCTTCACCGGTGAAGGTCATGCTCAGTACACCGGTGTCCTTACCATTTTCAGTTACGGTGAGATTGCCCTGCAGATTGTTGATCATCCCCAGCATCGAGAATTTGGACACGGTGAATTTGCCGCCCTCCGCCGCTTTGATGTCGCTCACCATCATAGTGACGCCATTTTTGGTCAGCATCTGTCCGACTTCACCCCGTGCGCTAAACCCGGCGTCGCTGGTGAGCTGGTACTGTTTTGGCCCGAGAACTTCCAGAGTGAAGACCTGATCGCCCGCCCCTTTTGGCAATTCAAAGGTGGTCACTTTGACCATGTCATTTTGACGGCCCATCAGCCTGTCCCAACCCGCACCAAAAATCGGGAAGGTATCTTTGGTGACACCGATATCGAGATCGAGATCGTCAACGGTTTTGCCGAGCACCAGGCGCGACTGGATGAGCTGAATTTCAGCGTCCGAGGCCGGTGGCTTATTCGCCAGCGCCGAACCGATATCCTGCACCAGCGAGTTGCCCGAGTTCTGCTCAATTTGTACCAGCGCATCGGCGCTATAGATTGGCGTCGCAAACAGGGTGTAAATCACGGCGGCTAACGCAAACACCGCGGTAATGCCCAGTACCCACCATTTCGCCTCAACGACCGTCCCGACCAGACGACCAATATCTATTTCATCACTGCCCGAAATCGGGGCGGCAGAAGGTTTTGTTTTTTCTGTCATTGTTATCCCTGCTGAGCTTTCAGTGCCTGCGCCCACTGTTGGGCAGACTGGTCAAGTAAGGTATAAACCGCCTCAAATGCCTCACGGCTTTTACGATACGGATCGGGAATTTCGCGTTCACCGTCCCAGTGACCAAACAGCATCACCTTGCCGCGCATTTCCGGAGCGAGTTCACACAGCGCATGGATATGGCGTTTTTCCATCGCCAGGATCAGATCGTAATCCCGACACATCCGGCCAGACACCTGACGGGCAACGTGCCCGTCTAAGGAGAGGTTATGTGCCTGCGCCACGCTCGTTGCGCGCTCATCGGCCCCTTTACCGACGAGCGCTCCTAGCCCTGCTGATTCCACGATCAGATTGGGCTGGTAATTTTTCAGCAACCGTTCAGCCGTGGGGGAACGGCAAATGTTCCCCACGCACACCACCAGAATTTTGTTAAACATCGCGATTACCAGGTATGAATGTTGCGCGCCGTATCCGTCATGTAGCGGACGCCACTGATGGTTGGCAGCAACTGGTTGATCAGACGGTTCCAGCGGGCAACCGGTGCCGTGGTGACGTACACCACATCGTATGGCTGGAGTCGGAACTCGGTTGCCATAACCAGAGACGTCGCATCGGACATATCCAACTGGTAGATGTTGGCAATTTTGCCTTTGGCACTGCCCTCGCCTTTCAGCGGACGAATAACGAAGATGCCGCTGGCGTTAGACGCCGTCATATCGAGGCCTTCCGCATTACCCAGCGCTTCGGTCAGGGTCATGCCGCTGAAGTCCATTTTGAGCGTGGTTTGTTTTTTCACTTCGCCCATCACGAACACTTTCAGATCGTCATTGCGCGGAACAAAAAGAATATCGCCAGGATAGAGCAGACGGTTTTGGCTCAGGTCGCCGTTCTGCATAAGCGCCTGGAGCGAAATGCGCTCTTCTTTCCCGTTGTGCGTCAGCACCACGTTGCGCCAGTCAGCAGCATCGGTCAGACCGCCTGCTGTGTTAATCGCATCCAGAATCGTCAGCGGGACGTTAGTGATCGCCTGTTGGCCCGATTTATTCACTTCACCGGACACATAGGCTTTTTGCGAACGGAACGCGGCGATATTAACGTCAACCTGCGGATCGGCGATGTACGTCGCTAAGCGGCCGGTAATATCACTACGAATTTCTGCGAGCGTTTTCCCAACGACATGGACTTTGCCGATATAGGGATAGAACATCGTGCCATCTGGCTGAACCCAGTTACCGGTGTCGCTTGAGCTACGATATTGTCCAGCGGGGGTGGTCAGTTCAGGGTGATCCCAGACGGTCACACTCACCACATCACCCGGACCTACGCGGTATTGGTAGCTCGCAATTTCCTGGTCCAGAGACATATTTGGCTGCGCCACATTGGGACGCGGACGTAATTGTTCGACAAGACGCGGCGTTAATGGATAAACATTCACCATTTTGTCGAGATCAAAATCAGCATCCTGTTGCTTGATCACATCCTTGCCCACTGTTGACATATTGCTGCCGGGAAAGACCGTACAACCACTCATCAAGGTCACAGACACCAATAATGGCATCAATTTCATTTTGGATTTCATCATTGATTATTTATCACTTTGGCAGAGTAATTATCCTGTGCAATTTAAATAAGCGCGGATCGTTTTGGCATTCAGAATGCAGTTAATCAAAAAGAAATATAACTGGCATCATTCCTAAAAAAACCTTATTCACCCGCTGGCTATTGACAGAATAATCGAGGCTGATTCACACGCTTTCAGGCACGCTACCGCCCTTGGCTTTCAGTTACCAATCCACTGACGAAACAATGTGTTATGGATAGACACCCTCTTAAAACTGGCTTTCGCGGATATATTATCCGGCACATTTAGGAGTCAGGCCGAATTGAAATTCAGCCCCGAAGACCAGTACAAAAATAGCAGCAAGAAGATTTAGCATTTGATGCTGGGGGAATTGTTGCAGCTAACCTAATAGCAGGCAAGGAGACATCTGTCCTAATATTGGTTTTTAAGAATAATATTAAGCGCAAATTTTCGCAGTTTTAGGAATTTCTTCATATTGACTTATAGCGATCCTAAATTAGCAGATGCGATATATCCTAATTATTACCAGATATACAAATTTAAACTTCCCAATGGAAATAATACGGTTATTGCCATGAGATATTTCTTTTGCATTAATTAAGAGAAATCTCAGCATGGCATTGCAATTTTCGCCCACATTATCCATGATCGAAGTGTGACAAATGTCATATAACTAAAGGTACTGCAATTACTATGGAATGGATTGCCGATCCGTCAATCTGGGCCGGGCTGGTGACGCTTGTCGTCATCGAATTAGTCCTGGGCATCGATAATCTGGTTTTTATCGCCATACTTGCCGATAAATTGCCCCCGGCGCAGCGCGACCGCGCACGCGTAACCGGTTTGCTGTTGGCAATGGTGATGCGCCTGCTGCTGCTGGCCTCTATCTCCTGGATGGTCACGCTGACCAAGCCCCTTTTTACCTTCCACGATCTGAGCTTCAGCGCGCGCGATCTGATCATGCTGTTCGGTGGGCTGTTCCTGCTGTTTAAAGCCACGGTCGAACTGAATGAACGACTGGAAGGGAAAGACAGTGATAATCCAACCCAACGGCGCGGTGCAAAGTTCTGGCCAGTTGTGGCCCAAATTGTGGTCCTCGACGCGGTCTTCTCCCTGGATTCCGTAATTACCGCCGTGGGCATGGTCGATCACCTGGCGGTGATGATGGCCGCGGTAATTATCGCCATTACCCTGATGGTCATGGCGAGCAAGGCGCTGACCCGTTTTGTAAACAGCCACCCCACGATTGTCATTCTGTGTCTGAGCTTCCTGCTGATGATTGGCTTTAGCCTGGTGGCAGATGGTTTTGGTTTCTCTATTCCTAAAGGCTATCTGTACGCGGCGATTGGGTTCTCGGTCATTATTGAGACGCTGAATCAGTTGGCGATTTTCAATCGACGCCGTTTCCTGTCCGCTAATCAGACTTTGCGCCAGCGGACTGCCGAGACGGTTTTGCGTCTGTTGAGCGGCAAAAAAGAAGATGCCGAACTTGATGCGGAATCTGCTTCGCTGCTTGCCGATCACGACGATAGTCAGATTTTTAACCCGCAAGAACGCCGGATGATTGAGCGGGTGTTGAATCTGAATCAGCGCTCTGTCAGCAGCATCATGACGTCGCGCCACGACATTGAGCATATTGACCTCAACTCACCCGAGGCGCAGATACGCGCGCTGCTGGATAAAAATCAGCATACCCGCGTGGTGGTAACGGGCGGCGATGATGAAGACGATTTGCTCGGCGTTGTGCACATCATTGACCTGTTGCAACAGTCTCTGCGCTGCGATCCACTGGATTTACGTGTGCTCGTTCGACAGCCGCTGGTGTTCCCCGAAACATTGCCGCTGCTGTCTGCCCTTGAGCAGTTCCGTAATGCACGAACCCACTTTGCCTTTGTGGTGGATGAATTCGGGTCAGTAGAAGGGTTGGTGACGCTGAGTGACGTGATGGAAACTATCGCGGGTAATCTGCCGAACGAAATCGATGAAATTGATGCCCGCCATGACATTCAGAAAAATGCTGACGGGTCCTGGACGGCTAACGGCCATATGCCGCTGGAAGATCTGGTGCAGTATGTTCCCCTGCCGCTCGATGAGAAGCGTGAATATCACACCATTGCCGGATTGCTGATGGAGTATCTACAGCGTATTCCGAAGCCGGGCGAAGAGGTTCAGGTGGGCGATTACGTGTTGAAGACGCTACAGGTCGAAAGCCATCGTGTGCAAAAAGTACAGCTGATTCCGCTGCGCGGGGAAGATGATTTAGATTCCGAAGTGTAAAACAGAGCCGGGCAAGCGTTTGTCGCGCTTGCCCGGCTAGAAATCAAAGCTTATCTATCAGCTTCTTCACGTCCTTGCCGTTTTGCGAATCTTTGTTTTTGTCCGCCCAGTCATTCAGACGACGCTTCGCTTCATCTTGCAGGTGTTTACGCAGAATCTGGTCAACCTGGAGGCTGTAGTTCAGCTCCTGCCATTTTCCGTAAACGTTCAACGGAATAGGCGTTTCTTTCAGGAAATCAATGAGTTTGCCTTCCCCTTCCCAACCGGCCAACACGCGGACGTTAAATCGCGTATCCGTCGTCTCTTTCACCAGATCCATGGTGCCTGCGCCCGTCATATTCAGAAGCGAGGATTGCCCCTGCATATTATCAAGCTTTAACTGGCCGTCATCCAGCGTCAGATCGGCCGTAAACCTGTCGAGTCGCGTCGCGCTGTCATAGTTTTCAGTGGCTTTGACGCTGCTACTGCGTTCCACAGCCTGCTGCACAAGCTGCTGGAAGTTCAGGCCTTCCATGCGGCTATCGGCCAGGTCAACATGCGCCGTTCCCTGCCAGCTGCGACGAAATGCTTCCGCATCAATTTTATCGCCGGAAAAATCACCCGCCATCGTCAGATTGCCGGTTAGGGCAATAGGATAATCGAAGGCTTTCAGGATGGTTCCGATCTCAATGTTATCAAGACGCGGCTGGAACTCGGCTTTCGCCATTCCTTTACGCACGTCCAGAAGACCAGGCAGCGAAATATGCCCCGCGCCTATTTGACCACTCAGTTCGGAGATAACCAGCAAACCATTATGGTTCAGCATCTGGCTGCTGACATTGGTGAAATCCATGCCACGCCAGCGTACAGCGTTGGCTTTGAGCTGGATATCCGCGGTAAAGCTGCGCAGCCCGTTGTAATCCGGTTGTTCGACATTCGAGGCAATAACAGGACGCGTTTGTGTAGGCTGATTTTGCCCCTGCTGCACGGTCTTATCGTCGGTGACCACAGTTTGAGAGACCAGCAGATTTTCCAGGTTCAGCTTATCAAACTGGAGATCAACGACCCATTTTGGCTGTTCACTCAGCACGACGCTGGCGCGCCCCTTCAGCGTACTGTCGTTGGCCTGCAGGTTAAGATTATTCAGCTCAAGCTGCTTCTGTTCTTCGCGCCAAATTCCCTGCAAGCTGCCCTGCCCGGTAATCCCCTGAGCAGGTAAATCGACACCGGACAACTGCCAGTTAAGCTGGGTGATATCCGCTGTAAGCTGATGCGGATAGTCGGACGCATTGACGTTCGCATTCATCGACAGCGTCAAGTCGCGCTGATTTCGGTTGATGCGGCCTGAGAAGTCAACGGTCGCCACATGGTGTTGATCCTGTTCCATTTTCAGGTTGATGTTACGCAGTGTGATCTGCTCTTCATCCTCATGCTGGAACACCAGCACGCTATCAACCACTCTCAGGCTACCGATATCAAACGACCAGCCGGCATCATCCGGAACGTCAGGTAACGAGTTTTCACGCGGCGCGACTGGCGCATCCCCTTTGCGGACGGCTTCGGTTTGCGGCGTCAGTTGAATGACCGCGCCTTTCAGCATCACCTGTTCCACCTGCAACTGATGCGACAGCAGCGGAATTAAGGCCACGTCAAGACGCATATTATCTGCAGAGACCAGGGGAGCGGAGGCACCAGGCGCTGTCAACGACATGCGACCGGAAAGAATGCTGAGCTGCGGCCAAACGTGCCAGCGAAGTGACCCATCAAGCTTCAGTTCATACCCGCTTCGTGCTTCGACCTGCCGCACCATATAGCTGCGGAAATCATTGGGGTTAACCAGCAGAACCAACGCCGAAAGGCCAGCAACCAGCACAACCAGCAAAATCATCAGCGTCGTAAGAACTCTTCTCATGGCATCCTCGGTGAACGGCCTAAATTCAGTCTTTATCGATACGACTGGCAACCGCGCCCTGCTGATCGCGATACTTTGCATCCTGCCGGCGGTTATAAGGACGATCGGCCGGGCCGGTTAACGGCTCGAAGCTCAGCGCACCGATCATCATTCCGGGACGCAATGCCAGCGGCAGTTTCCCGGCGTTGAAAAACTCCAGCACAATATGACCTGACCAACCTGGATCGATACGGTGTGCGGTGACGTGAACCATTAATCCCAGACGCGCCAGAGAAGAACGACCATCCAGCCAGCCAACCAAATCGGCAGGCAATGTGACGGATTCAAATGTGACCGCCAGCGCCAGTTCGCCAGGGTGCAGATAAAAGGCTTCACCTTCTGCCAACACGATTTCATCACTCATTACACGATCAAGTGCGGCGCTGACTTCGTCTTTCGGCCCGCTCAAATCAATATAAGCAGCGGTATGGCCGCTAAACGTGCGGAATTTATTGCCCAGACGCACATCAACGGTCACGCCGTTAATTCGCTCCACGGGTGGACGCGGGGTGATAGACAGACGGCCTTCGTCCAGCCAGGCTTCTATATCACGGTCACAAAGACGCATGCCACTTTCTCCTTTGGTGCATCAGAACCTGAAGCCATACTGGCCTCAGGGCAAATCAGGTTATTTCTGAACGGTACACAATTTGCGCGAATTATTCAAAAAACTGACTGATTTTCGCTTTCAGAATATCGATGGCAATGCGGTTTTTACCCCCACGCGGCACGATGATATCGGCGTATTGTTTAGACGGTTCGATAAACTGCAGGAACATCGGCCGTACCGTTTTTTGATATTGCGCCATGACGGAATCCATCGAACGGCCACGCTCGTTGACGTCACGTTTGATACGACGCATGAGACAAATATCCAGCGGTGTATCGACGAAAATGGAGAAGTTCATCGCTTCGCGCAGGCGCGCGTCGGTCAGCAACAAAATGCCTTCCAGAATGATGACCTTCTTCGGTTCGATGTGAATGGTGTCCTGCGTACGCGTGTGATCAACGTAGCTGTAGACCGGGAGATCAATAGGCGTGCCGTTTTTGATCATTTGTAAATGCTGGAACAGTAGACTGTGATCCATGGCATTGGGATGGTCGTAGTTGGTTTTTACACGCTCTTCCATCGACAGATGCGATTGATCTTTGTAATAGCTGTCTTCGGGAATGACGCCGATGTGTTCATCACCAACCTGATCGCGCAGTTCACGATAAAGCGTACTGGCAATAAGACTTTTACCTGAAGCCGATGCGCCGGCGATGCCGATAATGACGCACTGATGGGACTTATCAGTCATAAATTTAGCGACCTGATTAACCTGGATGTAAAGGAAGGACGACGCCGGAGCGTCAAACGCCGCAATTATAGGGATTTCGCTTGCGTGATACTAGTCGTAAGCGCAGCTAATGCGTGAGTCATTCCAAAGTCGTTCATTTCTCCCTGGCACAAATTTTGATGGTCAAATTTAACGCATTCATGATGAAATTTCTGCAGACTAAGTATTTAATAACTCTATGATGGCAAATTATGAGCAGTCGGCATATGAATTGTAAATTGTTTGTACTAGCATAATCCAAATTCAAATTTCAACTCGTCCGGACCTGGTTCCTGGCGGCATGGCGTCCCTGGATAAAGCGGTAATGAATAAACAATACCAGCGCGTTTTGGTTACTACCCCACATCCAGTCCTACGGCTTGTCAGTCTTGGTCTGGTAACGTTCATATTTACCCTTTTCTCGCTCGAACTGACTCGATTCGGAACGTTGCTGGCACCGTTGTGGTTCCCGACCTCAATCATGATGGTCGCGTTTTACCGCCATGCCGGAAAAATGTGGCCGGGTATTGCCCTCGCCTGTTCCCTGGGGAATATTCTCGCTACAGGATTATTGTTCAGCTGGGATTCGCTTAACGTCTTGTACCCCACGATAAATGCTATCGAAGCATTTGTGGGCGCGCTGCTGCTGCGTAAAATGTTGCCCTGGTATAACCCCTTAAAAAATCTTGGCGACTGGATACGTCTGGCGATCGGCAGCGCCGCGATCCCGCCGTTGCTGGGTGGTGTGCTGGCCTGGCTTTTAGTTCCCAGCGAGGAGCCACTGCGTAACTTTCTGGTGTGGGTATTATCGGAATCTATTGGTGCGCTGGCGCTTGTCCCGCTAGGACTGCTTTTCAAACCGCACTATTTACTGCGCCATCGCAACCCAAAACTGCTGCTTGAAACGCTCGTCACCATGGCGGTCACGCTGGTGCTGTGTTGGGTTGCGATTACATTCCTTCCGTGGCCGTTTACCTGCGTCATCGTATTGCTGATGTGGAGTGCCGTACGCCTCCCGCGGCTCGAAGCGTTCCTTGTTTTTCTGGTCACGGTAATGATGGTGTCATTGATGATGGCGACCAATCCGACCCCCATGACCACTCAAAATAGCGGTGTCATGCTTAACGCACCGTGGTTGCCGTTCCTGATGATGCTGCTTCCCGCGAACGTCATGACTATGGTGATGTACGCCTTTCGTGCCGAACGTAAGCACATCACCGAAAGTGAAGAACGTTTTCGCAATGCCATGGAATATTCGGCGATTGGTATGGCGCTGGTCGGGATTGATGGCCAGTGGCTGCAGACCAACAAAGCCCTTTGTGAGTTTCTTGGCTATTCCCAGACCGAACTGCAGTCCCTCACGTTTCAGCAACTGACCTGGCCTGAAGATTTACATACCGATCTTGAGAGCCTGGAGCAACTGGCGCGCGGTGACATTAACAGCTACTCGCTGGAGAAGCGCTATTACACCCGTAACGGTGAAGTCGTATGGGCGCTGCTGACCGTCTCGGTTGTGCGTCATACGGACGGGTCACCGCTCTATTTTATTGCGCAAATCGAAGACATTAATGACCTCAAACACACCGAATGGGTGAATAAGCGCCTGATGGAGCGTATTACGCTGGCGAACGAAGCGGGCGGCATTGGTATCTGGGAATGGGACCTGCAGCCTGACGTCATCAGTTGGGACAAACGTATGTTCGAGATGTACGAAATTCCGGCGCACATCAAGCCGACCTGGCAGCTCTGGAACGACAGTATTATTCCCGAAGATCGCGCGTACGCCGAACAGGTTATTCGCGATTCGCTGATGGCCCGAGTGCCCTTTAAGCTTGAGTTCCGCATCCGCGTGAAAGAAGGCGTGCGTCATATCCGTTCCCTGGCGAATCGGGTGCTGAACAAGCAAGGCGAAGTCGAACGGCTGCTCGGCATTAATATGGACATGACCGAAGTTAAGGAACTTAACGAAGCATTGTTCCAGGAAAAAGAGCGTCTGCACATCACGCTCGACTCCATCGGTGAAGCGGTACTCTGTACTGATGTTGATATGCACGTCACCTTTATGAACCCCGTTGCCGAGAAAATGAGCGGCTGGACGCAGCAAGAAGCGATGGGTCAGCCGATTTTGAGCGTGTTACACATTACGTTCAGCGAAAACGGTCCGCCGATGGAAAACATTCACAGCGGCGATATGTCACGTTCCGACATTAATCAGGATGTCGTGCTGCACAGCCGCACCGGCGGAACGTTCGATATTCATTACAGTATTACCCCATTAAGCACGCTGGACGGACAAAACATCGGTTCCGTTCTGGTCATTCAGGATGTCACCGAGTCACGTAAAATGCTGCGCCAGCTCAGCTACAGCGCCTCGCATGACGGCCTCACTCACCTCGCTAACCGCGTCAGTTTTGAAAGCCATTTAAAGCGCCTTCTGCAAACCGTGCATGACACGCATCAACGCCACGCGCTGGTGTTTATCGATCTCGATCGCTTCAAAGCGGTGAACGATACTGCAGGACACGCCGCGGGCGATGCGCTCCTGCGCGAACTCTCATCACTGATGCTCAGCATGCTGCGCTCCAGCGACGTGTTAGCGCGTCTGGGTGGCGATGAATTTGGTCTGCTGCTTCCGGACTGCAACGTGGAAAGTTCGCGCTACATTGCCGGGCGTATCATTCACGCCATCAACGATTACCAGTTCATGTGGGAAGGTCGTCTGCATCGCATCGGTGCCAGCGCCGGGATTACGCTGCTTGATGACAGCAACTATCAGGTTGCGGAAGTGATGTCTCAGGCCGACATCGCCTGCTACGCGTCCAAGAATAATGGTCGTGGCGTGGTGACGGTGTACGAACCACAGCAGGAACGTATTCACAGCGCGCGGGGCATGATGTCGCTGGATGAGCAGTGGCATATGATCAAAGACAATCAGTTGCTGATGACGGGCCGTAGCGTAGCCTCTCCGCGCATCCCGGAAAGCAGTAACTTCTGGCTCATCTCCCTGCGACTGTGGACCAGCCAAGGCGACGTTGTAGAAGAACAGGCGTTCCGCTCAGGTCTGATGGAGCCAGATCTGTTACATGCGTTGGATCGCCGCATCTTCCAGACATTTTTCCGCACCTACGCCACGCAAGTCGCTACTAAGGGAATGGGTGTGGCGCTGCCGCTCTCGGCTGAAGGGCTGTCCAGCACGACGCTGGTGAGCGAACTGCTCGATTTACTGGAAAAAAGTCCTCTGCAGGGACGCTTGCTGCATCTGGTTATTCCGGTAGAAACCCTGCAAAACCAGGACGTTCACATTCAGAATGGATTACAAAAACTCCGTCTGGCGGGATGCCGAATTGTGCTGTGTCACGTCGGGCGCAATATGGATGTGTTTAATCATCTCACCCCGCACATGGCTGATTATCTGTTGTTGGATCCTGAACTGGTCACCAACGTTCACGGTAACCTGATGGACGAAATGATGGTTTCTATCATTCAGGGCCACGCCCAACGACTCGGCATGAAAACCATCGCTGGGCCAAGTAACCAGCCGTTGATGATGGATACGCTTTCCGGAATTGGTATCGATTATATCTACGGCGACTGCATTGCCGAGCCGCAGCCGCTAGAAATTCTGCTCAATACCAGCTATTTCGCGATCAATTAGGCCGAAACCCTTATTCATCAGGCTTTCGCAAGTTTGGCGTCCAGCCGTCGGTGTACCAGATATGCAGCAAAGCATAGGAACGCCACGGCTGCCAGCGCTGAGCATAGCGGCGAATTTGCGCCGGGGTCATACCAGCAAAACGCTGCTTAATCAGATAATCATCCGGTAAAAATACGTCTTTCGCCTGCCAGCCGCGCAGCGCCAGATAGTTCGCCGTCCAGCGCCCTATCCCCGGACGGGTTTGCAGCGTTTTTATTCCCGCTTCAATGTCCTCCGGCGCTCGCAGCGGAAACGTCCCCTCCACGACCGATTGCGCCAGATGAATTAGCGACTCTGCGCGTTTAACGGGCATCCCCAACGCCTTGAGCGCCAGCGGATCGGTACCAGCAAGTGCCGCGGCCGTCGGGAAACAACGGTATTCAGGAAAATCCTTCAGCGGTTCGCCGCACAACGCCACCACCCGAGACGCCAGCTTTGCCGCCATCGCTACGCTCACCAGTTGCCCCAGAATCGCCCGCACGCCCTGTTCAAAGGCATCCATTGATCCTGGCAAACGCAATCCAGGCCGGGCCGCCCCAAGATCTCCTAACGTCGCGGCTATCTCCTGCGGGTCACAGCCGAGATCGAACAGTCGCTCGATACGCTCAAGACAGACCTGTGCAACGGGAATTAACCCTTCGCTGAGGGTGACGCGTAACGTGCAACTGCCCACATCAGGTGTGACGCGAAACACCCCCTGATGCCCGCCATACGCGAAACTCCGCGCGTAACAGGCGTCAGTGACGGTTTCGATGCCCACCACCGCACGCGCACTCAGAAATCCAAACATCCATTGCCAGTCATAAGGCGGTTGCCAGTTCAGGGTATACATCGCTGCTCCTTTTCATCTGCTCCTCAGCATAAACCGTCTTGCTGCGCGCTGCCTTGCTTTCATATTCCAGTTGTCGCGAGCGTGACATTTCGCTAAAGTCTCGCCCCTTCTCAACGGCATGGGGACTTCGTCAGTGTTTATTGGATTTGACTACGGTACGGCAAACTGCTCAGTGGCAGTGATGGACAACGATCAGCCACGTCTGCTGAAAATGGAAAAAGAGAGCACCCTGCTGCCGTCGATGCTGTGCGCACCGACGCGTGAGGCGGTGAGCGAATGGCTGTATCGCCATCATCAGGTTCCCGCCACCGCGACGGAAACACAGGCGCTGCTGCGTCGTGCCGTGAATTTTAACCGCGAAGAAGATATTGATGTGACGCCGTCGAGCGTCCAGTTCGGATTAGCCTCGTTGGGCCAGTACATCGAAGATCCCGAAGAAGTTTACTTCGTCAAATCGCCAAAATCCTTTCTCGGTGCCAGCGGACTCAAGCCGCAGCAGGTCGCCCTGTTTGAAGATCTGGTCTGCGCCATGATGCTGCACATCCGTCACCAGGCGCAAACGCAGGTGACGGAAACGATCACCCAGGCGGTGATCGGACGCCCAATCAACTTCCAGGGCCTGGGCGGCGATGACGCTAACCATCAGGCGCAGGGTATTCTTGAGCGTGCTGCGCACCGTGCGGGTTTTCGTGACGTCGTATTCCAGTATGAGCCGGTGGCTGCCGGTCTGGATTTTGAAGCCACGCTGCGTGAAGAAAAACGCGTGCTGGTCGTCGATATCGGCGGCGGGACCACCGACTGTTCCCTGCTGCTGATGGGCCCTGAATGGCACACGCGCCGCGATCGCGAAAACAGCCTGTTAGGCCACAGCGGATGCCGCGTGGGCGGTAACGATCTGGATATCGCGCTGGCATTTAAAAGCCTGATGCCGCTGCTCGGCATGGGCGGACAGACCGAAAAAGGCACCGCGCTGCCTATTCTGCCGTGGTGGAACGCCGTCGCGATTAACGACGTCCCGGCGCAGAGTGATTTCTACAGCACCGCCAATGGCCGTTTCCTGAACGATCTGATGCGCGACGCACAGGACGGTGAGAAAGTGGCGTTACTGCATAAAGTCTGGCGTCAGCGTCTGAGCTATCGCGTGGTGCGTAGCGCCGAAGAGAGCAAAATTGCACTTTCTGACGCAGCAGAACACGCCGTCACGCTGCCGTTTATCAGTGATGAACTGGCCACTGCGATTTCGCAGCACGGGCTTGAAACCGCGCTGTCTCAACCGCTGCAACGCATTCTGGAACAGGTGCAGCTGGCGCTGGAAAACGGCAACGAGAAGCCCGACGTTATCTATCTGACCGGCGGTAGCGCCCGTTCACCGCTGATCAAAAAAGCGCTGGCGGAACAGCTGCCGGGCATTCCTATTGCTGGCGGCGATGATTTTGGCTCGGTGACCGCAGGGCTGGCCCGATGGGCGAAGGTGATGTTTAGTTAATTCTTCATTTTGTCTGTGTAGTGAGCGTCACCGCCGCAATGATATTTTGCACAATTCCCCCCCCTCTCCATTTAGGGAGAGGGCTGGGGTGAGGGGGAATATGCCGCTCTGTTGTTCGTTCCGTTCACTTCATGTTTCCTGCTTTATTTTCACAGCAGCACGGGTGAACGTGCCAGGGTGGCTCATTCGCCACCACCCTGGCGACCCCGGCTCCCGGCAAGAAAATCGTCGCTTCGCGATGCCCTCAGCTCATTCCTTCAGGCTTTCGGGTCGGGCACCAGCCTGCATCCATGCAGGCTATGCCCTCGCCGCGCGTCCCTGCGCGTCGACCCGGCCTTACGGAAACGCTTCGGCGATTTTCAGCCGGACCAGAGCATCGCTTTCATCTCTTAATCTTCATACGCCTCTTTCCTGCTGCTAGAAAAAGGGTGCGCTTCATTCAGACAATTCCAGACAGTCCTTCATATTTCCTCCATTTTTCCGCGGCGTTACGTGTCTAAACTAGTATCATTCCCCGAAGTATTCAGGATGAGAACGTATAACGATGAAAGGCAGTAACACATCTCGCTGGGCAATCGCCACAGGTATCATTGTGGTAGCGCTTGCCGCCGCCTGGTACTGGCACAGTCACTCCTCGTCGAATGAGGCGACAACGCAGCAACAGCGTCCCGCTGGCGGTGGCCGTCACGGCATGCGCGGTGGCTCACTGGCACCGGTGCAGGCCGCCACGGCCGTCAGCAAGTCGGTTCCTCGGTATCTTACCGGACTCGGTACGGTAACCGCGGCCAACACGGTCACCGTGCGCAGCCGCGTTGACGGTCAACTGATGGCGATTCACTTCCAGGAAGGCCAACAGGTGAAAGCGGGCGATCTGCTGGCCGAAATCGATCCGAGCCAATTCAAGGTGGCGCTGGCTCAGGCGCAGGGACAGCTCGCAAAAGACAAAGCTACGCTGGCTAACGCCCGCCGCGATTTAGCCCGTTATCAGCAGTTGGTGAAAACCAATCTGGTGTCTCGTCAGGAACTCGATACCCAACAATCACTGGTCAGCGAAGCCCAGGGCACGATTAAAACGGACGAAGCCGCTGTCGCCAGCGCGCAGTTGCAGCTCGACTGGAGCCGAATCACCGCCCCGATTGACGGACGCGTCGGCCTCAAACAGGTGGATATCGGCAATCAGATTTCAAGCGGTGATACCACGGGTATCGTGGTCATCACCCAAACTCATCCTATAGATTTGGTCTTTACGCTGCCCGAAAACGAAATCGCGACCGTCGTTCAGGCCCAGAAAACAGGCCAACCGCTGGCGGTCGAAGCCTGGGATCGCACTAACAAAGCAAAATTGAGTGATGGTACGCTGCTAAGTCTGGATAACCAGATTGACGCGACGACGGGCACCATCAAGGTGAAAGCGCGCTTTAACAATCAGGATGACGCCCTGTTCCCTAACCAGTTCGTCAACGCCCGCATGCTGGTCGCTACGGAAGAAAACGCGGTGGTGATCCCAACGGCGGCGCTGCAAATGGGTAACGAAGGCAATTTTGTCTGGGTGCTGAACAGCGACAATAAAGTCAGCAAACACCTCGTGAAACCGGGTATTCAGGACAGCCAGACGGTGGTGATCAGCGCCGGTCTCTCCGCAGGCGACCGCGTGGTGACTGACGGGATCGATCGCCTGACGGAAGGCGCGAAAGTGGAAGTGGTGGACGCGCACAGCGCCACCACGGCAAGCGAAAAACCCGCGAGTCGCGAACACGCCAAACAGGGAGCGAACTCCTGATGCAGGTGTTACCACCCAGTTCGACAGGTGGGCCGTCACGCCTGTTTATTATGCGCCCCGTCGCCACCACGCTGTTGATGGTGGCGATCCTGATCGCGGGGATTATCGGCTACCGTTTCCTGCCGGTCTCTGCCCTGCCCGAAGTCGATTACCCAACGATTCAGGTGATTACCCTCTATCCTGGCGCCAGCCCGGACGTGGTGACCTCCGCCATTACCGCGCCCCTTGAGCGCCAGTTTGGGCAGATGTCCGGCTTAAAACAGATGTCCTCGCAAAGCTCTGGCGGCGCGTCTGTGGTCACGCTGCAGTTCCAGTTGACGCTCCCGCTCGACGTCGCCGAGCAAGAGGTACAGGCCGCGATCAACGCCGCCACTAATCTGTTGCCGTCTGACCTGCCCAATCCGCCGGTTTACAGCAAAGTGAATCCCGCCGATCCGCCGATCATGACGCTCGCCGTCACCTCCTCCGCCATGCCAATGACGCAGGTGGAAGATATGGTCGAAACGCGCGTGGCGCAGAAGATTTCTCAGGTGTCCGGTGTCGGGCTGGTGACGCTCTCCGGCGGACAGCGTCCGGCCGTGCGCGTCAAACTCAACGCGCAGGCGATTGCGGCGCTAGGGCTGACCAGCGAAACCATCCGCACAGCGATCGTCAGCGCCAACGTTAACTCGGCGAAAGGTTCGCTGGATGGCCCAACCCGCGCGGTTACGCTCTCTGCGAACGATCAGATGCAATCCGCCGATGAATATCGCCAGCTGATTGTGGCTTACCAGAACGGCGCGCCGATTCGCCTGGGTGATGTCGCCACCGTTGAACAAGGGGCTGAAAACCGCTGGCTCGGCGCATGGGCTAATAAAGAGCAAGCGATCGTGATGAACGTTCAGCGCCAGCCTGGCGCGAACATAATCGACACCGCCGACAGCATCCGCGCAATGCTCCCGCAGCTGATTGAAAGCCTGCCAAAATCCGTAAACGTAAAAGTGCTTTCCGATCGCACCACCAACATTCGCGCCTCCGTCAGCGACACGCAGTTTGAGCTGATGCTGGCGATGGCGCTGGTGGTCATGATTATCTATGTGTTCTTGCGCAACGTCCCGGCAACCATTATTCCCGCTGTCGCCGTGCCGCTGTCGCTCGTCGGCACCTTCGCGGTGATGGTGTTCCTCGATTTCTCGATCAATAACCTGACGCTGATGGCGCTGACCATCGCCACCGGATTTGTGGTCGATGACGCCATCGTGGTCATCGAAAATATCTCGCGCTATATCGAAAAAGGTGAAAAGCCGCTGGCAGCCGCGCTCAAGGGCGCGGGCGAAATCGGCTTTACCATTATCTCCCTGACCTTCTCGCTGATTGCGGTGCTGATCCCGCTGCTGTTTATGGGCGATATTGTGGGTCGGCTGTTCCGCGAATTTGCGGTGACGCTGGCGGTAGCGATTTTGATCTCCGCCGTGGTGTCGCTGACGCTGACGCCAATGATGTGCGCCCGCATGCTGAGCGCCGAATCGCTGCGCAAGCAAAACCGCTTTTCGCGCGCGTCTGAGCGCATGTTTGAACGCATTATTGCCGCGTACGGACGCATGCTGGAAAAAGTGCTCAACCATCCGTGGGCGACGCTAAGCGTAGCGCTCGGGACGCTGGCGTTAAGCGTGATGCTGTGGATTGTTATCCCTAAAGGCTTCTTCCCGATTCAGGATAACGGGATTATCCAGGGCACGCTGCAGGCACCGCAGTCGGTCTCCTTTGCCAGTATGGCGCAGCGTCAGCAGGCGGTGTCAGACGTTATCATGAAAGATCCGGCGGTCGAAAGTTTGACCTCGTTTGTTGGCGTCGACGGCACTAACCCGTCGCTGAACAGCGCACGCTTGCAGATCAACCTAAAACCCCTGGATGATCGTGATGACCGCGTCAATACCGTGATTGAGCGCCTGCAAAGCGCGGTGGCCAAAGTGCCGGGCGTTGAGCTATACCTGCAACCGACGCAGGATCTCACCATCGATACCACGGTGAGCCGCACCCAATATCAATTTACGCTTCAGGCCACCAGCCTGGAGGCGCTCAGCACCTGGGTTCCACAACTTGTCACTAAACTCCAGGAACTGCCGCAACTTTCAGACGTGAGCAGCGACTGGCAGGATAAAGGGCTGGCGGCATACGTGAACGTCAACCGGGACACCGCCAGCCGTCTGGGTATCAGCATGGCCGATGTCGATAACGCGCTGTATAACGCCTTTGGTCAGCGGCTGATCTCCACGATTTACACCCAGGCCAACCAGTATCGCGTGGTGCTGGAGCACAACACCGAGCAAACGCCAGGGCTTACGGCGCTGGATACGGTGCGCCTCACCAGCAAAAACGGCGGCATTGTGCCGTTGAGCGCTATTGCGACGGTTGAACAGCGGTTTGCGCCGCTGTCGATTAACCATCTGGATCAGTTCCCGTCGACCACCATTTCGTTCAACGTCCCGGATAACTATTCGCTCGGCGAAGCGGTTGAGTCGATTCTGAACGCAGAAAAAACGCTGAACTTCCCGACGGATATTCAGACTCAGTTCCAGGGCAGTACGCTGGCGTTCCAGGCCGCGCTCGGCAACACCATCTGGCTGATTGTCGCCGCCGTGGTGGCGATGTATATCGTGCTCGGCGTGCTGTATGAAAGCTTTATCCATCCGGTGACGATCTTGTCGACCCTGCCGACCGCAGGCGTTGGTGCGCTGCTGGCGCTGATGCTTTCCGGCAGCGAGCTGGACGTCATCGCCATTATCGGCATCATTTTGCTGATCGGTATCGTCAAGAAAAACGCCATCATGATGATCGACTTTGCGCTCGCCGCCGAACGCGAACAGGGCATGGCACCGCGCGACGCGATTTTCCAGGCCTGCCTGCTGCGTTTTCGTCCGATCCTGATGACCACCATGGCGGCGCTGCTGGGCGCGCTGCCGCTGATGCTCAGTACCGGCGTCGGCGCGGAGTTGCGCCGTCCGTTAGGGATTGGCATGGTGGGCGGTCTGCTGGTGAGCCAGGTATTGACGCTGTTTACAACGCCGGTGATTTATCTGCTGTTTGACACCCTTGCGCTGAAGATGAAAGCCCGTTTCCCGAAACGTGAAGAGGAGGCGTAAGTGAAGTTTTTCGCCCTCTTCATTTACCGCCCGGTCGCGACGATTTTGATTGCGGTCGCCATCACGCTGTGCGGCGTGCTCGGCTTCCGCCTTCTGCCGGTAGCGCCGCTGCCGCAGGTGGATTTCCCGGTCATCATGATCAGCGCTTCGCTGCCAGGCGCCTCGCCAGAAACCATGGCGTCCTCGGTTGCCACACCGCTGGAGCGCTCGCTTGGACGCATTGCCGGGGTCAACGAAATGACCTCCAGCAGTTCGCTGGGCAGCACACGTATTATTCTGGAATTCAATTTTAATCGCGATATCAACGGCGCGGCGCGCGACGTGCAGGCAGCAATCAATGCCGCGCAAAGCCTGTTGCCGAGCGGAATGCCGAGCCGTCCAACCTATCGCAAAGCGAACCCGTCCGATGCGCCGATCATGATTTTGACGCTCACCTCGGACACCTATTCGCAGGGTGAATTGTACGATTTCGCCTCCACCCAGTTGGCGCAGACGATCGCCCAGATTGACGGCGTGGGCGACGTAGACGTTGGCGGCAGTTCCCTGCCCGCCGTGCGGGTGGGGTTAAATCCGGAAGCGCTGTTTAATCAGGGCGTGTCGCTGGACGATGTGCGCAGCGCCATCAGCAATGCCAACGTGCGCAAACCGCAGGGGGCAATTGAGGACAGCAGCCATCGCTGGCAAATCCAGACCAACGACGAACTCAAAACCGCCGCCGAATATCAGCCGCTGATTATTCACTACAACAATGGTGCAGCGGTGCGTTTGAGCGATGTGGCCAGCGTCACCGATTCCGTCCAGGACGTGCGTAACGCCGGGATGACCAATGCCAAACCGGCCATTTTGCTGATGATCCGTAAGCTGCCGGAAGCCAATATTATCCAGACGGTGAATAGCATTCGTGCCCGACTGCCGGAACTCCAGGAGACGATTCCAGCGGCCATTGATTTGCAAATCGCGCAGGATCGTTCGCCGACGATTCGCGCCTCGCTGGAAGAAGTCGAACAGACGCTGGTGATTTCGATTGCACTGGTGATCCTGGTGGTGTTCCTGTTCCTGCGTTCGGGACGTGCCACGCTCATCCCTGCCGTGGCGGTTCCCGTCTCGCTGATCGGCACGTTCGCCGCCATGTATTTGTGCGGTTTCAGCCTCAATAATCTGTCGCTGATGGCGCTGACCATCGCCACCGGATTTGTCGTCGATGACGCCATCGTGGTGCTGGAAAACATTTCTCGCCATCTGGAAGCGGGTATGAAACCGCTGCAAGCGTCATTGCAGGGCACGCGAGAAGTCGGCTTTACGGTGCTCTCCATGAGCGTATCGCTGGTGGCAGTTTTCCTGCCGCTGCTGCTGATGGGCGGATTACCGGGGCGATTATTACGCGAATTTGCCGTTACGCTCTCGGTGGCGATTGGCATTTCACTGGTGATTTCGCTGACCCTCACACCGATGATGTGCGGCTGGATGCTCAAACGCAGCAAGCCGCATTCACAGCCGCGCAATAAAGGCTTTGGCCGCGTGCTGGTGGCGATGCAGGAAGGCTACGGCAAATCGCTGAAATGGGTGCTGAACCATACGCGGATTGTTGGGCTGGTGCTGGTGGGAACCATTGCGCTGAACGTCTGGATGTATATCACCATCCCCAAAACGTTCTTCCCGGAGCAGGACACAGGCGTGCTGATGGGTGGGATTCAGGCGGATCAGAGCATTTCCTTCCAGGCGATGCGCGTGAAGCTGCAGGATTTCATGAAGATTATTCGCGAAGATCCTGCCGTGGATAACGTCACCGGTTTTACCGGCGGCTCGCGAGTGAACAGCGGAATGATGTTTATTACCCTGAAGGCGCGCGGGGAGCGCAACGAAACCGCCCAGCAGGTGATTGACCGTCTGCGTGGCAAACTGGCTAAAGAACCGGGCGCAAACCTGTTTTTGATGGCCGTTCAGGATATCCGCGTCGGCGGACGTCAGTCGAATGCGAGCTATCAGTACACGCTGCTGTCCGACGACCTGGCGGCGCTGCGTGAATGGGAGCCCAAAATCCGTAAAGCGCTGGCGGCAATGCCGGAGCTGGCAGACGTGAACTCCGACCAACAGGACAACGGCGCGGAGATGAACCTGACCTACGACCGCGAAACCATGTCGCGGTTAGGGATTGACGTTGCAGCCGCCAATAGCCTGCTGAATAACGCGTTTGGTCAGCGGCAGATATCCACTATTTATCAGCCGATGAACCAGTACAAAGTGGTGATGGAAGTCGATCCGCGCTACACCCAGGATATCAGCGCGCTGGATAAAATGTACGTCATTAACAACGACGGCAAATCGATCCCGTTGTCTTATTTTGCCAGTTGGCAACCGGCTAATGCGCCGTTGTCGGTGAACCATCAGGGGCTGTCTGCCGCCTCGACGATTTCGTTTAACCTGCCGACCGGCTCGTCGTTATCCGAAGCCAGCGACGCGATTAACCGCACCATGACGCAGCTTGGCGTGCCGTCTACCGTGCGCGGCAGTTTTGCCGGTACCGCACAGGTGTTCCAGGACACCATGAATTCGCAGGTGATTTTGATTCTGGCGGCAATTGCGACGGTCTATATCGTGCTGGGCATTTTGTATGAAAGCTACGTTCATCCGCTGACGATCCTTTCTACTCTGCCATCGGCGGGCGTCGGTGCGTTGCTGGCGCTGGAGTTGTTCGATGCGCCCTTTAGCCTCATCGCCCTTATCGGGATCATGCTATTAATAGGTATCGTGAAGAAAAACGCGATCATGATGGTGGACTTCGCCCTCGACGCGCAGCGCAACGGCAATATGTCGCCTCAGGATGCCATTTTCCAGGCCTGCATTCTGCGTTTTCGCCCGATCATGATGACCACGCTGGCAGCCTTATTTGGCGCGCTGCCTCTGGTCATTTCCAGCGGTGACGGCTCTGAACTGCGCCAGCCGCTGGGCATTACCATTGTCGGCGGGCTGGCGATGAGCCAGCTGTTAACGCTGTACACCACGCCAGTGGTCTATCTGTTCTTTGACCGTTTGCGGGTGCGTTTTTCGCGTAAAAACAGAACGACGGTAACCGAGTAAATGACCGATCTCCCTAACAACGTGCGCTGGCAACTGTGGATTGTCGCCTTCGGCTTTTTCATGCAGTCGCTGGATACGACGATCGTCAATACCGCCCTCCCCTCGATGGCGAAAAGTCTCGGGGAAAGCCCGCTGCATATGCACATGGTGATTGTCTCCTATGTGCTGACAGTGGCCGTGATGTTGCCTGCGAGCGGCTGGATGGCGGACAAAATCGGCGTACGAAACATCTTTTTCACCGCCATCGTCCTGTTTACCCTCGGCTCATTGTTTTGCGCAAAGGCCGATACGCTGAATGAGCTTGTGATGTCGCGCGTGTTACAGGGCGTAGGGGGCGCAATGATGGTGCCCGTCGGACGACTGACGGTGATGAAAATCGTCCCACGCGAGCAGTACATGGCGGCGATGACGTTCGTCACCTTGCCCGGTCAGGTCGGCCCGTTGCTCGGCCCGGCGCTGGGCGGGATTCTGGTCGAGTATGCCTCCTGGCACTGGATATTCCTGATTAACCTGCCGGTTGGCATTGTCGGTGCGATTGCCACGTTATGGTTGATGCCGAACTACAAAATGCAGACGCGGCGCTTTGATATTTTCGGCTTCGTGCTGCTGGCTGCGGGAATGGCGACGCTCACGCTGGCGCTCGATGGGCAAAAAGGGCTGGGGATCTCCACGCTCACGCTATGTCTGCTGATCGTTATCGGGATCGTTTCCATCCTCTGGTATCTATGGCACGCGCGTGACAATGACCGCGCGCTGTTCAGCCTGGCGCTTTTCCGCAACACCACGTATCGGATCGGGTTGTTTGGCAGCTTCGTCGGACGCCTCGGCAGCGGCATGCTGCCGTTTATGACGCCGGTTTTTCTGCAAATTGGGCTGGGCTTTTCGCCGTTCCACGCCGGTTTGATGATGATCCCAATGGTGCTCGGCAGTATGGGGATGAAGCGCATCGTGGTGCAGGTCGTGAATTACTTTGGTTATCGCCGGGTGCTGGTCGTCTGCACGCTTGGTCTGGCACTGATAAGCCTGGTATTTATGGCCGTGGCGCTGATGGGCTGGTACTACGTTCTGCCGCTGGTGCTGTTCTTCCAGGGGATGATTAACTCGACGCGCTTCTCGTCCATGAACACGCTGACGCTAAAAGATTTGCCCGATGAACTGGCGAGCAGCGGCAACAGCCTGCTGTCGATGATTATGCAGCTCTCGATGAGCGTCGGCGTAACCGTCGCGGGGCTGTTGCTCGGAATGTATGGTCAGCAACATCTGGGCGCCGACACCGCCGGTGCTCATCACGTTTTCCTGTATACCTATCTCAGCATGGCGGTGATTATCGCCCTGCCCGCGTTGATTTTCGCCCGGGTTCCGAATGATACCAGCAAGAACGTCGTCATCGGCCGACGCAAAAGGAGTGAACGATGAAATTCTGGCGTCCCGGCATTACTGGCAAACTGTTCCTGGCGATTTTCGCCACCTGCATCGTCCTGTTGATTACCATGCACTGGGCGGTGCGTATCAGCTTCGAACGCGGCTTTATTGACTACATTAAGCGCGGCAACGAGCAGCGATTGCAGGGGTTGAGCGATGCCCTGGCCGATCAGTATGCCCTGCACGGTAACTGGCGCTTTTTACGCAATAACGACCGTTTTGTTTTCCAGATTTTGCGCTCCCTTGAGCATGATAACGATGACGACCGCCCCGGCCCGGGCATGCCGCCGCACGGCTGGCGCACCCAGTTTTGGGTCATCGATCAGGACAAACACGTGCTGGTTGGCCCGCGCGCGCCGGTTCCGCCTGACGGCACAAAGCGCTCGATTACCTTTAACGGCACGCCCGTTGGCTGGGTGATTGCCTCGCCCGTCGAACGACTGACACGCAATACCGATATCAACTTTGATCGCCAGCAGCGCCAGACCAGCTGGCTGATTGTCGCCCTTTCCACGCTGCTTGCCGCGCTGGCGACGTTCCCGCTGGCGCGCGGTCTTTTGGCCCCGGTGAAACGACTGGTTGAAGGCACGCACAAGCTGGCAGCGGGCGATTTCACCACGCGCGTGGATACGCGCAGCCAGGACGAGATCGGCAAACTAGCCCAGGATTTTAACCAGCTCGCCAGCACGCTGGAGAAAAACCAGCAGATGCGCCGCGACTTTATGGCCGATATTTCCCACGAACTGCGCACGCCGCTGGCGGTTTTGCGCGGCGAGCTGGAGGCGATTCAGGACGGCGTGCGTCAGTTTACGCCGGAATCGGTGACGTCGTTGCAAGCGGAAGTGGGTACGCTCACCAAGCTGGTGAACGATCTGCATCAGCTGTCGATGTCCGACGAAGGCGCGCTGGCTTATCAAAAAGCACCGGTGGACGTGATCAATATTCTGGAAGTCACCACCGGCGCGTTCCGCGAGCGCTTCGCCAGCCGCAATCTGAACATCGACCTGTCATTGCCGGATAGCGCCGTGGTGTTTGGTGACCCTGACAGGCTGATGCAGTTGTTCAATAATCTGCTCGAAAACAGCCTGCGCTACACCGACAGCGGCGGCGCGTTGCACATTTCAGGCGCACTGGATGACCGGTCTTTCGCACTGACCTTCGCGGATACCGCACCCGGCGTGCAAGACGCACAGCTGGAAAAACTGTTTGAGCGTTTTTATCGCACCGAAGGTTCCCGCAATCGCGCCAGCGGCGGGTCCGGTTTAGGGCTGGCGATTTGCGTGAATATCGTTGAAGCGCACGGCGGCTCGATTCGCGCCGCCCATTCGCCTTTTGGCGGGGTTAGCATTACAGTAGAGTTACCGCTGGAACGGGATTTATCGAGAGAAGCATGACTGAGTTACCCATTGACGAAAACACGCCACGCATTTTGATCGTGGAGGACGAGCCTAAGCTTGGGCAACTGTTAATCGACTATTTGCGTGCGGCGGGCTATGCCCCGTCGCTTATCAGCCACGGCGATCAGGTTTTGCCGTATGTCCGCCAGACGCCGCCCAATCTTATCCTGCTGGATCTGATGCTGCCCGGTACTGACGGTCTGACGCTATGCCGTGAAATCCGCCGTTTTTCCGAAGTGCCGATTGTGATGGTGACTGCCAAAATCGAAGAGATCGATCGCCTGCTGGGGCTGGAAATCGGCGCGGATGATTACATCTGTAAGCCGTACAGTCCGCGTGAAGTGGTGGCGCGCGTCAAAACGATTTTGCGCCGCTGTAAGCCACAGCGTGAACTGCAGGTATTGGATGCGGAAAGCCCGCTGATTGTCGACGAAAGCCGCTTTCAGGCCAGCTGGCGCAGCAAATTGTTGGATCTCACACCGGCGGAATTTCGTTTGTTAAAAACGCTGTCGCACGAACCGGGAAAAGTGTTCTCCCGCGAACAGCTGTTGAATCAGCTGTATGACGATTACCGCGTGGTCACTGACCGTACCATCGACAGTCATATCAAAAACCTGCGGCGTAAACTCGAAGCGCTCGACGCCGACCAGTCATTTATTCGCGCCGTGTATGGCGTGGGGTATCGATGGGAAGCGGATGCGTGCAGAATTACCTGACACACCCTTCATGAAAACCCGCCGTCTGGCGGGTTTTGTTTATTCGAAAGTCGCAGAATGATGCCGTGAGTCGTTAGTCTGGCTCGTGGAAAACCGCTTCAATATTGTAGCCATCAGGATCAAGAACAAACGCGGCGTAATACCCGGAGTGATACTGCGGCCTGTATCCCGGCGCGCCATTATCTTTACCCCCAGCTTCGAGGGCAACACGGTGGAAGGCATCCACTTGTTCTTTGTTTTTTGCGCTAAAGGCAAGATGCATTCGGGGCGTTGAGGGCGTGCCTTGCGTTATCCAGAAACCCCCTCCCGGATCTGCGCCTTCATCCGCTTCGGCAGGGCCAAAACCAACCGCGGCTTCCGGGAATTCGCGCCGGATAATATGGCCCAGGCTCGCCAGAACGCGCGTGTAAAACCGTTTACTGTCTTCAAGATGAGTGACGCTGAAACCGGTGTGATCAATCATTCCAATACTCCTGTCAGCAAAGAAGAGTATGCAGTTAAGCATTCATTCACTGGATGATGTTTGATTTGGCATAACAACAGATGATTATAAATCAGCCAATTTTCTTCAGGCAAAATGCGTTCAGCTTTAACAGGGGCATGATAAGGTTGATGTTTGTCGCTTCACAAAAAGGCTTTCAGCATGAGCAATGTGTTACGAAAGAATTATCCCGCGTTAGGTGAAGTAAAGGCCCCTTATGTCCATTCAGTAAAGCATGGGCAAACACTTTATATTTCTGGACTGACTGCGTTTGGCACACCGGCGCACCATAAAGGCATTGCTGAGCAGGCTGAAGAAATATTCAGCCTGCTCAGGAAAATCGTCAGCGCGGAAGACGCTGATTTCTCCGCACTGATCAAAGTGACGATATTCATTACGTCGTTCGACGAGATCGATGAGCTGCGTAACGTGCTGTACCGAAATTACGGTGACCACTTGCCTGCCAGCTCGCTCGTAGAAGTCAGCCGCCTCTTTTCACCTGATCTCTCAATTGAGATTGAGGCTATTTTCGGCCTTTGATTCTTTGTTTACAGCCGAACAGTGACCACTTTCGGCTGCAACGTTATTTTTAAAACCACCTTAAGAGCCGCGTGTCCCGTTGCTGCCTGTAGAGTGACTGACCGATCTCCAGTCCGTTTTTTTCCAAATTTGAAACGCCTGACATCACGTTCCGTTATGAGTTTCAACCTGCCCGTCGCAATCCACAAAGGAGCAAATTCAAGGCGGTAATGCCTTGCGTTAGCCGATTATCACTCTCTTCACCGTCTGCAATCCAGAACGCCGCTTCTGCCAGGCTGCCGTAGATCAATGAAGCTAGCGCCTGCGGATCGGCGTCCTCAACGACACCTTGATCTATCAAATTGCCAATCAGACGCTGCATGGATTGCACACAATAGCGTTGCGATTCAGGGGAGGAGCCGCCCAATACCGCTTTTGCATCGCGCAAAACAATACGCTGAAACTCAGGTTCCAGCGCCATCTCGAGATACGCCCGACACCGGTTGCAAAAACCATCCCATGGGTCCTGAGCGTTATCAGAAATTGTCTGCAGACGCTGATCCATCTCATCGTCGATCTGTTCCACGACGGCTGCCAACAAGCCTTTTTTGTCACCGAAATGATAATACAGCGCCCCTCGGGTTAGCCCTGCCTGTGCAGTCAGGTCGTCCATTGAGGTTTCTGCGTAGCCATGTTCTCTAAAAACTTTCCGGGCCATTGCTAACAGCGCGGCTCTTGTCTCTTCCATCTCGGCACGGGTACGACGAACCATAATGACTTCCTTACATACGGAGTGAATGATTATTTACATACAGTGCGTATGAATATAGACTCTTATTCATACGCACTGTATGTATTGTCGTCGCGCCACCGCGTTGTGGCAAGTAAATGCTCACGGAGGGTGAGATGGCTAATCTGTATCGAGATCTTTTTTCTGAACCTGGCACGGCAAGTTTTGCCGTTGCGGGTCTGCTTGCGCGAATCCCCTTGCCAATGGCGGGCATCGGCATTATCACGCTGTTCTCCCAGAAACACGGTGCCTACGGGCTGGCCGGGGCCCTTTCCGCGACGTTTGTTCTGGCCTATGCCCTGCTATCGCCGCAGATCTCCCGATACGTGGATCGTTATGGACAGTCCCGCGTTTTGCCTGCGACTGCGGCTATCAGTATCAGCGGATTTTTCATCCTGATAGCCGGATCCCACTGGAGTATTGCCAACGGATTTCTGTTTGTCGGTGCTGTGCTGGCGGGGTTTATGCCGAGTATGTCCGCCATGGTACGGGCACGGTGGACTGCACTATACAGAGGCCAGCCCCGTTTACAGACAGCCTATTCGCTTGAAACGGTACTGGATGAACTGACGTTTATTATTGGCCCGCCTCTGTCGATTGGCCTTTCCATTGCACTATTTCCCCAGTTGGGTCTACTCCTCGCGGCACTTTTACTGTTTTTTGGCGTTCTTGCCCTGGTTGTACAGCGTGGTACAGAACCTCCCGTTATGGCGTTCTCTTGCGACGCCCCTGAATCGGGATCGGTGATTCGGATGAAGGGCGTACGGCTGTTAACGATTCTCATGGTGGCGATGGGCGTCATTGTTGGCACGGTTGATATCGTGAGCGTAGCCTATGCCGAACAGCTGGGGCATCCGGCAGCGGCGAGCCTGGTTTTGTCGGCTTATGCCGTCGGTTCGTGTCTCGCGGGGTTGCTATATGGCTCGTTAACGCTGAAGACCCCGCTCTCTCGGCTGTTATTGCTGGGCGGGCTGGCAACCGCCGCAACTACCCTCCCTCTGATTCTGGTCACGAGCCTCACCGCTCTGGCGATAGCCGTCCTGGTGGCAGGTCTTTTTTTCGCCCCAACCATGATCGTGGCGATGTCGCTCATCGAACGTCAGGTATCTGACCGTCAGTTAACCGAAGGGATGACCTGGCTGCTGGCTGGGCTAAATGTAGGGGTTGCGCTGGGTGCAGCTTTAGCCGGTCAGGTTGTTGACAGCAGTGGCGCGCGCGTTGGATTTACTGTCGCAGTCTGTGCCGCAGTCGTCGTCATACTGATGGCTTTTTTCAGCTATTTGACCTTCCAGAAGCAGGATAATTGCGCCTGAGGCGATGCACATTTAAGGATCTGAATCATGAACACATTTTCAACTCTGCCCTCTGTTCGCAGTGCGTGGATGCCGGTCATCGCTGTTGGTCTGGCGACGTTCTCTGTTGTGACGACGGAAATGCTCCCGGTGGGTTTGCTGACAGCTATCGCCGGGACGCTCAATATCTCTACAGGAAACGCGGGGCTGATGATTTCCCTGCCTGCCATGCTGGCAGCCTTATTCGCGCCGTTCGTCGTTATTGCATCGGGTGGAGTAGATCGACGCTTGATACTGTGTGGTCTGTTGGCGTTACTGGTAATAGCGAACCTGGCTTCCGCGCTGGCTCCGGACCTGATTATTATGCTGGCAGCTCGCACAGTTGTAGGTTTCTGCATGGGCGGAATATGGGCTATTGCAGGCGGGCTAGCGGCGCGTCTGGTTCCGGAAAATGCTATAGGCCTGGCGACATCTATTATCTTTGGCGGCGTGGCTGCTGCATCCGTGCTGGGTGTCCCTCTCGGGGCATTTATTGGCGACGCTATCGGATGGCGCTGGGCATTTGGATGCATGGCACTTTTCAGCGCGCTGGTGCTGGCACTCCATCTTTCGGTTATTCCGACGCTACCCGTTGGCGGATCTGTTCACATCAACCAGTTCATTGCGCAACTGGGTAACCGCAAATTACTGACTGGGTTGCTGCTGACGTTGTTGCTTGTCACAAGCCACTTTGTGGCCTTTACCTTCGTACGCCCGCTTTTAATCTCAGTGTCAGGATTTAATCCACAATGGATAGGCGCGATCCTCTTCGCTTATGGTATCGCCGGCATTGTTGGTAACTTCATTGTGGGGATCTGCGCGGCACGCTATACGACACTGACTGTGGTTGCTATCGCAACAGGGCTGGTCTTGACACCACTGCTGTTCTTAACCGTAGGGCACACAACCCTTGGCGGTGGGTCGACCTTAATATTCTGGGGCCTGGCATACGGTGGGCTGTCGGTTGGGCTGATGACCTGGATGATGAAAGTCGCCCCCCGTGCAGTGGAGATAGCAAGTGCGCTGTATGTCGCCGTGTTTAATATCGGGATTGCATTAGGGGCGTGGGCGGGAGGAAAACTCATCGACACAGTCACGTTGAGAGATACGCTTTGGCTGGCCAGTGGGTTAGCGGTTGCCGCGCTCCTTTCGGCAGTCATCGCGGGTCGCACTCAAGCCCAATCCTGACCTGGATGGTGAGCCCTGACGCGCTGTTCCCCACCCGGAGTAAAATCCTTTGCTTGCTCCAACCAGACATCGTGGCTCCAGGGCTGTCCATTGAGTGCCAGGAGTGGTCATTATCGTTGCAAACTCATGCTCAAATGATCACGTGTTCTTAAAGATGATAGTGAACTCCTGGATGCCTGGGCGAAAAATAGGCTGTCGACGTTGCTCAGAAAGTAAGGGGGTGTATATAAACGTTGCTTTAGACCAAATGCGAAGGAGACTGATATCATTCATTAAATAGAACGGGAGATGGCCTGGTAGCATTTTGAAGGGATAAGGCCATGGAGAACTGAGACCGCCTTGGTCAGCGGTTTCACGTCAGGCTATTTATCAAACAACTTTTGATAAACGCCGCAGCTGACAGATAGACGTTGATTGAGTCACAGCACCTCAACAACCTCAAACTCTTCTGCAACCAGCTCCATATCTTCAGCAAAATAACCTTCCCGCATAAAAAACCGCTGATGTTCTTTCCGCCAGTACGCAAGGCTCAAATCGCCCTCACCTTCTTTCCGCGCAAACTCAGCAGTTACATCGCAAAAACGCACCAGTCGCATCGACACTAATCTGATAACGCATACCGGTACGCCCTCACCATTAAGGATGATGTTACGACTCCCAATCCTGGGTGCGAATGCTTCTTGCTGGTAAGCGGTCAAAGAGCCGCATGAGGCCGTTTTTAGACCTTTAATAACAAGATCGGCAAGCGCATTAGCCAGTTCCGGGCTATCACCAATTTGCCAGGCGTTTGCGTCTGGATACTTCATTTTTAATTCGTCGACGGTACACATCACATTCCCTTATTCATCGCGTGCTAAAAATAAATCTTATACACGTTCAGGTGATTCTTAAAGTTTTTCACGAGTGAGGCGGAAAATATTTCCCCGTTTATCGCATGCCAGAGGAGATCGTTGCAATTCCCATTAAAGTATCATCAAATGACAAGCTCGCAAGAACGATATAATTGAGGGATAAGTAATGGAAAATTTCAACGCGTTATACTCATCCGTTATTAAAAGTTGTTATGGTCTGTCGATGGGGGCAATGTGGCAACACGTTCGCATCGACTGTATCGCCTATTCCGACGATGGCTTATTCAGAAAAAAATCTTCTTTGATATTTTGACTCAATTATTAGAAAAGAAAGTCATTAAGCTTGCAAGAAATGGCCTATTTTTGACAGGGACGCTTTCAGAGCAGTTGGCGCTATTACACCATTCCTGGCCACCTTGTTCATCAGAAGACGAGAATGATGATCTTGATGAGTTTGGACTGTGGTTTTTAGTCAAAGCGCCAGCCGGGATTGTGTGGTTGACGTCCGATGGTCAAGAGATATGGACTTAACGAAATGCCTTCAGCCAGAATTTTAACCGCTATTCAAACACTGAATTACGATATAAACATTTAATTATCAATATTTCTCTACGAATATATAAACTCATCAACCAAATAGATTATATCTGAAAGAAAACCCCAGAGTGTTAATACCGTTTCTCTGGGAGACATTCTGCGACAGCCTTATTTTTTAGAGCAGCCCGTGACTTGCGGATAATTACGGCAGACTAAATTGAGATTTTTTTTCGGCTCGAAACCTTTATCCAACATACATTGCTGAACATTCGCAGCTTTACGTAGCGTCGGTACGTAAGGCACCGAACCGAGAGGTTGCGGATAACCGCACTGATACATCACCGCCAGTGCTTGTTTGTCGTTTTCGAGTTCATGAGAAAAATGCAGCGAAGCCCCCGCTTTCCGCCAGGAAATCAAGGAAGACGGACTCACACCAGAATCGGGCCTAATGGGATGGAAACCGCGGTCTGAGACAAAAGGCAGCGCGTCTAATTGGCTCTGGCTCAAGGGGTGCCCCTGATCTTGCGTGATGCAGGCTGGCGTATCGCGGTAAACACGAATGCTGCAAATTTTGAACCCGTCTTTACGGGTAAAACCCTGCTTCTCCATGCACTGGTAATACAGCACAGATTCATTATCCGTTTTGGGAATTTTAGGGCCATCAATTTGCTCACCGCATTGACGCATCGCGTCGCGCACACCGTTGATATCCGTATCTGGGCGCTGCCACTGTGTGAGATCCGGTGGCGGTGGACACCCTGTCAGCAGGAATACCGACGTCATTAGCAGAGGCAAAGTCATCGCAGTCGATTTTCGGAACATTAAAATCCCTTATTTATTATTGACTCAGGCAGTACGCATAGTGCCCGTCTTAAGCCTGTGCGACAACCTCATTCATGCGTTGATCCAGACTGAGAAAATTAACGTATTACCCCCGTCAATGATCGAGAGCGCAGCTCTGCCAGCGTTGTCCCCGGCGCTGCGCATTCGTTGAGATCACGCGTTGCGAATGGCTTCCAGCCCGACACGCTGCCCGAAAGAGAGCTCCAGAGTGTTACCGTCCGGGTCAGCAAAAAAGACAAAGTAGCCAACCGGCTCGCCATAGTCTTGAGGCTCTTTTCGTAAGCACCCTTCTTCACGCGCCATCGCCGTTTTACGATCAATTTCTTCACGGGTCGCGCAGGCAACGCCAAGGTGACCAAATTGTCCCAACGGGGTATCGGTGACCTTGTCTGCCTGCACAAGAACCAGTGCAAAGGGGCGAGTATGATCGCTTAACCACGCCACTTTACGCGCATCCGGAACGCCAGGCTCACGCGAATGGACAACTTCCATACCGGCATAGCGCTGATAGAAAGCTACGCTCTTGTCTAAATCTCTGACGACAAACGCAACGTGCGTGAAACCAACATCAATATCTTTCATATGCAGAATATGTTCCAGGTTGAGTTCAGAACGCGCATCTTAAAAGCTAAAGTTAACTTGAGGTCAAGACGATTTCGTGATTGATTTTACAGAATATTATTTTTCGTATGGACGGCGGTGATAACCCACGTTTAGCCGGTTTGTGAGAAGCCTCAGCGCGGGTGGCAAGCTGGTGTTGGGTGCATAAGCTATGGATGTTCTGAGTGGTTATCGTTACTGGCAGCATGGCAAAGCGCGTTGAAACAAGTGCTAGCGGGTAAAAGGTTTACCTCCCTCCCCCGCAGCGCTACAATGCCCGCCCTTAAAGTACGGGATCTCCCCACCGCTGCACCTGGTGCAGGCGGATCTGACCTGTCATCAGAACGAGAACAAACATGTTTAAACCAGAACTCCTTTCCCCGGCGGGAACGCTGCAGAATATGCGTTACGCTTTCGCCTATGGCGCAGATGCCGTGTATGCGGGCCAGCCGCGTTACTCACTGCGCGTGCGTAATAACGAATTCAACCACGAGAATTTACAGCTCGGCATCAACGAAGCGCATGCTCTGGGCAAAAAATTCTACGTCGTGGTGAACATTGCGCCGCACAATGCCAAGCTGAAAACGTTTATTCGCGATCTCAAGCCGGTCGTGGAAATGGGTCCTGACGCGCTGATTATGTCGGATCCGGGTTTAATCATGTTGGTGCGCGAGAACTTCCCGGAAATGGATATTCACTTATCCGTGCAGGCGAACGCCGTGAACTGGGCGACGGTGAAATTCTGGAAACAAATGGGCCTGACCCGCGTGATCCTGTCGCGTGAGCTGTCGCTCGAAGAGATCGAAGAAATCCGTACTCAAGTCCCGGAAATGGAGCTAGAAATCTTCGTTCATGGCGCGCTGTGCATGGCCTATTCTGGCCGCTGCCTGCTGTCGGGTTACATCAACAAACGAGATCCGAATCAGGGCACCTGCACCAACGCCTGTCGCTGGGAATATAACGTCCAGGAAGGCAAAGAAGATGATGTAGGTAATATCGTGCATCAGCACGAACCGATTCCGGTGAAAAACGTTGTGCCAACGCTGGGCGTGGGCGCGCCGATCGACAGCGTGTTTATGATTGAAGAAGCCAAGCGTCCGGGCGAGTACATGACGGCGTTCGAAGACGAGCACGGCACCTACATCATGAACTCCAAAGATCTGCGGGCGATTGCGCACGTTGAGCGTCTGACCCAGATGGGCGTGCATTCGTTGAAAATCGAGGGCCGCACCAAATCGTATTACTACTGCGCACGCACCGCGCAGGTGTATCGCAAAGCCATCGACGACGCTGCAGCCGGTAAACCGTTTGACACCAGCCTGCTGGAAACGCTGGAAGGCCTGGCGCATCGCGGCTATACAGAAGGTTTCCTGCGTCGCCACACGCACGACGATTACCAGAACTACGAGCACGGCTATTCCGTGTCCGAGCGCCAGCAGTTTGTCGGTGATTTTACCGGCGCGCGTAAAGGCCATTTAGCCGCCGTCGCGGTGAAAAACAAATTCACTATGGGCGATAGCCTTGAGCTGATGACCCCGCAGGGGAACATCAACTTTACGCTGGAACACATGGAAAACGGCAAAGGCGAGACCATCACGGTGGCGCCTGGTGACGGGCACACCGTGTGGTTGCCAGTACCGGAAGAAGTGGAGCTGGAATATGCGCTGCTGATGCGCAATTTCGCGGGTGAAAGCACCCGTAATCCGCACAACAAATAGTTTATTAGGGTTATTTTTCACAGCCGGAAGATTCTTAGAAACGGATCACATACCGCTTCGTTTGTTACGGGTATTATCCCTTCCGCTGAAAAACATAACCCATAAATGCTAGCTGTACCAGGAACCACCTCCTTAGCCTGCGTAATCTCCCTTACGCAGGCTTATTTTTTTGCCTTCAGCAAACTATTTCAAACAAAACACGCATTTCGAGAATGTAAGGTGACATTTAGCCGCCAGCCTTTTTCGCGAGCGCCCTACAGTCGAAAAGTTCGAATCAACGAATACTTAAACTCCAAGCGCATCACGGATTGCGGCTTCCATTTTCTCCGGGGCGGTGATCGGTGCAAAACGCTTGAGCGGTTTACCGTCGCGTCCAATCAGGAATTTCGTGAAGTTCCACTTGATCCGCCCTCCCAGCACGCCGGGCAACTCGCTTTTGAGATAACGAAACACCGGATGCGCTGCGGTTCCGTTGACCTCGACTTTCTCGAACATCGGGAAGCTTACCCCGTAGTTAATGTGACAGGTCTGCGCAATTTCGTCGGCACCGCCGGGTTCTTGTTTTCCGAACTGGTTGCAGGGGAAACCAAGCACCACCAAACCTTGGGCGGCGTATTTTTTGTAAAGCGCTTCAAGGCCGCCATATTGTGGCGTGAACCCACACAGGCTGGCGGTATTAACCACCAGAACCACCTTACCCGCGTAGTCGTTCATAGAGATAATCTGGCCGCCAAGGCTGGTGGCTGTATGTTGATAAAAGGCGGTCATAGGGCAATCCTCAAAGCAGAATCGGTTCGACGTCGACATTACCACATAATAGCGCTGTCTCTGGGGCACAGGGAAAATGTCGTGGAGAGAAGATTCTGTACCTGGCTTAGTGGCAGGTCTGGAATCATATTCACCGCTCCTTTGCAAAAGCTAACGGCAAAAAACAAACAGACGATCTTTGACCTGCTCGCTGTTTGATAAACACACCTTGATGTACAGTCGTGTGCGTTTGGCACAAAGCCAACATTGTGTCATTTTTGGACTTCTATAAGACAGAGGTTTGCGTTGCGTGCAATCATTTATGGTTATGGTTGTGTAGGTATTCCGCTGAATATGGCATATTCATGTGTAGGAAACATTTGAAAGGAGATAGAGCCAATGTTTCGTGTAGATATAATAAATAAAACACTAATCAAACTAAAACCAACAAACTTCTCGGAGCTTGGGTTGAAGGAACGGTTCGATATTCAAGAATGGATCGAAAAAAGCCCAGCTATTTTGGGTGAGGAATTACTTGTTATTGGCAAAGAGGTCATTCTTGCCTCAGGCAAGCGTCTTGATTTACTTTGCGTAAATAGATCGGCGGCACTTGTTGTGGTTGAATTGAAACGGGATGATTCTGGCTCGTCCGTTGAATGGCAGGCAATCAAGTATGCATCCTATTGCTCAAGTCTCTTGCCGTTTGAGATTTTTAAGTTGTATGCGTCCTATTTAAACAAGTCTGAATTTGATGCGACAAAAAAGATTGAGGAATTTATTGATTCTGATATTGAATTACTTAACGCGAAACAACATATTATTTTGGTCTCAAAGGAATTCAACTCTGAAGTCATCTCAGCAGTATTATGGTTGCGAGAATATGGCATAGATATTCAATGCACTCGGCTTGCTCCATTTATTGATTCTGATGGTGAGCTATTTATCAAACCAGAAACAATTATTCCGTTGCCTGAGGCTAAAGATTATATGAAACGAAAAGAAGTGAAGCAAAGAGCAATTGCTTCCAATCAAGATGAGTGGACAGGTAGTTGGTTCGTAAATGTGGGCGAATGCAAATATCGAAACTGGGAAGACAACAGAGAATTTGGTTTTATTGGAGCAGGTCAAGGGAAAGTGTATTCATCTGCGCTCAATCGTTTGGCGGTTGGTGACAAAATTTATGCTTACATGAAGGGACGCGGTTACGTTGGCTTTGGGGAAGTGACCAAACCAGCGGTTATGATTCGTGATTTCATAACTGATACGAATGTACCTCTGCTTTCCGCAGGATTGAAAGCGGAATACCCAAACGCAAACTCTGACAATGAAGAGCTTTCCGAATGGGCCGTTGGTGTTCGTTGGATCAAGTCCCTTCCGAGAGAGCAGGCAAAAACATTTTCTGGTATCTTCGCGAACCAAAATGTCGTCTGTAAGTTGCAGCATGACCAAACATTGAACTTTGTTCAATCTGAATTCGGTCAGTAAGCACTGATTTCTGCTACGAGCGTGGTGGTGGCCTTTAATGCTGTGCGGGTTTAGCAACTGCCTAGCTCTGACGCCACCTTTCTATCTGGATATTACTCGCAGTACCAAAGCACTTAGTACACAAATAGCAAGTAGATCCGTGATTCAAATCCAGTATTATATCTCCGCATTATCAATGAGGGCAGGTTAAGTTAATTTTTAGTATGGATGACAGATGGTGGGTAAAAAAATATGCTCTGGTTAAAGATAATATTTGTTGAGTTGGGAAATTAAGACCAAGTTGGTTCCTCGTGATAACGACTTAGCCTGGTCTTTCTGATATATATTGTGAGGTAAATGTTACCCTGACCCGAATAACATCAGATGATTACAACGCCAATCTTTTGGCATTCATTATTATGTGATGCCCCTCGGCACGAGCAAAGATACACTGATTCGTGGAAGCTTTTGGAGTACTGGTTAATCTCATTCTGAGCACGGTCAACAGTCAAAGTATGGAAAGAGTGATAAAAACCCACACACCAGAATGAACGCTGTTTAATTTCAGTCTCAACATAATGTGATTTAACGATTGAATTCACTTTAGTTATATCGTTCAACATTCCTTTCACTAACACAGTTGCTTTCACTGCCCGTTTGAATTCAAGATAGATGTACTGATCCTTTGCGGTATTAGGTTTTCTGAAAATCAAATCGACAAACATGTAGAAGCGATTAAGTTTGCTTCTTTTATCAGATTTCGCAAACAACTCTCTTCTAGTACGAAAACCCTTCTCAATCAAAAAATACTCAAACTCTATTTGAAACCACTTTTCCCAATCATTATATTCATTGGCAATTACATGGGAAAACTTGGTTTTCACTTCTTTTTTCTTTATGAACTCTAACAATAATTCCTTTACAATCTTAAAATCTTCATGCTCACTCATTGTAAACACCATAAATAATAAAAATGAATTTTAAGAAAATAATATGTATTAATCAACAGGCAAAGCAATATGATTACGATGTGTCCACCATAAGACAAATTTGAATACCAAAAGGTCGCGATATGAATATTTCGTAGCAAGAAATCGGGGGGGGGGATCGTACAAAACATACTGAAGCCCCTGAGAGATACCAATCTTCTCGAACAGATTGATCGCGAACGTGACCTGCTCCCCGTTAATTCATACAGTGCGAATTTTAGCAACATCAATGCTTGGCACAAATCCAGCAGTCACGTCATCAACATCACAAATCGAATAGGAACATATTGTGTCCCTTTCATCCTGTTCTTACGCGCTTTTCCCTTCCCTGAGATACACTCTTGATAGAGCTAAATAGGGAGCACCGTGGATGGCGACATATCCGGAAAGTTTACTGATCCTCAACGGCAAAAGTGCCGGTAACGAACTGCTGCGCGAGGCAATTACTGAGCTGCGCGATAACGGCGTGATTATTCACGTTCGCGTCACCTGGGAAAAAGGCGACGCGGCGCGTTATATCGAAGAAGCCTGCCAGTTGGGCGTTGAGACCGTTATCGCAGGCGGTGGCGACGGCACAATCAATGAAATCGCGACCGCGCTTATCGAGCGAGATGCGGCGGAGCGTCCGGCGATGGGGATTTTACCGCTCGGAACGGCCAATGATTTTGCTACCAGCGCAGGGATCCCGGAAAGCCTGGAAAAAGCGCTCCAGCTGGCGATTGTGGGTAAAGCCGCAGCGGTGGATATTGCCCAAGTTAACGATAAAACCTGCTTTATAAACATGGCGACGGGCGGTTTTGGCACGCGTATCACCAGCGAAACGCCGGAAAAACTCAAAGCGGCGCTCGGCGGCGTGTCGTATTTGATTCATGGTCTGATGCGGATGGATATGCTGAAGCCCGACCGCTGTGAAATTAACGGCGAGAATTTTCACTGGCAGGGCGATGCGCTGGTGATTGGCATCGGCAACGGGCGTCAAGCAGGTGGCGGACAGCAACTTTGCCCCGATGCGTTGATTAACGACGGTTTGCTGCAGCTGCGTATTTTTACCAGCGATGGATTACTGCCAGCGCTGTTCACCACGCTGACCAATCCGGAAGAAAGCCCCAATATTCTCGACGGTCAGTCCGAGTGGTTTGAAATTATCGCCCCACACGGTATGACGTTTAATCTGGACGGCGAGCCGCTGAGCGGGGAACATTTCCGTATTTCGCTGTTGCCCCGAGCGCTGAACTGTCGACTGCCGCCAGATTGTCCGCTTTTGCGCTGATGTTTTCGCCCTGCGCGCGAAATTGCATTCTCCCGCAGGGGAATAAAGCGTTTTAATACACCGCCACTTCGCGCGCCATCTCACGACTGTACTGCTGGCTGGCATTCACCAGCATGCGGGTATAGTCGGTTTTGGCGTTACCGGCCACCAATTCATCCACAGTTAAGGTCTCGAGAATTTTGCCGTACTGCATCACGGCTACTTTCTGGCACAGATGCGCAATAACCCCTAGATCGTGCGTCACCATCAGATAAGTGAGATTGGATTCGCGCTGCAAGTCTGCCAGCAAGTTCAGGATTTCAGCCTGCACGGACACGTCCAGCGCTGACGTCGGTTCATCCAGTAGCAGCACCTGTGGTTCCAGAATCAACGCGCGGGCAATCGCCACGCGCTGGCGCTGGCCGCCTGAGAGCTGGTGCGGATAGCGGTCGCGAAAGGCCCGATTGAGCCCCACTTTATCCAACAAGCCGTGGATGCGGCGATCCCGGTCATTCATGCCCTGAATTTGCAGCGGTTCTTCCAGAATGTCCCCGATGGTGTGGCGCGGATGCAATGAGCCGTACGGGTCCTGAAACACCATCTGCACGCGACGACAGCGTTCCTGGGTAATGCGTTTCTCCAGCGGTTTGCCGTTGATTGCCAGCTCGCCGTCCCAGTGGGTAAACAGCCCGGCGAGGCATTTCAGCACCGTGGTTTTACCGGAACCCGATTCGCCCACCAGCCCGTAAATCTCCCCTTCCTTAACGTGAATGTTCACGTCATCCAGCACCTGATTGCGCTTCTCACCTTCGCCAAACGCGAGGTTGAGGTGTTTAATCTCGATCATCTCTGCTCCTTACTCGGTGAGCCAGCTGGCCTGGCGCTGCAAGACCGGCAGCACCGGACGGCGATGGTTAAGTTCCGGCAGCGCGTTGATCAGGCCCTGCGTGTACGGATGTTTGGCGTTGTGCAGATCGCAGGCGGCGATAGACTCCACCACCCGCCCAGCGTACATCACCAGCACACGGTCGCAGAAACTGCGCACCAGATTGATGTCATGGCTGATAAAAATCAGCCCCAGACCACGCGATTTCACCAGGTCGTCCAGCAACCCCAGCACCTGCAAACGCACCGACACATCAAGCGCGGAAGTCGGTTCATCGGCGATCACCAGATCCGGGTCAGTGATCAGCATCATCGCAATCATAATGCGCTGCCCCTGGCCGCCAGAGATTTCATGCGGATAGAGGTGATACACACGCTCTGGCTGGCGGATGCGCACCACATCCAGCATCTCCAGCACTTTGGCTTTGGCCTCGGCTTTGCGCCCGGGATGGTGCGTCAGCCAGGCTTCGGCTATCTGGTCACCGACGCAAACCACCGGATTGAGCGAATATTTTGGGTCCTGCATGATCATCGAGATGCGCTTGCCGCGGATGCCGCGCATTTGCGCCTCGCTGACGCTGCGCAGATCCACATCGCCAAACTGCATACGCGTGGCGCTGATGCGGGCTTTCGCCGGGTGCAGGCGTAACAAGGCGCGCCCTACCGTGGATTTACCGGAACCGGATTCGCCGACAATCGCCAGCTTTTCACGTCCGAGCTGGAAGGAGACGCCGCGCACCGCGTTGGTGACCGCGCCGCCGTTGATAAAGTCGACGTGCAGATCGCGCACGTCGAGCAGAGGTGCATTATTCGCTGCGAGGATCGAGGATGTCACGTAGGCCATCTCCTAAGAAGTTGAACGCCAGGCTGTTGATCAAAATCGCCAGCCCCGGAATAGTCACGACCCACCAGCACTCCATCATGTAGGTGCGGCCGCTGGAAATCATCGCGCCCCACTCCGGCTCTGGCGGCTGTGCGCCAAGGCCAAGAAAGCCCAGCCCGGCAGCGGTCAGGATGATCCCGGCCATGTTCATGGTAATGCGGATAATTACCGACGGCAGGCACAGCGGGACGATATGTCGCCACAGCACGCGTGGTGCGGAGGCCCCCTGCAAACGCACGGCGGAGATAAAATCAGCCTGACGCAACGAGAGCGTTTCGGCACGCGCCAGACGGGCAATCGGCGGCCAGGCGGTGATCGTAATCGCGATGACCACGTGCTCAAGCCCAGGACCCAACGCGGCGACAAACGCCAGCGCCAGTACGAGGCTTGGGAACGAGATGAAAATGTCGGTTACACGCATCAGCACCGCATCGACTTTGCCGCCAAAATATCCGGCGGTAACGCCCAACAGCAGGCCCAACGGGCCCACGGTGACCGACACCAGCAGCACGATATAGAGCGTGATACGCGAGCCATAAACCAGTCGGCTGAAGATATCGCGACCGAATTCGTCGGTGCCAAACCAGTGCTGCGCGTTCGGGGCGACCAGCGCGTTGTTGAGATCCTGAACCAGTGGATTGTACGGGGCGATCCACGGGGCAAACGCCGCGACAATCAGCAGGAGCAGAACAATTCCGCCGCCAATCGCCGTCAGCGGATTGCGCGCCATTTTGCCCACAAATCCTGCGGTCCGCAGAGCCGTACGTTTGATACGCTGGCGGCTTTCGCTGTTGCGCGCCCCCAGCGGCGTATCCAGAGAAACGGTCATGATTTCGTCCTCGGGTCGAAGAATTGATACAACATGTCGGAAAGCAGGTTGAGCATCACGAAGATCAGCCCCACCAACAGCACACAGCCCATCACCGCGTTCATATCGCCCAGCAGCAAACTGCCGGTGAGATACGAACCAAAGCCCGGCCATGAGAAGACGGTTTCAATCAGCACCGCGCCCTCCAGCAATGAGCCGTAGGCCAGCGCCACAACGGTCAGGAGCTGTACCAGAATATTGCGAAACGCGTGATTCCAGATAACCTGACGCTCGGTTAAGCCCTTAACGCGCGCCGTGATAATGAACTCCTGCGATAGTTGCGCCAGCATAAAGCTGCGGGTCATACGGCTGATGTAAGCAAGCGAGTGAAAACCGAGCAATGACGCAGGCAATACCAGATGGTTAATCGCGTTCCAGAACACCGTGCTATTGCCCGCCAGCAGAGCATCGACGGTCATTAATCCGGTACGACGCGGCACGATACCGTCCAGCCCCAGGTCAAGCCTTCCGGCACCGCCCACCCAACCGAGCCAAGCGTAGAACAGCAGCAGCCCCATCATGCCGACCCAAAAGATCGGTGTGGAATACCCCGCCAGACTGATGATGCGGACCACGTAATCGGAAATACTGTTGCGACGCGCCGCCGCCAGCACGCCCAGCGGAATGCCAAGCCCTGCGCCGACGATAATCGCCATGGTGGCCAGCTCCAGCGTGGCCGGGAAGACGCGCATAATGTCGTCGGTCACCGGTTTGCCGGTCAGCAGCGCATTGCCAAGATCGCCATGCAGTAGATTGTTCAGATAAATGCCGAACTGGGTCAGCAGTGACTTATCAAAGCCTAACTGCTGATACACCTGCTGATAGGTACTGTGGTCCGCATCCGGGCCGACAATCGCCAGCACCGGATCGACCGGCATGACCCGGCCGATAAAAAACGTCAGCACCAGCAGGCCAAACAGCGTGATCAGCACCTGCGTCAGTCGCTTTGAAAAACGACGGGTACGGGAGCCGGGAGAGAGGATCGCAACGCTCATTTGTCACCTCCGGTTTTGTAGACTTCACGCAGGAACGTGGTGGCTGACGGGTGCGATTGGAAGTTTTTGACTTCATTACGCACCACCACTGAATCGACCATTTGCGAGAGCGGAATCATCGCCGGGATCAGCTCGTCGTAACGCACCTGGATTTGCTGGTAATCGACAATTTGCTGTTTCGGATCGCGCTCAAGCAGCGCTTTGTCGATCATCTCGTTCAGCGGTTTATCGTAGAAACTGGTACGCCAGCCCTGGAAGTTGGTCAGCCGCGCTTCGTCGCTGTTGTCCGGGTTGTAAACCAGCGCCCGCAGGCTGGAATGCGGATGTGGCTCTACGCCGCTGCCGCCGCGCCCGACCAGCAGGTCAAATTTACGCTCGCGCATGGCGCCGTAAATCTGATTCCCGGTGCCGGTAATGATTTTGGCGTTTATCCCCGCCTGCATCAGCGTGGACTGCACCGCGATGGCAATATTCAAGAACGGCTGATCGGCCAGCACGCGCAGCGTGGTGTCGAATCCGTCCGGATAGCCTGCTTCCGCCAGCAGTTTTTTGGCGCGAGGGATATCCAGTTTGTAGCCCGGGTCCGGCAGCGTCGACGGCATTCCGGCTTTGATCGGCCGCTGGTGCAGCACGCCATATCCCGGCATCAGCGCCTTGTTGATGCCCTGGTAATCAATCAGATAACGCACCGCTTCGCGCACTTTAGGGTTCGCGAAATGCGCCTCTTTCATGCTCATCGCCACGTAATACACCGTCCCTTTTTGCACGGCTTCAACCGTGAGATTCGGGTCTTTGCGCAGGGCGTTGATGTCGGAAACGGCCATATTGTTGGCAATGTCCAGATCACCTTTTTCAATCATCAGGCGCAGGGTTTGCGACTCCTGGAAATGGCGCAGCACGATGCGGTTCATCTTCGGCTGTTCGCGCCAGTAGTGCGGATTACGCTGCATGCGCAGTACGTCTTTCGCCTGCCAGGTGTCGAGCATAAACGGCCCGGACCCGGCTTCGTTCGTCGTCAGCCAGCGGTTGCCCCAGTCGTTATTCACTTCATGAGTTTGCACCGTTTTGCTGTCGAGCACGCCCAGGTTGCCCAGCGCGCCGAGAGAGTAAATCACCAGCTGTGGGTCATTGGCTTTCGGCAACACGATCTTGACCGTGTAGTCGTCTGGCGCGCTTACCTGCTGATCGATATTTTTCTTGCTGAAACCATAGGATTTCCACACCGACGCCTGCGCCAGATTCAGATGCAGCAGACGACGCATCGACCACACCACGTCCTGTGCGGTGAGCGGGTTGCCGGAGTGGAATTTGACGTCATCACGCAGATGGAAGGTCAGAGTTTTACGGTCAGGGGCGATCTCCCAGCGTTTCGCCAGCGCGGGCCTGACATTGGTGAGTTGATTCGGGTCGAGTTCAACCAGCGAATCGTAGAGATTCACCACGATGCCGACCACTTCGTTCCCGGTCATGGCGGCCGGGTCGAGCGTCAGCAGGTTGTTCATATTCATACCGATGATGAGCTGGTCGGGCGGCGTTTTTGCGTACGCCGCACCGCTCCCCATCATCAGCGAGAGCGCGAGTAAACACGCCCTCGTGAGGGAGTTTTTGTTCATCTGTGTATACCGTTTGTAGGGTGAGATATCGTTATGTGTCAGTCGTGGCTGACGGTATTGTTTTCGATATACGCAAAATTAATGTCTTCGCCCAATCCTGGGCCGGTCGGCAGGCTGACAATGCCGTTTTCATCCATCGGGTCGACGATACTGTTGAGGTAAGCGGCAGGCACATCGTAATCCAGGAACGGATGCAATAGACCGCGTTCGTACCAGCGACAGTTCTTGATAGCGCCAATAACTGCCAGGCTCGCCGCGCCGTTGCCGTGAACTTCGCAGTCCATGCCAAACGACTCGGCAAGGTTCGCCACTTTGAGCGTTGGAGAAATGCCCCCCACACCGTTTGCACCCGCGCGTAAGATGTCGCACGCACCCGCTTTAACCCAGTCGGCACGGCTGTGGTGTTTTCCGCCCAGACTTTCCGGGCCAATGATTGGGATGGACAGGTTTTCTGCCAGCCAGGCGTAAGAGGACATGCTCTCTTCTTCCATCGGTTCTTCGAACCAGGCGAAGTCGAGTTTTTCCAGCTCTTTGCCGATGTACAGCGCTTCGGTCCGGCTGTACCAGTGATAGCCATCGATCATCAGGTCGATATCCGGACCGACCGCTTCACGCACTGCAGCGCAGGCTTTGACGTCCATTTTTGGGTTAGGTGCGAAGGAAACCGGCGGCATCCAGGTGTGCAGTTTGATGGCTTTATAGCCGCGCGCGACCAGTTTTTCAGCGAAGCTGGCATATTCGTCCGGCGTCGAGAGGCCGCCCGGCAGGTCGTCACCGCACATGGTGCTGCCGTATGCAGGCACTTTATCGCGGAAGCCGCCCAGCAGTTTCCAGACCGGCATATTCAGTTTGCGACCGATCAGATCCCACAGCGCTTGCTCCACAAACGACAGGGCGCGTTCGGTGAGTTGATGGGCGCTGCCGCGCTGCCAGTGCGCCAGATCCTGCCAGATGCGCTCGCGGTTGAACGCGTCCTGACCGACCAGCACTTTACGAAAGAAAGTGTTCACAACAAAAGGGCGCACCACTTCCGGCGGCGCGAATGAATACCCTTTGGTGCCATCGTCTGCGGTAATCGTCAGCATCGCCATTTTGGCCATGCTTTCAGGTCCAGGATGTGAGTGCCCGGCGGTGTCGGACACCCGACGCGTGGGATACTGGAAGACGGTGACGTTTACAGATTCAATTTTCATTATCAGTCCTTAACACAACAGAGGTCATAGCGACGTCGTAATTTGAAAAGCCGTTTCGAAACTAACTTTAAGCGCAAAATTCATCCACGGCCTTAGACAAATTCCGCTAAGCATCGACCATTTATTGTGCATATGCACGGGAGGGAGTGATACTTTTCACAAAAGGACAGAGAACTGTGAAGTGGATCGGGAGGGGAGTTTGGCTGAAATGAAATTAGGTTTCGGATTTTAACTGTGCGGTCTGATGCCCTCACCCCAGCCCTCTCCCACAGGGAGAGGGAGAAAAGAACGCACAGGACAGCTCCCTCTCAAACGGGGAGGGAGAGAAAAGCACTGATCAGCGCCCTCTCTCCATATCAGAGGATGAGTGTGAGAGGAAAATTCAGGGAGAAAAGAACGCACAGGACAGCTCCCTCTCAAACGAGGAGGGGGAGAAAAGCACTGATCAGCGCCCTCGCACCATGGCAGAGGATGGGTGTGAGAGGAAAACTGAGGGAGAAAAGAACGCACAGGACAGCTCCCTCTCAAACGAGGAGGGGGAGAAAAGCACTGATCAGCGCCCTCTCTCCATGGCAGAGGATGGGTGTGAGAGGAAAACTGAAGGAGAAAAGAACGCACCGAACTGCCCCCTCTCCCACGGGGAGAGTGAGAAAAACACTGAGCAGCTCCCTCTCTCCATGTCAGAGGATAAGTGTGAGAGGAAAACTGAGGGAGAAAAGAACGCGCCGAACTGTTCCCTCTCCCACGGGGAGAGGGTTAGGGTGAGGGGAAATTTACGCAATCGTCACTTTGCTATCCAGATAGACATCCTGCACGGCAGTAATCAGCTTCACGCCATCGGCCATCGTCTTTTTAAACGCTTTGCGACCGAGGATCAGCCCCATGCCGCCCGCGCGTTTGTTGATAACCGCCGTGCGCACCGCGTCGGTTAAATCGGTTTCACCGCCCGCTGCACCGCCGGAGTTGATAAGCCCTGCCCGGCCCATATAGCAGTTCGCGAGCTGGTAGCGCACGAGATCGATAGGGTTATCGCTGGTCAGTTTGCTGTAGACGCGGTCGTCCGTGTAACCAAAATTCACCGCTTTGTAGCCGCCGTTGTTCTCGGCCATTTTCTGCTTCACGATATCCGCGCCGATGGTGGCCGCCAGATGGTTGGCCTGGCCGGTAAGATCCGCAGAAACGTGATAGTCCACGCCGTCTTTTTTGAACGCATTATTGCGCAGATACGCCCACAGCACGGTCACCATACCCAGCTCGTGCGCGCGTTCAAAGGCCGCTGAGATCTCTTCAATCTGCCGACGCGACTGCTCAGAACCAAAGTAAATCGTCGCCCCAACCGCCACCGCGCCCATGTTGAAAGCCTGCTCCACGCTGGCGTAGAGCGTCTGGTCATATTCGGTGGGATAACTCAGCGTCTCGTTGTGGTTCAGCTTAACGAGGAAAGGAATGCGGTGGGCGTAGCGGCGTGATACCGAAGCCAGCACGCCGTAGGTCGACGCAACACAGTTACAGCCCGCTTCTATCGCCAGCTCTACAATGTTCTTCGGATCGAAATAGAGCGGATTCGCCGCAAAGGACGCGCCAGCAGAGTGCTCCACGCCCTGGTCAACGGGTAAAATAGACAGGTAGCCGGTTCCGCTCAGGCGTCCGGTGTTATAAAGCGTCTGCATGTTCCGCAGTACTGCCGGTGGCCGGTTGTTATCAATCATGACGCGGTCAACGTAATCATGACCCGGCAGATAGAGCTGTTCGGCTGGAATAGTCATACAACGATGCTGTAAAAGGTTGTCGGCGTCTTTGCCAAGCAACTGCGCAATATCAGTCATAGTGATGCTCCCGTAAATTCCGACGTCATGTCGGATCGAGTGAACCAAACCCAAATTTCATGGGCAGACTAAGCCTGGTACTGACACAACAGAATTTCCACCGCCTGCGTTTTTTTTCAGCACACCGTCCTGGCGCGTTTGGTGTACATCAAAACGGTTACATTGAGCAGTTATTCCCTACAAAAGTACTTCAATGGTTTATGTGCGGCGTGTGGTTATACGACGGCGCAAACACCGGGCACGTAGCGGCGGGCTGGGGCTTTGCTGATGCAGTCACACTGGGAAATACAGTTGCAGTGCGCGTCGTCAGTCACCGTGGGGCGACTGCGCCGACGCGCGAGGCATTACGCCTCGCACACAAAAACATATCAATCGCTTCAGCAGTCGCTGAGCGATTAACCGGGTATGCGTTTATCCCCTCTTTTTTCCCCGGCCGAAAATTCTTATCCAGAATATGCGTTCGAGGCACTACCACCACGCATGAAAATGGTGAACCGGGCCAATACCGTGACCGACTTCAAGGCTGTCTGCTTTTTCCAGCGCGTGCGACAGCCAAATTTTGGCCTCTTGCACCGTATCACCCCAATTGTCATGACGCGGGCGGAGTGCAGCCAGCGCTGCCGAAAGCGTGCAGCCGGTGCCATGGGTGTTTTTGGTCATGACGCGTGGAGCGGTAAATCGCTGGATACCTTCACGCGTGAAGAGCCAGTCCGGGCTTTCAGCATCGTCCAGATGACCGCCTTTCATCAGCACTGCCTCGCAGCCGAGCGCCAGAAGCGCGCCCCCCTGCTCTTTCATCTCTTGCTCATTGCGGGCCTGAGGCGCATCCAGCAGCGCTGCCGCCTCCGGCAGATTTGGCGTGATCAGCGCGACGTGCGGCAGAAGATGTTTTCGCAGGGTTTCGACAGCCGCAGGGGAAAGCAGCGGGTCGCCACTTTTCGCCAGCATCACCGTATCAAGCACCACGTTTTTGACGCGATAGTGTTTGAGGCGCTCCGCGACCGCTTCAACAATATCAGTCTCGGCCAGCATGCCGATTTTGGTGGTATCAATGCGGACATCGCTGAACACAGAGTCCAGCTGGGCGCCGACAAAATCCGGTTCCACACGATACACCGACTGCACGCCGCGCGTATTTTGCGCCACCAGTGCGGTAATGACTGAGCAGCCATACGCTCCAAGGGCTGAGAAGGTTTTCAGATCCGCCTGAATCCCCGCGCCGCCGCTCGGGTCCGTGCCAGCAATGGTTAATGCGTTAATACGTCTCATGCCTGCGCCTCCAGGTTCCAGAGCGCGTCAATAAACGCGCTGGCAAAACTTCCTGGCCCGCGGCTTTCTTTGACGGCAACGCTACCGGCTTGCTTCATAAACCCGCATGCGGCGGCAACATTGTTCAACCGGTCACCTGGCAATGAACAACTTGCCGCGACAACGGCCGAGAGCGCACAGCCTGTCCCCACGACGCGCGTCATCATCACATCGCCGCCAGTGATAGTCTGCGTACGTTGCCCGTCGGTGACGTAATCCACTTCGCCCGTCACAGCAACAATGGCGTGAGTTTGTCGGGCAAGAGCAATCGCGGCAGGCAATGCGCTGGAAGCGGTATCGGTGGTGTCAACGCCTCGCCCCCCCGCGCTCATACCGGCAAGCGCGAGAATTTCAGAGGCATTACCGCGTATCGCCGCAGGTTTGAGTGAGAGGATTTGTTGGCAAAAACGGGTGCGATACGACAACGCGCCCACGGCCACGGGATCCAATGTCCAGGGCTTTCCAGCGGCCATTGCACCTTCGATTGCCCGACGCATCGCCTGCGCGCGCGGCGCGGTCAGCGTGCCAACATTGATCAGTAAGGCATCAGCCATCGCTGCAAATTGCTCTGCTTCTTCGGCTTCAATCACCATCGCGGGAGACGCGCCAAGTGCCAGCAAAACGTTGGCCGTAAAGGTTTGCACCACGTCGTTGGTCATGCAGTGTGTGAGCGGGGAACGCGTGCGGAAGTGATGTAAGGCGTGTAAATCGAGTCGGTCAGGCTGCATGTTTCGCTCCTGCCTTGCGAGAAGAAGCGATAACCTTAACAGTCACCTGACTTCCCTACGCTGGCATTATCCAGATCAGGTGGTACGGGTATTTCTCAGCCTTCACGTAGAAGGGCACCCCGAGTCAAATTACCTAAAACTTCAGTAATATGGGCAGCGTAGAGGAAGTAATTATCGAATGCAAGCCTCCTGGACCGCTCTTTTCTGGTCATGAAAATGCTGTAAACATTTATTATTATTGGCCTATTTAGATTGAGTTATCCCCTATATATGTAGACATTTAATGTCATTGATTTTTTAGGGATAAATAATCTAAACCTAAGACCTAAACACGTATTCCACTCTACTCAGCAGTCTATTTAAAACAAAATAAAATTAATTAAAACAACGAATTATGTGATCACACAGATAATTCTCAAGTCCCTATTCATTCGTATTTTTCGTGATCTAAATCAAATGTAAAGGGTGCGAATTACTGGATAGTTGTGCAAGGTAACTACTTCGTTTCTCTGTAAGAGACGCTATAAACTGAATGATATCCTGATAATGTGGTAGCAAATGTTAAAGCTTATTATTGCCTCGGCAATCGTATCAATATCCCTTGTCTCCACAGGGGTTTTCATCGGTGTGATATATAAAAACACGGTTATCAGCATGGCTGGCAATTGCATAAATGAATAACTGAAATTTTATTATTTTGTCATCTGAAAAATGAATATTTCACTTAGCGTGTTTCGCCAATATAAATAACCTGCAAACAGCCAGGTTATTCCGCAGTATCGTTTGATAAAAAAATAAATAATATTAGGGTCAATGAATGAAGACGATGATGTTAGCTGTTTTGGTCTGCGCCGCGGTGCTTTCAGGTTGTACGACAGAATCGCAACGTATTGCCAATTGCACAAACACCGGCGTCAGCCTGGATACGTGTTATAAAGTTGAGCATGATAATCAAAATGTTAACCGCGCGGCAGCACTCCAGAATGCGTACACACGTTCAGATGAATACGCAAAGCAATACGATAATAAGCATCATCATCATGGTGTTGAACAACATGCACAGGCCGCACACGTTGCCGATCCGCTACGTGAAGCGTCATTCTCGGCAAACGGTATTAAGGCCACGGTCAGCAATGGTTTCTTTACTGCCACCATTAACGGCAAAAAAGCCACAGTAAAACGTTTCAATGCCAATGCCTACGAAATTAAAGGCGCGGGATATGTTCTTTCTATTACCCTTGATGAAAACGAAATTACAGACGCGTCATGGAATAAAACCCATGGCAGAGACAATGGATTACTTCAGGTCGTTCAGAAGTAACGCATGGGCGGCTGAAAAGTCGCCTTTTTCGATTTCATCAGCGCGGCTTTTGAGTATATAAATCGGTGAGATTTTTTTCTGTGTTTTGACACAGTAAAACCACAGTAAAAACATTGTGTTACTCCCCCTTCCCCAACACCTTTACATTGTAACAAAACAGTAAACAAATTAACCATTGAGCCACGCGCCAAAAGGCTCTATATTGGCCGCGTTTTTTACCTGACCCATCCTTAACTAACTATTTATTCAATCGAGGCGTATAAACAGCCTCGGTTGTAGGAGTGATATGATGACGGATAAAGTCCGTATTGACACTGTAGATGCCCATAAAAGCAACGAAACCTATCTGGCCCGTCAGGCCGAGTTTGAATCGAACGTCAGGAGTTATCCTCGCAAGCTGCCTTTAGCAATTACTAAAGCAGACGGCGTATGGATTACCGATGCAGATAATAAAGAATACCTTGACTGTCTTGCAGGCGCTGGCACCCTCGCGCTTGGCCATAACCATCCTGATGTGCTGAAAAGCATCCAAAATGTCATTACCAGCGGCTTGCCGTTACATACACTGGATCTGACTACTCCGTTGAAAGACGAGTTTTCTGAATACCTGCTCTCCCTACTCCCAGGCCAGGGTAAAGAATATTGCCTGCAGTTCACCGGCCCATCTGGCGCTGACGCCGTTGAAGCCGCGCTGAAACTGGCGAAAAAAGTGACCGGCCGCAGCAGCATTATTAGTTTCTCCGGCGGCTATCACGGCATGACCCACGGCGCGCTGTCCGTGACAGGTAACTTGTCACCGAAAGAAGCGGTCGATAACATGATGCCAGAAGTGCAGTTCATGCCTTATCCGCACCAGTACCGCTGCCCGTTGGGGATTGGCGGTGACGCGGGCGTGAAAGCGCTGACTTACTATTTCGATAACCTGATCAACGACGTTGAAAGCGGCGTGCGTAAACCTGCGGCCGTGATTCTGGAAGCCGTTCAGGGTGAAGGCGGCGTGAACCCGGCTCCGGCTGAGTGGCTGCAACGCATCCGTAAAGTGACTCAGGAACACGGCATTCTGCTGATCCTCGATGAAGTTCAGGCGGGCTTTGCTCGTACTGGTAAGTTCTTTGCTTTCGAACACGCCGGTATTGAGCCAGATATCATCGTCATGTCTAAAGCAGTCGGTGGCGGTCTGCCATTGGCCGTTCTCGGTATTAAAAAGCAGTTTGATGCCTGGGCGCCAGGTCATCATACCGGTACTTTCCGTGGTAACCAGCTGGCGATGGCGACCGGTCTGACGACGCTGAAAATCCTGAAAGACCAGAACATTGCCGACAAAGTGGCTGCACAGGGCGAGTGGCTGAAAGGCCAACTGGTTGAATTGCAGAAACGCTATCCGGTTATCGGCCACGTACGCGGTTTAGGCTTGATGATCGGTATTGAGATCGTGAAACCACACGAAGCGCCTGACCATATGGGCAGCTTCCCGGGCGATGGCGAGTTGTCTGCTCTGATCCAGAAAAAATGCTTCGAAGCCGGTTTGATTCTGGAACGTGGTGGCCGCGATGGCGTCGTGCTGCGTCTGCTGCCGTCTCTGCTTATCAGCGAGCAAGAGCTGAAAGTCTTCCTGGATAAATTTGAGCAGGCCCTGCTTGCTGCGGGCGTTCGCCCCGCGTAAACGGAGTTAGTGAATACGATGTCTGATTCAAACCCAATTCTGTCCTCGTCGGCACAGAGCATCGAAGCCTATCAGCAGGCTATCGAGCAAAGCTCTCAGGCGGTGATGCAGTGGCTACAGCAGTCTGAAATGTATCAGGGGAAAAGCGTTGCCGAACTGCGCGACAATATTTCCCTGAATTTTGGGCAAAAAGGTCTCGGCAACGAAGCGGCTATCGCGCGTGCTGTTGAGTATTTCCTGAAAGACAGTCTGTCAGTGCACCATCCGCAGTGCGTAGCGCATCTGCATTGCCCAAGTCTGGTAGTCAGCCAGGCGGCGGAAGTGCTGATTAACGCCACTAACCAGAGCATGGATTCCTGGGACCAGAGTCCTTCAGCGACCATTATTGAAATGAAGCTGATCGACTGGCTGCGTACCCGTGTTGGCTATCAGTCCGGCGATGCAGGCGTATTTACCAGCGGCGGAACCCAGAGCAATCTGATGGGGCTGATGCTGGCACGCGATGCCTTCTTTGCGGCCAAAGGTCATTCGATCCAGCAGGACGGTTTGGTTGGCGATCTGCGCAAAATCCGCGTGCTGTGTTCTGAAAATGCACACTTCTCGGTGCAGAAGAATATGGCCCTGTTGGGTCTGGGCTATCAGTCTGTCATCCAGGTGAAAACCGACGATTGTTCACGTATGGATCTGACCGATCTGGCCGCAAAAATTGCGCACTGCAATGCTAACGGCGAGCAGATTCTGGCAATCGTGGCAACAGCGGGTACTACCGATGCGGGCGCGATTGATCCACTGCGCGCAATTGCTGAGATGGCTGCAGAACAGCAGATTTGGGTGCATGTCGATGCGGCATGGGGCGGCGCGCTGCTGATGTCCGAAAAGTACCGTGATTATCTGGACGGCATTGAGCTGGTGGATTCCATCACTCTGGACTTCCACAAGCAGTTCTTCCAGACCATCAGCTGCGGTGCGTTTTTGCTGAAGGAAGCGCGTCACTATGAGCTGATGCGTTACCAGGCGGCATACCTGAACTCTGAGTTCGACGAAGAGCAAGGCGTACCGAATTTGGTGTCCAAATCATTACAGACCACGCGTCGCTTTGATGCGCTGAAACTGTGGATGAGCCTGGAAGCGTTAGGTCAGGAGCAGTATGCCGCGATTATCGATCATGGCGTTACGCTGGCACAGGAAGTGGCTGTGTATGTGCAGAACCAAAATGCACTGGAACTGGTCATGCAGCCGCAGCTGGCGAGCGTGCTGTTCCGCTTCCGTCCCGAGCACGATCTGAATGATGCGGCTATTGCATTGCTGAATCAGAAAATTGGTGATGCGCTATTGGATTCTGGTCGTGCAAACGTCGGGGTGACCGAGCACAACGGTGTGACTTGCCTGAAGCTAACTCTGCTGAATCCAACGGTAACGCTGGATGATGTCAAAGTGCTGCTTTCACTGGTAGAACGCACTGCGCTAGAAATCCTGGCAAGATAATCTTGCTTGTGCCCCTCTTCTCGTGGAGAGGGGCACAATAATAGTCAATCGAAAGTCCCGTCTACCCGCATTCCGACGCTGAAAATTTCCCGCCCGCTGGCTCAGAACACGTCATTCATTTTTTACTTTTCGGCCGACTGGCTGTACTCATACTGACTGTAACCCGTGGTGTAATAAATGGCAGCGGATTTAACAACATCATTCAGAATGGCACCCTCGATAGACACGCCAGCTAGATGAAGGCGTTTAACGCATGCCTGCATCTCTTTTACGCTGGTCATACCAAATCTCGCCACCAGCAATGTGGTGCCGGCCCTTCGTCCCACGAGCGTCGCATCCGTAACCGCAAGTATCGGTGGGGTATCGACAATGATTATTTCATAATGATCGTTCGCCCATTTCAATAACTGCTGTAAACCATCCCCAATGAGCAGTTCGGAAGGGTTGCCCGGCACTTGGCCGCAGGTCAGTACATCTATGCCACCGCGGGCATAATGTTGTATAGCGTCATGATACTCCACTTTGCCCGCTAACACGTCAGCCAGACCGCGAGTGTTAGTGAGTGAAAAAATCTGATGCACATATCCTTTACGCATATCGGCATCAATAAATAAGACCTTTTTCCCGGCCTGCGCAACGATGGCGGCAAGTGACGTCGCCACGAGTGTTTTACCGCAATCCTGCGTCGGGCCGGTAAGCATAATGACGCTATTTTTGGCCTCCATCATGGTGAAATGGAGGCTAGTCCGCAGACCACGAATAGCCTCGACAAAGACATCGACCGGCCTGTCCACGGGCAAAAACGGTACATTTCTAGTTCTGTGATTCCAGCGTTCGCTGATGAACCGCTTACTGCGCAAACGCGTCTTTTTCCATAACCATACAGAACGTGGCAGCGTTGCAAGAACCGTTATCCCCTGCATCTCAAGTTGTTCAGGTGTTTCTATACCGCGTTTAAGCACCATACGCGCCAAAACAATGCTCACAGAGAGAATGAAACCCAGTAGCCCACCCAGTATCACAATGAATAATTTGTGAGGCTTAATCGGTTCAGGCTGTGTGACAGCAGAGTCAATAATCCGAACGTTACCAATTGCGCTGGAACGAGAAATACTGAGTTCTTGCTGGCGTGTCAGTAGCTGCTGGTATACCGCGCGCCCTGAATCAACGTCCCTGCTCAAGCGCAGTATTTCCTGCTGCGTTGAAGGCATCGCAGTGACACGTTTATTGAGGCGAACTTTCTCGCTTTCGAGTGTTTGCCGCTTTTCCATTAACGCGCGGTAAGTCGGATGATCCTTTTTGAAAAGCTGAGAGATTTCCGCTTCGCGAAATGTCAGTTCATTCAACTGGTTATCAGCATTAACGATCTGCTCCAGAACTGATTTTGCCTCTAGCGTTAAGTCAACAGAATCGCGTTGTTTGCGATAGCTATTGAGACGCTCTTCAGCCACATCCAGGTCCTTTGTAATTTGCGGCAATTCATGTTGTAAAAATGCCAGGCTTTTAGCATCCTGAGCGGCCTGACGATCTATATTTTGGCGTAAATAATTTTCTGTAATGCTATCCAATGTACGGGTAATCACGTCGGGATCCAGGCCTGTTAGCGACAGATTGAGCACCCCACTTTGCTTGGCCGCTTCGATTACAGTAAATTGATTATTAAGGGCATTTATGGATTCCAACTTCGATTTTTCATTCAGAATAAACTGTGTTCCAGATGGCCCATCCATGGCGTTTACCCAGAGTGACACACCATCCTTTTCAAAATACTCGCCGACAATACCTTCGCTCTGAAAATTCTCGCTTTCAATTCGGTAGCGCTTTGAATCCAACATCGTCAGCATCAGTGGCTGAGACTTACCCTTCACCGAGGGTACATGTAGATTAATGAGACTCAACGTAGCAGTTTTTCGCCCAACAATTCGCCCCCAGGCACGCCCAAACAAAGGGAAATCACGCGGTTTAACGTCATAGTTCAGGTGCAGGTCCTCTACCGTTTTACCGAGAATCATACGTGACTTTAGTAGCTGAATTTCAGGCAGCGCGTCGGGGGAAAGTTCCGGGCTCAATTCACGCAGATTTTTAAGCAGGCTGTTATCCTGTTTACCCTCGATTTGAACCATGGCGTCTGCCTTGTAAATCGGCGTCGCCATAAAAGCGTACAGTCCAGCGATGAGAGTAAATAGTAAGGTAAGGCACAAAATCAGAAGGCGATTGTCAATCATTACGCCCAGCAAACGAACGAGATCAACCTCCTGATTTTCAGTCGCTGCGGCATAACCATTTGTAGTATGTGAAGACATTGGTGCTTAATTCCTTTAGTGACTCAGTCGTTGAGTCCATTCCTGACTCGCCCTGCCAAGCAGATCAAATACGTATTCATACGCTTCATGACTTTTACGAAACGGATCGGGTATTTCCCGAGGTTGCAGCCATTGCCCAAAGAGAAGCGAGCGGCCCCTGATTTCAGGCGCAATTGATGAGATATGGTTAAGATGTTCCGGTTCCATCGCCAAAATAAGGTCGTAAGCGCGCATCAACTCGAGGGTAAGTTTTTGCGCGATATGGCCTTCAAGCGAAATACCGTGTAATGCGGCCACTTCCCGGGCTCGTGCGTCCGCTGAGTGACCGACCAGACCACTCACGCCAGCAGATGCCACGGTTAAACCAGGCATTTGTTGACGTAACAACCGCTCACCGATTGGCGAGCGGCATATATTTCCGGTGCACACCACCAAGATGGAGTTAATCATTACTGCGGCCACGTTCTGATGTAGCGAACGGTTTCAGTTAGATCATGTACGCCACTGATTGTCGGAACGAGTTGGGAAATGACACGATTCCATTGCGATACTGGGGCAGTTGTCACGTAAACAATATCGTAAGGCCGCAGCTGAAATTCGGTTCCCATTACCAGGGCTGAAGCATCTTTGGCATTGAGTTGGTAAATACTGGCGATTTTTCCTGTTTTCGCGGTTTTAGCTTCAGAGCGAATGACAAAGATGCCCGTTGCATCCGCCATATCCTGATTGAGCCCGCCGGCATTTCCTAACGCTTCCGCGAGCGTCATTCCGCTGCGATCCATCTTGAATGTGCTCTGTTTGACAACCTCTCCCATCACGAAAACTTTCAGCGCATCGTTGCGTGGGACAAATAAAATGTCGCCCGGATAAAGCAGTTTATTTTGCGTGAGATCTCCATGCTGCATGAGCGCATAAAGCGAAATATGGCTGTCCTGGCCGTTATGCGTCAGCACAACATCACGCCAATCAGCATCAGGGGACAACCCCCCTGCTGCGTTTACTGCATCCATCACAGTCAGCGGAATATTCGTGATCGGTTGTTGACCAGATTTAACAACTTCTCCTGTCACGTACGCTTTTTGAGAGCGGAAGGACGCTACGCTGACGTCCACTTGCGGACTTTCGATCACAGAATCCAGGCGAGCCGCAATCTCTTCACGAATTTGAGACACCGTTTTACCGGCAACGTGTAATTTGCCAATATAAGGGTAGAAAATAGACCCATCTGATGCGACCCAGTTACCGGTATCGCTCGCACTGCGATATTGCCCCGCAGGTGTAGTGAGTTCCGGGTGATCCCAGACGGTGATCGTGAGGATGTCCCCGACGTCGACGTGGTATTCCCAACTCTTTAATCGCTCATCCAGACTAGGATTTGACTGAGATTTCAACGTCTTTGGACGTAACGCATCAATGAGAGAAGGCGTAATGGTATACACATCGACTTTTTCATTAATATTAAAATTTTCATCCGTTGCGGAAATGATATTTTTATCTGATACCTCAAGATCTTGTCCCGGTAAAGCCGCGCACCCGGTCAAATGACTTATTATCAGTGTTAATACTGGCAGCGATATTTTATTTTTCATGTAAATAGCGAGGTCTTTATGTCAAAAAAATTATTAGGATTTGCTGCTTAATGACAAGCAAGTGACACATTTCATTTAAGTACTTTCAATAACTTAAACAAAACCCCTGTCAGGCAACGGACAAAATAAAAAGTGTTTTAGCAATCCATCGCAGCCACAATATTGTCAGCTTAAAATCATGCAGGGTATTTGCATGAATTTTGAATACTAGAGCGTCGTGTTAATAAATTCATTCACTGAAGTGTCCAGTTTTATACTTTTATTCATTTCCAAAATGCATCTCATGAATAATAATTTTCATGATTTAATTGACATCAATACATTCCCGCAAGAAATGAATCATTCCATGTGCAAACCTGCCCAAATTTGTTACATTTTTTATCGAACAAGCGCAGCCATGACATTTAAAATAGGCTGTTGATCACACTGCATGAGACAGTGGGTTGAGTTAACAGTAAAAGTCTAAGCGGAGAGAAAATGACTAAGCGTAAAATGCTGCTTTTGGGTGTCTTGATGTCACTGACCAGTGCGGCTTATTCTGCCCCACAAACAGCTGCACCATCAGGCATTCAAGCCTATGAAGAACAAGAGTTCATCGCCGACTTTACAAAATTTAAAATTGGTGACACCGCCCCGGCGCAGTACCAAACGCCTGAGTACACCATCAAGCAATATCAACTGCGTAATCTTCCGGCACCGGATGCAGGGACACACTGGACCTACATGGGCGAAAACTACGTCCTGATTGGCGACACGGACGGTAAAATTTATAAAGCTTATAATGGGGATATTTTCTATCACCGCTGATTCGATCATCGTAAGACCCTGGCAGGAAAGCGATCGCCCTTTCCTGCGGACACTCTTTCTGCATTCTCGTCGAGTTGCCTGGCCGTGGCTTAAAAGCGATGAATGGCAACTCGACGATTTCGATGCGGCTACGCGTGATGAGCAAATCTGGGTCGCTATCCATCGCGGTCACCGGGTTGGATTTGCTTCGGTGTGGACTAACGATAATTTTCTGCACAATCTGTTTGTCGATCCGCAACTGCTGCGTTCAGGCGTGGGAAGCGCGTTGTTAACGCACGTGCAGAAAAGGCTCACCAGTACGGGTGCTCTTAAGTGTCTGGTCAAAAATGCGCGCGCCGTGACGTTTTATCAACGACACGGCTGGCATATCGAAGCGACGGGAGATTCTCCGGACGGAGAATATTACCTGATGCATTACAGGCTACCCTGAAAGGCAGCCTGTAAGATGCGGATTTAAACCGCGCGGAAGGCGATCTCACTCGGAATGACTTCACCCTGCCAGTAAAGCTGCGCTGCGACGCGCCCAGCCAACAGGCGATACATCTCGGCAAACTCGCTTTCAGGACGGCTGACGACCGTTGGCTGCCCCCTATCCAGATCTTCGCGCAGCGTGATATGCAGCGGCATTTGTCCCAGAAGCTGTGTGTGATACTGCGCAGCCAGTTTCTCAGCGCCACCGGTACCAAAGATCGCTTCATGGTGCCCGCAGTTGCTGCAAATATGCATACTCATATTTTCAACAACACCGAGAACCGGCACTTCAACCTTCTCAAACATGACGATGCCTTTTTTGGCGTCGACCAGCGCGATATCCTGCGGCGTGGTCACGACAACAGCCCCCGTAACAGGAATGTTTTGCGCCAGCGTCAGCTGAATGTCTCCAGTGCCCGGCGGCATATCCAGTACCAGATAATCGAGATCCGGCCACAGGGTTTCCTGCAGCATCTGCAGCAGCGCTTTGCTGGCCATCGGGCCGCGCCACACCATCGCGTTATCATCGGTGACGAGATAGCCAATGGAATTGGTCGCCAGTCCGTGAGCAACGATTGGCGCCATATGGGTGCCATCCGGTGAGGTTGGGCGTTGATTCTCCGCGCCTAACATATTCGGGATAGATGGGCCGTAAATATCGGCATCAAGAATCCCGACTTTTGCCCCTTCAGCTGCCAGCGCCAGCGCCAGATTGACCGCGGTAGAGGATTTCCCTACTCCGCCTTTACCAGAGCTAATGGCGATAATGTTCTTAACACCATTCACGCCTGCCTGGTTTTTGACGCGTTTTAGCGTGGCAATATTGTGCGTCAATTTCCAGTCAATCGCCTTCGCGCCTGTGATGCGCAGCAGATCTGAACTGCACTGCTCTTTTAGCGTTTCGAAAGCATTGCTCCAGACAAACGGCATCTGCACTTCGATATGCAGGGTGTCATCCAGCCATGCAACATGGTGCAACGCTTTCAGCGCAGTAAGATTGTGTTTCAGTGTTGGATGCTGAAAATTAGCCAGCGTCCCGGCGACCATTGCTCGTAAGGCTTCCGGTGATTTGGCCTGGGATTGAGAACTCATCCCGACTCCTTTGTTGTTGTTCTGAAAAAGTGCTCGTCACCGTCAAGTTTACCCCAGTGGTCACAATTATTCATTTATGGATTGATGCCCTTAATTCTTGGCGTAGTTATGGCCTTTCGGGTAACATCAAAAGCCCTTTTTACAGTTAAAAGAAGTAATGCCCACTATGACTCAAGTCGCGAAAAAAATTCTGGTAACGTGCGCACTGCCGTACGCAAACGGTTCAATCCACCTCGGCCACATGCTGGAGCATATCCAGGCTGATGTCTGGGTCCGTTACCAGCGAATGCGCGGCCACCAGGTAAACTTCATTTGCGCGGACGATGCCCACGGCACCCCAATCATGCTGAAAGCACAGCAACTGGGTATTTCTCCAGAGCAGATGATTACCGAAATGAGTCAGGAGCATCAGACCGATTTTGCTGGCTTTGACATCAGCTATGACAACTATCACTCCACGCACAGCGACGAAAACCGTGAGCTGTCTGAGCTGATTTACACCCGTCTGAAAGAGAACGGTTTTATTAAAAACCGCACCATCTCTCAGCTGTTCGATCCAGAAAAAGGCATGTTCCTTCCGGATCGTTTTGTGAAAGGCACCTGCCCGAAATGTAAATCTCCGGATCAATACGGCGATAACTGCGAAGTGTGCGGCGCAACTTACAGCCCAACCGAGCTTATCGAGCCAAAATCCGTGGTGTCTGGCGCGACGCCAGTGATGCGCGACTCTGAGCACTTCTTCTTCGACCTGCCGTCCTTTAGCGAAATGCTGCAGGCGTGGACACGCAGCGGTGCGCTGCAGGAACAGGTCGCGAACAAAATGCAGGAGTGGTTCGAATCCGGTCTGCAACAGTGGGATATTTCCCGCGATGCGCCTTACTTCGGCTTTGAAATTCCTGACGCGCCAGGCAAATACTTCTACGTCTGGCTGGATGCGCCAATTGGCTACATGGGCTCGTTCAAGAACCTGTGCGACAAGCGCGGCGATACCACCAGCTTCGACGAATACTGGAAAAAAGATTCCGACGCCGAGCTGTATCACTTCATCGGCAAAGACATCGTTTATTTCCACAGCCTGTTCTGGCCGGCCATGCTCGAAGGCAGCGGTTTCCGCAAGCCAACCAATTTATTTGTGCACGGATACGTCACGGTCAACGGCGCGAAGATGTCCAAATCTCGCGGTACGTTCATTAAAGCCAGCACCTGGCTGAACCACTTTGACGCCGACAGTCTGCGCTATTACTACACCGCGAAGCTCTCGTCTCGCATTGATGATATCGACCTGAATCTGGAAGACTTCGTCCAGCGCGTAAACGCAGACATCGTGAACAAAGTGGTGAACCTGGCGTCCCGTAACGCTGGCTTTATCGGCAAGCGTTTTGACGGCGTCATGGCGGCTGAACTGGCTGACCCTGCACTGTATAAAACCTTCACCGACGCAGCGACGGCCATTGGCGAAGCGTGGGAAGCGCGCGAGTTCGGCAAAGCCGTACGCGAAATCATGGCCCTGGCCGATTTAGCTAACCGCTATGTCGATGAGCAGGCACCGTGGGTGGTGGCGAAGCAAGAAGGTCGCGATGCGGATCTGCAGGCGATTTGCTCCATGGGCATCAACCTGTTCCGTGTGCTGATGACGTATCTGAAGCCCGTTCTGCCAACGCTCTCTGAACGTGCAGAAGCGTTCCTGAACACCGAACTGACCTGGGATGCTATTCAGCAGCCGTTGCTCAGCCACAAGGTGAACACCTTTAAAGCGCTCTACAACCGTATCGAAATGAAACAAGTCGAAGCGCTGGTTGAGGCGTCGAAAGAAGAAGTGAAAGCGGCAGCCGCTCCCGTGACGGGCCCGCTCGCGGATGAACCAATTCAGGAAACCATCACTTTTGATGATTTCGCGAAAGTCGATTTGCGCGTTGCGCTGATTGAAAATGCGGAATTCGTTGAAGGCTCCGACAAACTGCTGCGCCTGACGCTGGATCTGGGTGGTGAGAAGCGTAACGTCTTCTCCGGTATTCGTTCTGCCTATCCTGATCCGCAGGTACTGATTGGTCGTCAGACGGTGATGGTCGCTAACCTTGCGCCGCGTAAAATGCGTTTCGGCATCTCTGAAGGGATGGTGATGGCGGCAGGTCCTGGCGGGAAAGACATCTTCCTGTTAAGCCCCGATGAAGGCGCCAAGCCTGGTCAGCAGGTGAAATAAATAAAAAAGCCGGAGATTATCTCCGGCTTTTTTTATGCTTTCTTGTGCAAGCGATTGGTCAGCCCGCGTAAGAAGTAACGCAGAAACTGGTCGCCGCATTCACGGTAATTCTTATGATCCGGCGCACGCATCATGGCGGTAATTTCCGGCATCGACACGCGGAATTTCTGCTCGGTCATGATCGCCATCACATCATCGGTTTTGAGGGAAAATGCGATACGCAATTTCTTCAACACGAGATTGTTATTAACCCGACGCTCTGGCGACAGCGGAGGCGTGTCTTCTGCCTTACCGCGCTTATCGTAAATCAGACCATTCAAAAACGACGAAAGAATGATGTCCGGGCAGCGAACAAACCCCTCTTCGTCTTCTTTGGTTATCCAACTGGTAATATTTGCCGGCGTGGTTTCCACTTCGGCGAGTGCGAGAATACGCACCAGATCGTTGTTATTAGATTTCAGGATGTAGCGCACGCTACGAAGAATGTCGTTACTTAACATAATGCCTTCAACTTTCGGTATTGCGATGGGCGCAGTGTACCAGTTTTACAGTCCAATCGCCTCTTTCAGGCTCTTCAGATAGCGGCGACTCACCGGCACCGTCTGCCCTGCGCGTAACACAAGCTCAGCCTGGCCGTTCTCTTCCAGACGGATCTCCTTCAGATGTGCCATGTTCACCAGATACTGGCGATGACAGCGTATCAGCGGCGTACGGCTTTCGAGCGTGCGCAGCGTCAGCTCCGTAAAGCCTTCTTTGCCTTCAGCGCTGGTGACAAAAACGCCGCTCATGCGGCTGCTGACGAAAGCCACATCGTCCATTTGCAGGAGATAAATTCGGCTATGTCCGGTGCAGGGGATGAACTTCAGCGCCTGCTGATGTTCGGGGAGCAGCGAGACGTCCTGCACGGTTCGCTCCTGGCGTAAACGGTTAAGCGTTTTTTCGAGCCGCTTCTCTTCAATCGGCTTCAACAAATAATCAAACGCATGTTCCTCAAACGCTTTCACCGCATACTCATCAAACGCCGTCAGAAAAACGATATACGGGCGATGTTCGGGGTCGAGCATTCCGACCATTTCCAGGCCACTAATGCGCGGCATCTGAATATCCAGAAACAGTACGTCAGGGCGCAATTTATGCACTGCGCCAATAGCTTCAATCGCATTCGCGCATTCGCCCACGATTTCGATATCGTTCTGCTCCTGGAGCAGAACCCGCAAGTTTTCCCGCGCTAACGGCTCATCATCAACAATCAGCACTCTTAGCATACGTTTTCCTCCAGCGGCAATCTTAGGGTAATACGGGTAAAGCTGTCTGCCTCGCAGGCGACGGTGATTCCGCAATCATCGCCAAAATGCGCACGCAGGCGTTTATCGACCAGACTCATTCCCAGCCCACCGGCTACGGCTGCAGGCTGATAAAGCCCGGCATTATCTTCAATATCCAGCACCAGATGATGATTAAACTGGCTGGCCGTGATGCTGATTTCACCGGTGCCCAGCAGCTGGGATGTCCCGTGTTTAATCGCGTTTTCAACAATCGGTTGCAGCGTAAACGCCGGAAGATGCTGATGCGCCAGTTCATCCGGCACAAATAACGACACCTGCAAGCGCGACTGGAATCGCGCTTTCTCGATTTGCAGATACGCATTCACATGCTCAATCTCATCAGCCAACGTGACAATCTCCGACGGGCGTTTCAAATTTTTACGGAAGAAGGTCGACAGAAACTGCACCAGCTGCGCAGCCTGGTCACTGTCGCGGCGGATCACTGCCTTCAGTGTATTTAGCGCATTAAACAGGAAATGCGGATTTACCTGCGCATGCAGCAATTTGATCTCTGATTGCGTCAGCAGCGCTTTTTGACGCTCGTATTGCCCGGCCAGGATTTGCGCCGATAACAGTTGCGCAATCCCTTCGCCCAAGGTGCGGTTGATGGAGCTGAACAGGCGGTTTTTGGCTTCGTATAATTTGATGGTCCCCATTACATGCTGATTTTCACCCCGCAGCGGGATAACGAGCGTGGAGCCGAGCTTGCACTGGGGATGCAGTGAGCAGCGATAAGGCACTTCGTTGCCGTCGGCATAGACCACTTCGCCCGTTTCAATCGCCCGCAGAGTGTAAGCGGACGAAATGGGTTTACCCGGCAAATGATGGTCATCGCCTGTTCCGGTAAATGCCAGTAAACGCTCGCGGTCGGTAATGGCGACGGCACCAATATCCAGCTCCTGATACAGCACCTGCGCCACTTTCATGCTGTTCTCTTCGTTAAAACCCTGCCGCAAAATGCCTTCTGTCGACGCGGCGACTTTTAGCGCGGTTGAAGAAAATGCCGAAGTGTATTTTTCAAACATGGCGCGCTTGTCGAGCAGGATACGCATGAACAACGCCGCACCCACGGTATTTGTCACCATCATCGGTGCCGCGATGCTGCCGACCAGATGCAGCGCATCTTCAAAGGGACGCGCAATCAGCAGAATAATCAGCATTTGGGCCAGCTCAGCCACCAGCGTAATCGCCCCGGCGGTCAACGGGCTAAAGACTTTATCGGGACGGCCGCGCTTGATCATGTAGCTATGAACCAGGCCGCCGAGCAATCCCTCAACAATGGTGGAGATCATACAGCTCAACGCCGTCATACCGCCCATCGAATAACGGTGTAATCCGCCGGTTAATCCCACCAGCCCACCGACAAGCGGACCGCCGAGCAACCCGCCCATCACGGCACCGATAGCGCGAGTATTGGCGATAGAATCTTCGATATGAAGACCAAAATAGGTCCCCAGAATGCAGAAAATGGAGAAAGTGACGTAGCAAAGGAGTTTGTGCGGAAGGCGAACGGTCACCTGCATCAGCGGAATAAACAGCCGCGTTTTACTCATCAGCCACGCGATGACCAAAAACACACACATCTGCTGAAGCAGCAGCAACACCAGATTAAATTCGTACATACCCGAAAACCGCACTTTCCAAAAACGCGTAACATACACTGATGCACGTTAACTTTCTTTGAAGCAATCCAAAAAAGGTGTAATTCGTGTCCGGTATCACATCGTTTACCCGGAGATAGTCCATCCTTCGCATTATTTGTACAAAAAACGGTCGATTCTTCCTGGTTCGAGAATCAGCGTCTACAGTTATTCTGGGGACGCGCAAGCCAGGGGGCGAACATGGCGCTGTACACAATAGGTGAAGTGGCACTGCTCTGTGATATCAATCCTGTGACACTGCGAGCCTGGCAGCGACGGTACGGATTATTGAAACCGCAGCGAACCGACGGTGGACACCGCCTGTTTAACGACGCGGATATTGACCGTATCCGCGAAATCAAAAGCTGGATCGATAATGGCGTACAGGTCAGCAAGGTCAAGGCGCTGTTAACCGAGCATGACTCCGGTTGTCAAAATGAGTGGCGTGAGCATCAGGAGACGTTGCTTCGGTTCCTGCAGGCCGGCGATCTTCAGCGGTTGCGCACCTGGATCAAGGAACAGGGGCGCGATTATCCCGCCCAGACGCTGATCGCTCACCTCTTTATCCCGCTTCGCCGTCGTCTTCAGTCCCAGCAACCGACATTGCAGACGTTGCTGAGCATGCTGGATGGCGTGCTGATCAATTACATCTCTGTATGCCTCTCATCGGCACGCAAGAAAAGTGGCAAAGATGCGCTGGTGGTTGGCTGGAATGTGCACGACACGACTCGCCTGTGGCTTGAGGCGTGGATTGCGACTCAGCAAGGCTGGCGCGTCGATGTGCTGGCGCACTCCTTGCCGCAGCTGCGTCCAGAGCTGTTCGAAGGGCAAACGCTGCTTGTCTGGTGCGGCGATATTCCGACGGCCGCGCAGCAGCAACTGCTGAGCGAATGGCGAGAGCATGGTTATCCGGTTATTACTCTCGGCCCGTAATTCACCTTCACGGCATTTAATGGTTCATTAACAGACGTGCTTCACCGTATAATTGGACGGTTAACAAAAGGAGCACATCATGAAGGCAACCAAAGTGGCCGCCATTACTCTCTTCGCCTTAATGGCAATCAGCGGCATCGGCGGCGTCATGCTGGCCGGTTACTCATTTATCGTGCGTGGCGGTGTCGGCTGATATAGCGCGCCAGTCGCTCAAAACCGCGATCGACCACAATCGCCGCCAGCGCAACAAGTACCGCACCTTGCAGAATATAAGCGGTATTAAATCCGCTCAGACCGATGATAATCGGCGTGCCTAACGTATTCGCCCCTACGGTTGATGCAATGGTCGCCGTGCCGATATTAATAATGACTGACGTTCGGATCCCCGCCAGAATCACCGGGGCGGCAAGCGGCAGTTCAACCTTTCTCAGCCGCTGTCCGGCGCTCATGCCCATGCCTTCTGCGACGCTCACCACCGCCGCGGGAACGGCCGTCAGCCCCGCCAACGTCGCCTGTAAAATCGGCAACACACCATACAAAATCAGCGCAATAATCGCCGGTTCCTGACCAAACCCGATCACCGGCACAGCAATTGCCAGCACCGCCACCGGCGGAAACGTCTGACCAATGGCAGCAATGGTCTCGACCAGCGGACGAAATTCTTTGCCTGCGGGGCGCGTCACCGCGATACCCGCTCCAACGCCGAGCACAATCGCAATGACGCTCGACACGCCCACCAGCCAGAAATGCGCCAGCGTCAGGCTGATAAAGCTCTCCTGCAGATAGACCGGTCGGGGCAATTCAGGAAATAGCGCACCAAACAGCGCACCGCTATGCGGCATCCATCCCAGTAGCGCGACAAATACTACGACCAGCCACAGCAGCGGATCACGCATCCACTTCATGCGCCACCTCCCCCGCCAGCAGATCGCGAAAATGCAGCGTACCGCATGGCGAGCCGTGTTCATCCACCACCGGTAACACTTCACATTGCCGGGCGACAAACGCTGAAAGCGCATCACGCAAGTTCATCTGAATCTGAAGTGCATCGCCCGTCACGCTGTGATTCTGGGGACGCAAATATTCCCCAACCGTACGCAGAGAAAGAAGCCGAACGCCCAGCTCACTGCGGCCAAAGAATTCACGGACAAAATCGGTCGCCGGACGGGTTAGCAGCTCCAGCGGCGTTCCCTGCTGCACCACTTCACCGTTGTCCATTAACACCAGTCGGTCAGCAAGACGCAGCGCTTCGTCGATATCATGCGTGACCAGGATAATGGTACGGCCCAGAATGCGGTGAATACGCGTCATCTCGGTTTGCAACGCGCCGCGCGTGACCGGGTCCAGCGCGCCAAACGGCTCATCCATCAGCAACACCTGAGGATTTGCCGCTAGCGCCCGCGCCACGCCCACGCGCTGTTGCTGACCACCGGAAAGCTGATGCGGAAAACGCTCGCGTAACTGCGGCTCAAGGCCCAGCAGCGCCATCAGCTCATCCACCCGTTCGGCGACCTTTTGCCGCGACCATTTTTGCAGTTGCGGCACGGTGGCAATGTTCTGCGCCACCGTCCAGTGCGGGAACAGGCCAATCGACTGAATGGCATATCCCATGCGGCGACGCAGCTCAAGCACCGGCAGGCTGCGGATCTCCTCCCCGGCAAAACGAATCATCCCGCTGTCATGCTCCACCAGCCGGTTGATCATCTTCAGCGTCGTGGATTTCCCGGAGCCGGAAGTACCAATCAGCACCGAAAATGCCCCTTCTTCAAAGCGTAAGTTCAGGTTGCGCACCGCGGGCTGCCCGGCAAAATGCTTATTCACATTATGAAATTCAATCATGATTTTTCCCTTTCAGCAGGGCGAGCCACAAGGCAAAGACGGCGTCAATGACCACCGCCAGCGCGATCGTTGGAATGACGCCAAGCAAAACCAAATCCAGCGCACTGCTGAGTAACCCCTGGAAAACCAGCGCCCCGAAACCGCCGGCACCAATCAGCGCGGCAATCACCGCCATGCCGACGGTTTGTACCGTCACCACGCGCAGGCTGCGCAGCAGGAGCGGCAAGGCAATCGGGAGCTGCACCTTCCAGAAACGCTGACTCTGGCTCATGCCCATTGCGCTGGCGCTTTCCAGCACATCCGGCGAAACCTGGCTTAATCCTGCCAGAACCCCGCGCGCCAATGGCAGCAGCGCATACAGCACCAGCGCAATCAGCGCAGGCGTCAGTCCGGTTCCGGCGATACCTAACGAAGAGAGTGCAGGAAAGGATTTCACCAGCCCGGCGAGCGGAGCAATCAGCAAACCAAAAAGAGCCACAGAAGGGATGGTCTGAATCACGTTCAGCACTGCGAAAATCGGACCCTGACGCGTGGGATGACGGTAACACCACATGCCAATGGGGACGCCGATCAGCAGCGCCGGAATCAACGTGCCAAAGAGAATGGTAAGATGCTGGACCAGCGCGTCGTCAAACACATCCTGGCGATTGGCATACTCTTTCAGCAACGAAAGCGAATTCAGCTCGCCGCTAAACACGATCAACAGGGGCAAGATCCAGATCTGCGCATTCAGTAGCCAGCGCCAGAGCGGCTGTTGAGTGAGTCGGCGAATCGCATCGCTACAGCCCAGCAGGCACAGGGCTATCCACAGCCACAATCCACTACCGATTGACGTTCGTGCGAGCGGGCTTTCAACGGTGCTCAGATGCGTGGCGGCCAGACCGGCACTCCACACCAGAAACGCGAAAAGAGATTCGCAGAGTAACAACGTCAGAATGAGCGACGGACGCCCCCGCCAGAACGACAGCAACGCCATCAGCACAAGAGACAGCCCCAACAAAATGGGCGAAAACGCCCATATCTGCCAGACCGCACGCCCTTCGCCAGAGACCAGGCGATTAGGCGCAAAATTCACGAACGGCAACACGCACGCTGCCAGCGCTAAGCACGCCAGCAGCAGCAATACGCGGTTATGACATTTTATCGGCACCACTTTTCCCTGTTACTTCACGAGACCTTTTTGCTTCAGGTAATCTGCCGCCACTTTTTTAGCATCCAGCCCTTCCACGGCAATGCTCGCGTTGAGCTGTTGCAGCGTTTTTTCATCAAGCGTTTCAAACACCGGCTTCAGCCAGTCGCCAATCTGCGGATAGGCTTTCAGCACCGCTTCACGCACAACAGGCGCAGGTGCATAGATTGGCTGGACACCTTTTGGATCGGTGAGCGTTTGCAGCCCCAGCGCGGCAACCGGACCGTCTGTGCCGTACGCCATCGCGGCATTCACGCCCGAAGTTTGCTGCGCTGCGGCTTTAATTGTCACAGCGGTGTCACCGCCCGCCAGGGACAGAAGCTGTTTCTGATCGAGCTTGAAATCGTACGCTTTTTCAAAAGCAGGTAACGCATCCGGACGTTCGATAAATTCTGCCGATGCGGCGAGTTTAAAATCGCCTTTGTCTTTCAGATAACGGCTTAAATCGTCGAGAGACGTGAGTTTGCCTTTCTCAGCCAGATCTTTGCGCACGGCAATGGTCCAGGTGTTGTTGGCCGGGGCTGGTGTTAGCCAGATGAGCTTATTCTGCTCGGCATCGAGTTTTTTCACTTTCTCGTAGCCTGCGCTGGCATTTTTCCACGCCGCATCGTTTTCATCTTTGAAGAAAAATGCGCCGTTGCCCGTGTATTCCGGATAGATATCCAGCTCGCCAGAGGTGATCGCACCGCGCACCACGGGCGTTGTGCCAAGCTGCACTTTATTGACCGTTTTGACGCCGTGGCTTTCCAGGACCTGAAGAATAATATTGCCGAGCAAGGCTCCTTCGGTATCGATTTTCGATCCGACCTTCACCGGCTCAGCCGCCTGTAAGGGCAGACTCAGTGCCGCCAGTAATGCCGCAGAGCCTAAAACTCGCTTTGAGATTGTCATTCCGCTGTCCTCATTTTTTTATCGCCTTTATCAGAGGCTTGAGAGAAAAGCGTAGTTTAAAACGGGGGATTTAACCGACAAAATGCGTTTTTAGCATAAGGTAAGAACAATCCCCCGACTGGCGGGGGATTCATGGGCAGGAGAAATTACAGCAGTTCGAACTCGCCTTTATTCACGCGAGCGGAGTCCACCCCGATAAAGACGTTAAACTTGCCAGCCTCAGCGTCATACTTCATCTGCTGATTCCAGAACTTCAGCGCGTCCACATCAATCGGGAAGCTGACGGTTTTCGTCTCCCCCGGTTTCAGGTCCACTTTTTCGAAGCCACGCAGCTGTTTCACTGGGCGGCTCATCGACGCGGTTACATCCTGAACGTACATCTGGATGACCGTCGCGCCTTCGCGCTTACCGGTGTTGGTCACTTCCACACTGGCCGTCACTTTTCCGTCACGCTTCAGAGACGGTGCAGACATTTTCACGTCAGAAACGTTAAAGGTGGTGTAGCTCAGACCATAGCCGAACGGATACAGCGGGCCATTCGCTTCGTCAAAGTAGCGCGATGTGTATTTGTTTGGCTTATCCGCATTGTAAGGACGGCCGGTATTGAGATGGCTGTAGTACACCGGGATCTGCCCGACAGAGCGAGGGAAGGACATCGGCAGTTTGCCCGATGGGTTGTAATCGCCAAACAACACATCAGCAATCGCGTTACCGCCTTCGGTACCCGCAAACCAGGTTTCCAGCAGCGCGTCAGCCTGCTGATCTTCTTTGACCAGCGCCAGCGGACGACCGTTCATCAGCACCAGCACCAGCGGTTTGCCGGTGGCTTTCAGCGCAGTAATTAGGTCGCGCTGACTTTGTGGAATAGTGATATCCGTACGGCTGGACGCCTCGTGCGCCATGCCTTGCGCTTCACCGACGACTGCAACCACCACGTCAGACTGTTTCGCCGCGTTGACGGCTTCGTCGATCATCGCCTGTGCAGAACGCGGATCAACTTTCACCGCCTCTTCATACTGGTTCAGGAACGTCACAATGTCTTTATCATTGGTGACGTTCGCGCCTTTGGCATAAACCACTTTGCCGTCTTCGCCCAGCGCGTTTTTAATCCCCGTCAACACGGTCACGGATTGATCGGCCACACCGGCGGCGGACCAGCTCCCCATCACGTCGCGTTTGCTGTCAGCCAGAGGACCAACGACCGCAATGGTGCCGGATTTTTTCAGCGGCAGCGTGTCGAGACGGTTTTTCAGCAGTACCAGGCTTTCGCGCGCCACTTCACGTGCGTCTTTGCGGTGCAAACGACTTTCCGCGTTGGTATCTGCCGGATCGGAATCTTTCGGTCCCAGATGGCTGTACGGATCGTTAAACAAGCCCATGTCGTATTTCACATTCAGCACATGACGCGTGGCGTCATCCAGCTCAGTCATCGTGACCTTGCCGGTTTTCACCAGATCGGGCAGATATTTGCTGTAATACTCGTCGCTCATGCTCATGTTGATACCGGCTTTGAGCGCCACGCGTACCGCGTCTTCTGGGTCGGACGCCGCGCCATGCTTAATCAACTCTTTGATCGCGCCGTGATCGGAAACGGTGATGCCTTTAAAGCCCCACTGATCGCGCAGAACATCTTTGAGCAGCCAGGAATCTGAGGTCGCCGGTGTGCCATTCAGAGAGTTCAGCGCCACCATTACCGCGCCGCTACCGGCATCCAGCCCGGCTTTGTACGGCGGCATGTAGTCGTTGAAGAGACGCTGCGGACTCATATCCACGGTGTTGTACTCTTTACCACCTTCGACTGCGCCATACGCCGCAAAGTGTTTAACGCTGGTCATTACCGAATAGCGATCCGCCGGGCTTTTACCCTGCATCGCTTCTACCATGGTTTTACCCAAGGTCGCGGTGAGGTAGGTATCTTCGCCAAAACCTTCTGATGCACGACCCCAACGCGGATCGCGGGAGACGTCGACCATTGGCGCCCAGGTCATGTTCAGACCGTCATCCGCCGCTTCATAGGCAGAAATACGCCCAACGGTTCTGACCGCATCCAGATTGAAAGAGGACGCTAAACCGAGGCTGATGGGGAAAACGGTACGCTGGCCGTGGACCACATCGTAGGCGAAGAACAGAGGAATTTTCAGGCGGCTTAGCTGCATTACCTGATCCTGCATTTTGCGGATGTCTTCACGGGTCACGGTGTTAAAAATCGCCCCGACCTGACTCTCCTGAATCATGTCGCGGATCGCCTCTTTCGGGTTATCCGGTCCGACGCTGATCAAACGCAGCTGGCCAATTTTCTCATCGACCGTCATTTTCGTGAGCAATTCGTTGACGAATTTATCGCGTGCTTCCGGGGTTAACGGGTGATTGCCAAACAGATCTTCAGCGAGCGCGGGTTGCAGCGCCAGACCTACTGCGACAGCTACAGAACAAAGCCATTTCATGTTGTTGTACTCTCTCATCATCAACCGCCGGAAAACTCGGCCAGACCGTGCGAAAAGCGCAGTGTGCCACAAACCCTTAAAACGTTGCAGGGTTATTCTCTGATTTTTCTCATGAATACTTGTTCGCTTAATAGTTAATCGCGCTATGCTTTACAGCGAGAAATTTGCCCCACCACAAGGAGTGGAAAATGACTTCTGTTCGGACTCAACATCACAATGCATTCATTAACGAACTGTCGCGGCTGGTCGGCCACTCTCACCTGCTGACTGACCCGGAAAAAACGGCTCGTTATCGCAAAGGTTTTCGTTCCGGTCAGGGCGAGGCGCTGGCTGTGGTCTTCCCGGGTACGCTGCTGGATCTGTGGCGCGTGTTGGCGGCCTGCGTCGAAGCCGACAAAATCATTCTGATGCAGGCGGCGAATACCGGTCTGACGGAAGGCTCCACGCCAAACGGTAATGATTATGACCGCGATATCGTCATTATCAGCACTTTGCGACTCGATAAACTGCATGTGCTGGATAAAGGTGAGCAGGTGCTGGCGTATCCTGGTACGACCCTTTATTCACTGGAAAAAGCGCTGAAACCACTTGGTCGCGAACCGCATTCCGTGATTGGTTCATCCTGCATTGGGGCATCGGTAGTCGGTGGGATCTGCAACAACTCCGGCGGTTCGCTGGTGCAGCGCGGCCCGGCTTACACCGAAATGTCGCTGTATGCGCGTATCGACGAAAACGGCAAGCTGACGCTGGTGAACCATCTGGGCATCAATCTCGGCGTCACGCCTGAACAGATCCTCAGCAAGCTCGACGACGAGCGCGTGACAGACGCTGACGTTCAGCACGATGGTCGTCACGCCCACGATCATGATTACATTACCCGCGTGCGGGATATCGAAGCCGATACCCCGGCGCGTTACAACGCCGATCCGGATCGTCTGTTTGAATCCTCCGGGTGTGCGGGCAAGCTGGCGGTCTTCGCCGTGCGTCTGGACACCTTCCCCGCGGAGAAGAAACAGCAGGTCTTTTATATCGGCACCAACCAGCCAGACGTGTTGACGGAAATCCGTCGCCATATTCTGGGCGAATTTGCGAATCTGCCGGTGGCGGGCGAATATATGCACCGTGATATTTACGATATCGCTGAGCGCTACGGCAAAGACACCTTCCTGATGATCGACAAGCTCGGCACCGATAAAATGCCGTTCTTCTTCACCATGAAAGGCCGCGCCGACGCGATGCTGGGTAAAGTCTCGCTGTTTAAACCGCATTTTACCGATCGTTTTATGCAGAAGTTGGGCCACGCCTTCCCGGCGCATTTGCCGCCGCGCATGAAAAGCTGGCGGGATAAATACGAACACCATCTGCTGTTGAAGATGGCGGGCGACGGGATTGCCGAAGCCCAAACCTGGCTGAGCGAATTCTTCAAAACCGCCGAAGGCGATTTCTTCGCCTGTACGCCGGAGGAAGGCAGCAAGGCGTTTTTACACCGCTTCGCGGCGGCAGGCGCGGCGATTCGCTATCAGGCCGTCCATTCCGAAGAGGTCGAAGACATTCTGGCGCTGGACATTGCCCTGCGACGTAACGATACCGAATGGTTTGAACATTTGCCGCCTGAGATCGACAGTAAGCTGGTACATAAACTCTATTACGGCCACTTTATGTGCCATGTTTTCCATCAGGATTACATCGTCAAAAAGGGTGTCGATGCGCATGCCCTGAAAGACGAAATGCTAGAACTGCTGCGCGCGCGCGGGGCGCAGTACCCTGCTGAACATAATGTCGGCCATTTGTATGAAGCGCCCGATACGCTTAAGCGTTTTTATCGCGAGAATGATCCGACAAACAGCATGAACCCCGGCATCGGTAAAACGACAAAGCATAAATACTGGCGTGAAGCGGTCGATTCAGAAGATGCAGATTCGCAAGCCTCTGAACAAGCCGTAAAGCCTCACTGAAAATATTGTTAAGCACGCATCAATCGTACTAGAGTATCGACATCGCGCCGGAGAAACGTTTCTCCGGCTTTTTTCTTCCAGGAGAAAGCCCGCCATGTCGGCCGTTGAGATCTTATCTGCGAGTGAAGTTGAGGTGCGCGACGCCCAGCCTGACGACGTCCACGCGATTGCCGCAATCTATGCCTGGCATGTGTTGAACGGTCGCGCCTCGTTTGAAGAAGTCCCTCCCGCCATTGATGAAATGCGCCAGCGCATGCGCGACATCGCCGCCGAGGGTTTACCCTGGCTGGTGGCGCTTTATCGTGGTGTGGTGGTGGGTTATTGCTATGCCTCGCTGTATCGCGCTCGCCCTGCCTATCGCTATACGCTTGAAGAGTCCATTTATGTTGATGCCAGCGCTACCGGCCGGGGTTTTGGCAGCGCGCTGATGGATGCGTTGATTGCCCGCTGCGAACAAGGTCACTGGCGACAAATCATCGCGGTGGTGGGTGACGGGCACAACAATTCAGGCTCTATTCGCCTGCACAAAAAGCATGGTTTTGAAGTGGCCGGACAGCTCAGAAGCGTGGGCTACAAGAAAGGGAACTGGCGGGATACGCTGATCATGCAGCGTCCACTCAACGACGGTGACTGGACGCTGCCGGAATAATTAATCGTTCTGCGCGGTTTGTTCACCCGCCGAAGAGGAAGCCGAGGCCATTTGCGCGGCTTTTTGCTTTTTATAGCTCAGCGCTGCCGCCGGTACTGGCTGGGCTTTGCCGGTTTCAATCCACGTCCGCAGACGGCTCGCATCTGCAAAGTGGGTGTATTTACCAAAGGCATCCATCACCACCAGCGCCACCGGTTTACCGTTGAACACGGTCCGCATCACCAGACAGTGACCTGCCGCATTGGTAAAGCCCGTTTTGGTTAACTGGATGTTCCAGTTTTCCCGATAAACCAGATGGTTAGTATTGCGGAACGGCAGCGTGTAAGCCGGATTCGCAAACGTGGCCATCTCTTCACGCGTGGTGCTGAGCTGTCCAATCAGCGGATACTGTTTGCTGGCGATCAGCATTTGGGTCAGATCGCGCGCGGTCGACACGTTGTGAATCGACAGACCCGTCGGCTCCACAAAACGTGTATTTTTCATTCCCAGTGATTTGGCTTTCGCGTTCATCGCGCGGATAAACGCGTCGTAACCGCCAGGATAATGATGTGCCAGGCTCGCTGCCGCACGGTTTTCCGAGGACATCAATGCCAGCAGCAGCATATTTTTACGGCTGATTTCGCTGTTCAAACGCACGCGAGAGTAAATCCCCTTCATTTCCGGCGTGTGGCTGATATCAACCTTGAGTTTCTCATCCAGCGGCAGCCGTGCATCCAGCACCACCATCGCGGTCATTAATTTGGTAATCGATGCAATCGGACGCACCAGATCCGGGTGACTGGAATAGATTACTTTGTTGGTGTTCAGATCAACAATCATCGCGCTACCAGAAGCAATTTCCGGTTGAGCGGCAGTCGTCAGTGCAGGTGTTTTCGCGATCGCAGGTACGGCAACGGGCACCGCCAGGATCAGCGCAAGGCTAAGTAATGAAACTCGGAATTTCAGCATGGGGGAAACTTCTGATAATTATTCATGCACGTTATGACGTACGCCTCCTGTGAAAACGCGCGGACACAGGCTGGCAAAGGCATGATAGCGGTGCCGGGCGCATGTCGCCAGCGAAGAATCGTGAACAGATGCTGCATTGCTGGCATTTACGCCAGCAATGCATTCAGGTTAGAACAGGCGATAGCCGTAACCCCACAGGATCACCGTCAGCGCCAGCAGCGCCTCGAGCACCAGTACGCCGATAGCCAGCGTCGATCCCGAGAAACTTAACCCTTCCTCTTTATTAATATTCAGGAAGGTCGGGATGCCAACAAACAGCAGATAACCGGTGTAAAACAGCGCAAGAGTGCCGATAAGCGCGCACAGCCAGACCAGCGGATAGAGCGCCACGATACCACTCATAAACAGCGGTGTTGCCACGTAACCCGCAAAAACCATACACAGCGTTAATGATGGGCGCTGCGGATAGTTACGCGCCATCCAATAAATGACGCGCCCCATGATCGCCACGCCCGCCAGCATGATGCCGTAGAAGATCACCGCAAGTGCCAGGCCAGTCACCCAGGACAGTTTTACGATGTTGCCATCGCCAAAATTCCAGCCGATTTGCGTGGTTCCAATAAACGCGCATATCACCGGGACTGCCGCCATGAGCAGGACATGGTGCGTGTAATGATGCGCGACCGTTTCGTTCTCACTTCTGATAACGTGCATTTCACGATTGGGATGGGAAAAAAGTCCCCAGACATGGTTCATACAGCCCCCTCATTGTCAGCCCGCAAGCGATACTGTCAGTATAATGCAGGGTTTCGATTATTTTCTGTACAGTTCAAAAAATGCCACGGATATGGAACGGTGTTGGTTGCGACACCATTGATTGGCAGGGTGTATGATTAAAACGGATTCACTGAGGGAGACTACGCTTATCTTATGGATATCAATAATCTGATTGAACAGTACGGATATGTTGCCCTGGTGATTGGCAGCGTGGCAGAAGGTGAAACCATTACCCTACTTGGCGGCGTGGCTGCCCATCAGGGATTACTGCGCTTCCCGCTGGTGGTCGCCGCTGTCGCGCTAGGCGGCATGATTGGCGATCAGTTGCTTTATCTGCTGGGATTACGCTTTGGTCCTGCGCTTTTGAAACGTTTTAATAAACATCAAAAGAAGATTAACCGCGCGCAACGCCTGATTCAGCGCCACCCTTATCTGTTCGTTATCGGAACGCGGTTTATGTACGGCTTTCGTATTATCGGCCCGATGCTGATTGGGGCCAGCCGACTGCCACCGAAAATCTTCCTGCCGCTGAATATCATTGGTGCCATCGCCTGGGCGTTGATTTTTACCTCGCTGGGTTACGTCGGTGGTGAAGTGATCGGCCCCTGGCTGCACGATCTCGATCAGCATTTGAAACACTGGATTTGGGTGATTGTGTTCGCGGTGGCGGTGATTGCGGTTCGGCTGTGGCTGAAATACCGTGATAAAGAGCGTGAGTAAATCAGTGCAGTGAGGTATTCCCCTCTCCCGGTGAGAGAGGGGAATATATCATTCTGCCGGTTTAAACTGCGGGTTTGCGATCATAAATCCGCCATCGACAACAAATGATTGTCCGGTGGTGTAACTGGCGTCGGTGTCGCAGAGCCAGGCCACCAGGCTGGCGATCTCTTTGGTGTGCCCCGGGCGTCCAAGCGGGATTTCTGGCATTGACCCTTCCTCAACTTCGCTGTCATCCATGTCGTTCATCGGCGTCGCTATCGCCCCAGGCGCGACGGCGTTTACCAGAATTTTGTGCTGCACCAGTTCCATTGCCATTGATTTCGTTAAGCCCCCCAGCGCGTGTTTAGCCGCCGTGTAGGCGCTGGCGTCAGGGAGCGGCGTGTGTTCGTGCACGGACGTAATGTTGACGATCCGCCCGCCCTGCCCCTGTTTCACCATCTGCCTGGCCGCTATTTGCGAGCACAAAAACGCCCCATCCACGTCGACGGTGAATATCGCCCGCCAGTGGTCAAATGCCATATCCAGAAAAGGCGCTTTAGTCATTGCCCCAGCGTTGTTGACCAGCACATCCAGGCGACCAAACCGGCTGATGAGAGATTCGATCGCCTTTGCACCCTGTGGAAGTTCGCTTAGATCCAGGTGGATGGCTTCGGCGCGCTGACCCCGAGCCTCAATTTCGCGGCAGGTTTTCATCGCCCCTTTTTCATCGGAATGCCAGGTCACACCAATATCAAAACCACGCTCAGCCAGCATCAACGCCGTGGTTTTGCCGATCCCTGAATCTGATGCGGTTACAATGGCGACTCGATTTGTTGCAGCCATACTCACCTCCGGAGAAATCACAAAGAGTTAAGTATAGATAATGCTCACTGATTAACTCTGGTGATAACCGCCGCCCAGCGCCGCCGTCAGTTGCAGCGTCGCATCAACATATTGTCCCTTCAGCGCCAGCCCGGCGATTTGCTCCTGCAGCGCAGGGATCTTCGCCTCGCTGACGCGTGAACCGGCAATGATCCCGGCGTTAAAACGGGCCTGCGCGAGCGCAACCACGCGTGCGGCGTCGGCTTCGACGTGCTGCTGTTGCTGGTTTTTATGCATCAATGTTTCGACTTCACTGGCGGCATGCTCAACCTGGTTTACCGCGTCGATCACGGCTTTATTGTAATTTGCCACGCTCAGGTTGCTTTGCGCCTGAGCGATATCCAGATTGGCGTTGAGCCTTCCGCTGTCGAAAATCGGCAGCGTCAGCCCTGCCGTAACGCCCATTTGCTGTGCCGATGAGCGGAACAGATCGCTTAAGTGCAGCGCGTCCTGTTGCAGGAAAGCCATCAGATTTACATCCGGATAATAGGCCGCTTTTGCGGCATCGACTTCACTCAGCGACGCTTCGATATACCAGTGCGCCTCCTGAAGATCGGGACGGCGTGCCAACAGTTCATATCCCAGCGTCGCGGGCAGAGAAGCCTCCACCGTCGGCAATGCGTGCGGTTTTAACGCTATTGATGAGGCGTGTGTGAGCGCCTGCAGGCGGGCTTCAATGGTTTTCATTTTGCCGTTCACTTCCGCCAGATGTTCATCCGTTTTACTGGAATTGATGTCTGTTTCCACCCCTTCCACGGACGACGTGATTCCGTTCTGATAAAGCTCACGATCGGCACCAATGATATTGCCCTGTTCTTGTTTAATCGCCGCCAATACGTGGCCCATTGCGTTCTGAGTCTGCCACTCCCAGTAAAGACGGGCAACGCTGCTCGCGAGCAATTGCCGGGTTTGCTCCATCTCGGCTTTCTGCGCGTTCACTTTCCCGATGCGAGCCTCAACCCGATCGCGATTTTTCCCCCACAGATCCAAATCCCATCCGGCGGTTAAGCCAAACGTACCGTTGGTATACCACGGGCCCGTCGTTCCCGCAGCCGGGTCGGTAGTGGCAAAGGGCCCCATTAATCCTTCTGCCGACATTTTTTGGCGTTCGGCATTTGCGGAGAAATCAAGCTGAGGACCATCAGCCGATGCGGCCAGTTTTGCCTGCGCCTCCGCCAGCGCAATGCGTTGACGGGCAATTTGCATATCCGGTGCATCGGCCTGAGCCTGGGCAATCAGCGAATCCAGTTGTGGATCGTTATACGCCTTCCACCACGTGTTTTGTGGCCACTGGCTCTGCGCCAGCTGTGTGTTGATTGTCGTCGCCGGCATTTGCTGAGCCAGCGATGCAGACGTGTCGTGGTGCGGCGCACAGGCGGCGAGGATGCAAGAGAGAGGTAAGCTTAAAGAGAAAACAATTGAACGTTTCATGACGTCATTCACATAAAAAGAAAGGCGCAAATTACGCTTGATGCTGACCTTTTTTTTAGTAACCCGTGGCAATCCGCACTTTGTCATACATTCACATAACCAGAAAAATATACACCCTCTAAATAGATGAAAACTCATTATTTATGGCAGTTATAAATCAGCCTTCCGTTCAGGCTGCTACACTTTATTCACTTAAGCTCAATTGGCGAGGGAGAAGGGAATGAAGATTTTACTGTGGGTGGTTCTGATTATTTTCTTGATTGGTTTACTGGTCGTGACGGGCGTCTTTAAGATGATTTTCTGATGATTTTGCCCGTCAGGTATTGCGCCTGACGGGCATGTCCTGTGATTACTGGGCTTTCAGCGACGCCCCGTTGGTTGCAATCACTTCTTGATACCAGTAGAAACTTTTCTTACGGCTGCGCGCCAGCGTACCGTTGCCGCTGTCATCGCGATCGACATAGATAAAACCATAACGCTTAGATAGCTCAGCTTTCGATGCGCTCACCAGATCGATCGGTCCCCAACTGGTGTAGCCCATCACGTCCACTCCGTCGTCGATCGCCTCGCGCACCTGCACCAGATGGTCGTTGAGATAGCGAATGCGATAGTCGTCCTGTACCACGCCGTCAGCGTCCGGCTTATCCTTCGCACCCAAACCGTTTTCAACGATAAACAGCGGCTTCTGATAACGATCCCACAGCACGTTCAGCAGCGTACGCAGGCCAAGGGGGTCAATTTGCCAGCCCCATTCGGAGCTCGCCAGATGCGGGTTCGGCACCATGCTCAGAATATTGCCGCGCGCCTGCTGGTTGAGTTCCTCGTCGGTGGTCACACAGCCGGTCATGTAGTAGCTGAAGGAGATAAAATCGACTGTTGCTTTCAGCGCTTCGCGATCGGCATCGGTGATTTCAAGCGTAATCCCATTATCGCGGAAGAATCGCAGCATATAGCCCGGGTACGCTCCGCGGCACTGTACGTCGCCAAAGAACTGCCACGCGCGGTTTTCCTGTAAGGCTTCCAGCACATCTTCTGGCTTACAGGTCAGAGGGTAAACCAGGCCGCCGAGCAGCATGTTGCCGATTTTGGCATCCGGGATAATCTCATGGCAGGCCTTCACCGCCAGCGCACTCGCCACCAGCTGATGGTGAATTGCTTGATAAACGTCCGCTTTGCTACTGGTTTCCGGCAGGCCGACGCCGGTCATCGGCGCATGCAGGGACATATTGATTTCATTGAACGTGAGCCACAGCTTCACTTTCTCTTTGTACCGCGCAAATACGGTACGCGCGTAACGCTCAAAGAAGCCGATCGTCTGACGACTGCCCCAGCCGCCGTATTGCTTCACCAGTCCCCACGGCATTTCATAATGCGACAGCGTCACCAGCGGCGTGATGTTGTGCGCCGCCAGCTCGTCAAACAGCTTGTCGTAAAATGCCAGCCCAGCTTCGTTCGGCTGCTGCTCGTCACCGTTCGGGAAGATACGTGTCCAGGCGATCGACACGCGCAGGCAGCTAAAGCCCATTTCGGCAAACAGTTTGATGTCATCCGGGTAGCGATGATAGAAATCAATCGCCACATCTTTAATGCCGCTGTCGCCCTCCACGCGCTCGACCACCTTGCCAAATACCCCCTGCGGCTGTACGTCAGAAGTCGACAGGCCTTTACCCTCCTCCAGATAAGCGCCTTCTACCTGGTTTGCGGCAACCGCGCCGCCCCACAAAAATGTTTCCGGGAAAGTTTTCATCACGTTCTCCTGTTATTGATGGCTTACGTTTAATAGCGGTGTTCCGGCACTGACGGACGTTGCCGCCACGGTCACCACATCACGGTAATCGTCACTGTTACTGATAATAATAGGGGTCGCCAGATCGTATCCGGCATCAATAATGGCCTGACGATCGAACTCCAGCAGCAGATCGCCGGGCTGAACCTTATCACCCACGGTGACATGCGCGGTGAAGGGCTTGCCGTCGAGCTTCACGGTGTCGATCCCGACATGGATCAACACCTCAATCCCGCTCTCGCTCAGCAGGCCAATGGCATGTTTGGTCTGGAACAACGACGCCACTTCACCCGCAAACGGCGCAATGACTCTGTTGTCGGAAGGAATAATCGCCACACCTTGCCCCAGTAAGCCGCTGGCAAAGGTGGTGTCGGGCACCTGATCAAGCGCCAGCACGGTTCCGCTCATTGGGGCCAAAACCTCGTCCTTGCCTGCGGTGATAACCTGCTCATCCTGCGCTGCGCCGTCAGGAATTCCTGCGACTAGCGTCATAACGCAGCTCAAGACCAGCGCCACCAGCGTGCCGATAATGCCGCCCCAAAGTGTGGCATTCACGCCACCCGGCGGGATCATCTGCGCCACGGTAAAGATGTTGGCAAAGCCAAAGGAGTAAACGTGCGTATCGCTAAAGCCTACAATCGCGCCACCCACTGCGCCCGCTACGCAGCCGAAGATAAACGGGCGTCGCAGCGGCAGGTTTACGCCATATACAGCCGGTTCGGTGATGCCGAAAATCCCTGCGGTGACGGAGGAACCCGCTAGCATCTTTTGGCGCGCGTCCTTGGTACGCAGGAATATACCCAGCGCGGCCCCCACCTGCCCCATCACCGCAGGCAGCAGCATTGGCAGCATTGAGTCGTGGCCCAGTACGGCCAGGTTATTGATCATCAGTGGCACCAGCCCCCAGTGCAGCCCGAAGATCACGCAGACCTGCCACAGTGCCCCCATCGCCGCCCCAGCCAGCCATGGTGCCAGAACATAAATCCACTGATAGCCGTTCGCCAGTAGCTGGCTCAGCCAGGTTGCGACGGGGCCAATAATCAGGAACGTTAGTGGGACGGTCACGACTAAACAGATGAGCGGCGCGAAGAAGTTTTTCATCGACGGCGGTAACAATCTGCTGCTCTGCTTTTCCAGCCAGCAACTCACCCACGCGGCAAGAATGATGGGAATAACCGAGGAGCTGTAGTTAAACCAGGTCACGGGAATCCCCATGAATGCCTCTGATACCGCCCCCACCTGCTGGCTGGCTTCAAACGCCTGAATCATCATCGGATGCGTGAGCGCCCCGCCGATAACCATGGTGATAAACGGATTGCCGCCAAACTTTTTACCGGCGGTATAGCCCAGCACCAGCGGGAAGAAGAAGAACAGCGCATCGCTTGCCGCGAACCAGATTTTGTACGTTCCGCTGTCGGTCGAGAGCCAACCGCAGACCACCGCCAGCGCCAGCAACCCTTTCAGAATACCGGAGGCCGCCAGAACGCCGAGAAACGGGGTGAAAATACCGGAAACGATATCAATCAGACGGCCCAGCAGATTGCCTTTATCACCCTGTTCATCCGACGCAACGGGGGTATCGTCCGTCAGGCCTGCTTCTGCTCGCACCGCCTGCCAGACGTCGTGAACGTGATTACCGATAACCACCTGAAATTGACCGCCGCTTTCGACAACCATAATCACGCCCGGATTTTGCTTCAGCCCTTGCGCATCGGCCTTTTGATTCTCTTTTAATTTGAAACGAAGTCGGGTGGCACAATGAACCAGACTGACGATATTCTCTTTGCCCCCAACGTGGGCAAGAATATCCTTCGCCAAAGCTTGGTATTCCATGTCGATTTCCTTACATCTGATGCCCGCAGGCACCGGTTGACTGAGTATAAAAATAAAAAAACCCGAGAACGTCTTCCTCTCAGAAGCCGCGCTCAGGTTTTGCCTGCGTTATGCAGTAACAATCCATTTTTAGGGCTTAACGCCCTTCTTTTCTCACCCGTTCAATATGAATGGCGAGGAACATAATTTCTTCAGTCGTCAGCTCGCGCTGATAGCTATTCTGCAAGTGCTGCCCAATTTTCTCCGCGCACTTCCACGCTTTCGCGTAGTTATCTTTCACCGCTGTATGCAGCGACACATCGTCGTCCTGCACCACGGTACGGGTCAGCATTCGTTGGGCAAAGAACTTCAAATGCGTCACAAAACGTTGATAGCTGAGTGACTCTTCATCGTACTCCAGCTGCAGCTGATATTTCACCAGCTGCAAGATTTCCTGCATCACGCGGGTCACGTGCATCACTTCCGGCATTTCGCTATTGAGCTGTGCCGTCACCAGATGCAGGGCGATAAAACCGGCTTCATCTTCGGCAAGTTCCACACCCAACCGTTTGGCGATAATGGCGCGAGCCTCCTGGCCTAGGGCGAATTCTTTCGGATACAGACGTCGAATTTCCCACAACAATACGTTTTTGATAGCGACCCCTTTCTTTTGCCGCTCGATGGCAAAGTTACAGTGGTCCGTTAACGTGATGTAGAGGCTATCCTGCAATTTTCCGAGTCGCTGCGTCGCCAGCCCAATAATGCGATCGCAGGTGGTCATCACTTCAAGAGGAATTTGACCGAGTAATTCCCCAAGCCGCCCGACAAGTTCATCGCTTTGCAGCGCGAACACTTTCTCTATTTTATCTGCGTCCAGATCTTCACCGACGCGTTTCTGGAAGGCCAGCCCACGGCCCATCACGACCTGCTCACGCCCATGCTCATCCAGAACAACCACCACATTATTATTAAGAATTTTGGCGATTTTCATTGGAATCCTAGAAACAAAAAAACCTGACCTCCGACAAATGCCAGAAAATCAGGTTTTGCCTGCCGTAGCAGTAACAATCCAGTTTTGTCACTCTATCACTTTCATTCATGGCCTCAATGCGTCACGAGTAAAAATGTGATTTAGATCGTGATCAGTCTCACCGGAAAGAGGGTTTTATTTGGACTGGATGACGCGGGCAATATCCGCCGACGTCTGTAGCGTGCGGATTTCCTGAAATAACCCCAGCGCCTCATCGTATTCTTTGCGTAAATAACTCAGCCACTGTTTGATACGCGCAACGTGATAGAGCCCGGTATCACCCTGCTTTTCGAGGCGGGTATATTTTTGCAGCAGTGTCACCACGTCAGGCCACGGCATACGGGGTTCGTTATATTTTATCACCCGGCTCAGATTTGGAATGTTGAGGGCACCGCGCCCAATCATCACCGAGTCACAGCCCGTTGCGTGTAGACAGGCTTGCGCACTTTCGTAATCCCAAATTTCACCGTTGGCGATAACAGGAATATTCAGCCGTTGGCGAATGTCGCGGATCGCCTGCCAGTTAATGCGCTCCGCTTTGTAGCCGTCTTCTTTGGTACGCCCGTGAACGACCAGTTCGGTCGCGCCGGCCTGCTGAACAGCATCCGCGATCTCAAACTGGCGATCGCCACTGTCCCAGCCCAAACGCACTTTTACCGTGACGGGCAGATGAGAAGGCACGGCTTCACGCATCGCTTTCGCGCCGCGATAAATCAGCTCAGGATCTTTAAGCAGCGTTGCGCCGCCCCCGCTACCGTTAACCATTTTTGACGGGCAGCCGCAGTTGAGATCCACGCCATAAGAGCCCAGCTCCACGGCGCGTGCAGCGTTTTCCGCCAGCCACTCGGGGTATTGGCCTAGAAGCTGAATGCGAACCAGCGTGCCTGACGTCGTCCGACTCTGACGATGCAATTCCGGGCAGAGTCGATAAAACGACTTTGCGGGCAACAGCATATCGACCACACGCAAAAACTCGGTGACGCAGAGATCGTAATCATTAACCTCGGTCAGCAGCTCTCGCACCAGTGAGTCGAGCACACCTTCCATCGGCGCCAGTAATACACGCATTCTCAATACCTGTGAAAAAAGACGCGCTATGGTAGCCGCTCTCCTGGCGCGTGGAAAGGGCTGATTAACGCACGTCCCGAGGCTATATCACGTAAACACAAAACCAATAATCACCACGATGGCAAGCACCAGCGAAATGATGGCGGGCCCCGTCATAAACGCGTGCACTGTCAGTTTTTCTTCTTTCTTAATGGAAGCAAATCGCGCAAGGGCGCTTTTCTCATCTGAAGCAATAATTTCTTCGAACTGCTTTTCGTAGCCCTGTTCTTTTAATGTAGACGCGGCGTCAGTATCTGCTGCTGGCCGTGCGTGAACCGCGCTGCCCTTTTTGAAAATGAAATATTCTGGCATGGTGATCTCCTGCCTGAGGGGAAGATTTATCATATCATTACCGCCGAAAAACCACCCAGTACTACACTGTTTTCTATCGCCTTTACCCTTAATTCTGGGGAAGTGCCTGACGTTCCAAAGAGGAATGTCTGGTATGCTCAAATTTCATGATGTGATCCGTAGCACGTTTCCAGGTTTAATTGTATGATGAATGTGTTTCATCAAGGACTTTCACCATGATCAAAGCACTCAATACTGTCTGGCAATATCTGCGCGCGTTTATCCTTATTTACGCTTGCCTCTATGCAGGAATTTTCATCGCATCCCTGCTGCCTATCACCATTCCGGGCAGCATAATCGGCATGCTGATTATGTTTTTGCTGCTGGCACTGCAAATTCTGCCCGCAAAGTGGGTCAACCCGGGATGCTTCGTGCTGATTCGCTATATGGCGCTGCTGTTCGTGCCGATCGGCGTGGGGGTGATGCAATATTACGATGTGCTGAAAGCCCAGTTTGGTCCGATTGTGGTCTCATGCGCCATCAGCACGCTGGTGGTGTTCCTGGTGGTGAGCTGGAGTTCACATCTGGTGCATGGCGAACGTAAAGTGGTAGGGCAAAAAGGAAACCAAAAATGATGGCCAATATCTGGTGGTCACTGCCGTTGACGCTGGTGGTTTTCTTCGCCGCCCGGAAACTTGCCGCCCGTTTTAAAATGCCGCTGCTCAACCCGCTGTTGGTCGCCATGGTGGTGATTATTTCCTTCCTGCTGATCACCCATATTCCTTACGAGCGCTACTTTGCGGGCAGCAAAATTTTGAACGATCTGTTGCAGCCTGCGGTCGTTGCCCTGGCGTTTCCGCTCTACGAACAGCTTCACCAGATCCGCGCACGCTGGAAATCCATTATCACGATCTGCCTGATTGGCAGCGTAGTCGCGATGGTGACAGGGACATCAGTTGCCCTGCTGATGGGCGCTTCGCCGCAGATCGCCGCCTCAATATTACCGAAATCCGTGACCACGCCGATTGCGATGGCGGTGGGTGGCAGCATTGGTGGCATTCCCGCTATTAGCGCAATGTGCGTGATTTTTGTCGGTATTTTGGGTGCCGTATTTGGACACACGCTGCTCAATTTAATGCGCATTCGAACCAAAGCGGCGCGTGGGCTAGCTATGGGAACCGCATCGCATGCGCTCGGCACAGCGCGTTGTGCGGAACTGGATTATCAGGAAGGCGCGTTTAGCTCTTTAGCCCTGGTGATTTGTGGGATCATGACATCGCTCATTGCGCCGTTCTTATTCCCGATCATTCTGGCTGTGGTGGGCTAAAATTTGCGATGCGTCGCGCAATTTTCATTTTGATTTCATAAGTTGCATACATAATGAGAACTGGATCACATATAAAGCGGTAGTGGCTCCGTAAACTACCGATCCATTAACCTTTATGAGGCATTGCCATGCACCCACGTTTTCAATCTGCTTTCGCCCAGCTCGCCGAGAATTTGCAATCAGCCCTGGCTCCGGTTCTGGCGGATGAGCACTTCCCCGCCCTGCTGACGGCTGAGCAGGTCACGATGCTTAAACAGGCTACGGGACTGGACGAAGACGCGCTGGCTTTCGCACTGCTCCCGCTGGCTGCCGCCTGCGCGAGAGCCGACCTTTCCCACTTCAACGTTGGCGCCATCGCGCGCGGCGTGAGTGGCACCTGGTATTTCGGTGGGAACATGGAGTTCCTGGGTGCGACAATGCAACAAACTGTCCACGCCGAGCAGAGCGCGATCAGTCACGCCTGGCTTCGCGGTGAACACGCCCTGAATGCCATCACCGTTAACTACACCCCTTGCGGTCACTGTCGCCAGTTTATGAATGAGCTGAACAGTGGTCTGGAACTGCGCATTAATCTGCCGGGTCGTGAGCCGCATACCCTGGGTGATTACCTGCCGGATGCCTTTGGACCGAAAGACCTCGACATCAAAACGCTGCTGATGGATGAGCAGAACCACGGTTATGCGTTAACGGGCGATGAACTGACGCAGTCTGCCATTGCCGCCGCCAATAAAAGTCACGCGCCGTACAGCCAGTCACCGAGTGGCGTTGCGCTGGAGTGCCGTGATGGCCGTATTTTCTCTGGCAGTTATGCCGAGAACGCCGCATTTAACCCAACCCTGCCACCGCTGCAAGGTGCCCTGAATTTACTGAGCCTGAACGGCTACGATTATCCAGATATTCAGCGCGCGATCCTCGCTGAAAAAGCTGATGCGCCTCTGATTCAGTGGGATGCCACCGCGGCAACCCTGAAAGCGCTGGGCTGTTCTAACATTGATCGCACCCTGTTGGCGTAATCCTTCTTTGCGGGCAGAAATGCCCGCGAAACTGATGAAAATCCCCTCAATCAAATCGCAGTTTCTTGCGCTTCCCAGGCGGGTAAAGTAGCCTGAGTGAAATTTCACCCACGGACGAGTCATCTTCATGTTAAAGCGTGTGTTTTACAGCCTGTCTGTCCTGGTCGGCATACTGCTGTTGGCTGCGCTCGGCCTCGATCGCTGGATGAGCTGGAAAACTGCCCCTTATATTTTTGACGATTTACAGGACCTGCCTTATCGACAGGTTGGCGTGGTGCTGGGGACGGCAAAATATTATCGTACCGGCGTGATCAATCAGTATTATCGCTACCGCATTCAGGGCGCGCTAAATGCCTACAACAGCGGCAAAGTGAATTACCTGCTGTTAAGCGGCGACAATGCCCAGCAGAGCTATAACGAACCCATGACCATGCGCAAAGATTTGATTGCCGCAGGTGTCGACCCCGCTGATATCGTTCTGGATTATGCCGGTTTCCGTACCCTGGATTCTATCGTGCGTACGCGCAAAGTATTTGATACCAACGATTTCATTATCATCACTCAGCGTTTCCACTGCGAGCGTGCGCTCTTTATTGCGCTACATATGGGCATTCAGGCCCAGTGCTACGCCGTACCGTCTCCAAAAGATATGCTCAGCGTCCGCGTACGTGAGTTTGGCGCTCGCTTTGGTGCGCTCGCCGACCTGTATCTCTTCAAGCGCGAACCACGCTTCTTAGGTCCGCTGGTGCCTATCCCTGAGTTGCACGAAGTGCCCGAAGGCGCGCAGGATTATCCGGCAGTAACACCCGAGCAACTTCTGGATCTACAGATAAAAGACAAGAAATAAGAAAACAAAAAAGCCCGCTATCTCAGCGGGCTTTTTTTGGACTTCTGCGATTACTTTTTACGAGCGTATTTCAGTGAATCCAGGGCGACGGCGAAGATGATGATCGCGCCCTTGATGATGTACTGCCAGTAAGGGTTCACGCCGATATACGTCAGGCCGTAGTTGATAACGGTGAAGATGATTACACCGGTGACCACGCCTACTACCGTACCCACACCACCGCTGAACGAGACGCCGCCCACGACGCAGGCTGCAATTGCATCCAGCTCGTACATGAAGCCGAGGTTATTCGTTGCAGAGCCGATACGACCCGCTTCAAGCAAACCACCGAATGCGTAGAACACACCGGACAATGCGTAAATCATCAGCAGGTTCAGCGCAACGTTAACGCCAGACACTTTCGCGGCTTCAGGGTTACCGCCGATAGCGAAGATGTTTTTACCGAAGCGCGTTTTGTTCCACAGCACCCAGACGAACGCGACCGCAATCAGCGCATAGAAGGTGATGTATGACAGGCGGAAGCTGCCCAGCGCGACAAAGCCTTGCGCGAAGGTAGAGAAGCCGCTGTCGAAACCAGAAATCGGTGATGCGCCCACGAAGTCGTAATACAGGGAGTTGATCCCGTAAACGATAATCATCGTGCCCAGGGTCGTAATGAACGGCGTGACGTTCAGATACGCGATGATGATGCCGTTAATCAGACCGATAATGGCACCGATAACGCACACAATCAGCACCACCAGAATGATAGGCATGGTGGCCATTTCCGGGAACACTTTGTTCGCATTATCAATGGACTGTAATAAAGTCGCGGCGATAACAGCCGCTAAGCCCACCTGACGTCCCGCTGACAGGTCAGTACCCTGAGTCACAATCAGACCCGCCACACCCAATGCGATAATAATACGCACTGAGGACTGGGTCAGAATGTTACTCAAGTTTAATAAACTTAAGAACGTAGGGTCCTGGAAAATAATAATGGCCAGTAATACTAAAAGTACGACGTAAATTCCGCCTTCTTTCAGATAAGTGAGAAAACTTTTTTTATTTAACGCACTCATGAGGAGCCCCTGATCTTAAAGGTGCAAAGACGCAAGACGGAGAATTTCGTTTTGCGTTGTCGTTTTGGTGTCAACAATTCCGGCAACGAGACCATTGCTCATAACCAGAATACGATCTGTGATCCCTAACAATTCCGGCATTTCGGAAGAAATAATAATGATCCCTTTATTCTTTTTGGCCAGCTCAGCAATCAGCTGATAAATTTCAAATTTGGCGCCCACGTCAATACCGCGCGTGGGTTCATCCAGCATTAAAATTTCAGGTTGGGTTAATAACCAGCGACCGATAATGACTTTCTGTTGGTTACCACCGGACAGCGAACCAATTTGCGTCTGATGTCCTGGGGTCTTCACGCGCATTGAATCGATAACCCATTGGGTATCGCTTTTCATTCGGGACGTATCCAGCAGACCGACTTTGTTCTTATAGTTACGAATATTAGAAATCAACGAGTTAAAGTTAATATCGAGATACGCGTAAATACCGGTAGAGCGACGCTCTTCAGTCACCAGCGCAAAACCATGGTTAATGGCTTCGTTGGCATTATGGTTATTAATTCTTTTACCGTGCAGCGTGATGGTGCCATCGGCTTTCTCACGGATACCAAACAGGGTTTCCACAATGTCAGTACGCTTTGCACCGACCAGACCGGCAATACCCAGAATTTCGCCTTTGTGCAGATCGAAAGAGACATCACGAATAGACGGCTGACGCAGCGACGTGAGGTTGCGCACCTCAAGAATCACTTCGCCTGGCGTGTTCTCTTTGTCCGGGAAGCGCTGGTTCAGAGAACGCCCCACCATCATGGCGATAATTTTATCCATGTCCAGCCCTTCAAGAGGCTGGGTGGTGATCCACTGACCGTCACGCAGGATAGTGATTTCATCGCACAGCTGGAAAATCTCTTCCATTTTGTGCGAGATATAAACAATGCCGCAGCCACGATCTTTCAGTTTACGGATAATAGTGAAAAGGTGATTGACCTCTTTTTCCGTTAATGAAGATGTTGGCTCATCCATGATGACTATTTTCGCATCATAGGAGAACGCTTTTGCAATTTCGATCATCTGCATCTGTGAAACAGATAATGTCCCTACGCGTGCGCGTGGGTCAATTTCAATATCCAGCTCATCGAAAATTGCTTTTGTATCACGGTACATTTTGTCCTGATCGACAAATACGCCTTTGGTTGGATAACGACCCAACCACATATTGTCCATAACAGAACGCTGAAGTACCAGGTTCAGTTCCTGGTGAACCATCGAAATACCATTTTCCAGCGCTTCTTTGGCTGAATGGAAGTCGATCTCTTTCCCCTGAAAAAGGATGCTACCAGAATCTTTTTGATAGATTCCAAAAAGGCATTTTAATAATGTTGATTTACCTGCACCGTTCTCTCCCATCAACGCATGAATAGAGTGAGGACGCACTTTTAAATTAACATTATCGAGAGCCTTAACGCCCGGAAACGACTTGTTAATACCGCTCATTTCTAACAAGAATTCGCGTGACGACTGAGTAGTTGTGCTGACCATAATTATACCTTGACGGCCTCGCATATCGCGTTATAAAAGGGCGCAACGAATTGCGCCCTGTGAGAACATGCAATCAATAACTTATTTACCGACAAACTCAGCCAGATTCGACTGATCTACGCCCACGTAAGGGATACGGACAATTTTGTTCTCAATTTTCCAGGTAGTGCCATCAGCAGCACCTTTGCCAGCGGCCAGGTTTTTAGCCAGGTCGAAGGTGGCTTTCGCCTGGTTGTTCGCATCGTTCAGAACCGTACCGGCCATTGCGCCAGATTTCACCAGTGCCAGCGCTTCTGGCAATGCATCCACACCGAAGACTGGAATAGAGGATTTGTTGTGCGCTTTCAGCGCTTCAACCGCACCCATTGCCATCGCATCGTTGTTCGCAATAACCACTTCGATTTTGTTCGCGTTTGGACCAGACAGCCATGCGTCCATCTTGTCTTTCGCCATTGCGGTATCCCACATCGCGGTATCAAGTGCCAGTTGCTGAGTTTTCAGCCCTTTGTCGTTCAGCTCTTTGATAACATAAGTGGTACGCGCTTCAGCATCCGGGTGACCCGGCTCGCCTTTCAGCAGAACAAACTGAACCTGACCATCTTTGTTCAGATCCCAGTTCGGGTTTGCTGCCCAATGTTTAGCGATCAGATCGCCCTGAATAATACCGGACTCTTTAGAGTCAGTACCCACGTAGAAGGCTTTGTCGTAGCTGTCCAGCGCTTTGCGGGAAGGTTCTTTGTTGAAGAAGACGATTGGCACATTCTGGCCACGCGCTTTCTCGATAACCGTACCTGCCGCAGCCGGGTCAACCAGGTTGATTGCCAGGGCTTTAACGCCTTTCGCCAGCAGAACGTCGATCTGGTCGTTCTGTTTGGACTGGTCGTTCTGGGAGTCGTTCATCAGCAGCTGGACGTCTGGCGCTGCTTTAGCATCTTTTTCGATTGCTTTACGCACAACAGACATAAAGTTGTCGTCGTATTTATAGATAGTCACGCCAATACGGGTATCCGCAGCGTGCGCTGCTGCGCCAAAAAGCATGCTTGCCATAACAGCAGACAGAGTCAACACCTTCTTATTCATGGTATCTCCGGTTTTTTTTTATGCAGGGTAGTTCTTCTTGTGAATAACGATCGGCAGGCAGGTGTTAAATAAACGTTACTGACCGCCGAAGTTCACTTATAAAATTTCTCTCTTCCGTGTTCGGTAACGCTCCAGAAATGCGCTTTATGGTTGTTTGCGGCACTTTGACTATGGTGAAAGTGATTAATCACCGTTACATAGCGTTTCAGTTCCTAAAACGCTGACATCATAGTCAGCGCCTTGTTAAGATACTGTGAATTTACTCACAGATTGAAAACGGTTACATCACTCATCGTTATCAGTTAGTGATCGGAGCCACAATTTGCCGAATAGCAACTGAATGACGACGGACTAAAGTTGGCATGAAACAGTGTGTTGCGCTCGGATCGAGCTGCCCTGCGGCGCCCTGTAACGCCAACTCAGTGGCAAGACGCGCCATCGACGCAATGGGATATCGCACCGTGGTCAACTGAGGATCTGTGTAGCGTGCAATCGGGATATCATCGAAACCAATCAATGACAAATGCTGTGGCACCGCAATTCCATTGTCTTTTAGCGCGGTAAGCGCCCCTGCGGCCATGCTGTCGTTGTAGGCAAATACCGCCGTGAGCTGCAAATTGCGCCCGAGCAGTTCGACCATAGCGGCCTCCCCACCCTGCATATCCGGTGATCCGGTGCCTATCCAGCTATCAAGAGGTATAATCCCCGCTTCTTTCAGCGCGTTCTGCCAGCCCTCGCGCCGCATGTCATCATCTTCAATATGATGGCTTGAGGCCAGATATCCGATGCGCTGGTGGCCGTTATTTAACAGCATTCGCGTGGCCATCATGGCACCGCTGACGTTATCCAGCGCCACGCAGCGATGGGCGTAGCCCGGCACAACGCGGTTAATCAACACCATCCCGTCGATTTGATCCATGAACCCAGCAAGCTCTTCATCGCTCAATGCTTTTGAGTGAACAATCAGGGCGTTACATCTCTGACGTATCAGCACTTCAATGGCATGACGCTCTTTTTCAGCTTCATGATAGCTGTTGCCGATCAGCACATATTTATTGTGCTGCTGGGCGACAACGTCCACGGCTTTGACCAACGCGCCAAAAAACGCATCGGAAACATCCATCACCACGACACCGATGGTGTCACTCACCTGAGTCGCGAGCGCCTGCGCGTTAGCGTTAGGGCGATAGCCCAGCTGCGTGACCGCTTTCATCACGTTTTCACGCGTTTCAGGACTCACCAGCGCGCTGTTGTTCAGGACGCGAGAAACGGTAGCAACAGAAACACCCGCGATGCGGGCCACGTCACGAATGGTGATCATATTCACCACACTTTGTAGGATTGCAGCAACTCACAGACACCCCCTGTGTTTAGCAAGGAGGCTATTTTGGCAGCGACGGAGAGGGGACTACGTGAAGAAGCTCACACAGATGAAAACGGTTACATCCGTTTTGTTAATGATTGTGATCCAGATCGTTATCTGGATGTATTAGTCAATGCGACACCCGAAGCAAGTGCGGTTAATTGACGCCATACCCATTCCACCGGGCCCTGACGGAAATAGCGCAGCCAGATAACGGAAAAGAGCATGTTGACCATCCACACGGGGATCACAAACGCCATGAGCTGGAACCTGTCGAATTTCATAAACAGGCCTAATCGATAGAAAAGCGTCGTGCAGATTAAGGTTTGCAGCAGGTAGTTACTGAGGGCCATGCGTCCAACGCATGCGACGGCAGCGGCTAATTTGAAGCGCGCTATCTGCGGCCAGAACCCGAAAATAAGCGATGCATAGCCGATGGTCTGGAACGGCGCACTCAGCTCTCGCGGGGCCTGTAACAGAAAGGCACACCAGCGATAATCCCAGCCCAACAACCATTGGGCAATCACGGCAGGCAAATTAATCGCCACGCCCAGCAGAACCAGTCCGGATCCCGTGAGGCGATAATGCCTGAGGCTAAACTCCCCTTTCAGCCAACCGCTGCGCATCAGCGCGGCACCGATTAGCATCATGCCCGCCAGTTGCCAGCCGTATTGCGCCCCTAGCGCGAGCAGATTGTCTCCGAGCATATCCGCCCGATTGCTGATAGCTTCGACGCCACCTTTCAGCTTCCAGTATTGCTCATACTGGAGCGATGCCGCGCCTGGGATCCACGAACGATTAGTGGTGCCGCCTGAAATCATCCCCAGCAGCAGCAGGACGCCAATGCCAATGACATACAGCATCACGCCGGTGTTAAACAGGCTCTTAACATCTTGCGCGTCGCGGATCATGCGCCAGCAAATCAGCCCGACTAAACCATAGGCGAGCAGAATGTCACCATCCCACAAAAACAGACCGTGGATGAACCCGAGGAGGACCAGCAGCGTGAGGCGAGACTGAATCCAGCGTTTACCGCGCTTGAGCAAAATCTGTAGACCCGCACCAAAAAGTAACGCAAAAAGAGTGAGGAATTTGACCTGCGCAAACAGGTCTAAAATCGCCCAGGTCCAGGCGTCGCTGCGGGTGATCTCGCCATACCAGGCCGGGTTGAGATACGCCGCCTTTGGCAAGCCAAAGGCGCTAATGTTGAGCAGCAGAATACCGAGAATGGCAACGCCACGTACAAAATCCAGCGTGACATTACGCTCCATTTATCCTGCCTTCCGATCAGTTGTGGTGACGCACTGCGCGCAGAAATTCCTGACGGGTATTCTGGCTCGACTTAAACAGGCCGCCAAGAGAGGTCGTGGTCGTTGCGCTGGTGGCGTCACGTACGCCGCGCGCTTTCACGCAATAATGCACGGCATCAATGGATACAGCCACATTGTTGGTCCCTAACAGCGTTTGCAGCGCCGTCAGAATTTGCTGCGTCAAACGTTCCTGAACCTGCGGACGCTGGGCAAAGAACTGCACAATGCGGTTAATTTTAGACAGCCCAATCACCGTATCTTTAGGGATATACGCCACCGTCGCTTTACCATCGATGGTAACAAAGTGGTGTTCGCAGGTGCTGGTCAACGTAATATCGCGCACGGTCACCATTTCATCGACGTTCATTTTATTTTCGATGACGGTGATTTTTGGGAAATTCGCGTAATCCAGGCCGGAGAAAATCTCATCGACATACATTTTGGCGATGCGTTGCGGCGTCTCCATCAGGCTGTCGTCGCTCAGGTCGAGATTCAGCAACTGCATAATCTCGGTCATGTGCCCGGCAATAAGACGTTTACGTGTTTCATTGTCCAGCTCGTTGACCGGTGGACGCAGCGGGGTTTCAAGACCACGCGCTACCAGCGCTTCGTGGACCAGAGCGGCTTCTTTACTGAGTGATGGCATTATTTTACTCCTGCAGGTGTGGCTGCCTTTTACCCTCATTGAGGCAAAAGTGTGCGCTCATTGTGCGTGAGGTGGCGCACATAATCCAGTATTCACGGCGATAATTATTGCGATTGTCGTTGCCTTTCAGCCTGACGGTTCCAGACCAGTGCCCCGCCAACAAAAAGGGCGACACCCGCCAGCCCCAGCGCTGGCTCCAGTTGGTGAGTCAGCCAGGTGGAAATCGCGGAAGTCACAGGGCCCACCAACTGGCCTATTGCATAACCCGTGGTCAAGAGTCCCGCCATGTAACGAGTATGTGTTGGGGCCAGCTCGCGGCCACACAGCAGCGAGAGTTGAACGGCACAGAGAAACCCGCCACCGACCAGCAACGCGCCTGTCACCAGACCGGCAATCCCCGGCATTAGCCAGGCGGCAAAAACGCCTAACCCCTGTAACCAAAGCACAATGGACAAACGCCGATTTGATGTCGAGACATGGCGCAGCGCGATACTCAACGCGATCCCCACGACTGCCGCTAACCCAAAAATCGGCCAGACAAACTGGGCAAACAGGCTACCCGGAAAACGCAGCGCCGCCATCTGCGACAAAAAGGTCGCCGGCAGAATATACCCGAATCCGGCCAGGCTGTAGCTCCAGACCAGACGGCGCAAATCGGACGTCAGTACCAGCGGTTCGGGGGCGGTGCCGGGGCGATGCAGTTGACCGCCACGCGGTAAATAGCGCGCCACCAGCACAATTAAAATCAGCGCCAGTACGCCATAAATTTGCCACGCTGCACCCGCTGAAAGCGATCGCGCCTGAATATAAACAGCCAGCAAGCCGCTGAGCGCAATGCCCGCACCTGGACCCGCAAACACCGCCGCGCTCAGACCCGGCTTACCGTAATGCGCCAGCCGTTCGTTGGTCCACGCGGCGATCAACACCATAGACCAGCCACTCATGCAGCCGATAACAAAGCGTATCATTGCATGAACAATGGCGTTATCCGCCACGGCGGAGAGCAGCGTCAGCGCCACGGCACCCACGATCCCCAGAAACAAGCGCCCTTCGACAAAACGGTGCGCACGCATGGCATCCCATGCACCCACTAAGTAGCCGAGATAATTCATGGCGGCCACTAATCCGGCGCTGGTCAACGTAAGCTGTCCAGCCGCGATCATCAGCGGAACCTGAGGCGTAAAGGCAAAACGCCCTATCCCCATCGCGACGACAAGCACCACAAATCCACTGAGCGCGATACGCAGCGCCATGACCACTCCAAATGTTAAATTTAAGTAAATTTATGATGCAGTATATCGGGCAACAGCGGAAGTGAAAGTTACTCACAGGTGAATGAATAATATGTATTATGAGTTTAATGAATACCTGTATGAATTAAGGAGCCTTGCATGGAACTGCTCGAAGAGCACCGTTGTTTTGAAGGTCGGCAGCAGCGCTGGCGGCACGACTCCACGACACTGAATTGCGCGATGACATTCAGTATTTTTCTGCCGCCGACCAACGGGAAGGCAAAACCACCGGTGCTGTACTGGCTTTCGGGCCTGACCTGCAATGATGAAAACTTCACCACCAAAGCGGGCGCGCAGCGTGTTGCCGCCGAGCTGGGCATTGCCCTTGTCATGCCGGATACCAGTCCGCGTGGCGATGAGGTTGCCGATGACGCGGGCTACGACTTAGGTAAAGGCGCAGGGTTTTATCTGAATGCCACTCAGCAGCCGTGGGCAAGCCATTACCGGATGTATGATTACCTTCGTGATGAGCTGCCTGCACTGATCGCAGCTGAATTTGATGTCGGTGACCGGCGTGCGATCAGCGGGCATTCGATGGGCGGGCACGGCGCGCTCATTATGGCGCTTAAAAATCCTGGCACGTTCACCAGCGTCTCAGCGTTTGCCCCAATTGTGAACCCGACTCAGGTGCCGTGGGGACAAAAAGCGTTTTCACACTATCTGGGTGAGGATTCAGATACATGGCAGGCGTGGGACAGTTGCGCACTGATGCAGGCGAGTCAGCCGGGAGACGCCATCCCAACGCTTATCGATCAGGGCGATGCGGATCAGTTCCTCGCTAACCAGCTCCAGCCAGCCGTACTGGCAGAAGTAGCACGCCAGAAAGCCTGGCCGCTGACGTTGCGCATTCAGCCGGGTCACGATCACAGCTACTATTTCATCGCATCGTATATTGAAGATCATCTCCGCTTCCATGCGGAGCATTTGTTCAAGTAAGCGCTAGCATTATGCCCGGCAGCCTTTCGCTCGCCGGGCAATTCGCCCATCAGAACTGATAATCGACGGCCATAAAGTAACGACGGCCATCTTCCGTATAGCTGTAATCGTCGCGGCTCAGATCTTTATCCAGCAGGTTTTGCACGCCGGCACGCAGCTTAACGCTTTTCGTTGCCTGCCACGCTCCGCCCGTATTCCAGACCACGTAACCACCCGGCGTGGGTTCACCGTCGGTAACGGCACGTTTCTCACCCGTGTAGTTACCCTGCACGTAGAATGACCATGCCTGGGTCGCCTGCCAGTCAACCGTACCGTTAGCCGTATGGAACGGCAGTTCGGACAGCGGCTTATTATCGCCGTTGCTGATATCACGCCCATCGTTATAGGTGTAGTTCAGCGTCATTTTCCAGTCTTCTGCCAGCGGGAATTTCAGCTCGGTTTCTACCCCACGAATACGCGCTTTATTGACGTTGTAATAGCGGAAAATCGGTTCGCCGTCGCCGTTCAGCCCAACATAGTTCGGGTAACTTTGCGCGTCATTAACGTTAGCGGTACGGGTAATGCTGATACGGTCATCCACGTTGTTCTGGAAGGTGGTGATGCTGGCCTGAACACCTTCTAACCAGCCTTCTTCTCCGGCGTAATAAAGGCCGAGTTCGAAGCTTTCGCTGGTTTCCGGTTTCAGATCCGGGCTACCCACAATTTCGCATGCGCCGCGGCATGAGCCGGTGGTCCAGTCAGGGCTAAGCTGCAGTAATGACGGCGCTTTAAAGGCCGTCGCCCAGCCGCCTTTCACCGTCATCGTATCGGTCGCGTTATAGACCAGATACGCACGCGGGCTCCAGTGATCGCCGTAGGTTTCGTGGTCGTCCATACGCACGCCGGTGGTCAACGCCAGCGGCTCGAAGATACGCCATTCGTCTTCGATAAAGAGCGCATACTGGCTGGCCGAGGTGTTACTGCTGTTGCCGCCCGTCAGGTTGACCGGATCCTCAAGCTTATCGTGACGCCATTCGCCGCCCAGAGTCAGCAACTGGTTGATTTCACCCAGCGGCAACACGTACTTGCCGTCCACGGCATTGCTTTCTGAGGTAATCGGGCTGCTGTTTCCCGGATTTTTGTTATCGACTTTTTCGCCGTAAACTTTCAGCTCGCTGTTACCCACATCCCAGCGGCCATTGTGACTCAGAGAATAATTCTGGCGATCCAGACGGTTCTTGTTAAGCGAGTCGGAGTCGCGATCCTGACGGTCGTAGCCGTAGCCTGCGGTAAAATCATGATTTTCGTCTGGCGTCCAGGCGAACTCCACATTCCCGTTGCGGCTGGTAAAGCCTTCGATGCGCGGCGTTTCCCCGGTCGCGGTAGTGGACGATTTTTGCTGATCGTCTTTTTCACGCTTAGACAGGCTTCCGTAGGCCTTTAGGCCCAGCACGCCGTCCACCAGCGGACCGCTGGTAAAGAACTGGCCGTTGTAGGTATCACCACGGTCGCGGTGATGCTGAATAGTGGTGTCCGCCGTCAGCGTACCCGTCCATTTTTGACCAATTTTTTTGGTGATGATATTCACCACGCCGCCCAGCGCATCGGAACCATACAGCGATGACATTGGCCCGCGCACCACTTCGATACGCTCAATGGCGTCAACCGGGATCCAGTTGAGATCGAAATCGTTGTGGCGGAATACGGCATTACGCGAGCTGACACGTTTGCCGTCAACCAGAATCAGCGTATAGCTGCTGTCCAGTCCACGGATACTCACGCCTTTACGGTTATCCCCTTCGCTGGTTAATTGCACGCCAGGCACTTCTCGCAGGACATCTTTCAGATTATTGACCGGCTTACGTTGCAGATCTTGCTGAGTAATGACGCTGATACTGGCGGGTGCATCTTTGAGATTCTGTTCGGTGGCCGACGCAGTGACAACCATCGTGTCGCCAGATTCCGCAGCAATAACAGGCAGGGCAAGGGACAGTGCGGACGCACAAAGTCCTCCCCTTACGAAGGGATTCAACCTAAACATTCCATTTCTCCATGAGGTAAACACAACAATATCAAATCGTTATTGCTCACAATGCATTGCGCTCCGCCTGGCCGGTCGGAAGTGTGTTTCTGTGCAGGTGCGGCAGTCACGTCCTCGTCTAAAAAGCCCGCGACGTTGACGGCTTCATCCTTTTAAAAATCGACGTAACGATAAAGCAAACGATAACTATTATCAATTAAATTGTTAACAATTATGTCTTTTCTCCATACTGTGGACATAAAAAAACCCGCTCAGTTGAGCGGGTTTGAAAGAGAGGAAATGCGATTATTTTTTGAATCGTCCAGGGAAGTCCATTTCACTGTAGCTGACGAACCGCGTGCCTTTTGTCAGTTTGTAGCCAAACCAGATAATCAGGAACAGCGGAATTCCGATATACGTCGCCATCACGCCGCCCCAGTCAATGGTGTCTGACAGGAAGGCTTCGTAGTTCTGACCGAGCGTGATGATCAGACACAGAATGAACGCGAAGATCGGCCCAATCGGGAAGAATCCTGAGCGGTACGGCAGGTCGTTAATATCGTGCCCTTGCATAACGTAACCGCGACGGAAACGATAGTGACTGATGGCAATCCCCAGCCAGGCGATGAAGCCCGTCATCCCGGACGTATTCAGCAACCAAAGATAGACCGTCTTATTACCAAACATGGAGGTCAGGAAGCACAGACCCGCGACCACTGTTGTGGCGTACAGCGCATTACGCGGCACACCGCCGCGTGACAGTTTGGCGAAAATGCGTGGCGCTTTACCGTCGCACGCCAGGGTGTACAGCATACGCGTTGAGGCGTACATGCCGGAGTTACCCGCAGAAAGCACCGCCGTCAGGATAACCGCGTTCATCACCGCCGCTGCTGAGAGCAGACCAGCATGCTGGAAGACCAGCGTGAACGGGCTAACGCTGATGTCTTTCACATCGTTACGCAGCAGACTCGGGTCGGTGTAAGGAATGATCAGGCTGATAATCAGGATCGCGAACACGTAGAACAGCAGAATACGCCAGAACACCTGACGCACTGCGCGCGGAATGTTCTTCTCCGGATCTTCGGATTCACCGGCAGCAATACCAATCAGTTCCGTTCCCTGGAAAGAGAAACCCACAATCATGGCCACGCCAATCATCGCCGCAAAACCGCCGGCAAACGGCGCATCGCCAATTTCCCAGTTGCTCCAGCCCGCAGGTTCCGCGCCTTTAAAGATGCCCACAATCATCGCCACGCCGACGATGATGAAGATAATCACGGTCGTCACTTTGATCAGGGAGAACCAGTATTCTGCCTCACCAAAACCACGTACGGAGATGTAGTTCAGCAGGAAAATCACCGCCAGGAAGATAGCGCTCCAGATCCAGCCCGGCGTGTCCGGGAACCACCAGTTCATCACCAGCTGCGCGGCCACGAGGTCAACAGCGATAGTCACCGCCCAGTTGTACCAGTAGTTCCAGCCCAGCGCGAAGCCGAAGCCTTCTTCTACATATTTTTGACCGTAAGTCGAAAAGGAGCCGGAGACCGGCATGTATGCCGCCAGTTCGCCCAGGCTGGTCATCAGGAAGTACACCATCAGGCCAATCAACATATACGAAAACAGCGCGCCGCCAGGACCTGCCGCTGAAATGGTTGCACCGGATGCAACAAAAAGACCTGTACCAATCGATCCGCCAATGGCGATCATTGTCAGGTGACGCGCCTTGAGTTCGCGACGTAGCGCGGGCGCTTCTGTGGTTTTATTTTCTGAAACCATGTGAAAATGCTGTCCATTTTAAAAATGAGGCGCGATTGTAGCAGACGATCCGCGTTCCTTCCGGCAGAAATGCGCAGTTATAAGAGAGCTTCATGACTGGCCCTGGATTATAAGTAACGCTGAGATTCCTCCTCCACTCCGCGTGGAGAAGGAGAAGGCTAATTGTTGCAGTAACGCAGAAAACGCTGAAGAGAGCTGGAGAGATGCTTCTGGCGATGATGAATACACCACAACGTGCGCACCAGCTTAGGTAACGGGACGGGGATTTCCACCAGCGAGCCGCTTTCAAGCTGTTCAGCAATCACCCGGCGCGACAAACAACTGATTCCCAGACCGTGTCGCACGGCGTGTTTGATGGCTTCGGAATTCCCTAATTCCATCCCCAGATGAAACTGCGGCAAATGCGAAAGCAGCAGATAATCGACGATCTCGCGCGTGCCGGAACCGTGTTCACGTAATATCCACGGGGCTTGCGCGAGGCGTTCCAGCGTGACGTCGCCCTGCAACAACGCAGAAGCCGGAGACGCAAAGACCACCAGTTCATCTTCCAGCCACGGCTCGGCAATAATATCGACGTTGTGACACGGCCCTTCGATAAGCCCAATATCCACGCGGAAATCAATAATAGCGTTAATCACGTCCTGACTATTGCCGACGCTCATCTCCAGCGGCAGCGTCGGGAAATCGCGACGATAGCGGGCAATCACTTCCGGGAGAATATAGTTCCCGATGGTGCTACTGGCGAATACACGAATGGCACCGTTTTCCTCGCGGAATAACTGCTCAATTTCAACCGCTTGCTCCAGTAGCGCCAGCGCGCGCGGGTACAGCAATCGCCCATGTTCATTCACTACCAGGCGTTTACCTACCCGGTCAAAAAGCTGAACGCGAAGCTGGCCTTCGAGATCGGTCAGCGCTGCGCTCACCGCAGACTGTGACAATGCCAGGCGCACAGAGGCCTGAGTCGTCGACCCACTTTTCAGCACTTCGGCAAAAACTTCAAGCTGACGCAATGTAATGTGCATGGTTGCTTACCACTTATAAAGATTAATTATAAATATATAATCAATTTTATTTTTAAGCCAGAGCGCCGTAATCTTTTAACCAGAGAGAGGAGAAGGTTATGACAGCAATCACCCTACACAATCATCGTTCAGTGTGGCATTACGTACCGGGGCTTGCGCTCAGCGCCGCCATCACCGGCGCAGCATTATGGGGCGGGAGTATTCCAGCCGTCGCTGGCGCCGGGTTTAGCGCACTCACGCTGGCTATTCTGCTCGGCATGGTGGTCGGTAATACGGTTTATCCGCAGATTTCACAATCTTGCGATGGCGGTGTGATTTTCGCCAAACAGCACCTGCTGCGTCTGGGCATTATTCTTTATGGTTTCCGCCTCACCTTTTCGCAGATTGCGGACGTCGGCGTCAGCGGGATTGCCATTGATGTGCTGACGCTGACCAGCACCTTTTTACTGGCCTGCTTTATCGGCCAAAAAGTCTTCGGTCTGGATAAAAAAACCAGCTGGCTGATTGGTGCGGGCAGCAGTATTTGCGGTGCCGCGGCAGTGCTCGCGACGGAACCGGTGGTCAAAGCGGAATCCAGCAAAGTGACGGTTGCGGTCGCGACCGTGGTTATCTTCGGTACGCTGGCGATTTTCCTTTATCCAGCAATGTATCCGCTTGTTGCGCACTGGTTTACGCCTGAAACGTACGGCATTTATATCGGTTCAACGATGCACGAAGTGGCGCAGGTTGTCGCTGCAGGTCACGCCATTAGCCCTGAGGCGGAGAATTCAGCGGTCATTGCCAAAATGCTGCGCGTGATGATGCTGGCACCGTTCCTGATTATTCTGGCCGCGCGCGTTAAACAGCTGACGCCCGCTGGGAAAGGAGAAAAAAGTAAAATCACCATTCCATGGTTTGCGATTCTGTTTATCGCCGTGGCGGTGTTTAACTCCTTCCATCTGCTGCCAAAAACAATCGTTGATATGCTGGTCACGCTGGATACCGTGCTGCTGGCGATGGCGATGGCGGCGCTCGGCGTCACCACGCACGTCAGCGCACTGAAAAAAGCAGGTGCAAAACCCCTGCTGATGGCATTAATTCTCTTTGTCTGGCTGATTGTCGGCGGGGGGGCTATCAACCTGGCCGTGCATAGTGTGATGGCATAAAGCACTACATCCTTCTCCTGTTAACCCGCTATCATAAGCGTTTCGGGTTAACAGGAGTCCCTTTATGAAATATGTTGGAGCGCACGTCAGCGCAGCAGGCGGTCTTGCGAATGCCGCCATCCGCGCCGCCGAAATCGAGGCGACCGCTTTCGCCCTGTTCACCAAAAATCAGCGCCAGTGGCGCGCTGCGCCGCTCACTCCTGAAATAATTAATGATTTCAAAGCAGCCTGTGAAAAGTATAACTTCGGGCCGGGGCAGATCCTGCCGCACGACAGTTATCTCATCAATCTGGGCCATCCGGTTCAGGAAGCGCTGGATAAATCACGTGAGGCGTTTCTGGATGAATTACAGCGTTGCGAACAGCTTGGCCTGACGCTGCTGAATTTCCATCCGGGCAGCCATCTGATGCAAATCGACGAAGACGCCTGTCTGGCACGCATTGCGGAATCCATCAACATTGCGCTGGCACAAACGGAAGGCGTCACGGCAGTTATCGAAAACACCGCCGGGCAAGGCAGTAATCTGGGTTTCAAGTTTGAACATCTGGCAGCAATTATCGATGGCGTGGAAGATAAAACGCGCGTGGGCGTGTGCATCGATACCTGTCATGCCTTTGCAGCGGGATACGATCTGCGCAGTCAGGAAGAGTGCGAGAAAACCTTTGCAGAATTTGAGCGTATTGTCGGCTTCAAGTATCTGCGTGGTATGCATTTGAACGATGCGAAAAGCGCGTTTGGCAGCCGTGTTGACCGCCACCACAGCCTCGGCGAAGGCAATATTGGTCACGATGCGTTCCGCTTTATTATGCAGGACCCGCGTTTTGACGGCATTCCCATGGTGCTGGAGACGGTGAATCCAGATATCTGGGCGGAAGAAATCGCCTGGCTGAAAGCACAGCAGACCGCTGAACAAGCGGCATAAAAAAAGCCGGGTCGCATTAGCACCCGGCTTTTTATTGATTCAACGATCTTATGCTGCTTTAGCTACCGCTGCAGATTCCACTTCCGGGCGCTTCAGCACCGCGTAAGACAGACCAGCAATCAGCGTACCCGCAATAATCGCGAACAGATAACCCAGCACCGGCGTAATCGCACCAGGAATCAGCAGAACGAACAGACCACCGTGTGGTGCCATCAGTTTTGCGCCGATTGCCATGGAGATAGCCCCCGTCACCGCGCCGCCAACGATACAGCAAGGCAGAACGCGCATTGGGTCACGTGCGGCAAACGGAATGGCACCTTCAGTGATGAAGCACAAACCGAGAACCAGAGCCGCTTTGCCCCCTTCCTGCTGCGCTTTATCAAACTTACGGCGTGCGATAATCGTTGCCAGGCCCAATGCCAGTGGTGGCACCATACCCGCGGCCATGATTGCCGCCATTGGCGCATAGGTCTGGGTACTCAGCAGGCCAACACCAAAGGCATATGCCGCTTTGTTTACCGGACCGCCCATGTCGGTACACATCATGCCGCCCAGGATTGCGCCCAGCAGTACCGCGTTCGCAGTACCCATGGTTTGCAGCCAGTGGGTCAGACCTTCAAGGATGCCAGCAACCGGCTTACCAATCAGGTAGATCATGCCCAGACCCACCACAAGGCTGGAAATCAGTGGAATGATCAGGATCGGTTTCAGCGCTTCCATACTTTGCGGCAGCTTCAGCTTAGAGCTGATCGCTTTCGCTACATAACCCGCCAGGAAACCGGCGATAATACCGCCGATGAAGCCTGAGCCGGTGCTCACTGCCAGCATGCCGCCGATAAGACCTGGCGTCAGACCTGGACGGTCAGCAATGGAAAATGCAATGTAACCCGCCAGCACTGGCACCATTAGCGCAAACGCTGAACCGCCACCAATCTGCATCAGTGCTGCAGCCAGCGTGCCCGGCTCTTTAAACGCTTCGATACCGAAGGCAAAAGAGAGCGCGATACACAAACCGCCCGCCACCACCATCGGCAGCATGTAAGAAACACCCGTCAGCAGGTGACGATAAGCGCCCGCGGACTCTTTCTTGCCTTCGCTTGCAGATTGCGATTTTGCCGATGCCTGATACGGCTTAGCTTCGGCCAGCGCCTTATCAAACTCCTGTGCCGTTTTCTTCAGCGCCAGGCCGGTTGAGGTGCGATACATCGGCTTACCGGCAAATTTTGCCAGGTCCACTTCAATATCTGCCGCCACAATCACCAGATCCGCTTCAGCCACTTCTTCAGCTGTAATCGCATTGCCAGCGCCCACAGAACCACGGGTTTCAACCTTCACCCACCAGCCGCGTTTTTTCGCTTCGGTTTCGATGGCTTCAGCCGCCATAAAGGTATGTGCCACGCCGGTTGGGCAGGCGGTGATTGCCACAACGCGTTTTGGACCCGTTGCAGAGACAGCTGCATCGGCGACCGGCGCGCTGTAAATCGCCGCGTGGCCTTTTGCTTCGCTCAGGAATAATTCTGGATGTGCCACGGCGCGATTAATATCGCCCAGCCACACTTTTTTGCCGTTCAGCGCACTGTCAGCGGGCATTTTGTCGCCCAGAACAATCGCCAGTTCAGCGTCATTTGGGTTATCGACAATTTCAACATGCGCTTTGTGTGCCGCTGCGCCCAGCAGCGTTTTCGCCATATAGGCGCGAGCCTGTCCAAGACTGGAATCAATGATCAGCAGCGTTTTCATTATGCCTCTCCTGCTGTTAGTTAAAAGGTTGTAAGTCGACGCGCGCCATCATCGCGGCCAACTGGGTACGTTCGGTAATACCAACATTGCTCTGGCTTACGGCCAGGGCAGCAACAGCGGTTGCAAGACGTAAAGTATGTTCACTGGATTCACGCATCAGCAGGCCATAGATCAGGCCGCCAACCATGGAATCCCCTGCGCCCACGGTACTCACAACTTCCACCGACGGTGGTTTGGCAATCCATTCGCCAGACGCGTTAACCCACAACGCACCTTCCGCACCCAGAGAAATCACGACGTGAGCGATACCTTGTTCACGCAGCGCATGAGCGGCTTCAATAACATCTTTTAATTCTGGCAGTTTACGACCCGCCCAGATCTCAAGTTCGCGACGGTTAGGTTTAACCAACCACGGAGACGCTTTAAGACCGGCAACCAGCGCTTCGCGGCTGCTGTCGAAGATAATGCATGGACATTGGCTACGCAGACGCAGCATCCATTCGGTGAACGCTTCCGGGCTCACGCCAGACGGCAAACTGCCACTCACGCACACCATGTCAAACTGACCAAGCCAGGTCAGAGAGTCGTTAACAAAGCGCTCCCAGTCCGCAGGCGTGACTTCAAAGCCGGAGAAGTTGAAGTCGGTCACTTCACCGTCTTTCTCTGTCAACTTAACGTTAATACGAGTGCGGCCCTGAACGACCTGGAAACGGTTCGCAATGCCCAGCTCGCTGAACAACTGCTGAAAACCATCCTGGTTGTCTTTTCCCAGGAAACCGCCCACGGTGACGTCGATGCCTAAATCTTTGAGCACCTTCGCAACGTTAATGCCTTTACCCGCGGCGTGCAGGCCAGTGGTTCGTACGAGGTTGACTTCACCGCGTTCCACTTCTGGCGTAAAACCAACCAGATCGTAAGCGGGATTCAATGTAATGGTGGCGACACGTCTGCTCATTATGCGCCCTCCCCCAGACCTGCCGCGATGGCGTCGCCAACCGCTTTCAGCGCCTGTTCAGCATCAGCACCTTGCGCTGTGAAGCGCAGGCGATGGCCTTTTTTGACACCCAGCGCGACCACTTTCATCAGGCTGCGGCCATTTGCCGGTTTGCCGGAACCATCAAGATTGGTCACGGTGATTTCACTGTCGAACTGTTTGATCGTGTTGACCAGCATGGTGCCCGGACGGGCATGCAGGCCGTGCTCGTTACGCACCACGAATTCGGCGCTGAGCACGTCATCGGTTGATACGTCGTCGCTGGTCAGCAGGGCCAACAACGTGGCAGCATCTGCGTTCAGCAAGCGGTCAGCTTTATTGTTCAGCAGCAAGTCGCTGAGGCGTTTAAGCACCGCAACCGGCTGTTCATCCGCCATCGCGACCGTCACCAGCAACGCAGCCTGCTCGCCATCCACATCAAAAGAGGTTGCTGCACGGCTCACCGCGATTGCGCTGCGGACATTGCCTTCTGCGCTGTCATTCAGCCAGACACCCTGACCGAGATTCAACGGTTTGTCATTGATCACGCGAGCTACAAAGGCGGTCTCAACCGCACCGGCTTCTTTCAGGCGACCCGCGTTCAACGCCTGTAACGTCACCAGATCGGTGGCGATAATATCAAGTGTCAGCGTATCGTTATCCAGTTTCAGCGCTTCGCTCTGCTTTTCACCCATCAGCAGCGCACGCAGCTCTTCAGCCGTGGTCGCTGACTGCAGCTGTTCAGCCACAGCGTCGTCGCTCAGCACATGCGTCAGCTGACGCAGTAAGCCCAAGTGTTCATCACCACTTGCGGCGATGCCGATGGCGACGTATGCCACCTGTCCTTCGCCCCACAAAATGCCCTGCGGGAACTGATAAACCTGAACACCGGTTTTCAGTACCTGATCGCGGGTATCCGTGGTGCCGTGAGGAATCGCGATACCATTACCGAGGAAGGTTGAGGTCTGTTGCTCGCGCGCCAGCATGCCATCAACGTAGCCTTCAGCAACGTTACCGGCCTGCACAAGGCTCGCCGCAATCTTGCGAATGGCCTCTTCTTTATTACCGGCCTGTTCGCCCGGATGGATGTCTTGCACTGTTAACTTGAACATGGTTCTCCTCTCTCGCTGAACTTGAATCGTTTCAGCCTTAATGAGAAAAAATGCGCTAACTTGCTCTGTTAGATAGATAAGATAGCGCTGAAACGTTTCAAGGAGTCTTGCGCTTTATGCCAGAGCTTGCAAGGAAAGTTACCTTTTCTGTTTCAGAATTTAGAAGTGCAGCACATTTCTTCAACGATTGACTTACATTTGCTGATGGATGGATGACGTCTACCGCTTCGCTTCAGCACCGTTCAGCAACATATATTTTGAAATGCTATTTTGATTTAGTTGTGGGATAATTGACCGCATCACATGTTTATTTTCTGACAAGCGGCGTAAACTCCGCCCCTCTTCACATCACTGATATAGAAACATGCACAACACCCCCGCTGCCGCCTCACCAAAGCCATTTGATCTGACGTCATCGGCGTTTTTGATTGTTGCCTTCCTCACCGGTATTGCCGGTGCATTGCAAACGCCAACGCTGAGCTTATTTCTGACCAATGAAGTCCATGCCCGTCCGGCTATGGTCGGCTTCTTTTTTACCGGGAGCGCGATTATTGGCATTCTGGTCAGCCAGTTCCTGGCAGGCCGCTCGGACAGAAAAGGTGACCGCAAAAGTTTGATCGTTTTTTGCTGCCTGCTGGGCGTGTTCGCGTGCGTGCTGTTCGCCTGGAACCGCAACTATTTTGTCTTGCTGTTTGTCGGCGTATTTCTCAGTAGCTTTGGATCGACTGCCAACCCGCAAATGTTTGCCCTCGCACGTGAACATGCCGATCGTACGGGCCGTGAAGCAGTGATGTTCAGCTCCATTTTACGAGCACAGGTCTCGCTGGCGTGGGTGATCGGCCCTCCGCTGGCTTACGCGTTGGCGATGGGGTTTGGCTTTACCGTGATGTATCTCAGTGCGGCAGCCGCTTTTATCGTGTGCGGCGCGATGGTGTGGTTTTTCCTGCCGTCGATGCGCAAAGAGCCAAAACTGGCAACCGGTACGCTGGAAGCCCCACGGCGTAACCGTCGCGACGCCTTGCTCCTGTTTATCATCTGTACGCTGATGTGGGGGACTAACAGTCTCTACATCATTAATATGCCGCTGTTTATTATCGATGAGCTGCACTTGCCGGAAAAACTGGCGGGAATCATGATGGGAACGGCGGCAGGGCTGGAAATCCCGACCATGCTGATCGCGGGATATTATGCCAAACGCTTCGGAAAGCGTTTCCTGATGCGTATCGCAGTGGTGGCAGGTCTGCTGTTTTATATCGGAATGCTTACGGTAAAAGAACCGGCCCTGCTGCTGGCTTTACAGTTACTGAACGCCATCTATATCGGTATTCTCGCGGGTATCGGTATGCTCTATTTTCAGGATTTGATGCCCGGACAGGCTGGCGCAGCGACGACGCTTTACACCAATACCACGCGCGTGGGCTGGATAATTGCCGGATCGTTGGCAGGGATTGTGGCGGAAATATGGAGTTATCACACGGTCTTCTGGTTCGCACTGGTGATGTGCATCATCACAGTGGGCTGCCTGACGCGCATTAAAGACATCTAGGGCGCGGTCAGCGTTTCCAGTTCAAGAAGCCAGGTCATCGCTTGTGCACGCGTACTACCGCACATCTCTTTCGTGGGCTGCAGCCCTGCACACACCTTAGGGCGTGACGATGAACCGAAGATTCTACACAGATTATTGTCAGAAAGCTGAACGCAACGGGTGTTGGCAGGCTTGCCATTGGGCATGCCAGGAATAGGACTTGAAATGGACGGTGCGGTGCAACACGCGCCACAATCTGGGCGGCAATCCATAAACGCTCTCTATGAGTCACTAAGGCCCGTGCAGTCAGGCATGCCGCGCACAGTAACACCTTTTGCGTATTGATAGCAAAAGCCACGAATTCCGCTTGCCTGAAAGGCTGCGCGCGAGTAATTTGACGCGATATTTTTTACCTCACAGTAAACAGGATTACTGCAATGCCAAGAGCGAATGAAATTAAGAAAGGTATGGTACTGAACTACAACGGCAAGCTGCTGATTGTGAAAGACATTGATGTTCAGTCGCCTAGCGCCCGTGGCGCAGCAACGCTGTACAAAATGCGCTTTGCCGATGTCCGTACCGGCCTGAAGGTTGAAGAGCGTTTTAAAGGTGATGATATTGTTGATACCGTGACCCTGACGCGTCGCTTCGTCGATTTCTCCTACATTGACGGCAACGAATATGTGTTCATGGATAAAGAAGATTACACGCCCTATATCTTTACCAAAGATCAGATTGAAGACGAGCTGCTGTTTATTCCTGAAGGCGGCATGCCGGATATGCAGGTTCTGACCTGGGATGGCCAACTGCTGGCGCTTGAACTGCCGCAGACGGTTGATCTGGAAATCGTAGAAACGTCACCGGGCATCAAAGGCGCATCTGCAAGTGCGCGTAACAAACCCGCAACGCTGACGACAGGTTTGGTCGTTCAGGTTCCTGAATACCTTTCCGCAGGCGAAAAAATTCGCATCCATATTGAAGAAAAACGTTATATGGGTCGCGCAGACTGATACAAAAAAACCCGGCTTTTGCCGGGTTTCTTTTTACAACAATTCTGGTTACAACAGTTCTGGATACTTCAGCATCTTCAGCGCCAGTTCCACGCCTCGCACTTCCGCCATCCCTTTCAGACGGCCAATCGCAGAATAACCCGGATTCGTTTTCTTGCGTAAATCGTCAAGCATTTGATGCCCGTGATCCGGACGGAATGGAATCGGACGCATATCTCCAGCGTGCTTACGGCGCTGCTCTTCGCTCAGAATCGCATCCACTACCGCCACCATATTCACGTCGCCACCCAAATGAGCCGCTTCGTGGAAGGTTTTAGGGTTATTTTCACGACAGGTCGCGCGCAGATGGGTGAAGTGAATGCGATCGCCGAAGGCTTCAATCATCTTCACCAGATCGTTATCTTCACGCACGCCGTACGAACCCGTACACATAGTGAAGCCGTTGTTAATGCTATCAACGGTCTCTTTCAGCCACTGCATATCTTCAATGGTAGAAACAATGCGTGGCAGACCGAGAATCGGGCGCGGTGGATCGTCCGGATGAACGGCCAGACGTAAACCACAGGCTTCCGCCACCGGCACAATCGCCCGCAGGAAATATGCCATATTTTCACGGAGCTGATTTTTATCGATGTCGCCGTATTCCGCCAAACGCGCGCGGAACTGATCCAGGGTGTAACCCTCTTCAGCACCCGGCAGACCCGCGATAATATTACGCGTCAGCTTTTCGATATCAGCGTCAGAAGCGTCTTCAAACCATTTCAGCGCCTGCTGTTGCTCTTCTGCGGAGTAATCCGCCTCTGCGCTCGGGCGTTTTAGAATGTGTAGTTCAAATGCCGCAAAGGCTATCTGATCAAAGCGCAGTGCTCTGGAACCGTCTGGCATTTGATATTCGAGATCGGTACGCGTCCAGTCCAGAATTGGCATGAAGTTGTAGCATACGGTGTCGATACCGCAGGTCGCCAGGTTACGAATACTCTGCTGATAGTTGGCGATCCAGGTTTCAAATTGTCCTGAATGCGTTTTGATATCTTCATGCACCGGAATACTTTCGACAACTGACCAGGTCAGCCCTTTATCTGCCAGCACCGCCTGACGTTTTTTGATCTCTTCCACCGGCCAAACTTCACCGTTTGGAATATGGTGCAATGCGGTCACGACGCCTGTTGCGCCAGCCTGACGCACATCATCAAGAGAAACCGGATCATTCGGCCCGTACCAACGCCAGGTTTGTTCCATCGCTTCACCCTCTAAAGTTGTTATACCAATATGTGTTATTGCAATGACGACTACCATACATGCTTGATAATATCGGTCAACGCGCTCGGCAGCATTGATTGATCCAACTCACAGAATCTGGATATTTACGGCTTACCAATTCAATTTGCTGTCATATAACTTTACACTGCCGTTGTTAATTAATGGTTAATCAGGTGTGTATTACATGAAGACAATTGCCTCCGCTTCGCTTCCTCCGCACGTGCAACTGCCGCGGTACGATCGCCAGCAACTGCGCTCCCGCATTGTTCATTTCGGTTTTGGCGCTTTTCACCGTGCGCATCAGGCGTTGTTAACAAACCGTGTGCTAAACGCCAAAGGGGGCGACTGGGGTATCTGTGAGATTAGCCTGTTCAGTGGCGATGTGCTGATGAGCCAGCTTCGTGCACAGGAGCACCTTTTTACCGTGCTGGAAAAAGGCGCTGACGGAAATCAGCCGATTGTTATCGGCGCTGTGCATGAATGCCTGAATGCCAAGCTCGATTCGCTGGCGCCCATTATTGAGAAATTTTGCGAACCGCAGGTAGCCATTGTTTCGCTGACCATAACCGAGAAGGGCTATTGCATCGATCCGGCGACGGGGAAGCTGGATACGCAGAACGCACGTATCCTTCACGATCTCGAAAACCCAACCGAACCGCACTCAGCGCCCGGTATTCTGGTTGAAGCCCTCCATCGCCGCCGCGAACGCGGCCTCACGCCTTTCACCGTCCTGTCGTGCGACAACATTCCTGATAACGGACATGTGGTTAAAAACGCGGTGCTGGGGATGGCAGAAAAACGCTCGCCAGAGTTAGCCAAATGGATTGCGACGCACGTGAGTTTCCCGGGCACCATGGTTGACCGCATCGTGCCCGCCGCGACGGAAGCATCGCTGGCAGAAATCACTCAGGCGTTAGGCGTGGAAGATCCCTGCGCGATCAGCTGCGAGCCGTTTATCCAGTGGGTAGTGGAAGATAATTTTGTGGCCGGCCGCCCGGAATGGGAAATCGCTGGCGTTCAGATGGTTCAGGACGTTCTGCCGTGGGAGCAGATGAAATTACGCATGCTCAACGGTAGCCACTCGTTCCTGGCGTATCTGGGTTACCTCGCGGGTTTCGCACATGTGAGTGATTGCATGCAGGACGACGCGTTTCGCGAGGCCGCTCGTCGCTTGATGCTAGATGAACAAGCTCCGACATTGCGTATCACGGATGTCGATTTAACGGCGTATGCTGACAGTCTGATCGACCGATTTGCCAATCCTGCGTTACAGCACCGCACCTGGCAAATCGCGATGGACGGTAGCCAAAAATTGCCGCAGCGCATGCTGGAAGGTGCGCGCGTACATTTGCAACGTGAAAGCGCCTGGCCACTGCTGGCACTCGGTATCGCTGGATGGATGCGTTATGCGAGTGGCATTGATGATGTTGGGAATACCATCGATGTCCGCGATCCGCTGAGCGAAAAAATTCGGGCAATTGTTGAAACCAGCAGCGAAACAGACCGCGTAAGTGCGTTACTGGCCCTTGCGGAAATTTTTGGCAGCGATTTGCCGCAGCAGGCTCAGTTTGTCGAGGCAATCACTCACGCCTACCAGCGTATTTCAGAGCGTGGTGCACGTCAGGCCGTCATTGACACCCTCGCGATTTAACTTTTTTTGCTGTAAAGGGCGTATGGAGAGACCCTCCGTTCGCCCTCCCCCTTCTCACCGCTGTCTTTTTTCGCCAGGATTATTGATAATTGTTATGTATTACAATTTTTCCTGGAGCGCATGTGACCAAAACCAACCTCATAACCGGCTTTCTCGGCAGCGGTAAAACCACTTCCATCCTTCATTTGCTGGCGAATAAAGATCCGGCAGAAAAATGGGCCGTGTTGGTCAATGAATTCGGCGAAGTCGGGATTGATGGCGCATTGCTGGCTGACAGCGGCGCGATGGTCAAAGAAATCCCAGGCGGCTGCATGTGCTGCGTCAATGGCTTACCGATGCAGGTGGGGCTAAATACGCTGTTGCGTCAGGGCAAGCCGGACCGGTTAATCATCGAACCCACCGGTTTAGGCCATCCCAAGCAGATCCTCGACCTGCTCACCGCGCCGGTATATGAGCCGTGGATCGATCTGCGGGCCACGCTTTGTGTTCTGGATCCGCGCCAGCTGCTGGATGAGAAATCCGTGCAAAATGAAAACTTCCGCGACCAGCTTGCCAGCGCAGATATCATCGTGGTGAATAAAGAAGACCGTGCCACAGACGAGAGCCGGGCAGCGTTTGACCTGTGGTGGCAGCACTTTGGCGGCGACCGCCAGTTTGTGCAGACAACCCAGGGTCATATCGATAATGCGCTGCTGGATCTTCCGCGGCTGAACTCGGCTGAACTGCCTGCCAGCGCAGCCCATTCGCACAGTCATGCCAATAAAAAAGGCCTGGCGGCGCTGAGTTTGCCTGCTCATCAGCGCTGGCGTCGCAGTCTCAATAGCGGCCAGGGACATCAGGCCTGTGGCTGGATTTTTGATGCTGATACGCGCTTTGATACAATCGGTATTCTGGAATGGGCCAGGCTCGCACCGGTCGAGCGCGTAAAAGGTGTGATGCGAACTCAGGATGGGCTGGTGCGGATCAATCGACAGGGCGCAGATTTCTTTATCGAAACACAGAACGTTGCACCGCCAGATAGCCGAATAGAGTTAATTAGTGCGGTTAACACCGACTGGAACCTGCTTCAGGCCAGCTTGTTGAAGCTTCGTTTAAGTTCGGGCGACTAACGTTGCCACCGACCAAACTATTCAAGATGATGATGATTAAAAGACTTCCATACATTTTATTGCTTAATGCTGCCGGTTTTGCGCTGTTTTTGTCCTGGTATCTGCCAGCGAATCATGGCTTCTGGTTCCCGCTGGACTCCGGTATTTTCCTCTTCTTTAATCAGTTGTTGGCAAAGAGCCAAGCCTTTTTGTGGCTGGTGGCCATCACCAACAACCGTGCCTTCGATGGGTTTTCATTGCTCGCTATGGGCTGCCTGATGCTCTCTTTCTGGCGAAAAGAAGACGCCGCTGGTCGACGCCGCATCATCGCCATTGGGCTGGTGATGTTGCTGATTGCCGTGGTGGTGAACCAACTGGCCCAAGGGCTAATGCCGGTTAAGCGATCCAGTCCATCGCTCTATTTCCCCAATATCAATCGCGTCAGCGAATTACTGCACATTTCGACTAAGGATGCGTCGAAGGACAGTTTCCCAGGGGATCATGGAATGATGTTGCTTATTTTTTCGGCATTCATGCTGCGCTATTTTGGCAAAAAGGCGTTCGGGGTTGCCCTGATTATTGTTGTGGTTTTTATTTTCCCACGCGTAATGATCGGCGCTCACTGGCTGACTGATATTGTGGTCGGTTCACTTTCTGCCGTGTTGATTGGTTTACCCTGGTGCTTAATGACACCGTTGAGCGATCGCCTGATTGACCTTTTCGACCGATACCTGCCTCGGAAATGCAACAAAGATAAAACAAATAACTAACTAAAATTAACGCTATCCATCAGGGATCATTTTAGATCCCTGAAAATTCCCCGCTATTTTTTTGCTGCATTGTCATCTGTGCGTAATATCATTCACGTTGTAAATGAATGCATTGCATACATCTTAAGCCAAATTGGCGGTATTTTGCGCAATCCCGGTTAATCGCTTTGTCTATCACAATTTCTTATAAAAAAAGCAATATTATTGCTCGCATTGACTAAGCCGATCAGTTAATCTCGAACTCGTTTTGCCTCACAGAGATAATTATTCTCAGAGTGAATAAGTTTGTGCGTTAGACCACAGATTTGACCATAAAGAATTGTCTCATTGTGCGCAGATATTTAGTCTCGTCACGTTTGGCATTTTATAACGACTTTTATCGTTAAGGACTTCAAGGGAAAATAATTAACATGGTCAAATCTCAACCGATTTTGAGATATATCTTGCGGGGAATCCCGGCAATAGCAGTTGCAGTACTGCTGTCTGCATGTAGTTCGACAAACACTGCAAAGAATATGCATCCTGAGACGCGTGTTGTGGGCATGGAAGATGCCTCGTCACTGCAAGCCTCTCAGGATGAATTTGAGAATATGGTACGTAATCTGGACGTTAAGTCTCGTATCATGGACCAGTATGCTGACTGGAAAGGCGTGCGTTATCGTCTGGGCGGCAGCACCAAAAAAGGTATCGATTGTTCCGGTTTTGTACAGCGTACGTTCCGTGAGCAATTCGGGTTAGACCTTCCGCGTTCTACTTACGAACAGCAGGAAACAGGTAAATCCATTTCGCGTACGAAACTGCGTACCGGTGATTTAGTGCTGTTCCGCGCGGGTTCAACCGGTCGACACGTTGGGATTTACATCGGCAACGACCAGTTTGTTCATGCATCCACCAGCAGCGGTGTGACGATTTCCAGCATGAACGAGCCATACTGGAAGAAGCGCTATAACGAAGCGCGCCGTGTTCTGACCCGCAGTTAATCTGTTATGTCGTTGGTTATCCCTTGGCTGGCGACATAATAAAAAAAAGCACTGCTTCGGCAGTGCTTTTTTTTGCCTGTGTAATATCACGCCCCTGCAAGTGGGGGAAGCGAGATAATCCAGGCTATAGTCTTGTAAATTCGTAAGTTTAGCCGTCAAGCCGCAACTGACGGTCATTCAGGAACACTGACGTTTATGTTCACCCGTTACTTTTCCACCAGCCGTAAAGTCCTGACAGGCAGTATTCTGGCGGGCTTACTCGTCGCCCTCCTCTGCGGAATGCTGCAATTTTTCCTTAGCTATCATAAGCGGGAAGTGAGATTCGACACCCTCATTGTCGACCTTCGTGTGTACATGGAGAGCTACTTCTCCGAGCTTAAAACGTCCATTGATACCTTGCAGCCCTTTATTCTGGATAGCTGTCAGGAGGTGCGCGATGAGTTAACCTCGCGTGCCGCGTTTAGCCTCAACGTTCGTGCCTTTCTATTGGTAAAAGACAACGTCGCGTTTTGTTCTTCAGCAACAGGTGCCATGAATACTCCTTTGGCTGAACTCATACCCACGCTGAATGTTAATAAACCCATCGACATGGCGCTTTTGCCCGGAACACCGATGTTGCCGCACAATCCCGCTATCGCTATCTGGTACCAAAATCCACTGGTAAAAGGCGGCGGTGTCTTCACGTCGATCAATATCAATTTGACGCCGTATCTCCTTTATACCGCGCGCCAGGACGAATTCGCGGGTATTGCGATTATTATTGGCGATACGGCGTTATCCACCGACTCAAACCGCCTGGTCAATATTCACGATTTGCATGGAACGGCCACCCGCAGTACGACGCTTAAAGACGTGCCGCTCACCATCAATCTCTACGGGCAAGCGTGGACCATCGACGAAATCCTGTTTGCATTATTTTTTGGTTTGATAAGCGGCATTGCCGCGGGAACGCTTTCCTATTACATCCTCTCCATTCGATTGAGTCCTGGCAAAGAGATCCTGACGGCCATCAAGCAAGGTCAATTTTATGTGGTCTATCAGCCTGTTGTTGATGCTGCAAAACTGGAAATGTCGGGCGTCGAAGTGCTGATGCGCTGGAAACATCCGACCATGGGTGAAATCCCGCCAGATGCGTTTATCAATTTTGCCGAAGCGCAGAAACTGATTGTGCCTCTGACGTTACATCTCTTTGAGCTTATTGGTCGCGATGCGCCACAGTTACAAACGGTGCTACCCGCAGGTGCAAAACTCGGTGTTAACATAGCGCCTGGACATCTGCATGCCGACAGTTTTAAAGACGACATGCGCCAATTTGGCGCGTCGTTACCCCCGGATCACTTCCAGGTGGTGCTCGAAATCACCGAGCGCGACATGATCAATCAGCTCGAAGCCGCGCCATTATTTGAATGGCTACAGCACGAAGGGTTTGAGATTGCCATCGACGATTTTGGGACAGGCCACAGCGCGCTGATTTATCTGGAACGTTTTACGATGGATTATCTTAAGATCGATCGCGGCTTTGTGAACGCCATCGGAACAGAAACCGTCACGTCGCCGGTGCTCGACGCCGTATTGACGCTGGCGCGGCGGCTCAATATGGTCACGGTTGCGGAAGGTGTTGAAACGCCAGAACAGGCGGCATGGTTGCGTGAACACGGGGTAAATTACCTGCAGGGCTACTGGATTAGTCGCCCAATGCCGCTGGGTCAATTTCTGAAATGGCAGCCAGATTTCGTTAAAGACAGTGAATAATTTCACAAGGGCACCTTCGTCACTTATTATTCAGCTAAACCGAAAGCCTCACTGCGGGTGAGTCAGAATAAAAGAGGGATACGCTGCACATGACTATGCGCTTCGTTTTGCTACTGCTGGCGTTGTTCAGCGTGACCTGCCAGGCGCAGACCATTAAAGAGAGCTATGCCTTTGCCGTTTTGGGTGAACCCAAATACGACGCTAACTTTACCCACTTTGATTACGTTAATCCCGCTGCGCCAAAAGGCGGGAACATCACGCTCTCCGCAATGGGGACGTTCGATAACTTTAACCGCTTTGCGCTGCGTGGTGTGGCCGCGGAGCGCACCGATTCGCTCTATGACACGCTCTTTGTCACCTCAGACGATGAGCCAGGAAGCTACTATCCACTCGTCGCCGAAGCGGTGCGTTACGCTGATGATTTTTCGTGGGCAGAAGTCACGCTCAACCCCCGCGCGCGTTTTCATGATGGGTCGCCGGTAAAAGCCAGCGATGTCGCTTTTACCTTTCATAAATTTATGACCGAAGGCGTTCCGCAGTTCCGTATTGTATTCAAAGGAACAACGGTAAAAACGATTGCGCCATTGACCGTGCGTATCCAGCTGGCGGAGCCCAGCAAAGAGAGCATGCTGAGTCTTTTCTCGTTGCCCGTCATGCCGGAATCATTCTGGAAAGATCACAAGCTGAGTGACCCGATTTCCACGCCTCCACTGGCTGGCGGCCCGTACCGCATCACTAGCTGGAGGATGGGGCAATATCTTGTTTACTCGCGCGTGAAAGACTACTGGGCCGCGAATTTACCGGTCAATCGCGGCCGCTGGAATTTCGACACTATCCGCTACGACTACTATCTCGACGATAACGTCGCCTTCGAAGCGTTCAAAGCCGGTGCATTCGATATGCGCGAGGAAGTCAGCGCCAAAAACTGGGCCACCCGCTATATCGGCAAGAATTTTGCGAATCATTACATCGTCAAAGATGAGCAAAAAAACGAATCAGCGCAGGACACTCGCTGGCTGGCATTTAATATACAGCGCCCTGTTTTCGCCGACAGGCGTGTACGTCAGGCTATTACCCTCGCCTTTGATTTTGAGTGGATGAACAAGGCGCTGTTTTACGATGCCTACAGCAGGACCAACAGCTATTTCCAGAATACAGAATACGCCGCCCGCGATTACCCCGACGCGGCTGAGCTTACGTTGCTCGCCCCCTTGAAAGCTGAAGTCCCCCCTGAAGTTTTCACGACCATTTTTGTTCCGCCCACCTCTAAAGGGAGCGGTTACGATCGTGATAATTTACTTAAAGCCAGCGCATTACTGGATGAAGCCGGCTGGGTGTTAAAAAATCAAAAACGGGTGAATGCCCAGGGCAAACCGCTCACCTTTGAGCTGCTGCTCTCCTCTGGCGGAAATAATCAGTGGGTTCTGCCGTTCCAGCACAATCTGGAACGACTCGGAATCACTCTGGACATCCGTCAGGTTGATAACGCGCAGATAACCAACCGAATGCGCAATCGTGACTACGATATGATGACGCGCCTGTGGCAGGCCCAGCCATGGCCCAGCGCTAACTTACGCATCTCATGGGCCTCGGAATATATAAACTCTTCATATAACGCCCCAGGCGTCTCAAGCCCGGCAATCGACATGCTGATCGGCAAAATCATTGCGGCGCAAGGCGATAAAGAAAAATTGCTTCCGCTAGGCCGCGCGCTTGACCGGGTATTGACCTGGAATTACTACATGCTGCCGATGTGGTTTATGGCTAAGGATCGTCTGGCCTACTGGGACAAATTCTCTAAGCCATCCGTACGCCCTATTTACTCGATGGGATTTGAAAACTGGTGGTACGACGTCAATAAAGCCGCAAAACTGCCTGCAGAGCGGCGCTAAGGAATAACGATGGGCGCTTATCTGATTCGACGCTTATTGCTGATTATCCCTACTCTGTGGGCGATTATCACCATCAACTTCTTCATTGTGCAAATTGCGCCGGGAGGGCCGGTTGATCAGGCTATTGCCGCCGTTGAGTTTGGCCATAGCAATGGCTTGCCGGGAGGCGGCAGCGAAGGTCTACGCGCCAGTCACGCTCAAACCGGTACCGGGAATATCAGCGACAGCAGCTATCGTGGTGGGCGTGGTCTGGACCCCGAAGTGATCGCCGAGATCACCCAGCGCTACGGCTTTGATAAACCCCTTCACGAGCGTTATTTCAAAATGCTGTGGGATTACGTCCGATTTGATTTCGGTAACAGTCTCTTCCGCAGCGCCTCGGTTTTACAGCTCATCAAAGACAGCCTGCCGGTTTCTATAACGCTCGGCTTGTGGGGCACGCTCATCATTTACCTGGTGTCGATCCCGCTCGGGATACGCAAAGCGGTGTACAACGGCAGTCGTTTCGATATCTGGAGCAGTACGTTCATTATTATTGGCTACGCGATTCCCGCGTTTCTGTTCGCTGTGCTGTTGATTGTTTTCTTTGCAGGCGGTAGCTATTTCGATATCTTCCCACTGCGCGGGCTGGTGTCCGCCGATTTCAGTTCGCTTCCGTGGTATCAAAAAATCACCGATTACCTCTGGCACATTACCCTGCCGGTGCTGGCGACGGTGATTGGCGGATTTGCGGCCCTGACGATGCTAACTAAAAATGCCTTCCTCGATGAGATCCGCAAGCAATACGTGGTCACCGCGCGTGCGAAAGGCGTCAGCGAAAAACAGATCATGTGGAAACACGTCTTCCGAAACGCCATGCTGCTGGTGATTGCCGGTTTTCCCGCCACGTTTATCAGCATGTTTTTCACTGGCTCGCTGCTGATTGAAGTGATGTTCTCCCTGAACGGGCTGGGCCTGCTCGGCTACGAAGCCACCGTGTCACGCGATTATCCGGTGATGTTTGGCACACTCTATATTTTCACTCTGATCGGCCTGCTGCTGAATATCATCAGCGATATCAGCTATACGCTGGTCGATCCCCGTATTGATTTTGAGGGCCGCTGATGCCGCATTTAAGCCCCGTCAATCAGGCCCGCTGGGCACGTTTTCGCCACAATCGTCGTGGATATTGGTCGCTATGGATTTTTGCCGTGCTGTTTGTGCTGAGCCTGTGCTCTGAGCTGATTGCCAACGATAAACCGCTGCTGGTCCATTTTAACGACCGCTGGTATATGCCAGTGTTGAACAGCTACAGCGAAAGCGATTTCGGCGGTCCGTTCGCGACCCCTGCGGATTATCAGGATCCCTGGCTTCGTGACCAGATAGACAGTCATGGCTGGGCGCTGTGGGCACCCGTCCGCTTTGGCGCGAACAGCATTAATTTTGCGACAACAACCCCTTTCCCTTCCGCACCTTCAGCACAAAACTGGCTGGGAACGGATGCGAACGGCGGCGATGTGCTGGCACGTATTCTCTACGGCACGCGGATCTCCATTTTGTTCGGGCTGATGCTCACGCTGTTCTCCAGCGTAATGGGTGTCGTTGCCGGTGCGATTCAGGGCTACTACGGCGGCAAAATTGATTTGTGGGGCCAACGCTTTATTGAAGTGTGGTCCGGAATGCCAACATTATTTTTGATTATTCTGCTCTCAAGCGTGGTCCAGCCCAATTTCTGGTGGCTGCTGGGTATCACGGTGATTTTTGGCTGGATGGCGCTGGTCGGTGTCGTGCGCGCTGAATTTTTACGCACACGGAATTTTGATTATATCCGCGCCGCTCAGGCGCTCGGCGTCAGCGATCGCAGCATTATTTTTCGTCATATGTTGCCCAACGCGGTGGTCGCGACGCTGACGTTCCTGCCGTTTATTTTGTGCAGTTCGATCACCACGCTCACCTCACTGGATTTTCTGGGCTTCGGGCTGCCGCTTGGCTCACCATCACTGGGCGAATTACTGTTGCAGGGCAAAAATAACCTTCAGGCTCCCTGGCTGGGTATTACGGCATTCCTATCCGTTGCTGTGTTGCTCTCGTTACTGATTTTTATTGGCGAAGCAGTCCGCGATGCCTTCGACCCCAATAAGGCGATATAAGATGACGCAACCCCTTCTCAGTATCGACAATCTTTCTATCGCGTTTACCCATCAGGGTGAAACACGCGAGGTGGTGAGCGACCTGTCACTGCAGATTCAGGCCGGAGAGACGCTGGCGCTGGTGGGCGAATCCGGCTCGGGAAAAAGCGTGTCAGCGTTGTCTGTGCTGCGCCTGCTGCCCTCCCCTCCCGTTGTCTATCCGCAGGGCGATATTCTGTTCCACGGCCAGTCGCTGCTGCATGCAGACGAGCAAACGTTACGTGGAATCCGCGGCAATAAAATTGCGATGATCTTTCAGGAACCGATGGTTTCGCTGAATCCGCTGCATACGCTGGAAAAACAGCTGTACGAAGTGCTGTCGCTGCATCGCGGAATGCGTAAAGAAGCCGCCAGAGGGGAAATTCTGGACTGCCTTGAGCGCACAGGTATTCGCAACGCCGCTAAACGCCTGGCGGATTTCCCGCATCAGCTTTCAGGCGGCGAGCGCCAGCGTGTGATGATCGCCATGGCTCTGCTGACCCGTCCAGAACTGCTGATTGCCGATGAGCCGACGACCGCACTCGATGTCACGGTACAGGCGCAAATTTTGCAGTTGCTGCGAGAGTTGCGTGAAGAGCTGAACATGAGCCTGCTGTTTATCACCCACAATCTCAGCATTGTGAAAAAACTCGCCGATAATGTGGCAGTCATGCAAAAAGGCCGCTGCGTTGAACAAAATACCACGACAGCGCTCTTCCACGCGCCACAACACTCTTACACGCAACGTCTGCTTAACAGCGAGCCGTCGGGCGATCCGGTGCCACTCCCTGCTCACAGCACGCCGTTACTGAACGTTGAGAGGCTTAGCGTCTCGTTCCCTGTCCGCAAAGGGATTTTCCGCCGTGTTGTCGATCAAAATCATGTGCTGAAGAACGTCAGCTTTTCACTGCAGCCAGGCGAAACGCTCGGTTTGGTCGGCGAATCGGGATCGGGAAAAAGCACCACCGGGCTGGCGCTGCTGCGGTTAATTGCTTCACAAGGGGCCATTTTGTTTGATGGAAAACCGCTGCACAATTTGAACCGGCGACAGATGTTGCCCGTGCGTCATCGGATGCAGGTGGTTTTTCAGGATCCCAATTCCTCACTCAACCCCCGACTCAACGTATTGCAAATTATTGAGGAAGGTCTGCGCGTGCATCGGCCAGAGCTGAGCGCCCGACAGCGTGAAGAAGAGGTGATTCGCGTGATGGAAGAAGTTGGGCTGGATCCGGAAACTCGCTTTCGTTATCCGGCTTCGTTTTCGGGGGGGCAACGCCAGCGTATCGCTATCTCACGGGCGCTGATCCTGAAACCGGAATTGATTATCCTCGATGAACCCACGTCATCGCTCGACAAAACCGTGCAGGCGCAAATTCTGGCGTTACTGAAAGCACTGCAGGAAAAGCATCAGCTGGCGTATATCTTTATCAGCCACGATTTGCAGGTTGTGCGTGCGCTGTGCCATCAGGTGATTGTGCTGCGTCAAGGAGAAGTGGTCGAACAAGGTGACTGCCAGCGCGTGTTTGCCGCACCGACGCATGAATACATACGCCAGTTGTTAGCCTTGCGTTAAGGCTTAGAAAGGTTGCTGACGGGAAAACGGTTCAGCGATCGCAACGCCAAAATTCTTCAGGCGGCAGGTGGCGGCAAACTCATCCTGGCTGTTAACAAACAGGCAGGGTTCACCTTCGCATTCTACGATAGAACTGACCACTTCGATATCCGTCAAGGCCTGACTCAAGCGCTCCATGACCGGCCACGCATTTTCATCGTCTGAGCTAAGTAATTTCAGCGCCACGAGGCAATTATCGCAGTCGTTTCCACTTTGCGGAATCGGTTCAACCTTCGAACCTGCAAAACCCGCCAACCAGCGATAGCTCTGTGGCAAGCGATGGACTATGGAGAGCTGTAATGTATTCACGTTCTTTCCCCGGAAGCAAAAAGCCTTCACAATTTATTTACATTTATAGTAACACATCGTCGCTGACCTGCCTTTTTTTTGATGAGAAACCGCTTACAGCCTTATGTTACGGGCTTTGGTATCTCATTTTTCAGGGCGTTATTTTGTAAGTTACAGGCTCGCTTCGGCGCTATATGTACCCGTTTCTGCGATCTAACTCAACCTTTTTAACTACAACGATGTGACTTTTTACATAAATAGATTTTACATAAAAGAAACAATCACGGGGTAAACAAACGTCTGTTTGGTTGACGCGCATCAAAAAAGGGACCGTTTTGGTCCCTTTAAATTTATCAATGCGCTGATTTTCTCGGCCGACTGGCGTAGAGATAGAAGAGAATCGAACAGGTCGCGCAAAACGCGATAGACCAAATCATCGGCCAGGCGGTGTTAAACGTCGCCATTGAAAGCAGCGCGCCGACAATCGCGCCAATCCCAAAGCGGAATGTCCCAGCCAGCGATGATGCGGTTCCTGCCATGTGCGGAAACTCGTCGAGAATGACCGCCATCGCGTTCGATGAAACCATCGACACGCATCCTACAAACGCTGCCACGCCCACCACCAGCGCCCAGAAACCGACATCAAAGAAGGCGGTAAACACCATCCAAATTGCCATCACAAACTGGATCCACAGGCCCGCACGGAACATATTCAGCGCTCCGGCACGACGGACAAAGCGGCTATTGATAATGGTCATGACGAACAGGAACACGATATTTAGCGCAAAGTAATAACCGAAGTGCTGCGGCGAAACGTGGTTGATCTCAATGTAAACGAAGGGCCCGGCGCTCAGGAATGAGAACATCCCTGCAAAGCTGAAACCGCTCGCCAGCATATAGCTCAACACGCGTTTATGGCGGAACAACGAGGCAAAGTTGCCGATGGTAGTGCGAATATGAAATTTCTGCCGCCGTTCTACGGGCAAGGTTTCGTCGATGAAGAAGAAGATCATCGCCGACGCCAGCAGCGCAGCAATCGCCAGGATCCAGAAAATGACATGCCAGCTTAACCATACCAGCACTGCGCCACCAATCATGGGTGCCAGCAATGGCGCAATGGTGGTGACCAGCATGACGAACGACATCATCCGCGAGAACTCTTCTTTCGGGTAGATATCGCGCATCAGGGCGTTAATCACCACGCTCGCCGCCGCGGCCGCCAGACCATGTAAGAAACGCATCATGATCAGCTGTTCGATTGTTTGCGCCAGCGCGCAGGCCACCGCCGCTGCGGCAAACACCAGCGTTCCCCCCAGAATCACAGGCTTGCGCCCGATGCTGTCCGCCATTGGGCCATACAGCAATTGCCCGACGGCAAAGCCGAGAATATAGGTGCTGAGTGTCATTTGCGCGCTGCCGGCCGGCACGCCGAACTGCGCGGAAATCACTGGCAGCGCAGGCAAGTACATGTCGATAGACAGCGGCATCAGCATGGCCAAAAGGCCAAGGATAAAGACGATGCTGATTGATGAGTGTGGCCTGGTGGTCACAATGTGCTCCTGAAATTAGCGTGGCGGCATGCCAACGCTGGCAATTTCTTCTTCCGTTAACGGGCGATATTCACCGGGTTCAAGCTCCGGATCGAGGGCAATCTCACCAATACGTTCGCGATGCAGGCCAACCACACGGTTGCCCACGGCGGCGAACATTCGCTTCACCTGATGGTAGCGCCCTTCGATGATGGTCAAACGCACTTCGGTAGGCGTAATGACCTCAAGCACTGCGGGCTTGGTGAGATCTTTTTCATTATGCAGCTGAACGCCTTTGGTGAATTGTTCAGCTGTGTCATCCGCAACCGGAGACTCCAGCATCACCAGATAGGTTTTTTCACAGTGGTGGCGCGGAGACGTGATTCGGTGCGACCATTGACCATCATCGGTCATTAGCACCAGACCGGTCGTATCAATATCCAGACGCCCCGCCGCATGCAGTTTGTGCGCCACCGGCTCTTCAAGGAAATAGAGTACCGTCGGGTGATCGGGGTCGTCCGTCGAACAGACGTAGCCTTGCGGCTTATTGAGCATAAAATAGCGTGAGCCAATTTGCTGTGTCAGCGTGTTACCGTCGAACTCCACGTCATGTTCCGGGAGGAGTTTGAACGCGCTGTCTCTCACAATATCGCCGTCCACGGTAACGCGGCTGGCGCGAATTTCACGTCCGGCAATAGCGCGGCTTACGCTGAGTTGCTGAGCGATAAATTTATCAAGTCGCATGAAATCTAATTAGCCTTAAAGGTGCAGGAAGTCGGACAACATGTCCGAAAAAGAAGCAGTCAAGAACTGTCCAGTATAGCGGCCTATCTGCGCCACTCAAGGGAAAAAGTTTCGTGGCATACTCTATGCGAGAGAACAAAAACGAGAACCTATGACTTTTACACTTCGCCCCTATCAGCAAGAAGCCGTTGACGCGACTCTCGCCTGGTTTCGCAAACACAAAGAGCCTGCTGCAATTGTTCTGCCCACTGGCGCAGGAAAGAGCCTGGTCATCGCTGAGCTGGCGCGACTGGCGCGTGGCCGCGTGCTGGTGCTGGCGCACGTCAAAGAGCTGGTCGCGCAGAATCACGCTAAATATCGGGCATTAGGTCTGGAGGCCGATATTTTCGCCGCCGGACTCAAGCGTAAAGAGAGCCACGGCAAAGTGGTTTTTGGCAGCGTCCAGTCAGTGGCGCGAAATCTTGAGCTGTTCCGCAGTGAGTTCTCGCTGCTGATTATTGATGAGTGCCATCGCATCAGTGATGACAACGACAGCCAGTATCAGCAGATTCTCACTCACCTGAAAGAGGTCAATCCGCAGGTGCGTTTGCTGGGGTTGACCGCCACCCCGTTTCGTCTGGGTAAAGGCTGGATTTATCAGTTTCATTATCACGGTATGGTGCGCGGCGATGAGAAAGCGTTGTTTCGCGATTGCATCTATGAACTGCCGCTTCGCTACATGATCAAGCATGGTTATTTGACGCAACCTGAACGTCTGGATATGCCCGTCGTACAGTATGATTTCAGTCGCTTACAGGCACAGAGCAATGGGTTGTTTAGCGAAGCGGACATGAATCTGGAGCTGAAAAAGCAGAAGCGCATTACACCGCATATCATCAGCCAGATTGAAGAGTTTGCTCAGACGCGCAAAGGGGTGATGATTTTCGCCGCCACCGTGGAACATGCCCGCGAAATCACCGGCTTGCTGCCGAAAAATGACGCCGCATTAATTACCGGTGAAACGCCCGGCCCGGAGCGCGATACGCTCATCGAAGCCTTTAAAGCGCAGCAGTTCCGCTATCTGGTGAACGTCTCAGTATTGACCACCGGATTTGACGCGCCGCACGTCGATTTGATTGCGATTTTGCGCCCTACCGAATCCGTCAGTTTATATCAGCAAATCGTCGGGCGCGGGTTACGGCTGGCACCCGGCAAAACCGACTGTCTGATTCTCGATTACGCCGGTAATCCGCACGACCTGTATTCGCCAGAAGTGGGCACGCCAAAAGGCAAAAGCGGCAACGTTCCGGTACAAGTTTTTTGCCCGGCCTGCGGTTTTGCCAACACTTTTTGGGGGAAAATGACTGCCGAAGGCACGCTTGTTGAGCATTTTGGTCGCCGCTGCCAGGGCTGGTTTGAGGACGACGAAGGCCATCGCGAACAGTGCAATTTCCGCTTCCGCTTCAAAAACTGCCCGCAGTGCAACGCTGAAAATGATATCGCCGCGCGACGATGCCGTGAATGTGACACCGTTTTGGTCGATCCCGATGACATGCTGAAAGCAGCGCTGAAGCTCAAAGATGCGCTGGTGTTGCGCTGCTCCGGAATGGCGCTGCAACCCGGCGCGGATGACAAAGGCGAGTGGCTGAAAATCACCTACTACGACGAGGACGGCGCGGACGTCAGCGAACGCTTCCGTCTGCACACACCGGCTCAGCGCACCGCGTTTGAACAGCTGTTTATCCGCCCGCATACCCGAACGCCTGGCGTGCCGTTGCGCTGGATCACCGTCGCGGATATCGTCCACCAGCAGGCGTTTTTGCGTCACCCTGATTTTGTTGTCGCGCGTAAAAAAGGTCAGTTCTGGCAGGTACGTGAAAAGATGTTCGACTACGAAGGGCGTTTCCGCCGGGCCAATGAATTGCGGGGTTAAAGGGACTTTTGATTGATGTAAAGTGCGTTTGAGTATAAAATGCCGCCCGCTTCACATCCGTGAGGCAGAACACTTACCTGCTGCTGGGTCGCCTGTAGCAGGACTTATTTACAGAGAGAAATCAATGTTCACTATTAATGCAGAAGTACGTGCAGTGCAGGGTAAGGGTGCGAGCCGCCGCCTGCGCGCAGCTAACAAGTTCCCGGCTATCATTTATGGTGGCGAAGCTGCTCCAGTTGCTATCGAAATGGATCAGGATAAAGTCTGGAACCAGCAGACTAAAGAAGGGTTCTACACTGAAGTTCTGACCATCGTTATCGATGGTAAAGAAGAAAAAGTGAAAGTTCAGGCTGTTCAGCGTCACCCGTTCAAGCCAAAACTGTCTCACGTCGACTTCGTTCGCGCTTAATCGCCAACAAGTTGAGAAAAAACCCCGCGCTGCGGGGTTTTTTTATGGCTGCTATTTACCGCCTGACGTACGGCGCTGCAGCTGATCGCGCAGGTTCGGTGGCGTCCCTTTGATGGTCAGCGTGTCGGTTGCGGGATCCCAGAAGATGCGTTCACCCAGCAGCATGGCGTCAAAATTGACGGTTAACCCACCGCCGCTCCCAGCAAATTTGGTTAACTGGCGCAGCGTACTGCGATCCGCCGGGAAACTCTCTTCCAGCTCATAGCCTTTATCAGCCGTAAATTCCTGGAAGCTGACTTCGCTGACGCCCGCTAATTCTTTTGACAGTGATTCCAGCTCAATCTCTTCGCCAGCCTGTAACTGCTCGCTGCAATAGCTGTAAACCTGCTGACGCACGTTCTGGCGCTCAGATTTATCAAGTTGCGCCTCTGCGGTGAAATCATCCAGCGCCTGCAACAACCCTTTATTTTGCGCTTTCGCATTCAGGCCTTCGCTGGCACCGAGGAAGTCCATAAAGAAGTCCGACACTTTGCGCCCGACACGCCCTTTCAGGAACGTCAGATAGCGCGTAGATTCCGGGTTGGTTTCCCATTCGGTCAAATCAATACGCGCTACGATATCGGCATGGTTGATATCCAGATAGTGCGTGGAGCTGATGTCGAGCTGCTCATTCACACGCATACTGCTCAGATTGTTCAGCACGGTGACCAGCAAATATTCCACCGCCAGATAACGGTACTGGCAGAACAGCACGATACCGCCATCCGCAAAGGGATATTTCGCCAGTTCGTCGCGCAGACGCCCTGTCGCCGCCCGGCTAAACGCCAGGAAATCCTCTTCACCCTGACGCTGCAAGCGCAAGCTTTGCGCCAGCTCGCTCTCTTCGTTGAACATGCCATAGGCTTTGTTTTTGGCACTGTAAACGCGGTGTAATTCCGCCATCATTTCCGTAACGGTAGACGTTGGTTCCAGTAACGAATCGCGCAGCACCAGCTCAAGGGTTTGCTCATCACGCTTGATAAGCTGGTGCAACGCAATCTGGTTGATATCCAGACTCATGATAAACTCTCCTTTTAGACGGACGGTATTCAACCACCCCCTACGAATCTGTGCAACAGAAGAACAGCAGATAAAAAAGGGGAAAAAAAGCTGTTGCTACGGTAATATGTTGCCCTTTCATCAACGAACTGATTTCGATTTATGCCACAACATTCCCGCTATAGTGATGAACACGTTGAACAACTGCTCAGTGAGCTGGCCAACGTACTTGAAAAAAACAAAACGCCGACCGATCTTTCTCTGATGGTTTTGGGAAATATGGTCACCAACCTTATCAATACCAGCGTTGCTCCGGCTCAACGTCAGGCGATCGCAAAATCATTCGCCCAGGCATTGCAGTCCTCGGTGAGTAACGATCAGGCGCATTAAGGGAAACGAACAACAGTTTATGGTGACGAATCGTCAGCGCTACCGCGAAAAAGTCTCCCAGATGGTTAGCTGGGGGCACTGGTTTGCCTTGTTCAACATTTTGTTGGGCATGGTGCTGGGCAGCCGTTATCTGTTCGTGGCCGACTGGCCAACGACGCTAACCGGGCGTATTTACTCCTGGATAAGCCTGGTGGGGCATTTTAGCTTTTTAGTCTTCGCCACGTACCTGCTGATTCTTTTCCCCCTGACGTTTATCGTCATGTCGCAGCGGCTGATGCGGTTTTTATCCGCCATCCTTGCCACTGCGGGCATGACGCTGCTGCTTATCGACAGCGAAGTCTTCACACGTTTCCACCTGCATCTCAATCCCATCGTCTGGGAACTGGTGATTAACCCCGACCAGAACGAAACCGCACGTGACTGGCAGCTGATGTTTATCAGCGTGCCCATTATTCTGCTGATTGAGATGCTGTTTGCCACCTGGAGCTGGCAAAAACTCCGTAGCCTGACGCGTCGTCGTCACTACGCCAAACCTGTCGCCACGCTATTTTTCGTGGCGTTTATCAGCTCACATGTCATGTATATTTGGGCTGATGCTAATTTCTACCGCCCAATCACCATGCAGCGCGCCAACTTGCCGCTTTCCTACCCGATGACAGCGCGTCGCTTCCTGGAAAAACACGGGCTGCTTGATGCGCAGGAATATCAGCGTCGCCTGGTCGAGCAAGGCAATCCAGAGGCCGTGTCGGTACAGTATCCACTAAGCGACTTACGCTATCGCGATATGGGACAAGGCCAGAACGTCTTACTCATTACCGTCGACGGTCTGAATTATTCTCGCTATGAGAAACAGATGCCTGCGCTGGCAGAATTCGCCGAGCAAAACATTAACTTCACGCAGCATATGAGCTCCGGGAATAGCACCGATGCAGGCATTTTCGGTCTGTTCTATGGCATTTCTGCGGGTTATATGGATGGCGTGTTGTCTTCTCGTACGCCTGCGGCCCTGATAACCTCGCTTAATCAGCAAGGTTATCAACTGGGGCTGTTCTCATCGGACGGTTTCAGTAGCCCGCTTTATCGACAGGCGTTGTTGTCCGACTTCTCCCTGCCTGCAGCGCAGAGTCAGTCCGACGATAAAACGGCGGATCAGTGGGTGAACTGGCTGAATCGCTATGCGCAGGAAGATAACCGCTGGTTCTCCTGGGTAGCGTTTAACGGCACGACGCTGGATGACAGCAGTCAGAAAGGCTTTGCCCGTCGTTACGGCCGTGCGGCTGGCGATGTTGACGCGCAGATCGCGCGCGTCATTAACGCACTCCGTGAATCCGGCAAACTGGATAATACTGTAGTGATCATTACCGCAGGCCACGGTGTGCCGCTGGGTGATGAGACAAAAGAAATGGAATGGTCGCGCCCTAACCTGCACGTCCCACTTGTTGTTCACTGGCCGGGCACGCCTGCACAACGCATCAGCATGTTGACCGATCACAAAGACGTCATGACAACGTTGATGCAGCGGTTGCTGCACGTCAGCACACCGGCGAATGAATACTCACAGGGTCAGGATATTTTCAGCGCCACGCGACGCCACAACTGGGTGACGGCAGCCAGCGGAAATACTCTGGCAGTCACGACACCAGCGCTAACATTGGTGCTTGGCAGCAACGGTAATTACCAGACGTATAATCTGCAGGGTGAGAAAATACATGACCAGAAACCGCAGTTGAGTCTGCTGCTTCAGGTGCTGACGGACGAGAAACGGTTCATCGCTAACTGATTAAAAATGAGTCAGTTAGCATGACACGGACTTGCATTCGTTCTGCAAATGGTTAGTATAATTTTCTACGGAAACGGCACGTAGCGCAGCCTGGTAGCGCATCGTCATGGGGTGGCGAGGGTCGAGAGTTCAAATCTCTCCGTGCCGACCAATTTACTTGATTAGTGCATAACGTCCTTCAATGGAAGTATCGCCCTACGCCTTCAATTCTTTAAACTTACATCATTACACTCCCCCTTTTATACACACGCTTCGATTAAAATCATCTAACTTTTTAATGTCTTAAGGTGTATTCTGACAAAAATATGATTATGTTAAAATAAGAACAATGCCTTCAGCGTTTTCCCCAGACTGAATACAATTAATAGATATTTTAACCGACCTAAATTTATTTACCCTCCCCCTTAATCTATTAATTTACTCTTAATAGCATTATGGATAAGTAATATTTAACGTCGCGATTGTATTAAGCGATCCGGGTGTTATGCTATCCTTAACTTGAAAATACTGTGCAGTAAATGTCAATTGTTCCTGAGTGTTACCCAATATTTGCTGCAGAGAAATGGGGTTATTTAACTCCAAAACCACTCCTTTATAGAGGAACTGAACGCCGACTCCTGTTGCGGAATTAGGTAAATTTGTCAGTGCTAAAATAGTATTGTCTGTAGCATCAGGACTTTTTTGCCCTACTATTTCAACACTTAAATTTGTCGGTTGATTACACATTACTCCTATAGAAAAATCTTTCTTATTTTGTGCACTACCAATTCCCGTAAAACTTTTATATAGAACATTGCCAAAGTTAACACTGACATTTGATGAATAAACATCACAAGTTGTTGGATTAATGACTATATTGCCAAAGTTAACCGTTTGAAATAAAATATTATCTGCATATCCTTTTCCATAAGTTCCACTATCAATCGTTCCGGGTTCAACGGGTCCTGTAACGATAAGCTCAACGGTTGCAGTCGTTAAACTTGATGCATTGGTACTATGTGATGTTGGGTACGCCCACATTGTACAGGGATTTCCAGATGTGTCAGAAAAGACCCCTTGAGTTATAACATATCCGATACCTTTAACATTTGTACTATATATAGAGCAACCATAACTATCTTTAAGCCCGGTATTCTGACCCTTTGATAACTCTGTAGTAAATGTATAGCTCGAACATCCAGTAATTATAATATTGCCGGAGTCTACATGTAGATATTTTAAAACGGTTCCGACTGGAGTCCCTGTAGGAACTACCAACGGCGCTGAAGACAATGTGTTTGTCGCTGGGTTTTGCACTGAGCAGGCTGCATATGAAAACTTAGTGCAGAATCCAAGCATCACGATAAGTAAAAATTTAATGATTTTACAAGGCATTGTATTTTTCATCTCTCAGAAAAAAGCACACTATCAAACGTTGAGCTAGTTATAAAAACCTAAGCTATTTTGTATCCACAGACTATTGAAATAGTTACGTATTTAAGCACGTTCATCAAGCTAAGAATTGTCCTAAATAGGACAAATACAATATAATTAACATAAAAATGCTTTATATTAAAAAATCCTCAAGAAATAACAAAACCATAAAAATATATTCGATATAATATTTACCACAATCACTTAAATGTTAAAGTAGAATGAATCCCTCACCATTAGAAACAAACACTCACTGAACAAATAACATATTTATGCTGGAATATTTTCTACATTTTTATAGATAGAGTGTCGAGTGCAAATACTCTATAGAAAAATACAATCACCGATGAATAAAATTTCTAAAAAACGTTTGAGTCGTACAAATGAGTAATATATTTAAAGATAAATCAAACTGATGTTTTTCTGCTCGCTCTTTTGAAGATGAGATACAACCAACTATTTAGCCTAGCGCTTAATCATATTGATACAATAGCAACGCAGATGACCTAAAAAATCATCCAAAATTCATCCAAACAATGCCCGACTAACAAAATAGCATTACCCTTATGCGACAAAATAAACATTACTGCAAAGCGGGCGTTATCGGAAACCCGTATCGAAGAATCTAATCATTGATTCGTAAGGTCACATCTTCAAACGAGGAGTTCGCTCCATAAAAAAAACCAACCGTTCAGGTTGGTTTTTTTATGTCTAGTCGGTTACTTCTTTTCACTTCCACCGAGGAAAAATATTCCCAACGGGATGGCAAGGAGAACCGTAAAGACCAGGCTGTAGACAAAGATCATCGCCGATTGCAGCACAAACATGCTGGTCGTCCAGTGCGAAAGCGGAATGTTGTACTGCTCGATCACCCCGACAATCGTCGCCCGGCCAACGCACGTCGCGGCAATCATAAACACAACGAAAAGTGCCACTAAAAACTTTCGGCCTTCAGGCGTATTAAGCTTAGCGCGTACCATCATGTCTCTTATCCCTTCACAGATGAATAACAATATTTGCTGCTCACCCTAACACGTTCACCCCTTTCGTTCCATATCAGCATTTACAGCCATACAAACGCAATATCACCAGTCACATACTCTGCACAATATGAAAATATGAGTAAATAATATCAACCTTCACATTTTGCTATGCTAGCCTTGCACCGATCGTTTGACATACAAGGAATGACTGTGAAAAACGCACCTAAATTTGCTATTGCCCTTCTCGCCGCTGCCTGCATGAACACCAGCGCTTTCGCCAGTGAGACGCCAAAAAATGAGCCGCTGGAAAAAATCGCCCCGTGGCCACAGGCCGATAAAGGGATGAAGCGCCAGGTTATCCAACTCCCTGCTCAACAAGATGAGTCAGGTTACAAGGTTGAATTGCTGATTGGGCAGAATCTGGAAGTGGACTGCAACCTGCATCGTCTTGGCGGCAAACTGGAAAGCAAAACGCTGGAAGGCTGGGGCTATGACTATTACGTCTTCGATAATGTCACCTCGCCGGTATCGACCATGATGGCCTGTCCGGAAAAGACGAAAACGCAGAAGTTCGTGACGGCGTATCTGGGCGATAACAGTCTGCTGCGCTATAACAGCAAGCTGCCGATCGTGGTGTATACGCCTGAGAATATTGACGTGAAATATCGTATCTGGAAAGCGGAAGAGAAAATCGAAAACGCGGTTGTGCGTTAAAAATAAAGCCGGGTAATGATACCCGGCTTTTTTATTCTCAGAGTGCGATATCCGCGACCGGTTTAGCGTCCGGCTGAGGTTTTAACTGCGGTTGCGCTTGTGGCGCAGCAGCAGCCGTTTGCGGTTTTTCGTACTTGAGCTGCAGAACGCGGCTGGTGAACTCCAGCTCCTGTTCCGTCGCTGCCACGTTACCGTTCAGCTTGGTGCCGTAAGACGGAATAATGGTTTTCAGTTTCGCCTGCCATTCCGGGCTGGCAACTTTATCTTTAAACACTTTTTCCATCAGGTGCAGCATGATAGGCGCAGCCGTTGATGCGCCAGGCGAGGCACCCAGCAGCGCAGCAATCGTGCCCTCTTTATCGCTCACCACTTCCGTGCCCAGACGCAATACGCCGCCTTCTTTCGGATCACGTTTGATGATTTGCACGCGCTGGCCAGCCTGCCATAAACGCCAGTCTTCTTTTTTCGCTTGCGGATAATATTCTTGCAACGCCGCAAAACGATCGTCATCGGACAACATCACCTGGCTCATCAGATACTTCACCAGATCGAAGTTATCCATGCCCACATCAACCATCGGCATAAAGTTAGACGTGGTGGTAGAGCTGAGCAGATCCCACAGCGAACCATTTTTCAGGAATTTAGTGGAGAAGGTGGCGAACGGCCCAAACAGCACAACGCGCTTACCGTCAAGCATACGGGTATCGATATGCGGTACGGACATTGGCGGTGCACCGACAGAAGCCTGACCGTACACTTTCGCCAGGTGACGATTCACCACTTCCGGGTTTTCCGACACCAGGAATTGTCCGCCCACAGGGAAGCCCGCATAGTCGTCAGCTTCCGGAATACCGGTTTCCTGCAACAGTTTCAACGCTGCGCCACCCGCGCCGATAAAGACAAATTTCGCCTTGATGACGTGTTCTGCTTCGTTGTTTTTCAGATCGGCAACCGTCACGCTCCAGCTGTTATCCGCGTTACGCTTAAAGCCGCGGACTTCGGTGCTGAGCTGCAAATGGAAGTCATCTTTTTTCTGCAAAGAGGCAACCAGCTGATGCGTGATCTCGCCGTAGTTAACGTCGGTGCCGATTTCAGTACGTGTCGCCGCAACCTTCTGATTTGGGTCACGACCTTCCATAACCAGCGGTGCCCACTCTTTGATTTGAGCATGATCTTCAGAGAACTTCATGCCGCGGAACAGGCTGCTCTGTTGCAAAGCGGCGTAGCGTGCGCGCAGGAAGTTCACGTTTTGATCGCCCCACACAAAGCTCATATGCGGCACAGTGTTAATAAATGAGTGCGGATCGTGCATCACGCCGCTGTTGACCTGATGTGACCAGAACTGGCGCGAGACCTGGAACGCTTCGTTGATTTCAACGGCCTTCTCGATACTAATGGAACCGTCCTTTTTCTGCGGTGTATAGTTCAGTTCCATGAGTGCCGAGTGGCCCGTACCGGCGTTATTCCAACCGTTCGAGCTTTCTTTTGCCACGCCATCGAGGCGTTCAACCATGGTCATCGACCAGTCCGGCTGTAATTCTTGCAGATACGTTCCCAGAGTGGCGCTCATGATGCCGCCGCCAATTAAAAGGACATCCGTTTCTTGCTCTTTCGGCGCATCGGCCATCGCGGTCATAGAGACAGCGTTCAGCCCCACCGCCATAGAAAAGAGCATGGCAGTCATTTTTTTCATCATTTATGCCTTACTTGTTGTCTTGGTTTGTACGTGGAATTGCAGGTGAAATAAGCTGCGGGGCAACGGTATCAATTATCAACTCGCGTTTAAAGGTTACGAAATTATTGTAATTGTGAAATTTAATGATGGAATGTTTATAAGGGTATTGTTTAGTCGACTGGCAAAGCGTGCCTTTTCTGGCTACTATGCTGCACTTTGTGATCGCGCGCACGGAAGCCTGCCCTAACCTGCGAATTTTATGTCAATACCACAATCCTCTGCCCTAACGCCTGATGATGGCCGCGTCGCGAGCGTTCTGCGTTCGCCAAAACTGTTCATGCGTGAAACCTTAGCGGGCGTCATTACGGCGCTGGCCCTGATCCCCGAAGTGATCTCTTTTTCGGTAGTCGCGGGCGTTGACCCAAAAGTCAGTCTGATTGCGTCGGTGGTGCTGTGTCTGGCAATGTCCGTGATGGGCGGTCGTCCGGCGATGGTCACCGCCGCTGCCGGTTCCGTTGCGTTAGTCATCGGTCCGATGGTGGCTCAGCATGGCGTTCAGTACATTTTGCCTGCCGTGATCCTGGCCGGAATCATTCAAATTCTGTTTGGCGTGCTGGGTATGGCGCGCCTGATGCGTTTTATTCCGCAGCCCGTGATGACCGGATTTGTTAATGCCCTCGGCGTGCTGATTTTCTTTGCCCAGGTTCCACATTTCTGGACCAAAAGCCCGCTGATTGTCGGCCTGTTTGTGCTGACGCTCCTGATCGTCCTGTGGGTACCGCGCTTTATTAAAAGCGTGCCATCGCCGCTGATTGCGATTGTACTTTTGACGCTTTTCACCGTGTTCAGTGGGCAAATTCTGCCGACCGTAGGCGACGAAGGTTCCATGAGCGGCGGCCTGCCGGGCTTTACCCAGTTACTGGTGCCATTAAATCTGCAAACGCTGAGCATCATCTGGCCATGCGCATTGAGTATCGCGTTCGTGGGTTTGATGGAGTCGTTGTTGACGGCAAAACTGGTGGATGAACTGACCGCAACGCCTTCGAGTAAACGTCGGGAAAGTATTGGCCTTGGCGTGGCGAACATCATGTCAGGGTGTTACGGGGGGATTGCCGGATGCGCGATGATTGGGCAAACCATCGTTAACGTCGAGATGGGCAAAGGCCGCAGCCGTGTTTCGACAATGGCCGCTGGGCTGGTGCTGCTCGTTTTGGTGACCGCCCTGAGTGACGTTATGGCGAAAATCCCGATGGCCGTGCTGGCCGGGATTATGGCGATCGTTGCCTTTAAGACGTTTAACTGGCACAGCCTTCAACCCACAACGGTGAAAGGCGCACCGATTGCGGAAACGCTAGTGATGCTGGTGACCGTTGCTGCCACTGTTTATACCGGCAATCTGGCGATTGGCGTGCTGGGCGGGATCGTCATTATGGCGATCGTTCCCGCCAGGCTAAAACTCAAGCGCGCCGCTACATCAGGAAAATCGTCGCCAACCCAAGGAAAATAAAGAACCCGCCGGTATCCGTAATAGCGGTGATCATGACGCTCGACCCCACTGCGGGGTCGCGCCCCAGTTTGGTCATCGTCAGAGGGATGATAACGCCCATTACGGCGGCCATCAGCAGATTGAGCACCATTGCCAGCGTCATCACGCCACCGAGCGCCATGTCACCATAGAGCCACCAGGTGACACAGCCCATAATCCCGCCCCAGACCAGGCCGTTGATTAGCGCAACGCCCATCTCTCTGAAAATCAGGAAGCTAAAGTTCCCTGGCTGAATATGCTGCAGCGCCAGCGCGCGCACGATCATGGTGATAGTTTGGTTACCCGTATTCCCGCCGATTCCCGCGACAATGGGCATCAGGGAGGCCAGGGCTACGAGTTGCGAAATGGTATGTTCAAACCCGTCGATAACGCGCGACGCAATAAATGCGGTGCATAAGTTCACCGCCAGCCACGCCCAGCGCGTTTTAACCGCTTTACTCACGGGGGCGTAGACATCTTCTTCGGCGCTCAAGCCCCCCATCGCACGCATGTCGTTATCGGTCTCTTCATAAACGACATCAACGATCTCATCGATGGTGACACGACCCATCAATTTGCCCACCGAATCGACCACCGAGGCGCTGATCAGGTTGTCACGTTCAAAGGTTCGCGCTGCTTTTTCTGCGTCATCTTCCGGGGAGAAAATCATCGGCTGCGTTTCCATCACTTCGCTCACCCGGCGCTGGCTGCCGTTCAGCAAAATGGTTTGCAGCGTCAGTTCTCCCAGCAGCGTTTTGTCACGCGACGTCACGAACAGTTTATCGGTGTTCTGCGGCATCTTGCCTCGACGCCGCAAAAAGCGCTGTACGGTGGCGAGAGTGACGTCCGGGCGAACCATAATCACCTCGAACTCCATGATCGCGCCGACGCTGTTTTTCGCGTAATTCATCACCTGGCGCACGCGCGCGCGCTCTTCCGCCGGCAACGAAGCCAGCATGCGGCCCGTCAGGTTACGCGGCAGGTGTTGTACCAGATAGATCTGCTCATCGATATCGAGCGTTTGCATGGCCTCGAGAATATCGCGGTCGCTCATATCGTCGATAAGATCGTCCCAGACGTTCTCTGACGCTTCTAATAAGACTTGTCCACGCTCATGAACCTGCACCAGCCGCCATAGTGCGTGGCGCTCTTCCGAAGGCAGCGCTTCCAGGGTATCCGCCAGATCCGGCGGTGGCAGGTGAGCCACTAACGCCCCTACCTCAGCAATATCGTCGGCCAGCGTGCCGACGTCATATTGCTCAGCCAGGGTGAGTTTGCCCAATAGCGTCGATGTAACGGCTTTATCCGTAGTCAGGAGCCAGATGAGTCGGGCACGCTCCTGGTCGCGCAGCCTTGCGCTGTTTTTGTTTATAACAGACATCAATCATTAATCCATGAAATGAGTTGGCAGTAAGAATAGCGCGGGGATATGTAAATGATAATAAACAGAGGAAAAATAGGAAAAAAAATGCGATTAAGTGAAATTTCGCCCTCTCGATGGATGGGAGGGCGAAATAAGAGCATCAGAACGATGCCCTGCGTTCGTTAAGCGGTACGTGCGACCGCATCACGCGAGGCGGCATCGCGCTCATCACCCGTTAATTCACTTAACTGACCGTCACGCATCTCGAGTAACCGGTCGGCGTGAATAAAGTAGTGATCGTCGTGACTGATGGCAAAAATCGTTTTGCCCATCTCCTGCATGAGTGGCAGCAATATCTGATAGAACTCGCGGCGGAAATGCGGGTCCTGGTCAGCAGCCCATTCATCCAGCAGGATGATATCGCGCTCTTCGGCTAACGCCAGCAGCAGCGCCACGCGTTTTTTCTGCCCTTTTGACAGCTTAAGGTTCAGGATTTTACCGTCCTGAAGCTCCAGCTTGTGCGACATTTTCAGCTGTTCAAGCCATTTATCGACCAGCTCCGGATTGGCCTGTTTACCTTCCGATCCTAACAGTTGATCAAAGAGCCACACGTCGGTGAAGACCGCGGAAAATAGTTTGCGATAATCTTCCGGTTTTTGAGCGGAAATCGGTTTACCATCCAGCAAAATTTCACCCGACTGGGGCTGATACAGCCCGGTCAGCAGCATCGCCAGCGTAGATTTTCCGCTGCCGTTACCGCCAATCAGAAACAGCATCTCCCCGCGATTAATGGTCAGGTTCACCGGACCTACCGCAAAATTATTGTCCTGGTAGTGGAACATTACGTTGCGCAGTTCCAGCGTTTTCCAGTCAGGGAAAGCCTCAGGGCGCGGGAATTCAGGTCTGAAAGGGGCCAGAGCAAACTGATTAAGCTTTCTGAAAGCCACTTGCGCACTAAGCAGCGTGGGCAGCGCGCCAACCGCAGACAGCAGCGGTGTTCGCAGGAACAGCAGCGTCAGCGAGTACGTCGCCGCCACGTTGGTGTCAGCCCAACCCAGGCTGTTTGCCATCCAAAACACCAGACCAATCGCACCCAGCATCATGATGTTTGACCAGTTAACGGCGCTCAGATGGAACGTATCGGCGCGAATAATATGATGACGGTACTCGCGGGCATCGGGAATGTAGAGATTGTTGAAAATATGTTCGGCGCGTTCACGGTTAAGCGTCAGCTCTTTGCGCCCTTCCAGTACCGTCTGATAATCGTTATACAGCTTGTCTTCGGTTTCGCGCAGCACGGCCATATGCTTGTAAACACGCGCCACCAGCATGTAGCCGCCCCAGATGGTGACGACAATCCACAGCGCCGTCACGGCTAACATTTTGGTCGATAGCCAGGCAAGATAAGCCGCTGATCCGAAGGTGAGAATGATCCCCTGCACCAGTTCCGGCAAGCGCACAAAAGCAATCGTAATTGCACGCACGTCGCTGGTCAGCCCGGCCAACAGTGATGCGCTGCCGAGCTGTTCAATACGTTCAACCTGAGTGTCCAGAATACGTTTGATAAATTCACCGCGCAGGCGAAAAACAAAATGGTGTCCCAGCGTCGTAAGCGCCAGCTGCGACGCCAGCGTCACCGCCATCAGCAGCAGTAGCAGACCCAAAAATTCGGGCAGCACCGACAATGAAGAGTCGACCATTTCAATCAGACGCACGTTGATAAAGGCGATTAAACCAATCCCCAGCGCGGCGCTGGCAAGGCTAAGCGCCATCACCGCGACAAACGGCCAACGGTACTGACGCCAGACGAGTAAAAGTAGTTGCATGCAAAGCGATCCGGGCAAGAAAAAACAGCCAGCAGTGTAAACTGCCCGACGCTCACATCAAGAATAATTCTTATTTTTATTCGCTATTGGAAGCCTGGCGGAAAGTCAGGTTGTAGCGGTATTCACCTGTTAATGGATGCTGACCCGGCTTAAGCGGTTGAATGCCATGATAAAACAACCGTGACTCACCGCCCCACACCACCACATCACCGTGTTCCAGCATCAGGCGTTTCAGCGGATCGTTACGCTGCAAGCCGCCAAACTGAAAGATCGCGGGCAACCCCAACGACACGGAGACAATCGGCGCACGCAGATTAGGTTCGTCTTTATCCTGGTGTAACGACAGTTTTGCGCCCGGTGCATAACGGTTGATCAAGCAGGCATCGGGCTGAAACTCGGGATATCCCGCCGCGACAGCTGCTTCATGACAAAGCGCATTGAATACCGCAGGAATCGGCGGCCACGGGCACTGAGTCACTGGGTCGACGGAGGAATAGAGATAACCACGATCGTTAGTCGTCCAGCCGAGTCCACCGCAGCTGGTCATCGCCACCGACATGGTGTAACCGCCCGGCGTCACCATATGACGAAAAGGTGAAATAGCCGCTACCGCTTCAATATTGTGTAAAAGCGCGGCTGCACTGGTGACGGCAAAGCGGCGAAGAACGACAGCCCCCGCCGCCAACGGCTCTTGCCAGGGCTGCTCATCAGCAAATAAATCGAGCATTACTCCTCCTGAATGTTGGCCTCACGCTTAAGTAACTGCGCCTTGCGCTCGACTCCCCAGCGATAGCCGGACAGTGCGCCATCGCGACGCACCACGCGGTGGCACGGGATCACGATGGCCAGCTTATTGGCGGCGCAGGCACCCGCCACGGCGCGCACCGCATTGGGTTTTCCGATGGCTTGTGCGATCTGTTGATAGCTTGCCGTTTCCCCACAAGGTATCGCCCGCAACGCCTGCCAGACCAGCTGCTGAAACGCGGTCCCGCGAATATCCAGCGGCAACGCCAGCGCCTTCTCATGATGCGTCAGAGTACGGATAACCCGATCGATACGCGCCGTGAATTCCCCATCGGTCGATTCAGACTGAGCCAAAGGGAAAAGTGTGTGCAGCTCGTCAATCAGCGCATCGTCATCATCGCCAAGTAAAATAGCGCAAATACCGCGTTCACTTTCGGCCACAAGGCAGCGGCCAAGTTCACAATTCGTCACGGCGAAGCGCACAGACACATTGCTCGCGCCATTGCGATACTGTTTTGCCGTCATGCCCAGCGTTTCGTCCGCTTTGCGATAGTAGGAGCTGCTATCCGGGAAGCCTGCGGCCAGCACCGTGTCGGTGATTTTTTCGCCCTGAGTCAGCGCGCTGCGTAAACGTCGCGCACGCGCCGCCTGTTGCCAGGCTTTTGGCGTCATTCCGGTCACGGATTTGAACAGACGATGGAAATGAAAAGCACTCATAGCGACCTGTTCCGCCAGTGCTTCCAGCGTCAGCGGTTGTTCCTGCTCGAGCAAGCGGCAGGCTTTTTCGACTTTCGCTATCTTATGCGCTTGCGGATCTGCCCGATCGGGCAAACAGCGTTTGCAGGGGCGAAACCCTGCCTGTTGGGCATGATGTGAATCGGGATAAAACACAACGTTTTTTCGCAGGGCATGACGCGCCCGGCACGAAGGGCGGCAAAAGATACCGGTTGTCTGGACAGCGAAAACAAACTGGTTGTCGGCGGCAGGATCGCGGGCCATCACGGCCAGCCAGCGATCGTCATCAGTAATCAGCGTCAGGTTTTTCATCTTAGGCTCCTCTTTCAAGCATACTCAAACAATGCCCGAGCGCCACCGAACAAAAACCCGCAACCTTGCTTTTTAATGTTGTTCGTCGATCAGAAAAGCGTGAAACTGCGGCGACATCCAGGTTTTAAAACTCTCCCCCTCTTTGGTAATCATGTAGACCGCCAACCCTTCCTGACGCACCACTTCTTTGGCCTTTTCCGGCCCGAGGACCATCAGTCCGGTATCCCAGGCATCAGCCTCCAGTGCCGTCGGGGCAATCACCGTCACGGAAACCAGATTGTGTGCGATCGGGCGCCCCGTCCTGGGGTCGATCACGTGCGAAAGACGCTTGCCGTTCAGCTCGTAATAGTTGCGATAGCTGCCAGATGTGCTGATGCCATGACCGTTGATATCCACAATGGCCTGCACCGCATTTTGTTGATCTGTTGGCTTTTGGATAGCGACACGCCAGGATTGATCGCTGGCATTGAGACCGCGGCTCACGAGTGCGCCCCCGACGGAAACCAGATAACGAGAGATCCCCTCCTGAGCCATCAGCGCGGCAAGATGATCCGCCGCGTACCCCTCGCCAACAGTGGAGAGGTCGACAAACAGATCGGGAATGTCTTTTTGCAAGTACTGCTGCCCATACTGATTCAATACGCTCAGATGTTGCAGTCCAGTGCGCGCGCGCGCATCGTCAATCTGATCCTGACTCGGTACCGTCTCCGGCTGTTTTGTTGGTCCAAAGCCCCATAAATTCACCAGTGGCCCGACGGTGATATCCATTGCGCCGTTAGTTTTATAGCCGACATGCAGGGACTCGGTAACGATATCGGCCAGTGCCTCACTCACAGGCCAAAGCGATGTGCTGTTCGACAGGTTGAACCGCATTAGCGCAGAATCATTTTTATAGGTAGAAAGCAGCTGATCGTCAGCATCAAGCTGGGACTGGATTTTACCGCGAAGTTCATCCACGCGATTTTTATCTATATTCATGACGCTCACGCGCCAGGACGTTCCCATGGTTTTGCCTTCCAGCACGGTTGCCGCTGGCGCATTTTCTGTCGTGGTAGGGGATAAAGAATCGCATGCCGAAAGTAAGAAAAATACCGACAAAATGCCGGCTCGCCAAAAAGTCATTTCCATTCGTTATTATCCTCATGCCTGGGCGGCAAGAGTATACCAAAACGCGTCTTCAGTAAGACCCTAAAAAAGCATAGAAAAAGGGGCCCGTTGGCCCCTTTCAGTGACTGACTGCGTCTTAGAACTGGTAAACCAGACCCAGAGCAACGATATCGTCAGTACCTACACCAGCCTGTTTGGTGAAGTTGTTTTCATCCAGCAGGTTGATTTTGTAGTCCACGTAGGTGGACATGTTTTTGTTGAAGTAGTAAGTCGCGCCAACATCAACATATTTCAGCAGATCCTGATCGCCGAAGTTAGTGGTGTTGTTGCTTACGTCCTTACCTTTTGACTGCAGGTAAGCCACGGAAGGACGCAGACCGAAGTCGAACTGATACTGCGCAACCACTTCGAAGTTTTGCGCTTTGTTAGCAAAACCGTAGATGTCGCTGCTGCCCTGGGAATTACCAAAGCGGGTTGCGTTATAAGTCTGGGAGTACTGTGCTGCCAGATAGATGTTGTTCGCATCATATTTCAGGCCGCCGCTGTAAACTTCAGCGTGGTCGCCTTCACCGTAAACGCCTGCTGCATTCTGGTCAGCAGTGCGTTTAGAAGAAGACATCGCACCGCCGACGCTAAAGCCTTCGCCCAGATCGTAGGTCAGAGACGCACCGTAGCCGTCGCCATTTTGTTTCAGGGTGCTGCGTCCACTGTCATTTTCGCCGCTTACGCTGCCGTTTTTACCCTGATACTGCAGAGCAAAGTTCAAACCATCAACCAGGCCGAAGAAATCCTGGTTACGGTAAGTCGCGACGCCGTTTGCACGAGATTGCAGGAAGTTATCTGCACCGTAAGTGTCACCGCCAAATTCTGGCAGAACGTCGGTCCAGGAAGTCACGTCGTAGATCACGCCGTAATTACGACCATAATCGAAGGAACCTGCGTCACCGAATTTCAGGCCCGCGAAGGCTACACGAGTCCAGGACTGGTTTTCGCTTTCGCTGGTATTACCTTGAACCTGGTATTCCCACTGGCCATAACCGGTCACCTGATCGTTTACTTGCGTTTCGCCTTTGAAGCCGATACGCATGTAGGTTTGATCGCCGTCGTTACCTTTGTCGTCAGAGAAATAGTGCAGGCCGTCGACTTTACCGAACAGATCTAATTTGTTGCCATCTTTGTTATAAATTTCAGCCGCATTTGCTGCGCCTGCTACCAGCAGAGCTGGTACCAGGAGGGAGAGAACTTTAACTTTCATTTTATTAACCCTCTGTTATATGCCTTATAATTGCCACTGCTTACTGGTTAACCCTCTTAACCAGTCGGCTACTTCATTCTCCGCAAAAATACAGAATAATCCAATACGAATATGATACGAAAACTTTGAAGATGTTTCATTGTTACCATAAGGTATTTCAAATTGTAAATATCAGGGAACTTTTCAATAGCACAAATAGCTAAAATACAAAGCACTTAAAATCAATAATTACATGTTTTATATTATAATCAATGAGTTACCAAAGATTACATTACCGCACTGATTGTCAAAACAAAATCACAAGAGATCTCTAAAATAACTCTCGCTATCATCATTAACTTTATTTATTACCGTCATTCATTTTTGAATGTCTGTTTATCCCTAATTGAGCCGAGTGCAATGCATTCGGTTTTTTTTTACTCTTCTTTACGTTAAGCGAATAATTTTGTGCTACCGCAATGAAATTATAACGACTATTAACTAATTCTCAGATAACGCCTAAATTCGCTTCCGATAATTATCCGCCTCCTAATTTCTTGTTAATTCGTGCTATTTGTTCGCGGCATCGGTAATTATTTGTACAATACTGTCCCATTTGTACACTTTCGATACGGCTTTGTGCGGCGTTGATAAAGCGCGAAAAAGTCTCTCCCCGCCGGGCCTCGATACTGGAAATTCAGGTATTACCCTTTATACTGCCCTATCGTCTTTACGTGCGGCCATCACGGGTTAATCACATTAATGAGTCAGTCTGAAACCACAGCACCTGGTAAATTCTCCCTTCTTCCTGGGAGCATCACTCGTTTCTTTCTTCTATTGATCGTTGTGCTATTAGTGACGATGGGAGTGATGGTGCAGAGCGCGGTCAACACCTGGCTGAAAGACCGTAGCTATCAAATCGTCGATATCACCCATGCGGTGCATAAGCGCATCGACACCTGGCGCTACGCGACCTGGCAGATTTACGACAATATCGCCGCAGCGCCGGGAACGGCCTCGGGTGAAGGTTTGCAGGAAACGCGTCTCAAACAGGACGTCTATTATCTCGAAAAAACGCGCCGCAAAACCGAAGCGTTGATTTTTGGCTCTCATGACAGCGCAACGCTTGAGATGACACAGCGAATCTCGACGTATCTCGACACGCTCTGGGGCGCGGAAACGGTCCCCTGGTCGATGTACTATCTTAATGGCCAGGATAACAGCATGATCCTGATCTCCACGCTGCCGTTGAAAGATCTCTCATCGGGTTTTAAAGAGTCCTCCATTGGCTCGATTGTGGATTCACGCCGTGCTGAAATGCTCCAGCAGGCCAACACCCTGGACGAGCGCGAGAGCTTCTCTTCCCTTCGCCGTCTTGCCTGGCAAAACGGGCATTACTTCACCCTGCGTACCACGTTTAACCAGCCCGGGCATCTGGCGACAGTTGTCGCGTTTGATCTGCCGATTAACGATCTTATTCCACCTGATATGCCGCTGGACAGTTTCCGTCTTGAGCCAGACACTTCCGTGCAAAATATGCGCACGGCAGCGGATAAAAAAGACGGCCCGGAAAGCGCATCCATTACCTTTAATGGCTCGAAGATTGAGATCTCTTCATCCCTGAACTCCACCGGTATGCGTCTGGTTTGGCAGGTTCCCTTTGGAACGCTGTTGCTCGACACATTGCAAAACATCTTGCTGCCGCTACTTCTCAACATTGCTTTGCTGGCGCTGGCGCTGTTTGGTTATACCACCTTCCGCTTTCAGCCTGGCCGTCAGACTGAGCATACGTCGTCGTCAAGCTCTAACAATGAATTACGCGTGTTACGCGCCTTGAATGAAGAGATCGTATCGGTGCTACCACTGGGGCTTCTGGTGCATGACCAGGAGGCCAATCGCACGATTATGAGCAACAAGATTGCCGATCACCTGTTGCCACATCTTAATCTGCAAAACATCACCACCATGGCTGACCAGCATCAGGGGGTGATTCAGGCCACCATTAATAATGAACTGTACGAAATTCGTCAGTTCCGCAGCCAGGTCGCTTCGCGTACTCAGATCTTCATCATTCGTGATCAGGACAGAGAAGTGCTGGTGAACAAGAAGCTGAAACAAGCGCAGAGGCTGTATGAGAAAAATCAGCAGGGCCGCGCGGCGTTTATGCAAAACATTGGTGATGCGTTCAAGCGTCCGTTGAAAGAGCTTGCCAGCCAGGCAGCGAGTTTGAGCACGCCAGAGAGCCATCAGTTGGCCAATCAGGCGGATACGCTTGTGCGCATGGTTGATGAAATCCAGTTAGCCAACATGCTTGAAAACGACACATGGAAAGGAAGCTCTACGCTATTTTCGGTTCAGGATCTGATTAACGAAGTGGTGCCCGAAGTCCTGCCCGTTATCAAGCGCAAAGGCCTGCAGTTGCTGATCAACAACAACCTTCCTGCCAACGATGAACGTCATGGCGATCGCGAAGCGTTACGGCGCATCGTGCTGATGCTGATTCAATACTCCGTCACCACCACGCAAATCGGAAAAATTACGCTGGAAGTGGGTACGGATGAGTCCGCCGAAGACCGCCTGACAATCCGTATTCTGGATACGGGGGAAGGTGTGACGATGAGCGAAATCGATAATTTACACTTCCCTTTCCTGAACGACACGCAGAGCGATAGCTACGGAAAAGCCAATGCCCTCACCTTCTGGCTGTGCGATCAGCTGGCGCGTAAGCTTGGTGGACACCTGAATATTAAGGCTCGCGAGTCGCTGGGTACCCGCTATTCACTGCATGTCAAAATGGACGCAAATCCTCAGGAAGAGGACGAAGAGCGCCTGCTGGATGATGTGATCGTGATGGTGGATGTGACGTCCAGCGAAATACGCAACATCGTGGTTCGCCAGCTGGAAAACTGGGGTGCGGCATGCATAAACCCGGATGAAAGGCTCACGAGTCAAGAATATGATCTCTTTTTAACTGATAATCCGTCTAATCTTACTGCCTCGGGCTTGCTTTTAAGCGATGATGAGTCAGGCGTGCGGAAAATCGGCCCCGGTCAGCTGCGCGTCAACTTTAATATGAGCAATGCGATGCAGGAAGCTGTACTACAACTAATAGAAGAGAATCTGGCGCAAGAAGAGATACTGGAGTCCCCATTGGGTGGCGATGAAAATGCCGAACTCCAGGCCAGCGGATACTATTCCCTATTTGTAGATACAGTACCAGATGATGTTAAGCGGTTGTATACTGAGTCCGCCGCGAAGGATTTCGCCGCGCTGACACAGACAGCACACCGGCTTAAAGGGGTGTTTGCCATGCTTAATCTGGTTCCGGGCAAGCAGTTATGTGAAACGCTGGAACATCTTATTCGTGAGAAGGATGCTTCTGGCACAGAAAAATACATCAGCGACATTGACGCCTACGTCAAAAGCTTGCTGTAGCAAGGTAGCCTTTACATGAACAATATGAACGTAATTATTGCCGACGACCACCCGATTGTACTGTTCGGTATTCGCAAATCACTTGAACAGATCGAGTGGGTGAATGTTGTCGGTGAATTTGAAGACTCTACAGCACTTATAAATAATCTTCCGAAACTTGATGCACACGTGCTCATTACCGACCTCTCCATGCCTGGAGATAAGTACGGCGATGGGATCACACTGATCAAATACATCAAGCGCCACTTTCCGAGTATTTCAATTATTGTTCTGACCATGAACAATAACCCGGCGATTTTGAGCGCCGTGCTGGAACTCGACATTGAAGGGATTGTCCTGAAACAGGGCGCGCCTACGGATCTGCCTAAGGCTCTGGCTGCATTGCAGAAAGGCAAAAAATTTACCCCTGAAAGCGTTTCTCGACTGCTTGAGAAAATCAGCGCGGGTGGTTACGGTGACAAACGTTTATCACCGAAAGAAAGTGAAGTGCTGCGCCTGTTCGCTGAAGGTTTCCTGGTCACTGAAATTGCCAAGAAGCTGAACCGCAGTATCAAAACCATCAGTAGCCAGAAGAAATCGGCGATGATGAAGCTGGGCGTGGAGAATGATATCGCCCTGTTGAATTATCTCTCTTCGGTTACCCTGAGCGCAGTCGATAAAGACTGATTCCGTTCTGGTGATAAAAAACCCGGCAGCGCTTGCGCTAGCCGGTTTTTTTTATGCCCTCGATTTCCTGACGCGGTCCGCGTAAATCGACAATGTCTGTTTGATGACATCGAGCGTCACCGGTTTTGACAGGCAACTGTCCATGCCCGACTCCAGACAACGCTCTTTCTCTTCGGCCAGCGCGTTGGCGGTGACACCGATAACCGGCAAGGTCATCCCAAGCTGGCGAATGCGCTGGGTGAGACGATACCCGTCCATGTTTGGCATGTTCACGTCACTGAGCACAATATCGATGTGATTTTTGCTCAGCACGTTCAGCGCATCCACGCCGTCATTTGCAGTCAGACATTGATATCCCAGCGAGCCGAGCTGATCGGCCAGCAGACGACGGTTGATTGGATGGTCATCCACCACCAGAATCATCATGTCATCATTCATCGCAACAGCTGACTGCGGCGAAGGCAGCGCGGTACCACCGTCGTGGGCATCGCCTTCCACATTGTAGATATGTGCCAGCAAATGCAGAATCTCATGCGGCGTTGCCACACTGTGCGTCCACTCCCCTGGAACGCGCTCCTGGGCAATACCAATATGGCGACGACAGAACGTAATCACGGCTCTGCCCCGCCAGGAAGGATCGACCTCAACGTCTGTAATCAGCGTATCGTCAGGGTCCGTTTTTTGCCCTGCTTCATAGCGCGCGACACGAATGCCTCGGTTCGAGAGCAATGATTCCAGGAAGCTATACAGCGACGCGTTGTGCACCGCCAGCCAGCACATCTTATCGCTCAACCCTTCCGCCGGGCTTTTCACCGGATATTGAGCAGAATAGAGCGGAATGCGGATCGTAAACTGACTGCCCATGCCCGGTTCGGTATCGACAGAAATATCGCCATCCATCATGCTGATCAGCTGTTCGCAAATGGCCAGCCCCAGCCCGGTCCCCTGGAAGTTACGCTGCACCCCGGTTCCCACCTGGAAGAACGGATCGAACAGTTTCACCACTTCTTTTGCCGGAATACCGACACCAGTATCGCGGATGCGAATGCTTAAATAATCCCCGGCGCGAGAAACATGCAAAATGATACAGCCGACATCGGTGAACTTAATCGCGTTGCTGAGCAGGTTTGAAATGACCTGCTGCAGACGCATCGGGTCGCCCAGCAGCGTCAGTGGTACATCCGGTTCGATAAAGCAGTACAGCCCGAGCTGTTTACGCACCACCAGCGGCATATAGTTAGCGCTGATATGGTTCATGACTTCACGCGGTGAAAACTCGCTCGGTTCGATTTTGAGCTGTTCAGACTCAATTTTGGAGAAGTCGAGAATATCGCTGATAATTTTCAGCAGCAGGCTTGAAGAGTTGTTCATCGCCGTGACCAGACGCTCAACCCCCTTCGGCAGCTCTTTCGTTTGCAGCAGATCGAGGTTACCAATGATGCCGTACAGCGGCGTGCGTAGTTCATGGCTCACGGTCGCAAGGAACATCGACTTAGACTGGCTGGCCTGTTCCGCTGCCTGCGCCATTTCTTGTAACGACTCTTCCATTTTTACGCGTGAAGATACGTCCACCAGCACGCAGATCGCCACGTTCTCATTGCGATAGCGCGAATGGACAAAGCTTATTTGCAGGTTGGTGTGATTGCTGGTTAACACGTCGACAAAGTTGACCTGCTGTCCGCAGATGATCTGCGTCAGTCGCTGCCGGTCTTCATGTGTCAGCATGTTCAGATAGTTATGCGCCAGTTCGTTACTCAGGATATTGGTCCCATCCTGCGTACGGAGGATACAAATCCCCACAGGTGCCGAGGCGACAATTTTGCGGTTAAATTGCTCATGCTCTTCAAGACGTTGAGCGTCGCTCTCTGCCGGGATGAAAATTTTACGCTCATACATGCGCGCCAACATGAACAGCGCGATCCCCACCAGCACATTCAACAGGATGGAGTTAAGAATGAGCATCCGAATGCGTTCCAGCACCATATCAACAGGAACGGAATAGACAATGCTCAGCGACGATGGCGGTAAACTTTTCTTGAGCACCAGTTCATGGAAGCCCGACGTATAGCCAAACCAGGAGCGTTCCTGCATCCAGCGAGGATCAACTTTTAAGCGGCTTTCAGGCCCGGTCAGCGAAATCAGCGTATGACCATTTTCATCGAGGATCGTCACCCCCATCGGTAAACTGCCCGGCGTGAAGAAGTTCTCCATGCGAATCGTTTGTTCAGTGCCCAGCAGCGCTTGCAGGCGATTAGCGAGATACACCGGCGTGAGGGCGTAGAAATAGCCCACTCCCGGACGCGGCCCTTGGCTTATCCAGAAGATATTATTGCCACGTTCGTCCTGCGGGGCATTGCGGTATTTCATGATGCGTTCGTGCAAACTTTTTAACGCATCCTCGCGCTCAACCGGTACATCCCGCAGACCGAAATCGGCTAAACAGAGATTCTCGCTGCCGATGAGAAATACCCGGTTGAGATCGTAGGCAGCGGAGAAATTATCGCGCCAGTAGCGCATAAACCACGCCAGTGACTCAAGCGAGCCACGCCAGGCCGTGCCCATTGTTGAGCAATCGGAGTCGGGGAATAACGGTTCGAAATCCGGAACTTCTGGTTTGTCATTTCGTCCGCGCGTGGCCAGAATGCCGTTCTCCGCCGTCAGACGGTTTTCAGCAATGTACTTCAGCTCTTTCATGACGTCAGACGTACGCTGAATGTAACGCTGAGCCTGATCGGAACTTAAATTAAACTCCTGACGGATCTCTGACTCCTTCTGATGCAGCGCATTTACGATGTAAAACACCGAAAAAAGGGCAACCAGTAACCAAAGCAATAACGCCAGCGCGCGAAAAAGATAGCGAGAGACTTTAAGAGTGGTGCGAAAGGAGACGAGGTATTTCAAGGGGGCGAAGCTCCGCCGTCAGAGGCTAAAAGAATGTGGTTAAGGTAGCGGTAAACGCGGCGTGCCGCAATGCTCAGTTATCTGCAAAAAAGAAAGGGCCGGAATCCGGCCCTTTTTATGTCAGAAGACATTACTCGTCGGCATCATCTGCCGCATCTTCATCGGAATCTGCTTCTTCAGAATCAGCTTCATCGGTCTCGGTTTCCGGTGCGATTTCATCGTCACCTTCCGCGACGCTACCGTCGATGGAATCAAGTTCTTCGTCATCCACAGGCTCAGCAACACGTTGCAGACCCACTACGTTTTCGTCTTCCGCAGTACGGATGAGGATAACGCCCTGAGTATTACGCCCTACCACGCTGATCTCAGACACACGCGTACGCACCAGCGTACCAGCATCAGTGATCATCATGATCTGGTCGCAGTCATCAACCTGCACTGCACCCACAACAGAGCCGTTACGCTCGGTCACTTTGATGGAGATAACGCCCTGCGTACCACGAGACTTGGTTGGGTATTCCCCTTCCGCAGTGCGTTTACCGTAACCATTCTGCGTTACGGTCAGGATAGCGCCTTCACCGCGCGGAATAATCAGAGAAACAACGCTGTCTTCGCCTGCGAGTCGGATACCACGCACGCCGGTCGCAGTACGACCCATTGCGCGTACGGCGTTCTCTTTAAAGCGCACCACTTTACCGGCGGCAGAGAACAACATGACGTCGTCAGAACCGGAGGTCAGATCTACACCGATCAGTTCATCGCCTTCGTTCAGGTTGATGGCGATAATCCCGGCAGAACGTGGACGGCTGAAACCAGTCAGTGCCGTTTTCTTCACGGTACCGCTCGCGGTCGCCATGAAGACGTTCACGCCTTCTTCGTACTCGCGTACTGGCAGAATCGCGGTGATACGCTCGTTCGGCTCAAGCGGAAGCAGGTTGACGATCGGACGACCACGTGCCCCACGGCTCGCTTCTGGCAGCTGATACACTTTCATCCAGTACAAACGACCACGGCTGGAGAAGCAGAGGATCGTGTCATGGGTGTTCGCCACCAGCAGGCGGTCGATAAAGTCTTCTTCTTTGATACGTGCTGCCGATTTGCCTTTACCACCACGACGCTGAGCTTCGTAGTCGGTCAACGGCTGATACTTCACATACCCCTGATGAGACAGGGTCACAACCACATCTTCGCGGTTGATCAGATCTTCAATGTTGATATCAGACGTATTCGCCGTGATTTCAGTGCGACGCGCATCACCGAACTGGTCGCGGACCAATTCCAGCTCTTCACGGATCACTTCCATCAGACGATCGGCGCTACCGAGAATATGCAGAAGCTCTGCAATCTGCTCCAGCAGCTCTTTGTACTCGTCGAGCAGTTTTTCATGCTCAAGGCCAGTCAGTTTCTGCAAACGCAGATCCAGAATTGCCTGTGCCTGCTGTTCGGTCAGGTAATATTGACCGTCACGCACGCCAAATTCAGGTTCCAGCCACTCAGGACGCGCCGCGTCATCACCTGCACGTTCCAGCATGGCAGACACGTTGCCCAATGCCCACGGCTGAGCAACCAATCCTGCTTTTGCTTCCGCAGGCGTTGGCGCACGACGGATCAACTCGATGATCGGGTCGATGTTGGCCAGTGCAACAGCCAGCGCTTCCAGAATGTGCGCACGATCGCGTGCTTTACGCAGTTCGAAAATAGTACGGCGAGTCACCACTTCACGGCGGTGACGCACGAACGCGCTCAGGATATCTTTCAGGTTCATGATCTTCGGCTGGCCATGGTGCAATGCAACCATGTTGATGCCGAAGGAAACCTGAAGCTGAGTCTGGGAGTACAGGTTGTTCAGAACAACCTCACCCACCGCGTCGCGTTTGATTTCAATCACGATGCGCATACCGTCTTTATCAGACTCGTCACGCAGCGCGCTAATGCCTTCAACGCGTTTTTCTTTTACCAGTTCCGCGATTTTCTCGATCAGGCGAGCTTTGTTCACCTGGTAAGGAATTTCATGGACGATAATGGTTTCGCGGCCGGTTTTCGCGTCAGCTTCCACTTCCGCGCGGGCGCGAATGTAAATCTTGCCACGACCGGTGCGGTACGCTTCTTCAATACCACGGCGGCCATTGATGATGGCGGCAGTTGGGAAGTCTGGGCCTGGAATGTGTTCCATCAGCCCTTCAACGGTGATTTCTTCATCGTCGATGTAGGCGAGGCAGCCGTTAATGACTTCAGTAATGTTGTGCGGCGGAATGTTCGTGGCCATACCGACGGCGATACCGGAAGAACCGTTAACCAACAGGTTCGGGATCTTGGTCGGCATAACATCAGGAATACGCTCGGTGCCGTCGTAGTTATCGACGAAATCAACCGTGTCTTTTTCCAGGTCGGCCATCAGCTCATGGGCGATTTTCGACATACGGATTTCCGTATAACGCATCGCCGCAGCGGAGTCACCATCGACAGAACCGAAGTTACCCTGGCCATCCACCAGCATGTAACGTAAGGAGAAAGGCTGCGCCATACGGACGATCGTGTCATATACGGCAGTATCACCATGAGGGTGATATTTACCGATGACGTCACCAACGACACGGGCAGATTTTTTGTAGGCTTTATTCCAGTCATTGCCCAATACGTTCATGGCGTATAGTACGCGACGGTGTACCGGCTTCAGGCCATCTCGGACGTCTGGCAGCGCACGGCCAACAATGACCGACATCGCATAATCCAGATAGGAGCTCTTAAGCTCTTCCTCGATGTTAACCGGTGTAATTTCTCTCGCAAGGTCGCTCATCTAACCGCTATCCCTCTACTGTATCCCGGATTCAAAGGTCGCAAATTATAACACAATCGCCCCCATACAGGTAAACCTGTATGGTTTATTCGCGGGGAGAGCCTGATATACTCGATCCTCTTGCGAATTAAGGAGTAAAAGCGCCCATGAATGCCGAAAAATCCCCGGTAGCTCACAACGTCGACCATGCAGAGATCGCCAAATTTGAAGCGGTGGCATCCCGCTGGTGGGATCTCGACGGTGAGTTCAAACCTCTGCACCGCATTAACCCGCTGCGTTTGGGCTATATCGCGGAGCGCTCCGGCGGTCTGTTCGGTAAAAAAGTGCTCGATGTCGGCTGCGGCGGCGGCATTCTGGCCGAAAGCATGGCGCGCGAAGGCGCAACGGTCACCGGCCTGGACATGGGTTTTGAACCGCTCCAGGTTGCTCGTCTGCATGCGCTTGAATCCGGTATTCAGGTTGACTACGTTCAGGAAACCGTTGAAGAGCACGCCGCTAAACATGCGCATCAATACGATGTTGTCACCTGCATGGAAATGCTCGAACACGTTCCTGACCCGCAATCGGTGGTTAACGCCTGCGCCGCTCTGGTGAAACCCGGTGGACAAGTCTTCTTCTCGACGATTAACCGTAACGGGAAAGCGTGGCTGATGGCTGTGGTGGGTGCGGAATATGTGCTGCGCATGGTGCCGAAAGGAACCCATGACGTGAAGAAATTCATCAAGCCTGCCGAATTATTAGGCTGGGTAGATCTGACCTGGCTGAAGGAACAACACATCACCGGCTTGCACTACAATCCGTTGACCGACAAATTCAAGCTCGCGCCGGGTGTGGATGTTAACTACATGTTGCACACGACGGCAAAAAACGACTAACGTCATTCGTTATTCTTATAAAGATTGCGCGACATTAGGTTGCGCAATTCTCACCTCTCGTTGAAGAAATCAGCACTCGATCAAATTTTAGATTTTTTTTCTAAATTATTGACATGACGTCCAGGCCTTACGATACGAGGACTTAGGGTTTATTACGCTTTAGCAACCTGAAATTAACGTCAAAATCAACTCTTGTACTGAAATGATTCCTTACTAGAATACTCACCATATAGCGTTTTTCTTATCGCAAACCCCCTATATGTAGTATTTATCCACAGAGCTAGCCACAAGGCGGTTCTGTGGATAAGCGGGGGGATATTTTTTTATTTCACGGACAGGTAAAAACCCACATGAATCAGAGTCTGCTGGTGACAAAGCGCGACGGTACTACCGAGCGTATCAATCTCGACAAAATCCATCGAGTTCTCGACTGGGCAGCAGAAGGACTGAACAACGTATCTATCTCCCAGGTTGAACTGCGTTCACATATTCAGTTCTACGACGGGATTAAGACCTCCGATATTCATGAAACCATTATCAAAGCCGCAGCCGACCTGATCTCCCGCGAAGCGCCGGATTACCAGTACATGGCCGCGCGCCTTGCCATTTTCCACTTGCGCAAAAAAGCGTACGGTCAGTTTGAGCCGCCAGCGCTGCTCGATCACGTCACGAAAATGGTTGAGCTGGGCAAATATGACGCGCATCTGCTGGAAGACTACACGGAAGAAGAGTTCAAGCAGATGGACGGGTTTATCGATCACTGGCGCGACATGAACTTCTCCTACGCCGCGGTGAAGCAGCTGGAAGGTAAATACCTGGTCCAGAACCGCGTCACTGGCGAAATCTACGAGAGCGCGCAGTTCCTGTATATTCTGGTCGCCGCGTGCCTGTTCTCGAACTATCCGCGTGAAACGCGCCTGGAATACGTGAAGCGTTTTTACGACGCCGTATCCATCTTTAAAATTTCTCTGCCTACGCCGATTATGTCTGGCGTGCGCACCCCGACTCGTCAGTTCAGCTCCTGCGTGCTGATCGAGTGCGGCGACAGCCTGGATTCCATCAACGCTACCTCAAGCGCCATTGTGAAATACGTTTCCCAGCGTGCTGGTATCGGTATCAACGCCGGTCGCATTCGTGCGCTGGGCAGCCCGATTCGCGGCGGTGAAGCGTTCCACACCGGCTGTATCCCGTTCTACAAACACTTCCAGACTGCAGTGAAATCCTGCTCACAGGGCGGCGTACGCGGCGGTGCCGCGACGCTGTTCTATCCAATGTGGCACCTGGAAGTCGAAAGCCTGTTAGTGCTGAAAAACAACCGTGGCGTTGAAGGCAACCGCGTTCGTCATATGGACTACGGCGTGCAGATCAACAAACTGATGTACACCCGCCTGCTGAAAGGCCAGGACATCACCCTGTTCAGCCCATCCGACGTGCCGGGCCTGTACGATGCGTTCTTCGCCGATCAGGACGAGTTCGAACGTCTGTACACACAATATGAGCAAGATGACAGCATCCGTAAGCAACGCGTGAAAGCCGTCGACCTGTTCTCTCTGATGATGCAGGAACGTGCTTCTACTGGCCGTATCTATATCCAGAACGTTGACCACTGCAACACCCACAGCCCGTTCGATCCGGCTATTGCGCCAGTGCGCCAGTCTAACCTGTGCCTGGAAATCGCTCTGCCGACCAAACCGCTGTACGACGTGAACGACGAAAACGGCGAAATCGCGCTGTGTACGCTGTCCGCATTCAACCTGGGCGCGATCAAGAGCCTGGCTGAGCTGGAAGAGCTGGCCGTACTGGCGGTTCGTGCGCTGGACGCCCTGTTGGATTATCAGGATTACCCAATTCCGGCGGCAAAACGCGGCGCAATGGGTCGTCGTACGCTGGGTATTGGCGTGATCAACTTCGCCTACTGGCTGGCGAAAAACGGCAAGCGTTATTCCGATGGCAGCGCGAATAATCTGACGCACCAAACGTTTGAGGCGATTCAGTATTACCTGATGAAAGCCTCTAACGAACTGGCGAAAGAGCAAGGCGCGTGCCCGTGGTTCAACGAAACCACCTACGCGAAAGGCATTCTGCCGATCGACACCTACAAGAAAGACCTGGATGCGATCGTCAACGAGCCGCTGCATCTGGACTGGGAAACGCTGCGTGAGTCCATCAAGACCCATGGCCTGCGCAACTCCACATTGTCTGCGCTGATGCCGTCAGAGACCTCTTCGCAGATCTCCAACGCCACCAACGGTATTGAGCCGCCGCGCGGTCACGTCAGCATCAAAGCGTCGAAAGACGGCGTGCTGCGTCAGGTTGTACCGGATTATGAGCTGCTGAAAGACAGCTACGAGCTGCTGTGGGAAATGCCGAATAATGACGGTTACCTGCAGCTGGTGGGCATCATGCAGAAGTTTATCGACCAGTCTATCTCTGCTAACACCAACTACGATCCGACGCGCTTCCCGTCAGGAAAAGTGCCGATGCAGCAGTTGCTGAAAGACCTGCTGACAGCCTATAAATTTGGCGTAAAAACTCTGTACTATCACAACACCCGTGACGGTGCGGAAGATGCGCAGGACGATATGGCGCCTTCCATTCAGGACGATGGCTGCGAAAGCGGCGCATGTAAGATCTAATGAAGGGCGGGGATATCCCCGCCTTTATTTCGTAAGACAGGACATCTATTCATGGCATATACCACCTTTTCACAGACGAAAAACGACCAGCTCAAAGAGCCGATGTTTTTTGGTCAGCCGGTCAACGTGGCACGCTACGATCAGCAAAAATATGACATTTTCGAAAAGCTGATCGAAAAGCAACTCTCCTTCTTCTGGCGTCCGGAAGAAGTAGACGTTTCTCGCGATCGTATCGATTTCCAGGCGTTGCCGGATCATGAAAAGCACATTTTCCTCAGCAACCTGAAGTACCAGACGCTGCTGGATTCCATTCAGGGCCGTAGCCCAAACGTGGCGCTGCTGCCGCTGATCTCGATTCCTGAACTGGAAACGTGGGTTGAAACCTGGGCGTTTTCCGAGACGATCCACTCGCGTTCTTACACCCATATCATCCGTAACATCGTTAACGATCCGGCGGTGGTGTTTGACGATATCGTCACCAACGAGCAGATCCAGAAGCGCGCGGAAGGCATTTCCCACTATTACGATGAGCTGATCGAAATGACCAGCTACTGGCATCTGCTGGGTGAAGGCACGCATTCCGTTAACGGCAAAACCGTCACCGTGAATCTTCGCGCACTGAAAAAACAGCTATACCTGTGCCTGATGAGCGTCAACGCGCTGGAAGCGATCCGCTTCTACGTCAGCTTTGCCTGCTCGTTTGCGTTTGCCGAGCGCAAACTGATGGAAGGTAACGCCAAAATCATTCGTCTAATCGCCCGTGACGAAGCGCTGCATCTGACCGGCACTCAGCATATGCTGAATCTGCTGCGCAGCGGCGTGGACGACCCGGAAATGGCGGAGATCGCCGAAGAGTGCAAACAGGAATGCTATGACTTGTTCGTGCTGGCCGCCCTGCAGGAAAAAGAGTGGGCAGAATACCTGTTCCGCGACGGCTCCATGATCGGCCTGAACAAAGATATTCTGTGCCAGTACATTGAGTACATCACCAACATCCGCATGCAGGCTGTAGGGCTTGAGCTGCCGTTCAAAACGCGCTCTAACCCGATTCCGTGGATCAACACCTGGCTGGTGTCCGATAACGTGCAGGTTGCGCCGCAGGAAGTGGAAGTGAGTTCTTATCTGGTCGGTCAGATTGATTCCGAAGTGAACACTGACGATCTGAGCAGCTTCGAGCTCTGATGAGCCGCGTAACGTTAAGCCTTTCCGGTACAGAAGTGTTGTGCCGGGAAGAACACCCTTCCCTGCTGGTGGCACTAGAGTCGCATCAGGTTGAAGTTGAGTACCAGTGTCGTGCGGGTTATTGCGGATCATGCCGCTGTCGTTTAGTGGCAGGACAAGTGGACTGGCTAACGGAACCGCTGGCGTTTATCAACGAAGGGGAAATTTTGCCCTGCTGTTGCCGGGCAAAAGGCGATATCGAAATCGAAATGTAATGCCCGCTTTCGCGGGCATTTTTTTAGCCTCGTTTCTGCATCATTTCCGCATGATGACGTTTTTCGCCAATCATGACGACGATCAGCAGCAATACCGCCATAATGCTGCCGCCAATCATCACCATAAAGCCGCCATCCCAGCCGAAGAAGTCGACCGTGTAACCCACGATGGCGCTCGCTGCAACCGAACCACCGAGATAACCGAACAGACCGGTAAAGCCCGCGGCAGTCCCTGCGGCTTTTTTCGGCGCGAGTTCCAGCGCGTGCAGGCCAATCAGCATCACCGGTCCGTAAATCAGGAAGCCGATCACAATCATGCAGGCCATATCCACGCCCGGATTTCCCGGAGGATTCAGCCAGTACACGATAGTGGCGATGGTCACCAGCGTCATAAAGAACACGCCCGTTGCACCACGGTTACCTCTGAACACTTTGTCCGACATCCAGCCGCAAATTAGCGTCCCTGGAATACCGGCGTATTCATACAGGAAATAGGCCCACGACGACTTATCCAGTGCGAAATGCTTCACTTCTTTCAGATAGGTCGGCGACCAGTCAAGGATGCCGTAACGCAGCAGATAAACAAACACGTTGGCAATAGCGATGTACCACAACAGTTTGTTGGGCAGGACGTACTTCATGAAGATCTGTTTTGCCGTCAGTTCTTCTTCATGCTGCTCGTTATAATCGTCCGGGTAGTCGTTTTTATACTCTTCAATCGGCGGAAGGCCGCACGATTGCGGGGTATCACGCATCAGAGCAAAAGCAATGATCGCAATAACGATGGCCCCAAAAGCAGGCATGTACAGCGCCGCTTTCCAGTCGTTAAACCACGCCATCCCCAGCAGGAACAGCAGCGGAGGAATACCCCCCCCGACGTTATGCGCGCAGTTCCACACTGACACAATCCCGCCGCGCTCTTTCTGCGACCACCAGTGCACCATGGTACGCCCGCACGGCGGCCACCCCATTCCCTGGAACCAACCGCACAGGAACAGCAGAACAAACATGATGGCAATACTGGACGTTGCCCACGGCACAAAGCCCATAAACAACATCACCGCGGACGCGAGAATCAAACCGGCGGGCAAGAAGACGCGCGGGTTCGAGCGATCCGAAACGGACCCCATAATGAATTTGGAAAATCCATAGGCAATCGAAATGCCCGACAGCGCGAAACCTAAATCACCGCGTGAAAATCCTTGTTCAACCAGATACGGCATCGCCAGCGCAAAGTTCTTACGCACCAGATAGTAAGCGGCGTAGCCGAAGAAAATACCGAGGAAAATCTGCCAACGCAGGCGACGGTACAGCGGGTCGACTTCTGCCTCTGACACGCGCGCCTGATGCGGCGCAGGTTTGAAGATACTGAGCATTAGAGCCTCCGTGGCCATGTCATAAATTTTCGAGGTCGTGTAGCCCCCCGATTCCAGAGGCCGCGATGTTAAAAAATCACAGCGATTGTTACTGTGAATCAACGCACAGATTGTTACAGAAATATGACAGCGTGAGCAAATAAGCGCATGAGATCACGCTTTAGTTTCGTATTGCGCTCGATTATGTTCGAAATCAAACAAACCACACTATTAATGTGGCTGAATAGTAAAAAACGAACATGAGGGAAGATAATGACACTCCGCGATCCTCGTTATAGCGATGTGATTATCATCGGCGGCGGCGCAACAGGTGCTGGTATCGCACGAGACTGCGCCTTGCGCGGGCTAAAGGTTACGCTGCTGGAACGTCATGATATCGCCACCGGTGCGACCGGGCGAAACCATGGCTTATTGCACAGCGGGGCGCGCTACGCGGTGACCGACAACGAGTCCGCCCGCGAGTGCATCGCAGAAAACCAAATTCTCAAACGCATCGCCCGTCACTGCATTGAGCCTACCGACGGCCTGTTTATTACCCTGCCCGAAGACGATCTCGCGTTTCAGCAGACCTTCGTCCATGCCTGCACCGAAGCGGGTATTCGCGCCGAAATGCTCGATCCCGCGCTCGCCAGACGTCTTGAGCCTTCGGTAAATCCCGCGCTCATTGGCGCAGTGAAAGTGCCCGATGGAACCGTCGATCCGTTCCGCCTGACCGCCGCCAACATGCTTGACGCGCGCGAGCATGGCGCAATCGTTCTGACGGCGCATGAAGTCACCGGTCTTATCCGCGAAGGTGATACCGTGCGGGGTGTGCGCGTCTATGACACGCTTTACGGCGAACATAGCGAGCTGTATGCCGACGTGGTGGTCAACGCCGCCGGAATTTGGGGTCAGCGCATCGCAGAATATGCCGACCTCTCCATCCGCATGTTCCCGGCCAAAGGCTCGCTGCTGATCCTCGATCACCGCATCAACAATCACGTCATTAACCGCTGCCGCAAGCCGTCCGACGCAGACATTCTGGTGCCTGGCGATACCATTTCGCTGATTGGTACCACATCCATGCACATCGACTATAACGATATCGACTGCAACCGCGTCACTGCCGAAGAGGTGGATACCCTGCTGCGTGAAGGCGAAAAACTGGCTCCGATCATGGCGCAAACGCGCATTCTTCGCGCGTATGCCGGCGTACGTCCGCTGGTAGCCAGCGATGATGACCCCACCGGGCGCAACGTCAGCCGTGGGATTGTCCTGATGGATCACGCCAAACGCGACGGAATGGAAGGTTTTATTACCATCACCGGCGGCAAATTGATGACTTATCGATTGATGGCCGAGTGGGCGACAGACGCCGTGTGCCAGAAGCTGGGCAACACGCAGCCCTGCTCCACGGCGCAACGCCCTCTGCCAGGCTCGCAGGAATCCAGCGAAAAAACGCTGCAAAAAATTATCTCGCTCCCCGCACCACTGCGCGGTTCGGCCCTCTACCGGCATGGCGATCGCACGCCAGCCTGGCTCGGCCAGAGCCGTCTCAGCCGCAGCCTGGTGTGCGAATGCGAAGCCGTAACGGCGGGCGAAGTGCAATATGCGGTTGAAAATCTGACGGTCAATAATCTGCTCGATTTACGTCGCCGGACTCGAGTCGGCATGGGGACCTGTCAGGGCGAACTGTGCGCATGTCGCGCTGCCGGGCTTTTGCAGCGCTTCAACGTCACCACATCAGCACAATCGCTCGCGCAGTTGAGCGAGTTTCTCAACGAACGCTGGAAAGGCGTGCAGCCTGTCGCTTGGGGCGATGCGCTGCGCGAAAGCGAATTCACCCGCTGGGTATACCAGGGATTATGCGGACTGGAAAAGGAGCAGCACGATGAAGTTTGATACGGTGATTATCGGCGGCGGTCTGGCAGGGATCCTGTGCGGGCTTAAGCTTACGCAGCGCGGTCTGCGATGTGCGATTGTCAGTCGTGGCCAAAGCGCTCTGCATTTTTCTTCCGGATCGCTGGATTTGCTGGGCGCGCTTCCTGACGGCTCCGCGGTAGACACACCGTTAATGGCATTGCAAAACCCGGATGCATTGCCCGCAGAGCATCCCTACCGGCTAGTGGGCACGGACAACATCGCGCGTCTTGCCGATGAGACTGAAACGTTGCTCGCCACGTGCGGGCCGCGACTGCGCGGCCATGCGCGTCAAAATCATCAGCGCGTCACCCCGCTCGGCATGCTGCGTCCGGCGTGGCTCAGCCCTGAAGAGGTTCCCGTCGCCCCGATTCAATCGCAGCGCGTATGTGTGGTCGGTATTAGCGGTTTTCTGGATTTTCAGGCGCATCTTGCCGCCGCATCGCTGCGTAATCAGGGCATCAGCGCCGATACCGCAGAAATAGAATTGCCGGAACTGGACGTACTGCGCGATAACGCCAGCGAGTTTCGCGCGGTTAATATCGCCCGTTTTCTTGATAACGATGACAAATGGCCGCTGCTGTTCGACGCCTTACAGCCGCTCAGCCAGGGTTGTGATGCGCTGTACATGCCGGCCTGTTTTGGTTTGGCGGATAATCGCCTCTGGCGTTGGCTGTCTGACCGGCTCGCGTGCGCACTCTATTTACTGCCGACCCTTCCGCCTTCGGTGCCGGGCATACGCTTGCACAATCAACTCCAGCGCCAGTTTATTGCCCAGGGCGGCGTCTGGATGGCAGGTGATGAAGTCAAAAAAGTGACGCTCGACAACGGCGTCGTGAGTGCCCTTTGGACGCGAAATCATGGCGATATCCCGCTACGCCCACGGTTTGTGGTGCTGGCGAGCGGCAGTTTTTTCAGCAACGGCCTTATCAGCACACGCGAAGGAATACGCGAAGCCGTGCTGGGTCTGGATGTGCGGCAAAATCCCTCCCGAGCGGACTGGTATCAAAGTGATTTCTTCGCTCCGCAGCCGTGGCAGCAGTTTGGCGTCATCACAGACAACACCCTACGGCCGCAGCTTTCCGGCTCGCCCGTCGATAATCTTTACGCTATCGGTTCCGTGCTGGGCGGTTTTGATCCCATCGCACTGGGCTGCGGTGGCGGCGTGTGCGCTATCACCGCCCTGTATGCCGCAGAACAGATTTGCCAGCGTGCAGGAGGCGAGCAATGAACGACACCCGTTTTGAAAGCTGCATTAAGTGCACCGTGTGTACCACGGTTTGCCCGGTCAGCAGCGTGAATCCGCATTATCCTGGCCCGAAACAGGCGGGACCAGATGGCGAGCGCCTGCGTCTGAAAGATGGCGCTTTGTACGATGAGGCGTTGAAATACTGTATCAACTGCAAACGTTGCGAAGTCGCGTGCCCTTCCGATGTCAAAATCGGTGACATCATTCAGCGTGCGCGGGCGCAATACAGCAAACAGACGCCAAAACTGCGCGATATCATTTTGAGCCACACGGACCTGATGGGCAGCGTTTCAACCCCGTTTGCGCCACTGGTGAATGCAGCAACTTCACTGAAGCCAGTGCGTCAGCTGCTCGACGTGGCGCTTAAAATCGATCATCACCGCAGCCTGCCAAAATATTCACACGGCACCTTCCGCCGCTGGTACAAATCGGTCGCCGAGGCGCAGGCAACTTACGCCGATCAGGCGGCCTTTTTCCATGGCTGTTACGTGAACTATAACCACCCGCAGCTGGGCAAAGATCTGATCACGGTGTTAAACGCGATGGGCACCGGCGTACAGCTATTGAATAAAGAGAAGTGCTGCGGCGTGCCGCTGATCGCCAACGGCTTTACCAACAAAGCGCGTAAACAGGCGCAAAGCAACATGTCGTCTCTTCGAGAAGCGATTGTAGGGAAAGGCATTCCGGTACTCGCCACCTCATCTACCTGTACCTTTACGCTACGCGATGAGTACCCGCATGTTCTGGATGTGGACAACAGCGATCTGCGCGAGCACATTGAGCTGGCGACGCGTTTCCTGTGGCGCAAACTGGATAACGGCCAGACGCTGCCCTTGAAACCGTTGCCGCTGAAAGTGGTGTATCACACGCCCTGTCATATGGAAAAAATGGGCTGGTCGATCTACACGCTGGAATTGCTGAGGCTGATTCCGGGTCTTGAGCTGACGGTTCTGGATTCGCGCTGCTGCGGGATTGCGGGTACATACGGTTTTAAAAGCGAAAACTACCCGACGTCACAGGCAATCGGTGCGCCCCTGTTCCGCCAGATTGAAGAGAGCGGCGCAGACATCGTGGTGACCGACTGCGAAACCTGCAAATGGCAAATTGAGATGTCCACCAGCAAACGCTGCGAACATCCCATCTCTCTACTCGCCAAAGCGCTGGGGTGATCACTATCGGGGCCTTTTGGCCCCGATATTTTTACTCAATAAACAGCGTATCCACCACGTTAATCCAGCCGTGTTCGCTGGCAACATCTTTGCCATTCAGCCAGCGGCGCAGCATGTTCAGCGCCATCATCGCGCACACTTCCTGACGCACCTGCAGACTGTGACGGGTTATGCTCATCTTGACCCGTAATGCGTGGGTTCCCTGCGGTGTCGCCAGCGCAAAGTTAAGATGCTCATCTTCCAGCCCTGTCACTGCCAGCGCCAGTCCGGCGAAATGTTTCACCCGACGATCGGCCGCCCAGTGCGCGGTTTGCGCCAGCGTCTCTTCCTGCGAGGGCACCACTTCGCTCGCCAGCAAGGAGGCGTTTTCACGCGATAATTGTAAGGCCAGCAAACCACTGGTGAACTGCTCGCTGAGCGTCAGGCTCAGCTGGCGTTCATTCAGGCAGCGGGCGATCTGCGCGGGTAACCCTTCAGTGCCTTCGAAAATCAGATTCTCACCCGCCACGCGCTGCACTTCAGGCCATGCCGCCAGCATCGCGGCTTTTTGCGTTGCCGGTCCGGTAAGCTTGAGCTCAATGATCGGCATCGAGGAGCGATAGCCCATCGACACGCCTTCGGGCAGCTTGAGATGTTCGAGGCTTTGCGCCAGGTCGCTTTCTGAGCGGCCAAACGTCGTCAATCGCAGGCACAGCGGCGGCTCAGGCAGCGTAAAACGCTCGCGCAGACGCGGCAGGATCTCCTGCTCAACCATGACTTTAAATTCTGACGGAACGCCAGGCGTAAAGAACATCAGGCAGCGGTTGAGCTTGACGGCAAATCCACAGGCCGTACCGACCGGGTTGTCGATAAGCTCCGCGCTGGCAGGGATTTCGGCCTGCTTGCGGTTGCTCGGGGCCATCACTCTGCCACGATCGTTGAAAAAGCTTTCCATATGCGTGAGCCACGCTTCATGAAGCACCAGCCCTTCACCTTTTGCCGTTGCGGCAGCCAGCGCACTGAGATCGTCACTGGTTGGCCCGAGGCCACCATTGACGATCAACACGTCCGCATGTTCGCTCCGCTCGCGCAGAATGCTGACAAGATCATCAAGGCGATCGCCGACGGTATTGCGGCGCGTTAACGGTAATCCCTGCTCAAAGAAAAAATTGGCGAGCCAGGCCGCATTGGTATCGGTGATCTGTCCATGCAGCACTTCGTCGCCGGTGGATAACATTTCCACGTTTAGCATTGTGTTCTCCCACTTCTATGGTCAAAACACTATACCCTAAATCATTCGAGTTGCAGGATTCCGCGCACCGTTTACCTGAACGTGGCGCACCACCAACGTGAGGTATAACGGGTATTCGCGCAACCAGAGGTGAGGAAAAAAGAAGAGTGAAATAGGCGCGGCAGAATACCGCGCCAGAAAATCAGAAACCGGCGCTGACGCCAACGTACGGGCCATCAGCCAGTGCGTTGTCACGGTTGCCGTCTTTACCCGCCAGATTCAGATAACGATAACCTGCTTCGACGGTGATAGGACGCATGATTGTCCAGCGTGCACCGGCGTTGGCTTCTTCATAGCTGTCGATACCGCTGGAGAGGGAATCCGGAGAATAGTAGTACTCGCCGAACAGGCCGAAGCTGTCGCCAATTTTCCACTGCAAACCGCCACCCACTGCCGCAGCGTAACCTTCGTCACCGTTGTTCGGGTTGGTATAGATACCTTTACCGCCGACGGTTGCCAGGAAAGGCCCCAGAGGAATATTCAGACCCAGACCGAGACTTGCCGCATCGCCGTCGTCATCGTTGTGCGTCCAGTTGCCGGTCATCGCCAGACCGGAAGTCTCCGTTCCCAGACCAAAACCGAGATTGGTGTAATCTTTACCCGCCTGGCCGCTCACAGTAATGGCGTTTGCCGCCGCAGAAACAAAAAACAGGCCGCTAAGGCCCAATAATGCCACTTTTTTCATTGTCGTGATCCCACACAAATTTATCGTCAAATGTCCCAAACCGCGTGATTCTAACGCGAGTCTGTCAGGGATCAAGTGCTATGCGTGCGCAGGGATATTAGATTGTAACGATTTGAAACTTGACCGTTTACCCAAGGTAAACAGGCGTCAAAGCGCGTCTCGGACGCAGGTTTAGCCTTTCAGAAAAGTATTAACCCATTGCTGTAACGCGCGGCGAGAAATTTTAATGCCCCCGTTTTTCAGCTCTGCGGGCAAAACCAGCCAGTGCAACGGCTGCTGGAAGCGAGCCAGCTTATCGCGCACCCACTCGGGAAAAGCGGTGATATCGGTGCCGGTTTCACACTCAACCACGGCGACAGGCCGTTGACCAAACTCAGCGTCGTCAAGCGGAACCACAAACACCTGATGGATAAGCGGATGCGCCCCGATAACGCGTTCGAGCTCTTCCGGCTGTATCCCTTCTCCCCCGCTAAAAAACAGGTTATCCATGCGCCCGAGAATCGTCAGAGATCCCTCGACAAGTTCACCGCGATCGCGGGTGGCAAACCAACCTTGTTCGTTAATCAGTGGGATGATGTTGTTGTCACGCCAGTAGCCGCGAGCCATGCTCTGCGCTTTGAGCCAGATTTCACCGTCGACAATTTTGACTTCCCTTCCAGGAAGTGGACTGCCAACATCCGGTTTCCCGTCAGCCTCTTTTGCGCAGACCGTCGACGCAAATTCGGTGAGACCGTAGCCACACCAGCAGCGAATACCTTGCGCTTTCGCCTTTTGCGTGAGTTCTACCGGGATTGCCGCGCCGCCGAGCAGGACAGCTTTGAGGGCGACAGGCTCAGAATGATTCAGTAAACGCCAAAGCTGCGTTGGCACCAGCGATGCATGCGTACAGCCCTGCAGCATCTGCTCAAGCGGTTGCTTATCACGCACGGTTAACCGCGCACCGGCAAACAGCCAGCGCCACAAAATCCCTTGCCCGGAGACATGGAACAGCGGCAGCGACAGCAGCCAGTCGTCCTGGGCGCCATAAGGCATCAACAACAACACCCCTTCCGCGCTGGCGAGATGCGCGGCAGGCGTATGGACGGCGGCTTTTGGCAACCCGGTTGAGCCGGAGGTGAGCGTCATCGACGCCAAGCGTTCTGGCTGCCAGGCAACTGAATGGCTGCCCGGCACGTACTGCATGGCGAGAGGCATTAGCCCATCAAATTCGCCGTCCAGTACCAGCGCAAAACGCAGCGTCATTTGCGGGATCAGTACATTGAGGAGCGGGCGCGGAAGCTGCGGATTGACCGGTAAAATGCGCGCGCCGCATTGCAGTAGCGCAAGCCATGCCTGCAGCGTGGTGGGGTGATTTTGCGCCATCAGCATCACACCATCGCCTTCTTGAATGCCCTGCCGCTGGAATCCGTTCGCCAGAGCATCCACTCGCTGACAAAGCTGCTGCCAGCTCAGGATTTCCTGGTTTATCTGCACGGCAGGCTTAGCCGGATGACGCGCGCACCAGTGCTTCCATGGCCAGTCGGTAAAACTCATAGCAGCGGCTCCAGCGCCTCAATATCCAGATACGGGAGCGGATTGCCAGGCCAACGACGCACCAGTTGCGATTGCATCAGGTTAAGCGTGTCCAGTCCGGGGATAGTCTGCGGCGTCAGCCACGCGGCAATGCGCGCAAGCTGCGTCAGACCAAGACTGGATTCAATCGATGAACTGATCACCGCCGTCAAACCCAGCGCATGCGCAGCGGCAACCTGCTCACGCACTTTATCCAGGCTGCCCGTGAGCGTGGGTTTGATCACCAGCGCCGTCACGCCAGGTTCAGCGACAAATTCAAAACCTGCTTCGCGTAAACTTTCGTCCCATGCGATGGCGATCCCGGTTTCCTGCGCAAAAGCGCGGGAATCATCACGGCTTTTACACGGCTCTTCGAGAAAGGCTATACGATCGCGATAATCAGGATTGACGTATTTCGCAAACTGCTGCGCTTTGAGCGGCGTCCAGGCACGGTTGGCGTCCAGACGCAGGCGCAGATCCGGAATCGCTTCCAGCAGCAGATTGACCACCATCCCATCGCGTACCGCTTCGTACAAACCCACTTTCACTTTGGCGATTTTTTCACCCGGCATCGCTGCCAGCGATTCAAACAGCTCATCTGGATCGCCTGAACAGAGCGGCGCAGCGCGGTAATCCGCTGCCTCCGGTAAAGTGCCGTCAAGCTCAGCGAGCGCGCAGCTAATCCCGAAAGCGGCAGACGGAATAGCCGGCAATGCCGGTGATTCCCCTATCCGCCAGGCGTTGACCCACGCCAGCAGCGCCGCTTCGGCCTCAGCCAGCGATTCCAGACTGAAGCCCGGCAGAGGCGAAATCTCGCCCCAGCCCTGGCGATCATCCTGCTGCAGATGGACAAACAAGCCGTCACGGGTTTTGAGCCGCCGATCGCGCAGCACCACACCCGCGTCCATGGGGATCTGCCAGCGGTAAACCTGCGCGCCGCGCATTACGGGTTACGCTTGTATTTGCTGAAGTCCGGCTGGCGTTTTTCATTAAACGCGTTGCGGCCTTCCTGACCCTCTTCCGTCATGTAGAACAGCATGGTCGCATTACCGGCCAGCTCCTGCAGACCCGCCTGACCATCGCAGTCGGCGTTCAGCGCCGCTTTCAGGCAACGCAGCGCCATTGGGCTGTTTTGCAGCATTTCACGACACCAGCGAACGGTCTCTTTTTCCAGATCGGCAATCGGCACAACGGTGTTGACCAGACCCATATCCAACGCTTCCTGTGCATTGTACTGACGGCACAGGAACCAGATTTCACGCGCTTTTTTCTGACCCACGATACGCGCCATATAGGATGCGCCCCAGCCGCCGTCGAAAGAACCCACTTTCGGGCCGGTCTGGCCGAAAACGGCGTTTTCAGCAGCAATGGTCAGGTCACACATCATGTGCAATACGTGACCGCCACCGATGGAGAAACCGGCCACCATCGCGACAACGGGTTTTGGACAGGTGCGGATCTGGCGCTGGAAGTCGAGCACGTTCAGGTGATGGGTGCCTGAATCATCCTGATATCCGCCGTAGTCGCCGCGAACTTTCTGATCGCCGCCAGCACAGAAGGCTTTATCGCCCTCGCCGGTCAGGACGATGACGCCGATGTTGTCGTCGTAACGCGCGTCAGCCATTGCCTGAATCATCTCTTTAACGGTCAACGGACGAAATGCGTTACGCACCTGTGGACGATTAATGGTGATTTTGGCGATACCGTCGGCGGACTTGTGATAACGAATATCCGTGTAACCTTCGGAGCAGTCTTGCCATTCAACCGGTGCGTACAGCATTTGTTCATCAGGATAGATCATGGAATGTCCTTTATTCGAAGACGCAGTATCTGAGCCAGACATGCAGCAACCGCAGCGGGGTTTTCCCGGTGGGCGTTGTGTCCGGCATTGGGAATCACATGGCGTTGGGCAGTAAGTTCAGTCGCTATTGCGCCAAACTTATCGTCGTGTTCGCCATACACATAATGGAATGGATAGTCGTGGGCGCGCAGAGCCGCTCGCAGATCGGGCTGCTGTGCAAGCGAGGTCGCCTGCAACATTGCGCCAAGCGCCGCGCCGTTATTTTGACTGCGCAGCGCGACCAGCGCGTCACGCTCGGTCTCCTGTAAAGCGGCAAAAACCGGTTGCTGATACCAGGCGCTGAAGACATTTTCTAAGGGTTCGCGCCGGAAGCGCTCCGCCCACTGGGCGTCCGATTCTGCCCGCGCTTTGCGGGTCGGTTCATCGTGCAATCCGGGATGTCCGCCTTCAACGATCAGTCCAATTAATCCCGCGGGATGCTGGCAAGCGTGAAACATCGCAATGCGGCCGCCGAGGGAGTATCCCACCAGCCAAAACTTAAGTATGTTGTAACTAACAAGCGTATCGGCGAGTAATTGGCTCACCTCGTCAAATCCGGCGACGGCAATATTTGCGGAATCACCGTGTCCGGGCAAATCGAGATGCAACTGCGGATAATCGGGCAGTTGCGCACCCACATCCTGCCATTCCCGACTGTCACCGGAAAAACCGTGCAGGAAAACCAGCCAGGGAAAGCCCGGTTTTCCTGCGCGCGTTTTACCGTTCAGGATCATAGATGGCTCACCTGCGCGAGGAGATGTTGCAGCTTTTGTGCCCCGTCAGAATCATTCACCACCAGCTCAATGAGCGTGGCACCCGGCTGCCGCCAGGCGGTGCTCATGGCATCGTCCAGCTCTGACCAGCTTTGCGGGCGATGATATTTGAGGCTGAACATCGCGGCCGCATGCTCGAACTGCACATTTTGCGGCATCAGGTAGAAACGTTCGCGCTCACTTTGCGGCGTCGGCAGCAGAGAGAAAATTTGTCCGCCGTTATTGTTGACCACAATCAGCACGAACGGTGCCGACGCCTGGCGCAGCAAGGCCAGCGCGTTGAGGTCATATAACGCGGAGAGATCACCAACAATCGCGAGTGTTGGTTTGGTGCTGGCGCGCTGAACGCCCGCGGCGGTGGAAATCAGCCCGTCGATACCGCTGGCACCACGGTTGCTGTAAACCGGATATCCGGCTGGTAGCTTAGAAAGCGCATCAATCAGGCGGACCACCAGGCTGTTTCCGACAAAGAGCTGACCCTGGTCGGGCAGATACTGACGAATCCGATGCGCCAGTTCCGCCTCGCCAAAACGCTCGCATTGCTGTGTGGTGAGGTCCCACGCCAGGCGAGAAAGCTCGGGGATGTCCGTCGCCCAGGCTTGACGTTTTTCCGCTGGGTGATCTTCCAGCCAGTCGCCAATGGTACTGACCAGGCGACGCCCACGATGATGAGCCGGATCGAGCCGCCCTTCCAGCGAGTCAACCAGCCAGTACTCTTCCGGCTCGCAGGTGGATTGCCATTGCAACACGCGTTTTCCGGTGAGGCTTGAGCCTAACTGAATCACAATTTGCGCCCGTGCAAGTTCGGTAACCGCTTTTGCGTTGCCCAGCCATAAATCTGCGCACGGCAGCGGCTGACCGGTTTGCGAAAGTACATCGCCAATCAGCGGCCAACCCAGCGTTTTGGCCCATTCAGCGACCTGTTTACCCTCAGCGGCAGTCATACGCCCGGCGAGGATCACGCCGCGCTTCTGTCGCCAGTGGAACCAGTCGCGCTGCTGTCCGCTTTGCAGATGCGTTTGTGCGCGCAGCCACGGTTTGTCGCTTTGCCACCAGTCGCCAAGGGTTTGCTGCCATTCAACGCCGGTATCGTTCAGCTCGCCATACAGCGGTTCAGCAAACGGGCAGTTGATGTGCAGCGCGCCGTGACGGAGTGTGCCCATGGCATGATCAAGCGTTGAAACCAACCAACTGGCAGGAATGTCCTGAGTGGGACGCGGCAATGAAAGTGCCTCTGCAGGGTGCGAGGCAAAAATACCGGGCTGACGAATCGCCTGATTGGCGCCGCAGTCAATCAGCTCAGGCGGTCGGTCTGCGGTGAGCAGCACCAGTTTTTCGCCCGTTAACCCCGCCTCAATCAGCGCTGGATAGAGATTCGCGACGGCCGTACCGGACGTGACAATGACCGCCACGGGCGCTTTGCTGACTTTCGCCAGCCCCAGAGCCAGATGGCCAAGGCCACGTTCATCAAAATGGGTGTGATGAATAAACGCGCGGTTTTCCGCCGCCGCAAGCGTTAGCGGCGTGGAGCGTGAGCCCGGTGCAATACACACATGCCTGACGCCATGGCGAGTCAGGGCTTCAAGAATGACCGCCGCCCAGCGTCGGTTAAAAGAACTTACTGACATGAAATTGTCCGGTATCAATATTAAGGCACAGTATAAATAATAGAGACAGATTGAATTTTGATATGAATCGGGAATGTGCGACTCAGTATTAATCCATAAGGAGCAATGTTCTCAGCCCTGCGGCTTTGTTTTCTATCTCCTGCCACTCTTCCTCGGGAACGGATCCGCTAATAATCCCGGCTCCCGCATAGAGTCTTACCGCGGTGTGACTCACGCGCGCACAGCGCAACGTGACGCAGAATTCGCTTTGCTCCGGGGAAAGATAACCCGCTGAACCGGCATACCACTCGCGCTCAAAGGGCTCGTTACGCTGAATAAACGCGCGCGCGGAATCACGGGGTAATCCTGCAACGGCCGCGGTTGGCTGCAATAAATGCAGGCATTGCTCATCGTCGGCGAGGTTAAGTTCCGTCCAGATACACCGGCGCAAATGTTGCACCTTTCTCAGGCGCACGACTTGTGCGGGAAGCACCTCCAGCGCCTGAGTATGATGCTGTAAACGCTCGCAAATATCTTCTACTACCAGCATGTTTTCGCGCTGATTTTTGTCGTCGTTGAGCAACCATTCACCCAAACGATGACTCTGCGCGTCATCAGCATGGCTGGCAACCGTTCCGGCAAGCGCTTCGGTACGCAAAAGTGTGCCACGTCGGCGCCACAGACGCTCCGGGGATGACCCCATGAAAGCGTTCTGCGCATCAAAAATCATGCAGTAATGGTAACAGTTGTGATTGATACGTCGGCTGGCTGCCATCAGTGCAATGGCATTGACGCGTTGGTCAAAGTGCAAATCGGTTGCCCGCGCCAGCACCACTTTTTCAAACTCACCGTGTGCAATGGCGTCCGTCGCCTGCGAAACCAAACTCAACCATTCTGGCCGTGCGGGCAGATGCGTTTCACGCACGATCTGGGATGAGAGCGTAGTTATCGGTCTGATGGTCTGCAGCTGCTGCAAAAACTCGAGGGCACGCCGGGCATCGTCTTGCAAAGAGACATTGCTCGACAGGTTTAGCCGTAAACTTGCCATACCGCCCGTGCGCTGCCATAGCAGGCGCGGCAGAAAGAGATGACTCTGTTCAGGGGTAAATGCGTTGAGGCCGCAAATTCGGGTTTCGGCGCAGGCGTGGCGGTTATTTAAAAACTGACGAGCGGCCGACAGCGTTGAAAAGTGTTCTGCTGCACCTAGTGCCGCCAGTTCTTCATCACCATTGCGCTGTTGCCAGTAAAACTGGGGATATGCGATCTGCGCGCCCAGCCAGGCAAGAGGATCAAAAGCATCGTTTAAGGGGAAGGAGACGTCGAAATGACGCAGACCGGGTGTGGCGGGAATATCTTGCTGCATAAAGTCGCCAAGACGTTCTAGCGCGATGGAAATCGAGTGCACGCGGTTCTCCCCCTATAAAAACCTCATATTATACGGGGTACTGGCAATAAAAAGCAGTACCCACGTATAGGGAGGGGTCAACCGGTGGTGCGTAATCTTAGCGGCGGGCGAGCAACAGCCCCAAAACCAGTCCCGCAGCGGCGCCTACGCCGATGCCTTGCCACGGTTTTTCATGCACATAATCATCAGCACGATACACCGCTTTCTTGGCGCGATAATAATAATTATCGGACGCATGACTCACGCGATTTTTCACGTCCTCCAGCGCCTGTTCGGCACGAGCCTTAAGCTCAATGTATTTTTGATCGGCCGGATCGCCCGAAGAACGCAGCACTTCTTCCAGCGTCTCACTTAGCAGCGCCAGATCGTCATCGATACGGGTATCCCAGGATTGAAATGACATAGTTTTCTCCATATGAGTGCATTAGTTCGGTAACTATAGACAACGACAACTCATTGCGCCTGTTTCGTTTCTCTCGCCATGCCGACGTGCGGAATGCCATCTTCGTCGTACACGGGAGTGACAGGCACAAACCCAAAGTGAGCATAAAATGGCTGGAGATGGGCCTGCGCACCGAGATATAACGCCTTGTCAGGCCACTGTTTTTCGCATACTGAGAGCGTTTTCTCCATCAGCGCATAACCCAGTTTTTCGCCGCGCGCTTTACTGCTGATAATCACGCGGCCAATCACCACCGGCTCGCAATCCTCTTCACTTTTCAGAATCCTCGCATACGCCACCAGCTCGTTATCCTTCCAGCCGAGAATATGGCGGTTCTCGCCGATCAGGTCATCGCCATCAATATCCTGATACGGGCAGGTCTGTTCGACGACAAACACTTCACAGCGCAATTTGAGGATGTCATACAGGACCGGGACGGTCAGCTCGCTGTGATGTAAATCTTGCCACTGGATCATGTCAGGCTCCTTATTGGGTATCATCCCGTTATACTAAACACTTTCTCGTTAGCAAAGAGTCTGATGGCGTTATGGAACTGATTTTTCTCGGCACGTCTGCTGGCGTGCCAACCCGATCGCGAAACGTGACGGCAATACTGCTGGATTTGCAGCATCCCACGCGTGCGGGCCTGTGGCTTTTTGATTGCGGTGAAGGCACGCAGCATCAGCTGTTACACACGGCTTATCACCCCGGTAAGCTCGATAAGATTTTTATCACCCATTTGCATGGCGATCATGTGTTCGGTTTGCCTGGATTGTTATGCAGCCGGTCAATGGCCGGAAACGTCAATCCGCTGACTATCTTCGGCCCGGCGGGGATTCGCGAGTTTACGGAAACGGCGTTGCGTTTAAGCGGTTCCTGGACCGATTACCCACTTGAGATCGTAGAAGTTAGCGAAGGCGTAGTATTCAAAGATGAGCAGTATACCGTAACCGCAGGGGCGCTAAATCACCCTGTGGAATGCTACGGCTATCGCATTGAGGAACATGACAAACCCGGTGCGCTGGATGCCGCTGCGCTGATCGCCGATGGCATAAAGCCCGGTCCTCTTTTCCAGCGTCTGAAGCACGGCGACACGGTGACACTGGAAGACGGGCGCATTGTGAACGGTCAGGATTACCTTTCAGCGCCACAGCCGGGTAAAAAGCTGGTGATTTTTGGCGATACGGCCCCCTGCCCTGCGGCGCTTGCGCTGGCCAGAAATGCGGATGTGTTAGTCCATGAAGTCACGCTGGAAGCGGCGATGGAGGAGAAGGCAAACAGTCGCGGTCACAGTTCCACACGCCAGGCCGCTCAGCTCGCCCGAGACGCATCTGTGGGTAAACTGCTCGTCACTCATATCAGCTCGCGCTACGACGCACAGGGTTGCGAATCGTTGCTGAAAGAGTGCCGGGCGGTGTTCCCGGAATGCGAACTGGCGCAAGATTTCATGCAGGTTTGCGTTTAGCCCTTCACTTTTCCCTCCGCGTGCCGATAACGATTAAAAGGCAAGCATCTCACTTGAGGGTAGAATGGATAATTTCCAGAAAGATATTGATGACAGGGCGAATCTCACCCTGTCAAACCGATTCGAACTTTTGCTGTTCCGTCTTGGTACGTCGTTGAATGAAAATAAGTCTGAGCTGTTTGGCATTAACGTTTTCAAACTGCGCGAAATTGTTCCTATGCCTGAATTCACCAAACCTGCGGGCATGAAATCGCCGCTGATGGGAATGGTCAATATTCGCGATCAGGTGATTCCCGTTATCGATTTAGCCGCCGTGGCGGGTTGTAAACCAGCTACCGGGCTGAATATTCTGCTCATTACCGAATACGCGCGCAGCGTGCAGGCGTTTGCTGTGGAATCCGTTGAGAACATTATGCGTCTCGACTGGAAACAAGTTCATGCTGCGACGGCCGTCAGCGGCCGCTATATCACCAGCATCGCGTGTCTTGATGAAAATACAGATACGAACGATCTGGCTATGGTGCTCGACGTTGAGCAGATCCTGTATGACATCACACCATCCAATCACGATCTGCATGCGACCAACCTGAAAACAACCAAATTCAATATCAAGCCTGGTGCTGTCGCGATTGTTGCGGAAGATTCAAAAGTCGCTCGTTCTATGCTGGAGAAAGGGCTGGAAGCGATGAACATTCCTGCCGAAATGCATATCACCGGGAAAGAAGCGTGGGAAAAAATTGGCGTTCTGGCCGCGCAAGCGCAGGCAGAAGGCGTACCGATCACCGATAAAATTTCACTGGTCTTAACCGACCTTGAGATGCCGGAGATGGATGGTTTCACGCTGACGCGCAAAATCAAAACCGACGAAATCCTCAAGCACATTCCGGTGGTTATCCACTCATCCCTTTCAGGAAACGCCAACGAAGATCATATTCGTAAGGTGAAAGCGGATGGCTATGTGGCTAAGTTCGAACTGAACGAACTGTCCGCAGTGATTGAAGAAGTGCTGGATCGCTCAGCGAAGAAAATAGACGGGCCGCTGATTAGCCGCAAGTAGCTGGCTTCGTTGCGGTGTGGGCTCGTCTCTCACCGCGTCCCTTTCCCACGGGGAAAAGGGGCAAACCATAAAAAAACCCGCCGAAGCGGGTTTTTTTGTTTCATGCATCGCTTACATCAACGGCATCGCGTGTTGCACAAGCGTGATCAGCGGTTGCGGATAGATACCGAAGATCAGCACCAGCAGCGCAGAAATCAGCACTACAATACCGCCCGCGCTGTATTGCCAATTGGTTGGGGCATCGCGGTTAAGCTGTTGCGGCGCGCTCAGATACAAGCTGACCGCTACACGCAGGTAGTAGTACAAACCAATTGCGGAACCGATAACCACCGCAGCGGTCAGCCACCACAGACCCGCCTGTACACCGACTGCCAGCACGTAGAATTTACCGATAAAGCCCAGCGTCATCGGGATACCGGCCAGAGACAGCATCATGACGGTCATGACCGCAGACAAAATCGGACGGTGCCAGAACAGACCACGGTAGGAGAACAGTGAATCAGCATCCGGGCCACGGTACGGGCTGGACATCAGGCTGACCACACCGAACGCGCCGAGGCTGCTGAACAGGTAACCTGCCAGATAAACACCGACTGCTTCCATCGACATTGAACCGTTTTGCAACGCGATCAATGCCACCATCAGGTAGCCCAAATGGGAGATAGAGGAGTAACCGAGCAGACGCTTGATATTAGTCTGGCTCAGCGCCATCAGGTTACCGAAGATGATGGAAGCGAATGCAATCACGCCCAGCACCACACGTACGGCTTCACTGTCACCCACTGGAGCGTACAGGAACAGACGCATCACCACGCTGAAGATAGCGATTTTGCTCGCCGTCGCCAGGAAGGTGGAAACCGGAGCCGGTGCGCCCTGGTATACGTCTGGCGTCCACAGGTGGAACGGAACCAGAGAAAGCTTGAAGCCCAGACCCACAATCATCATGCCCAGACCCGCCAGCAGCAGCGGTTCATGCAGCATGTTGTCGCCAAGACTCTTACCCAGTGCGACGAAAGAGAGATTACCAGACTGTGCGTACAGCAGCGCAATACCAAACAGCAGGAAGGACGAGGCCGCAGCAGACAGAATCGTATACTTGATACTCGCTTCCAGAGAGCGCTTCTGACGGTACGCGTAACCAATCAGGCCGAACAGCGGCAGAGAGATCAGCTCAATACCGAGGAACAGCGCCGCCAGATGGTTGGCGTTTGCCAGCAAAATACCGCCCAGTGAAGCGATCAGTACCAGCAGATAAAACTCTTCTTTGTTGTCGTAATAGCCTTCGAGCCACGGGTACGCAAAAGTACAGGTTGCCAGGCTCGCCAGAAGCACCAGGCCGGTGTAGAGCATGGCAAAGCCGTCAACACGCATCAGCGGGGTGACATCCATGGCGCCCGCCTGGCCAACAAACCAGAGAGAGACTAACGCAGCGTTCAGACCCAGAACCGACAGCGTGGCATTCAGGAAGTGATTGCGTCGCCACGCAATGGAGAGCATCACAACCACCACCGTCAATCCGACGATCAGCAGCGGTAGCAGCGCGATCAGTTGTTGTGGAGTTATTGTCATGGCGATTTACGGCCTTGTAGTAGAAGCAGAATTAACAAACCACTGCTGGATGTTACCCATCGCAGAATGCGAGGTATCCAGAATTGGCTGCGGATATAAGCCCAGCAGCACCAGCAGTACGACCAGCAACAGAACGATGGACAGCTCGCGCAGCGACATCCCCGGCAGTTCTTGCGCCGCGATTTCACTCTTCGCTTTACCGAAGTAAGCGCGGTGCAGCATCGCCAGCGAGTAAACGGACGCGAAGACCAGGCCGAAAGTGGAGACAACCGTGATAACCGGAACCACTTTGAAGCTGCCGAACAGAATCATGAATTCGCCGACAAAGTTACCGGTGCCCGGCATACCCAACGTCGCAACCGCGAAGAACATGGACAGCGCTGGCAACCATTTAATTTTGCTCCACAGACCGCCCATCATGCGCATGTCACGGGTATGCAGACGTTCGTACAGTTGACCACACAGAATGAACAGACCTGCCGCAGACAAACCGTGTGCAATCATCTGGATAACCGCACCCTGGTACGCAAGCTGGCTGCCGGTGTAGATCGCAATCAGTACGAAGCCCATGTGGGAAACGGAGGTGTACGCGATAAGACGTTTGATATCGTACTGCGTGAATGCCATCCATGCGCCGTAGAAAATTCCGATCACACCGAGCCACATCGCAATCGGTGCGAACTCAGCAGAAGCGTTCGGGAACAGCGGCAGTGCGAAACGCAGCAGGCCGTAGGCCGCGGTTTTCAGCAAAATCCCCGCCAGGTCAACGGAACCTGCCGTTGGTGCCTGGGAGTGCGCATCTGGCAGCCAGCCGTGCAGCGGAACAACCGGCATTTTCACTGCAAACGCAATGAAGAAACCGAGCATCAGCAGGTATTCAACACCGTGTGACATTGGCGTTTTCAGCAACTCTTCGTAGTTGAAGGTCCAGACGCCAGTCGCATTGTGATGCACAAAGACCAGCCCCAGGATCGCAATCAACATCACCAGACCACTCGCCTGGGTGTAGATGAAGAACTTGGTTGCCGCCGTGATACGCGTTTTACCGTCGGATGCCTTGTGGCCCCACAGCGCGATCAGGAAGTACATCGGCACCAGCATCATTTCCCAGAAGAAGAAGAACAGGAACATGTCGATGGCCAGGAACACGCCGATGACGCCGCCCAAAATCCACATCAGGTTCAGGTGGAAAAAGCCCTGGTATTTTTCGATTTCTCGCCAGGAGCACAGTACCGCCAGAACACCGAGCAGACCCGTCAGCACCACCATCAGCAGCGACAGACCGTCGATTGCCAGATGAATTGTGATGCCAAAACGTGGGATCCACGGCAGGATAAATTCAGATTGCCACTGCGGAAGGCCCGCAGATTGGGTCAAAGAATAGCCGCCCTGCAACCAGAGTTGCAGGCCAAGCAGAAACGTCAATCCCATGGTGATCAGCGCAATCCAGCGCGGCATCTTCACGCCAAAGCGTTCAGTCTGCCAGCACAGGAATCCACCAATGAAGGGAATTAATATCAACCAAGGCAATAACATAGCTAAGTATGTCCCTTATTTTTACTCCTGCCCAGGCTCTCTCGTTCGTCATACTCAACGTCGATAAGCCTGTACTTCAGGAAAGTAATCTAAATGTATTCTTAGTTCACAGGCCCGGGATTTCACCGGGCCTATTCACACAACCATCAAACTCAACGCAACACCATCAGCAGAGCCAGCACCACAACCGCGCCGATACTCATCGATGCGACATACCAGCGCAGATAACCGTTCTCGCTCAACAGCAGGCCTTTGCCTGCAAAGCGGGAAAGAATCGCCGGGATGTTCATCATTGAGTTCATCGGGTCACGTTTGAGCAGCCATGCAATACCCAGGAATGGCTTGACGAAAATCTTGTCGTACAGCCAATCGAAGCCCCATGCGTTGTACCACAGGGTACTCAGCAGACGCCCTGGCGCACTGTTGGCAATCGACGTCACCAGAGTACGTTTGCCCAGCCACAGCCATGCAGCAATCAGGATGCCCGCAATCGCGACCACACCCGAGGTGATTTCAAGCGTCAGAACGCGGCCGTGCTCAAGCTCGGTGGTATCTGGCAGTACGCCCTGCAATGGCGGAACAATCATTGCGCCGACGAAAGTAGACAGCACCAGCAGCACAATCAGCGGCAGATGGTGGGTAATCCCCTTCCCTGCATGCGCGTGAATTTGTTCTTTGCCGTGGAAGACGATGAAAATCATACGGAAGGTGTACAGAGAGGTCATGAACGCACCGACCAGACCTGCCACCATCAGATTGATGTGACCGTTCGCCATAGCACCAGCAAGGATTTCGTCCTTACTGAAGAAGCCCGCCGTAATGATTGGCAACGCTGACAACGCCGCGCCACCCACCAGGAAGCAGAGATACACCAGCGGAATGGATTTGCGCAGACCGCCCATCTTGAAGATGTTCTGCTCGTGGTGGCAGGCCAGAATCACCGAGCCAGACGAGAGGAACAGCAGCGCTTTAAAGAACGCGTGCGTCATCAGATGGAAAATCGCCGCATCCCACGCCTGCACACCCAGCGCCAGGAACATATACCCGATCTGGCTCATGGTGGAGTACGCAAGAACGCGTTTAATGTCGGTCTGAACCAGCGCGGCAAAGCCCGCCATTACCAGCGTGACCGCACCCACGATACCGACCAGATGCAGAATTTCCGGCGTCATCAGGAACAGGCCGTGCGTACGGGCAATCAGGTAGACACCTGCAGTTACCATGGTAGCAGCGTGGATCAGCGCGGAGACTGGCGTTGGACCGGCCATCGCGTCGGCAAGCCAGGTCTGCAACGGCAGCTGCGCGGATTTACCCACAGCACCACCGAGCAGCATCAGCGTCGCCCACGTCAGCATGTTGTTACCTGCTTCGAAGTGAGCCGGAGCCAGTTCCACCATTTCGCGGAAGTTCAGCGTGCCCAGTTCGTTGTAAAGAATGAACAGCGCGAAAGCGAGGAACACGTCACCCACACGGGTCACGACGAACGCTTTCATGGCTGCCGCGCCATTCTTCGGATCGGTGTAATAGAAACCGATCAGCAAGTAGGAACAAAGCCCCACGCCTTCCCAGCCGAGATACATCAGCAGCAGGTTATCGCCCAGCACCAGAATAACCATGCTCGCAATGAACAGGTTGGTGTAGGCGAAGAAGCGGGAGTAACCCTCTTCACCGCGCATATACCAGGAGGCGAACATGTGGATCAGGAAACCGACGCCAGTGACAACCGACAGCATGGTCAGTGACAGACCATCCAGGACCAGGTTGAAACCAATGTTGAAATCACCGACCGACATCCAGGTCCACAGCGGGACGCTGAAGGCCTGCTTGCCGTTGTTAAAGAAGTCAATTCCCGCATACGCAGTGACCAGCGCAGCAAGTCCGATTGAGCCAATGCCCACCGTTGCGGACACGTTTTCCGACCACCGGCCGCGGGAGAATGCCAGCAGCACAAAGCCAATCAATGGAAAAATAATGGTTAAGGCAAGCATGTTCATCCACGCAACTCACTTACTGAATCGATGTTCAGGTTCTGGCGGCGACGATGGAGCTGCAGCAACAGCGCCAGGCCAATACTCGCTTCTGCAGCCGCAAGGCTGATCGCGAGAATGTACATAACCTGACCATCAGGCTGACCCCAATAGCTACCGGCGACCACAAAGGCCAGCGCGGAAGCATTAATCATGATTTCCAGACCGATCAGCATAAACAGCAGATTGCGGCGGATAACCAGACCCGTCAGCCCGAGAACGAATAAAATCGCGGCGAGGATCAGTCCATGTGTTAAAGGAATCATGCGCGCTCCTCCGTTTTTCTTTTCGCGCGATCGTCAGTACGGTTGCTCAGCACTTCGCCAGCACGCTCTTCGCGGCCAACGTGGAATGCCACAACCAGACCCGCCAGCAGCAGCATCGATGCCAATTCAACCGCCAGAACGTACGGGCCGAACAGCGCAATACCGACTTCTTTAGCGCTGATTGGCGTACCGTCAATACCCTGGTCGTTAACACCCAGAATGGCGTAAACGATAACCACCAGCATGATGGCCGACAAAATAGCCGGACCAATCCACACCTGCGGTTTCAACCACTGACGTTCCTGTTCGATTTCAGCACCGCCCAGGTTCAGCATCATCACGACAAACACGAAGAGAACCATAATGGCACCCGCGTAGACGATGATTTCCAGTGCACCTGCGAAGTGTGCGCCAAGCGCAAAAAACACCCCGGAAATAGCCAACAGCGAAATGATTAAGTAAAGCAGCGCATGCACCGGGTTGGTGTGCGTGATCACTCGCAGCGTGGCCAGGATGGCGATGAGGCCACAGATATAAAAAGCGAATTCCATTGCCCTTCTCCTTACGGTAACAGGCTCTTGACGTCGATAGGCTTAGCTTCGTTCTCTGCTTCGCCTTTATCTTTGCCGTCGATTGCCATACCCGCCATCCGGTAGAAGTTATATTCCGGGTATTTTCCCGGACCGGAAATCAGCAGATCCTCTTTCTCGTACACCAGGTCCTGGCGCTTGTACTCACCCATTTCAAAATCGGGAGTCAGCTGAATCGCCGTGGTTGGGCACGCTTCTTCACACAGACCGCAGAAAATGCAGCGCGAGAAGTTGATGCGGAAAAACTCCGGGTACCAGCGGCCATCTTTGGTCTCTGCTTTCTGCAGAGAGATACAGCCTACCGGACACGCTACCGCACACAGGTTACAGGCAACGCAACGCTCTTCGCCGTCCGGATCGCGAGAAAGCACGATACGGCCACGGTAGCGCGGCGGCAGATATACCGGCTCTTCCGGATACATCTGGGTTTCGCGTTTAGCAAACGCGTGTAGCCCGATCATCCAGATACTGCGGATCTGGGTGCCGGCGCCTACGAGTAATTCTTTCAAGGTCATGATCTATTCGCCCCTATTGCGCCTGCCAGAGAATGACAGCCGCCGTTACCAACAAGTTGACTAGCGTCAGCGGCAGGCACACTTTCCAGCCGAAGGACATTACCTGGTCATAACGCGGACGCGGTAATGAGGCGCGAATCAAAATGAACATCATCATGAAGAACGCGGTTTTCAGCGCGAACCAGATGAACGGCGGTAAGAACGGACCGTGCCAGCCACCAAAGAACAGCGTGACCATCAGCGCAGAAATGGTGACGATACCGATGTATTCGCCCACGAAGAACAGACCGAATTTCATACCGGAATATTCAATGTGGTAACCGTCGGCCAGTTCCTGCTCGGCTTCTGGCTGGTCAAATGGGTGACGGTGACACACAGCCACACCCGCGATAGCAAAGGTGACAAAACCAAAGAACTGCGGGATCACGTTCCAGATGTCGGCCTGGTTGTTGACGATGTCGGTCATGTTGAATGAACCGGCCTGCGCCACCACGCCCATCAGGGAAAGTCCCAGGAACACTTCGTAGCTCAGCGTCTGCGCGGAAGCACGCATCGCACCCAGCAGCGAGTATTTGTTGTTACTGGACCAACCGGCGAACAGCACCGCGTAAACCGCCAGGCCAGCCATCATCAGGAAGAATAAAATCCCGATATTCAGGTCAGCCACAACCCAGGTTGGGCTAACCGGAACGATGGCGAATGCCAGCAGCAACGACGTGAACGCGATCATCGGTGCAAGGGTAAAGATGACACGGTCCGAGAATTTCGGAATCCAGTCTTCTTTAAAGAACATCTTGATCATGTCCGCGACCAGCTGGAGTGAGCCACCCCAGCCAACACGGTTCGGTCCGTAACGGTTCTGGAACAGACCGAGCAGACGACGTTCGCCAAAGCTCATGAACGCACCGCAGGTGACAACCACCAGCAGAATGACCACCGCCTTGAGAATGCTTAACAGAATGTCGATAAGATCCGGCGTTAACCAACTCATGCTTGTGCCTCCTGCAGATTATCAAGACGCGCACCCGCCAGGACCGGTGCAATACCCGGTAATCCCATCGGCAGACCCACCTGCCCTGCTGTCAGACCTTCGGCGATAATCAGCGGCAAGCTGATTGTCTGGCCTTCGTAGCTAAAGGAGATTTGGCTGCCCGCGTTTACGCCAAGCTTCGCGGCATCCGCCGGATTGAGTTTGATGTAGGGCTGCGGCATGCGCGTCTGGAACACAGGGGAACGCTGGGACATCTCATCGCTACCAAACAGATGGTAGTACGGCGCGATACGCCAGTTGCCTTCCTGAGCCTCAAAGCTTGCCGGAACGGTCGTGTAGTAATCCAGACCTGTTTCGCTAGCTTCTATCAGACGTACGCCTGGATCGCCGTGGCGCAGAGAACCGCCCACTTCAGACTGGAATTTGTTCCATGCCTGCGGGGAGTTCCAGCCCGGTGCCCATGCAAATGGAACCTGAGAGCGCGGAGCAGACGGCTGGTTGTTCCCTTCCATTGAGAAGGCAAACATCGTGTCTTTATCCTGCGGCTGACGCGGTTCATGCACGCTGATATTGGCGCGCATCGCAGTACGGCCACTGTAACGGTGTGGCTCACGGGCCAGTTTCTGACCGCGAATACGGAAGCTTGCATCTGGTGCAGCTTCTTTAATGCCAGCCAACTGAGGTAGTTTTTCCACAACCGCATCGATAACGTGGTCAAGCTGCGTCCAGTCCACTTCGCGGCTCTGAACGGTGCTGTGCAGCGAGTGCAGCCAGCGCCAGCTTTCCAGCATCACGATGTTGCTGTCGTAATATGACGGGTCATAAACCTGGAAGAAACGCTGTGCGCGGCCTTCGTTGTTGATGACCGTACCATCGCTTTCAGCAAAGCTTGCCGCAGACAGCACGAGGTGTGCTTTGTCCATAATCGCCGTACGCTGATGGTCGATAACCATCACCAGCGGCGCTTTGGAGAGTGCAGCATCAACGCGTGCAGCAGAGGCATGACGATGCAGGTCGTTCTCAAGCACGATGACGCCATCAGCGGCACCGGTTTCGAGTTCGCTAAGGGCCTCTTCCAGAGAACCGCCGCCGATCATACCCAGACCCATGCTGTTGACCGCGCGAGCAATCATGGTCACGCCAACGTCAGCACCACGGCCTTTCAGGGCTTTCGCAACGTTTGCTGCAGCCTGTATCACGTCAGCACTCCCGGCGTTGGTACCGGAAATAATCAGTGGTTTCTTCGCACCCGCCAGCGCCTGCACGATCACGTCGATCTTGTTCTGCAAATCGCGATCCAGACCGTCAACGGCCGGCGCGCTGTTATCCAACGCATGTGCGATTGCAAAGCCAAGACGCGCCTGATCTTCAACCGGCGCGCGATAGGTCCACGCAGCGATATCGTCAAGACGCGTGCTGTCGACGTTGGTGACAAACAGCGGATGTTTCGCGCGCTGGCCGATGTTCATGATCGCAGCAATCTGCCAGTCAGCCACTTTCTGGGCTGCTGCCATTTCACGTGCTTTACCTTTCACTGCCTGACGAACCGCTAAAGCAACGCGCGCGCCCGTTTGCGTCAGATCTTCACCCAGCACCAGCACGGCATCGTAGGATTCGATTTCGCGCAGCGCAGGGGTACGAATACCGCCTTCACGTAGGACTTTTAGCACCAGTTGCAGACGTTCTTGCTCACCGTTAGCAATGCCGGTGTAGAAGTTTTCTGCACCCACCAGCTCACGCAGCGCAAAGTTACTTTCAACGCTGGCACGTGGAGAACCGATACCGATCACTTTCTTAGACTGACGCAGAATGTCTGCCGCGCCCTGCATTGCCTGTTCGGCGTTCAGGGTGATCACATCGTCGCCACGGCGTTGAACCGGCTGACGTGGACGGTCTTTCAGGTTCACATAGCCATAGCCGAAACGACCACGGTCGCACAGGAAGTAGTGGTTAACGGTACCGTTGTAACGGTTTTCGATACGACGCAGTTCACCGTAACGCTCGCCCGGGCTGGTGTTACAGCCAAGGGAACATTGCTGGCAGATGCTTGGTGCAAACTGCATGTCCCACTTACGGTTGTAGCGCTCGGAGTGTGTTTTATCAGTGAACACGCCGGTCGGGCAGATTTCTACCAGGTTACCGGAGAATTCGCTTTCAAGCGTACCGTCTTCCGGACGACCAAAATAGACGTTGTCATGTGCGCCATAGACGCCCAGATCTTCGCCATCTGCGTAATCTTTGTAGTAACGCACGCAGCGGTAACAGGCGATACAGCGGTTCATTTCGTGAGAGATGAACGGCCCCAAATCCTGATTACGGTGGGTACGTTTGGTAAAACGATAGCGACGGAAACTATGACCCGTCATCACGGTCATATCCTGAAGGTGGCAGTTACCGCCCTCTTCGCAGACCGGACAGTCGTGCGGGTGGTTGGTCATTAACCATTCCACCACGCTTTCACGGAACTGTTTCGCTTCTGCGTCGTCGATAGAAATAAAGGTGCCTTCGGTTGCTGGTGTCATACAGGACATCACCAGGCGACCACGCGTGTCTTCCGCGTTTTGATATTGCTTCACCGCACACTGGCGGCAAGCACCGACGCTTCCCAGCGCCGGATGCCAGCAAAAATACGGAATATCAAGGCCAAGAGACAGACAAGCTTCTAGCAGGTTGTCCGCCCCGTTGACTTCGTATTCTTTGCCGTCTACATGAATCGTAGCCATTAGCATGCTTCCAGTTGGCTCGAATAAATCCGAGCGTTAATCAAAATTCAATATCGCTACCAGCGCGCTTTTAGCAGGTTCGGCTGAATCCCGTTTATTGCATGGGTATTGCTGAACTGCTGCTTGATGCCTGCTTCGAATTCTTCGCGGAAATATTTAATCGCGCTTTGCAGAGGCTCAACGGCGCCAGGTGCGTGGGCACAGAAGGTTTTGCCCGGACCAAGGAATCGACACAGTTGCTCAAGTGTCTCGATATCACCAGGCTGGCCTTCGCCACGCTCAAGAGCACGCAGGATCTTCACGCTCCACGGCAAGCCATCGCGGCAAGGTGTACACCAGCCACAAGACTCGCGAGCGAAGAATTCTTCCAGGTTGCGGACCAACGGCACCATCCCAATTTCATGGTCAACGGCCATCGCCAGCGCAGTACCCAGACGGCTACCCGCTTTACCAATGCTTTCAAATTCCATTGGCAGGTCAAGATGTGCTTCGGTCAGGAAGTCTGTACCTGCGCCGCCCGGCTGCCAGGCTTTGAACTTGAGTCCATCGCGCATACCGCCAGCGTAGTCTTCAAGGATTTCGCGCGCGGTGGTACCGAACGGTAATTCCCAAAGACCTGGATTTTTGACGCGACCAGAGAAGCCCATCAGCTTTGTGCCAGCGTCTTTACTGGTAGAGATGTTTTGATACCACTCCACGCCGTTAGCAAGAATAGCCGGGACGTTACACAGGGTTTCGACGTTGTTCACACAGGTCGGTTTACCCCACACGCCGGAACTTGCCGGGAACGGTGGCTTGGAGCGTGGATTCGCACGGCGGCCTTCAAGGGAGTTAATCAGCGCGGTTTCTTCACCGCAGATATAACGGCCTGCCCCGGTGTGCACGAACAGTTCGAAGTCAAAACCGGTGCCGAGGATATTTTTGCCAAGCAGACCCGCTTCGGTAGCTTCGGCAATCGCACGACGCAGGTTTTCTGCCGCTTCGATGTACTCACCGCGCAGGAAGATGTAGCCACGGTAAGCTTTCAGTGCAAACGCGGAGATCAGCATACCTTCCACCAGCAGGTGTGGCAGTTGTTCCATCAGCAGGCGGTCTTTATAGGTGCCGGGTTCCATTTCATCGGCGTTACACAGCAGGTAACGGATGTTCATGGATTCGTCTTTCGGCATCAGACTCCACTTAAGACCCGTGGAAAAGCCCGCGCCGCCACGCCCTTTCAGGCCAGCGTCTTTCACCGCATTCACGATTTCATCCGGCGCCATGCCAGCAAGGGCTTTGCGAGCACCTTCGTAACCGTTTTTGCTTTGATATTCATCGAGCCATACCGGCTGTTTGTCATCGCGCAGACGCCAGGTCAGCGGATGAGTTTCAGCAGTACGAATTACCGTTTTCATTTGTACTGCTCCAGCAGGTCAGGAATCGCTTCCGGCGTCAGATGGCTGTGAGTGTCCTCATCAATCATCATGCTCGGCCCCTTGTCGCAGTTACCCAGGCAGCAGGTCGGCAGCAGGGTAAAACGACCGTCGAACGTCGTTTGTCCTGGCTTGATATCGAGTTTTTTCTCGAGCGCGGCCTGAATTCCCTGATAACCCGTAATATGGCAGACCACGCTGTCGCAGTAGCGGATCACGTGACGGCCAACCGGCTGGCGGAAGATTTGGCTGTAGAACGTAGCCACCCCTTCCACATCACTTGCCGGAATGCCGAGCACTTCAGCGATCGCATAAATCGCGCCATCTGGCACCCAACCGCGCTGTTTCTGAACGATTTTCAGCGCTTCAATGGACGCCGCACGCGGGTCTTCGTAGTGGTGCATCTCGTGCTCAATCGCCGCACGTTCTGCCGCACTCAGCTCAAAAGCCTCGGTTTGTGGTTGTTGATTCTCGTGCATAATTAGCGGTCCACATCTGACATAACAAAATCGATACTACCCAGATGGACGATCAAGTCGGACACCAGGCTGCCGCGTACCGCCACCGGAATTTGCTGCAAATGCGCAAAGCTCGGGGTACGAATACGAGTACGGTAGCTCATGGTGCTGCCATCGCTGGTCAGGTAATAACTGTTGATACCCTTGGTCGCCTCAATCATCTGGAAGGATTCGTTGGCCGGCATAACCGGACCCCACGAAACTTGCAGGAAGTGGGTGATCAGGGTTTCGATATGTTGCAGCGTACGCTCTTTCGGTGGCGGCGTAGTCAGCGGGTGATCCGCCTTGAACGGGCCTTCCGGCATGTTGTTGAGACACTGCTCAAGAATGCGCAAGCTTTGGCGCAGCTCTTCCACTTTCAGCATCACGCGGGTGTAGCAGTCAGAAACACCGCCGCCAACCGGGACTTCAAAGTCGAAGTTTTCATAGCCTGAGTATGGACGCGCTTTTCGCACGTCGAAATCAATCCCTGTCGCACGCAGCGCAGCACCGGTACAACCCCAATCCAGGGCTTCTTTTGCACCGTAGGCAGCAACACCCTTAGAACGGGCAATCAGAATGGTGTTACGCAGCGCGGCTTTCTCGTAAGAGTCCAGACGCTTTGGCATCCAGTCGAGGAAATCACGCAGCAGCTTATCCCAGCCGCGCGGCAGATCGTGTGCAACACCGCCGATACGGAACCAGGCCGGGTGCATACGGAAACCGGTAATGGCTTCGACGACATCGTAGATTTTTTGACGGTCAGTAAAGGCGAAGAAGACCGGCGTCATCGCACCGACGTCCTGAATGAACGTAGAGATATACAACAAGTGGCTGTTGATGCGGAACAGTTCGGAGAGCATGACACGAATGACGTTCACGCGATCCGGAACGGTAATACCCGCCAGTTTCTCAACCGCCAGCACGTAAGGCATTTCGTTCACGCAGCCGCCGAGGTATTCGATACGGTCGGTGTACGGAATGTAACTGTGCCAGGACTGACGCTCACCCATCTTCTCAGCACCACGGTGGTGATAGCCGATATCAGGAACGCAGTCGACAATCTCTTCGCCATCAAGCTGAAGGATAATACGGAATGCACCGTGTGAAGATGGGTGGTTTGGACCGAGGTTGAGGAACATGAAATCCTCGTTTTCGGTGCTGCGCTTCATGCCCCAGTCTTCAGGCTTGAACGTCAGTGCTTCCATCTCCAGATCCTGTTTGGCTTTGGTGAGCTCAAACGGATCGAATTCGGTCGCACGCGCCGGATAATCTTTACGCAGCGGGTGGCCGGTCCACGTTGGCGGCATCAGAAGACGCGTCAGATGCGGGTGACCGTCGAAGGTCATACCAAACATTTCCCAGGTTTCACGCTCATACCAGTTAGCGTTCGGGAAAAGTTTTGTGAACGTTGGCAAGCGCATGTCGTTTTCAGACAATGCCACCTTGAGCATGATATCCCGATTGCGGTCTATTGAGATCAGGTGGTAGAAAACGGAAAAATCCGCCGCGGGTAAACCGTGACGGTGCGTGCGTAAGCGCTCATCCATGCCGTGGAGGTCAAACAGCATGACGTAAGGTTTTGGCAGTTTCTTTAAGAAATCGCCCACTTCCAGTAATTGTTCACGCTTAACCCAAACGACGGGTACCCCGGTGCGGGTGGCCTGAACAGTAAAGGCATCCGGCCCAAAACGGTTGCGCAGTTCGCCGATGACCGGGTCATCCAGATGGTCCCGGGTAAGGCAAGCGGCTTGCGCGGTTAAGTCGGTCATATTGTTCACCATTGCAAATGGTCCGTGGTGACTGTCGGGCATGGCTTCGCGCTATTTGTATAGTGATATGCGAAGGGTTTCTCCACTGCCCGCAGGCGTAAATTAAATTTCGTCAGGCGTACGCAGGTTAGTCACTGCAATACGTTCGCCGCGTTTACGCTCGCGCTCTGATTGCATATTGGCGCGATACACGCCCTGATCGCCAACCACCCAGGAAAGCGGACGGCGCTCTTTGCCGATCGAATCCTGCAGCAGCATCAGTGCCTGCATGTAAGCTTCCGGACGTGGCGGACAGCCAGGAATGTAAACATCCACTGGGATAAACTTATCGACGCCCTGTACGACGGAATAAATGTCGTACATACCACCGGAGTTTGCACATGCACCCATGGAAATGACCCATTTCGGCTCGAGCATTTGATCGTAAAGACGCTGAATAACTGGCGCCATTTTAGTGAAGCAGGTTCCCGCAACCACCATCAGGTCAGCCTGACGTGGTGACGCACGCAGTACCTCGGCACCAAAACGCGCAACGTCATGCACCGCAGTGAATGACGTCACCATTTCAACGTAGCAGCAAGAAAGACCAAAGTTGTATGGCCAGATTGAGTTCTTACGACCCCAGTTGACCATATCGTGCATGGCATGTTCGAGCTTGCCCATGTACACGCTTTTGTTGATTTCTTGCTCCAGGGGGTCGGTTACGATCTCCTGTTTTTGCAGGGGGTAACGGTCATTCTCACCGTTAGGATCTATGCGGGTGAGCGTATAATCCATCTTATTGCCTCGCTGTTACTGCTGACGATTAGAGTTACTGTTTTCCGGGTTAACCAGTTCACGGCGTGAACGCGTAGGTGTCCAGTCCAGAGCGCCGATGCGCACCAGATAAACCAGACCGGCCAGTAGCACTAAAATGAAAATTGCGGCTTCGACAAAGCCCACCCATCCGCTTTCACGAATTGAGGTTGACCATGCGAACAGGTAGAGCGCTTCAACGTCGAAGATGACGAAGAACATGGCCACCAAATAGAACTTGGCGGACAGGCGTAAGCGTGCAGTACCTACCGAATCGATACCCGATTCAAATGGGGTGTTTTTGTGCCTTGCGCGGGCGCGACCGCCCAGGAACCAGCCGCCGATTAACATCAGGCAGCACAGACCTATGGCAACAATAAGAAAGATTGCGAATGCCCAGTGATGAGCGACGACTTCTGTGGATGTTGACATACTCATTGCTTACTCATCAAAAGTGATACCTTTAGCTCTGCTCTTACTGGCAGATGGACATCACATCGATTCATGGGGAGGAATAAATAACCTTACATCGACTGCCAGAAATGAGACATAGACAGCAAAATGATGTGGTTTTTTACTCCTTTCTATAACCTTTTGTCAACTTTAACAAAGGTTTCTTCACATTAAATCACACGGATCAATTCTCATTAACATTTCATGCCCTTTAACCCTGGTGGGTGGATGACTTTACGTCAACTGCAGGCTGTTGAATCGTGTCCGTTTTGCAGTAAAAGTAATATTACCCTCCTATTTTGACAGGATTTGCCGCTGATTCCTCCCCCCAAAGAGGAGTATTTTCTTGATCTGAGACACGCTTTTGTTAATCCAACCAAAAAAACAGCAACATTTTTACTGTTTTTTTAACATTGACGGCTAAAGCAAAATTTCAAAATCAAAATGCCCACAAATCCACCAAAATTAATTATCCAGATGAAAATAAACAGGTATTTTTAAAAGGCATAATAATAATAGTGATATTATTGTCAAAAAAAACCACTCCGCGAGAATTGCTGGCGAGTGGCCTTTTTTTACAATTACAAATTGTTACGAGGATTTTAGGATATAGATCACTGAAAATCCTTTTCAACGACAAGGGAATCATCCCCCCCTTCAGGAGTAAGATTCTCGTATTGCCACGGATTATGGTAGCTCACCATCGCGTCGAACACGATTTTAGCCAGTTCATTATTGCTGGCTGTGTTGTGACACAGGAGATATTCCGTGTCCGGTAGCATTGGCAGTCCATCTGCACGGCCTAACACACGTAAATCTGGACTCATCATCTCAACAGGACGTGCCGTGACGCCCAGTCCAGCCTTAACAGCGGCGCGTACTGCTGGCAACGTAGAAGCCACATAAGCCAGACGCCATGGAATATTCGCTTCATTCAGTGCATTAAGCGCCATATCACGGAATGGACTTGGATCGTCAAGCAACACCAACGGAATTGGATCGCCTTTTTGCAGCACATATTCTGCGGCGCAGTACCAGTGCGTCGGAGACGTCCGCAGCGTCAAACAATCGAATTGTCCAGGGCGATGTGTAGTTACCACCAGATCAACTTCGTGCTCTTTTAGCATATCGATCATAAACGCATTGCGTTTTACGCTCACATCTAGCGCAAGCTTCGGATAAACCGAACTAATGCGATTAAGCAAAAATGGCAAGATCGTATCAGCCGACTCATCAGATGCACCTAAGGTTAGCACGCCCTGAAGGTTACTAAACATTAACGACATACATGCTTCATCATTGAAGCGAAGGATCTTCCTGGCGTAACCCAGAAGCTGAATTCCATGCTCGGTTAAGAGCTTATTGCGGCCATGACGGGCGAAAAGTTCTTTACCAACAAGCTGCTCCAATCGCTGCATCTGCTGACTAACAGCCGACTGGGTACGACACACAGCCGCAGCAGCGGCTGCAAATGTATTGAGATCAGCGACCGCAACAAAAGTTCTCAGCAGATCGAGGTCGAGATTCATTATCGGACGATTTGCATTTATCATATCTATTCACTTACTAGTTGCTCGTGCGGAGCTGCCCGACCGGCAGACTACCTGACAGATAGTTATTGGCTGGTGTATAGCAAAAGTCAGAAACAACGTTCCATGACGATAATTTTATTCTCTTAAACGTTAAGAATATTTAGAGGTTTTGCCGATCCAGGTAAATTCCATTAAAGAAATTTCAAATCAGCCTCATCTTTCAGGCAACACGGCTACAGCAGCAAGAGTGTCGCATATCCGTTATAACAGAGATAATTCTTACAATAACAATCAATTAATACAGTCAAAACAGAAAAAAATACACTGAAATGTAAACATTCATCCGTTTTACTGAGACAACATCTTAACTCAAACCCACTTTATTTATAAGTATTATCGCACCATCGCTGATTAAACGATGTTGATATAGCGCTAAACTAATTTTATTAAAATTAACGAAAGTTAAGATTTAAGCGTCAATAATAAATAAACATTAATTTAGATTAGGTTTATTCATTAATACTGCTTAACATTATTTTCACACGCGTAACGTTTGTCAAAATTAAACATTTACCAAAGATAGTAAGAAGCATTCCGATTTTACGAAAGGTCACCCGAGGAAACCATTCCAGACGCATCGACTTCAGATGTTCAACCTTAATTACAAACAGAATAAAACACAATTAAAATTTTAACAACCAACATATAACACTACAAAAAACAGTTTTATTAATCAGATTAACCACCAACAAGTCGAATCTTCAGATTAAAACAATCCACATGATTTCCGTGACTCTACAAAATCTTCTACTGCACACCCTTCAAAATGCAGCGCGGTGGGAGTACATTGTTTCGTGCTGACTTCCACGGCAGGGAGTGGCAATAACAGCTAAAAGGTCAAAGATTCATGTCCCCTATCGAAAAATCCAGCAAATTAGATAACGTCTGTTACGACATCCGCGGCCCCGTTCTCAAAGAGGCGAAACGCCTTGAAGAGGAAGGCAACAAAGTTCTGAAACTCAACATTGGTAATCCTGCGCCATTTGGTTTTGATGCGCCGGACGAAATCCTCGTTGATGTGATCCGTAACCTCCCAACGGCCCAAGGCTACTGTGATTCAAAGGGGCTGTACTCCGCCCGTAAAGCGATCATGCAGCACTATCAGGCTCGCGGTATGCGTGATGTCACCGTTGAAGATATCTATATCGGTAACGGCGTTTCCGAATTGATCGTGCAGGCTATGCAGGCGCTGTTGAACAGCGGCGATGAGATGCTCGTTCCCGCGCCGGATTATCCGTTGTGGACTGCCGCCGTTTCGCTTTCGAGCGGTAAAGCCGTGCATTATCTGTGTGATGAATCTTCTGACTGGTTCCCGGACCTTGACGATATCCGCTCTAAAATCACGCCACGCACGCGCGGTATCGTCATTATTAACCCAAACAACCCAACCGGTGCGGTCTATTCCAAAGAGCTGTTGATGGAGATCGTTGAGATCGCCCGTCAGCACAACCTGATCATTTATGCCGACGAGATTTACGACAAAATCCTGTACGACGCGGCACAGCACCACTCCATCGCAGCACTAGCGCCCGATCTGCTGACTGTCACCTTTAACGGCTTGTCAAAAACTTACCGCGTGGCGGGTTTCCGCCAGGGATGGATGGTCCTTCACGGTCCGAAAAAGCACGCTAAAGGTTATATCGAAGGCCTGGAAATGCTGGCGTCGATGCGCTTGTGTGCCAACGTTCCGGCGCAACACGCGATTCAGACTGCGCTTGGCGGGTATCAAAGCATTAGCGAGTTTATCGTGCCAGGCGGGCGCCTGTATGAACAACGTAACCGCGCGTGGGAATTGATTAATGATATTCCTGGCGTGTCGTGCGTGAAGCCGAATGGCGCACTCTACATGTTCCCGAAAATTGATGCCAAGCGCTTCAATATTCATGATGACCAGAAAATGGTGCTCGATTTCCTGTTACAGGAAAAAGTACTGCTGGTACAGGGTACAGCGTTCAACTGGCCATGGCCTGACCACGTTCGTATCGTTACCTTACCGCGCGAAGACGAGCTTGAAATGGCAATCAGCCGATTTGGCCGTTTCCTGTCCGGTTACCATCAGCTGTAACCTTCATCAGGCTGCCCACGGCAGCCTGATTTGCATCTTGCCTCCCCTCCCCGCACAATGAAATCTGTCGCAGTGAAAGACAAAAGGTAACTTATGAGTCAAAGTCATTTCTTCGCCCATCTCTCCCGCCTGAAGCTCATCAACCGCTGGCCGCTCATGCGCAATGTGCGTACCGAAAATGTCTCCGAGCACAGTTTGCAGGTGGCGATGGTCGCCCATGCGCTAGCGGCGATTAAAAATCGTAAATTCAACGGGAACGTCAACGCCGAACGCATTGCCCTGCTGGCGATGTATCACGACGCGTCAGAAGTGCTAACGGGCGATTTACCAACACCGGTCAAATATTTCAACTCGCAGATAGCACAAGAATATAAAGCTATTGAAAAAATAGCCCAGCAGAAGCTGGTTGATATGGTTCCAGAGGAGTTACGCGATATTTTTGCGGCGCTCATCGACGAACATCAGTGCAGCGAAGAAGAAAGATTATTGGTAAAACAGGCCGATGCGTTGTGCGCCTATCTGAAATGTCTGGAAGAACTTTCTGCGGGCAACAACGAATTCTTGCTCGCGAAATCGCGCCTTGAAAAAACGTTAGAATCACGACGCAGTGAAGAGATGGACTATTTTATGCAGGTCTTTGTGCCGAGTTTTCAGCTGTCGCTGGATGAGATAAGTCAGGATTCACCGCTGTAAAAATCTCGCCCGGTGACAACCGGGCGAATGCATCAGAACGGGAAAAGAACCGGGATCAGCACGACGCACACCATCATCACTAAAAGCGTAAACGGCACGCCAAGCTTAACAAAATCGCTGAATTTATAATTTCCCGGCCCCAACACCAGCGTATTTACCGGTGATGAGACGGGCGTCATAAACGCAGCAGAAGCCGCCATCGCCACCATCATGGCAAATGGATAAGGTGACACTCCCATTGATTTCGCCATCGCCAAAGCGATAGGTGCCATCAGGACAGCCGTTGCGGTATTGGAAATAAAGAGTCCAATCGTCGCGCACATCACGAACAGACACACCAGCATCATATAGGGACCGTAACCCCCGCCAACGTCCATCAATCCTTTGACGACCAAATCCACGCCGCCTGTTTTTTGCAGCGCAAGCGCAAATGGCATCATCCCCACAATAAGAATAATGCTCGGCCAATGAATGGCTTTATAGGCACTTTCGGCATCGATACAGCGGAATTTCCCCATCAACAAACAGGCAACTATCGCGGCGATGGGATTGGGAATTTCGTCGGTTAGCATCAATGCCACCATGAGGACCAGACAGAAAATGGCGTGCGGAGCCTGGCTATGAGCGGGTGAGGCGTCACTCTCTTCTATAGGCATATTCAGCACCACAAAGTCGCGGCCTTTTTGCCCCAACTGGCTGATGAGCTTCCAGTTTCCGACGACCAGGAAAATATCACCCAACTGTAACGGCTCATCCACCACCGCCCCTTCCACTGCCACGCCATCACGTTTTAGCCCCACAACGTTAAGGCCATAGCGGGTACGAAAACCCATTTCGCGCACGGTTTTGCCCAACAGTTCGGATTCCGGGATAAGTGAAACTTCCGCCATTCCTACGTCAAGCGCCTGATCGGAGAAGTATTCCCCACGCAGCACCATCGGCTCCAACAGTTGTTCAGCGCAAAACTCTCGTAAATCAACATCGGCCGTCGACATATCGATCAGTAAAACGTCTCGCGCACGGAACTCCGACACCCCGTTGACGTTGACAATGACGCGCCGAAACCGCCGCCAGCGTTCGACACCAATAACATTCGCGCCATAACGCTCGCGCAGCTTGAGATCGTCAAGGCGCTGACCGATCAGCGGCGAACCCGGGCGGATCGCCAGACGGCGTGCACGCCCGGTTAGACGGTACTCTTTGATCAGATCGCGGAAGGTCCGTCGACGCCAGCCATCTTTATTTTTATGGAGGGGATCCCCTTTCAGGGCAAAACGGGTCAGCAGCATGTAAAACACGCCAAGAACCAACACGACCAACCCAATAGGCGTCACGCTAAAGAAGCTGAAGCCCGCGTACCCTTCTCGCAATAGCTCGCTGTTCACCACCAGGTTTGGCGGCGTCGCTACGAGCGTCATCATCCCGCTGATGAGCCCTGCAAAACTCAGTGGCATCATTAACCGCGAGGGTGAGGTTTGCATACGCATTGAGACGCTCAGCACGACCGGGATAAAAATAGCGACCACGCCGGTGGAACTCATAAACGCGCCAAGACCTGCCACCGTGAGCATCAGGTAGATGAGCATCTTGGTTTCACTGCTACCCGCCACTTTAACCAGCCACGAGCCCACCACCGTCGCTACCCCGGTTCGCACCAGCCCGTCACCAATAATAAAGAGGGCGGCAATCAGAATAACGTTGGGATCGCTAAATCCAGAGAAAGCTTCGGGAAGCGTTAGCGTACCGCTCAGTACGAACGCGACAATAACCAGTAGCGCAACGGCGTCCATGCGTACTTTGCCAGTTGCAAAGAGAATAATGGCGATAGCGAGCAGGCTGAGCACCCAAATCAATTCACCGTTCACAACATGTCCTTGTCAGGGGGGAAAAGGAGAAATTTTGCCACAAAAAGGCCCCAACACTGTGGGGCCAATTCATGAGATTACATTTTCAAGGAGACGGTCACATTTCCGTCTGAATTCCTGTGGACTTCAAGAGTTTCCAGCGAAGAGATCACGAAGTCGACCTCGTCCAGCCGGGGTGAACCGGTCGGCACATTGACGGCAATCACATGGCTTCCGGCGTTAAGCCCCGCCAGCACGCCGGCGGCTGCGTCTTCCACCACCACGCAATCGGCAGGGTGAAGGCCCAACAATTCCGCACCTAACAAAAAGGCGTCCGGCTCAGGTTTACCGCGTTTCACACGTTCTGCCGTAACAAAAACTTCCGGTAACGGGAGTCCCGCCGCTTTGTGGCGCGCATGCGCGACCGGAACCGAACCAGACGTCACAATAGCCCATGGAATGTGTGCTTCATTCAAATGCTGGAGCAGTTCAATTGCCCCCGGTAGCGCAACGATGCCATCGGTATCTGACGCTTCGATTTGCTCCAGATACGTGAACTCGGACTGAATTTCGTCTTCGCTTCTTCCAGGCAGAAAATGGCGGAGAGAAGTAATGGCCTGTTTGCCATGGATAAAATTCAGCACGTCCTGATGGCCAATGCCATGTCTGTCGGCCCAATGGCACCATGAACGCTCGACAACCGGCAGCGAATCCACCAGTGTACCGTCCAGATCAAACAGAAAACCTTTACACTGCACATTCACCCCCTCAGGCATTGATGATTTGTTGGATCTCGTTGCTGCTTAAATGGTACTGACGCGGGCATGAATGCCACACGCTCAACATCCGTTGGTATTTTTCCCACATGGGGGTTTGCGAGTTAAAGCCATGCGTGCCCGCATCAAAATGGGTGTAACGCCCTTCCGTGTTGACCATGAAGCGGACGTAACTCAGATAGCGTGATTCGGTGGCGACATCAAAGCCCAAGAACGTCACACGACGCTCATCAATGGTTTGGGCATCTTTCAGGTTGGTCCAGGAAACGTGCAGCGCGTGGTACATCTCCATGATGTCGATAACGGTGCGACAGGTTTCTTCCTTCAATTCACCAAACTCACGGTCCAGCTCGCGCATCTGCAAACCAAAGCCACGTTCGACGATGGTTTGCAAGCGGCGGTAGCGCTCAGCGTTGTCGGGATCAAGCATGGTCATCATTTTGTACTGATTGGACAAAATCAGACGTTGAGCGTTGGTCATTTCCATCTTTCGACTCCTGTTGCGCATGGCACTTAAAAAAAAGACACGGTAACTGTTTGTTACTGTGCCTTCTTTTTACAACCGTTTCGATGATCAATCACAAGTCATCAAGGAATGTTTTGTCAAGTTGCTTAAATGCCCGCTTGAGCGTATCCGCCAGCGCCTGATAATCGGGTTTACCTTCGACCGGAGCCAGCGCTTGCCCTGCTTCCTGAAGTTTACCGCGCACTTCATAAAACCAGTTTAAAATAGTCGGTGGCAACGGCGTAACCGAGCGCTTGCCCAGCCACCACAAACCCTGCATTGGCAGACTGAGTGCAAACAGAGCCGTAGCGACAGCCGGTCCCAGTTGTCCACCCAGCGCAATTTGCCAGCACAGGGTAAAGACCGCGATCGGCGGCATAAAGCGAATCGCATAGCGGGTAATGCGAATGACCCGGTTATCTACGAACACGGGCGCAAGACGCTTTTCCAGGGGCCACGTCTTTGCATAAAGCTGGCCTCGACGAAAAAGGCTAAAGAAGCTCACGGAGGGGTTCTCAGGTGTCGACATGGCTGTACCTCAACTTCACATATAAAAATTAAAATTTTCGTGCAAAACCACAACAAGCTATGACAACGTTCAAAATATTTTGTCATAGCTACCCAGTATCGGGTATTCTGTGCCAGCCTCACAGGGCCTTAGACGAGAATCGTTAACTCGTCAAATTATCGCATATTATGCCATTGTCTGAAAATCGTTCAAAATGGCGTAAAATCATATGGATTTCTTTCATCATGCCAGAAAGTTCGTTTGGCATGATGTTAATCATAAATGTCTGGGTCCTCATGCGCTACGCTTTGAGACTCACTGACGTTTTTTTAACCACGTATCAATAATAGGTACTTCCATGTCGAGTAAGTTAGTACTGGTTCTGAACTGCGGTAGCTCCTCCCTTAAATTCGCCATCATCGATGCGATCAACGGTGAAGAGTACCTCTCTGGTTTGTCCGAGTGTTTCCATCTTCCTGAAGCACGTATCAAATGGAAAATGGACGGCAGCAAACAAGAAGCGGCTTTAGGTGCAGGCGCCGCTCACAGTGAAGCGCTGAACTTTATCGTTAACACTATTCTGGCACAAAAACCAGAACTGTCTGCTCAGCTGACGTCGATCGGTCACCGTATCGTCCACGGCGGTGAAAAATACACCAGCTCCGTCATCATTGATGAAACCGTAATTCAGGGCATCAAAGATGCTGCGCCGTTCGCTCCGCTGCACAACCCGGCTCACCTGATCGGCATTTACGAAGCACTGAAATCCTTCCCGAACCTGAAAGACAAAAACGTGGCTGTGTTTGACACCGCGTTCCATCAGACGATGCCGGAAGAGTCTTACCTCTACGCCCTGCCGTACAAACTGTACAAAGAGCACGGTGTACGTCGCTACGGCGCGCACGGTACCAGCCACTTCTACGTGACTCAAGAAGCCGCGAAGATGCTGAACAAACCAGTGGAAGAAGTGAACATCATCACTTGCCACCTGGGCAACGGCGGTTCCGTTTCTGCCATCCGCAACGGTCAATGCGTTGATACGTCTATGGGTCTGACCCCGCTGGAAGGCCTGGTCATGGGTACGCGTTCTGGCGATATCGATCCGGCTATTATCTTCCACCTTCACGACACTTTGGGCATGAGCGTTGACGAGATCAACAAAATGCTGACCAAAGAGTCTGGCCTGCTGGGTCTGACCGAAGTCACCAGCGACTGCCGTTATGTTGAAGACAACTACGCAGATAAAGAAGACGCTAAACGTGCAATGGACGTTTACTGCCACCGCCTGGCGAAATACATCGGTTCTTACACTGCACTGATGGACGGTCGCCTGGATGCTGTTGTCTTCACCGGTGGTATCGGTGAAAACGCCGCGATGGTTCGCGAACTGTCCCTGGGCAAACTGGGCGTTCTGGGCTTCGATGTTGATCACGAACGTAACCTGGCCGCGCGTTTCGGCAAATCCGGTTACATCAACAAAGAAGGCACCCGTCTGGCGATGGTTATCCCAACCAATGAAGAGTTGGTCATCGCACAAGACGCAAACCGTCTGACTGCCTAATACCACACCGCCAGCCTTGCTGGCGGTGCTGTTTTGTACCCCGCCCACTGCGGCGGTAACCAAAAGAGGATAAACCGTGTCCCGTATTATTATGCTCATCCCTACCGGAACCAGCGTCGGCCTGACCAGCGTCAGCCTTGGCGTTATCCGTGCTATGGAGCGCAAAGGCGTTCGTCTGAGCGTCTTTAAGCCTATCGCCCAGCCTCGTGCGGGTGGCGATGCGCCAGACCAAACCACTGCCATTGTGCGTGCCAATTCCAATCTGCCAGCGGCTGAACCGCTGAAGATGAGTCACGTTGAATCTCTGCTCTCCAGCAATCAGAAAGACGTGCTGATGGAAGAGATCATCGCGAACTACCACGCAAATACCCAGAACGCGGAAGTGGTTCTGGTTGAAGGTCTGGTTCCGACGCGTAAACACCAGTTTGCTCAGTCACTGAACTACGAAATCGCTAAGACTCTGAACGCAGAAATCGTGTTCGTGATGTCTCAGGGTACCGACACGCAGGAACAGCTGAAAGAACGTATTGAGCTGACCCGCAGCAGCTTCGGCGGCGCGAAAAACGCCAACATCACTGGCGTTATTGTCAACAAGCTGAACGCGCCTGTTGATGAACAAGGCCGTACTCGCCCTGATCTGTCAGAAATTTTCGACGACTCTTCCAAAGCGACCGTCGTGAAAGTGGACCCTGCTCAGCTTAGCGAAAGCAGCCCACTGCCAATTCTGGGCGCGGTGCCGTGGAGCTTTGATCTGATTGCAACTCGTGCAATCGACATGGCACGCCACCTGAACGCTACCGTGGTTAACGAAGGCGACATTCAGACCCGCCGCGTGAAGTCCGTTACCTTCTGTGCGCGTAGCATTCCGCACATGCTGGAACACTTCCGTGCAGGTTCCCTGCTGGTGACTTCCGCAGACCGTCCAGACGTGCTGGTTGCAGCGTGCCTGGCCGCGATGAATGGCGTAGAAATCGGTGCGATTCTGCTGACCGGTGCATACGAAATGGACGCTCGTGTCAGCAAGCTGTGCGAACGTGCTTTCGCGACTGGCCTGCCAGTATTCATGGTGAACACCAACACCTGGCAGACCTCTCTGAGCCTGCAGAGCTTCAACCTGGAAGTTCCGGTTGACGACCATGAGCGTATCGAGAAAGTTCAGGAATACGTTGCAAGCTTCATCAATGCTGAGTGGATCGAATCCCTGACAGCGACCTCTGAGCGCAGCCGCCGTCTGTCTCCGCCAGCCTTCCGTTACCAGCTGACTGAGCTGGCACGTAAAGCCGGCAAACGCGTTGTTCTGCCAGAAGGTGATGAGCCACGTACCGTTAAAGCAGCTGCTATCTGCGCTGAGCGCGGAATCGCGACCTGCGTACTGCTCGGTAACCCTGATGAAATTACCCGCATCGCCGCATCTCAAGGCGTTGAACTGGGTTCAGGTATCGAAATCGTTGATCCAGAAGTGGTTCGCGAAAGCTATGTTGCCCGTCTGGTTGAGCTGCGTAAGAGCAAAGGCATGACCGAAGCCGTTGCGCGCGAACAGCTGGAAGACAACGTGGTGCTGGGTACGCTGATGCTGGAACAGGATGAAGTTGATGGCCTGGTTTCTGGTGCGGTTCATACCACTGCGAACACCATTCGTCCGCCGCTGCAGTTGATCAAAACGGCACCAGGCAGTTCGCTGGTTTCATCTGTGTTCTTCATGCTGCTGCCAGAACAGGTTTATGTTTACGGTGACTGCGCGATCAACCCAGATCCAACCGCAGAACAGCTGGCTGAAATCGCGATTCAGTCTGCGGATTCCGCGATTGCCTTTGGTATCGAACCACGCGTTGCAATGCTTTCCTACTCTACCGGCACTTCGGGTGCAGGTAGCGATGTAGAGAAAGTGCGCGAAGCGACACGTCTGGCACAGGAAAAACGTCCTGATCTGATCATCGACGGTCCACTGCAGTATGACGCCGCCGTGATGGCTGATGTGGCGAAATCCAAAGCGCCAAACTCTCCGGTTGCGGGTCGCGCTACCGTGTTCATCTTCCCTGATTTGAACACCGGTAACACCACCTATAAAGCGGTACAGCGTTCTGCCGACCTGATCTCCATTGGGCCGATGCTGCAAGGCATGCGCAAACCTGTGAACGACCTGTCCCGTGGCGCGCTGGTAGACGATATCGTTTATACCATTGCACTGACTGCGATTCAGTCTTCTCAGCAGCAGTAATCTGCCTCCGGGCAATCAAAAAAGGCGACCTGTTGGTCGCCTTTTTATTTACTCTGGTATTACAGCAACTCTCGCGCCGCTGACACAATATCGTGCGCCGTCAGACCATACTCTTTTTGCAAGAAATCCTGCGTTCCGACCTGACCGTAACGCTCTTTTACGCCCACGCGCCGCATCGGTACCGGGCACGTTTCGACCAGCACTTCCGCCACCGCCGAACCCAATCCGTTGTGGATGCTGTGGTTTTCGCAGGTCACAATCCGGCCTGTTTTTTCAGCGTAGTTTTTCACCAGCATTCGGTCGATAGGTTTCAGGGTGAACATATCGATGACTGCCGCGCTTACGCCCTCCTGTTCAAGCTGACGTGCTGCTTCTAACGCTTCCGCAACCATGATTCCGTTGGCGATAAGGGTAATGTCGTGCCCTTCCCGCAATACGTTACCTTTGCCGATGGTAAACGTTGAGCCCGGCGCGTAAACGCTTGGCGCTTGCTTGCGGATTGTGCGGACCCAGTAGAATCCTTCCAGATCGATAAGCTGACGCAATACATCCTCAAACATCACGGCATCCGTCACTTCCAGCACCACGGAATGCGCCAGACCACGCACAATACCCATATCCTCAAATGACATGTGCGTACCGCCGTTATGGCAGGCTGTAACGCCTGCATCCGAAGCGATGACCTTGACGTTATTTCGCTGATAATCCAAAGACATAAACAGCTGGTCGAAACAGCGACGGCTGGCAAAAGCCGTAAAAGTATGCACAAACGGCTTACGTCCAGTCAGCGATAAACCCGCGGCCGTGCCAATCACGTTGGCTTCCATAATGCCGCAGTTGATGACGTGCTGTGGATAATCACGCGCTACGCCATCCATCGCCATTGAGCTCATCAGGTCCGCTTCAAGAGCAATAATATCGCTGCCCGCTTCTATCTGACTCGCCACGAAACCGGCATACACTTTACGCATCTCAACAGCGTCTTTCTGTCCTGCGGGTGCAACCTTAATCATTTGCGGCCTCCAGTTGGCGAATCGTCTCGTTGAGCGCGGCTTTAACTTCATCCGTCAGGCGTAAATGGTGAGAGTTGCTAAGCTGCTCCAGATACGGCACGCCCTGCCCTTTTATACTGTCGAGGATCACCACGCGCGGCCTGGCCTGAGCCTCAGGTACTGGCGCTACGACCTCGAGCAGACCGGGAATGTCATCGCCTTTGACCGTCATCACGTCAAAACCAAATGCGCGGAATTTACCTTCCAGATCAAAGGCGCAAATGATTTCGTCCAGTTCACCATCGAGCTGTTGTTTATTCCAGTCGACGAACACGGTCAGATTATTCAGACGGTGATGGGCAATAAACTGGAACGCTTCCCAGCACTGTCCTTCATTCAGCTCACCATCTCCCACAATGCAGAAGACGCGATTTGGCCGGCCCGCCAGCTTATGCGACAGCGCCATGCCGCCCGCAATGGAAATCCCCTGCCCCAGTGAACCGGTCGTGGCATCCACACCCCGCGTCTTGAGCCGATCCGGGTGGCTCGGCAGGCGTGTTCCGTTATGATTAAGCGTACTTAGCTCCGCAACCGGGAAATAGCCTTTAATCGCCAGCGTGCTGTAAAGCGCGGGACCGGCGTGGCCTTTCGACAGCACAAAGTAATCACGCTCTGACCAGTCGGGATCGGCTGGGTCGATTTTCATCACCGAACCGTAAAGTACCGCCAGGGTCTCGACCACCGACATACTGCCGCCATAATGCCCAAAACCCAGCTGCGTTAGCGATTTGAGCGTCGCCACGCGGATATCACGCGCCAGTCGGGTAACCTCATTCACATTCATGATTTAGCTCCGGTGTTTTCCTGCGCATTACCGCCAGCAGATTTGTTTTTAGCAAACACGTTGTAGGCCACCAGCAGGGCGAATACCGCCACGACAAGGCCTGTAATCGCAAACGGTGAGAGATAACGCGCGAGGTTGCCCAACAGAATCCCGACAGCACCGAAGTCAGCGTCCGAGAACGTGGTGTTAGAAAACCCGATTGCGCCGAGCACTGGCAGCAGCAGGACTGGGAGGAACGTGATCAGCAGACCGTTGGCAAATGCACCAATCATCGCGCCACGACGGCCGCCCGTCGCATTCCCAAATACACCCGCTGTCGCACCAGTGAAGAAGTGTGGAACTACGCCAGGCAGGATCAGCACCCAGTTCAACTGGCCGCAGATTAACAAGCCCACCAGTCCACCCAGGAAGCTGAACAGGAAACCGATCAGCACGGCGTTAGGGGCGTAGGGATAAACTACCGGACAGTCCAGCGCAGGGCGCGCATTCGGTACCAGTTTTTCCGAGAATCCGGTAAAGGCCGGAACGATTTCTGCCAGAATCAGACGCACACCCTGCAGGATGATGAACACGCCAGCGGCGAACGTAATGGCCATGATAATTGCGTAAACCAGGTAGTTTTGCCCGCCGCTGTACGTGCTTTCTACATACTCGCGTCCGGCACTCACCGCCATGATCAGATAAATAATCATCATGGTCAGCGAGATAGAAATTGAGCTGTCGCGCAGGAAGCTCAGGTTCTTCGGCAGATTCATCTCTTCCGTTGAACGTGAACCCTTACCGCATTTGCTGCCGATCCAACCGGAAAGCACGTAGCCCAGAGTACCGAAGTGACCAAAGGCGATATCGTCGTTACCGGTGATACGTTTCATGTAGCGCTGCGCGATCGCGGGGAAGAACGCCATCACCAGACCAAGAATCAACGAGCCGGTAAAGACCAGACCGACGCCTTCAAACCCAGCGACCGTCAGGATCACACCGATCATACATGCCATATAAAAAGTGTGGTGGCCGGTGAGGAAGATGTATTTAAGGCGCGTAAAGCGGGCGACAATAATATTTGCCACCATACCAAAGGCCATAATCAGCGCGGTTGATGCGCCATATTTTTCCAGAGCGATGGAAACAATCGCTTCATTATTCGGGATAATCCCCTGAATATTGAATGCGTGCTCAAACATACCGCCTAATGGATTTAATGATCCGACCAGTACGGTCGCACCACCGCCCAAGACAATAAAGCCGAGAATGGTTTTAATCGTACCTTTAACGACATCAGAAAAAGGTTTTTTCTGCGCCACCAGCCCGATCAATGCAATTAAGCCAACCAGTACCGAAGGGACTTTTAAAATATCAACAACGAAGTTCAGCGTTTCGAGGATAAACATATCCACCTCACTAAAGTTATTGTTTGTCGAACCAGGCGCGTAATTGCGCTTCGAGTTCATTAATGTCGATGATGTTGTTGATCACCACCAGCTGGCTTTCAGGCACGCTTGCGCTGGCGGCGATATCTTTCGCCATCACGAAAACGTCGGCAGCACCCGGCGTGGCGGATGACAGATCGGAGTGCTCTACTTCAGCTTCAATATTTAATTTTTTTAGCACTTTTTTGATATTCATTTCGACCATGAAACTGCTGCCCAGGCCGGAACCACAAATCGCCATAATTTTCATTGTTATGCCTTTTTCGAGTAGAGTACATCCGCATCACGCGCAGGCGTAATGTGTTTATTTATTGGAATGCGTAATATCTAGAATCGTTCGATGACGGCGTTTATTTCCTCCCGTGTGTTTGCCCTGTGCAATTCAGCCAAATCGTCATCACTGGAAAATAACTCAGCCAGCGCAGAAATCATTTCGATGTGACTATTTTTGTCAGGTGCAGCAAGCATGATGATAATATCAACCGGATCGAATTCTCCGGCACCAAATGAAACTCCCTGTTTAAGTTTTAATAATGAGAGACCCAGTCCTTTAGCCCCTTCTTCTGGCCGCGCATGCGGCATCGCTAGCCCTGGTGCCAGCACATAATACGGTCCTAACTTATGATGTTGCTCAACGATCGCCGTAACGTATTCCGGAGCAATCACGTTCACATCCAGCAATGGCTGGGCACATATCTCCAGTGCCTGTGCCCAGTTTTCAACCCGATCCTCGAGAATGATGGTGGCATCGTTTAACCATTTATTGAGCACTGTCTTCTCCTGCCCTTGCGCCTGGAATGAGCAAACTTTATTCAACCCATGAATAGTTAGCTGCGATCAAGATCACAAAGATAGCGCTACCAATCTTTAACATCCAAAATTGTGATAGCGCTATCAAATTACAATCAGCGCGGGAAATCACAGTAAAAAAAGGGATTTAAGGCGTATACTGAATCAACGTGAAGCGAAGGATGAGAAGAAAATCGCGTCTGTCATCAGGAACGAGTATGTCTTTAACCCGAAAACGACGTAGTACCGGCAAAGTGACGATCTCTGACGTCGCGCAGCTTGCCGGCGTGGGTACCATGACGGTGTCCCGCGCATTGCGCACGCCCGAACAGGTTTCCGATAAGCTACGAGAAAAAATAGAAGCGGCGGTGCATGAACTGGGATATATGCCCAACCTTGCCGCTAGTGCGCTGGCATCGGCGTCATCATGGACCATCGCAATGGTCGTTCCCAATCTTGCAGAAGATGGCTGTTCTGAGATGTTTGCCGGATTGCAGCAAATCCTGCAACCTGCCGGATACCAGATCATCCTGGCTGAATCTCAACACCGCCCCGAACAAGAAGAGAAATTACTGGAAACGCTGCTGGCATCGAATATCGCAGCCGCTATCTTACTCAGCGTTGAACATACCGACACCGTCCGCCATTGGCTGAAAAACGCGTCAATTCCGGTGATGGAAATGGGTGCGATGCGCGCCGACCCGCTCGATATGAACATTGGAATTGATAACGTTGCGGCGATGTACGAGATAACCGAACTGGTCATTCAGCGGGGATATCAAAACATTGGTCTGCTGTGCGCCAATCAGGAACAGTGGATTTTCCAGCAGCATCTGCAAGGCTGGTATAAAGCGATGTTACGCCACCACCTTTCGCCTAACAGAGTGATCAATGCTGCGCTCCCGCCTAATTTCTCGACCGGCGCGTCACAACTGCCGGAGTTTTTACTCGCCTGGCCGGAACTGGATGCGCTGGTGTGTGTTTCGGATGAGCTGGCGTGCGGGGTGTTGTACGAATGTCAGCGCAGACGCATCAAAGTGCCTGACGATCTGGCCGTCGTCGGTTTTGGCGATAGTGATGTGAGCCGCGTCTGTCAGCCACCTTTGACCACAATGGCTGTGCCACACCGCAAGATTGGTGTTGAAGCCGGACGGGCTTTGCTGGAACGGATGAATGGCGGCGACTGGCGCGATCAGAAACCGATCGCCTCCAGTCTGTGTCTGCGGGAAAGTTGCTAAGGCCTATTCAGCCTGTTCTTGCTTTTCAGGTTTAGCGGATTCATTTTTGGCATTGCGGCTCATCCACAGAGCCAGCGCTTTAAGTGAGTCCGGCGTAAACTCATCGCAGCGCGCGGTAATCTCTTCTGGCGTCATCCAGCTCACTTCGCTCACTTCTTCTTCCTGAAGCGCAAAAGGTCCGTGGGACACGCAGCTAAACAGGCCTCCCCAGACACGGCAGTGCGGATCTTCAAAATAGAACTGACCGTGCTCGGCAAACGGTACGCCCGCAATGCCTAACTCTTCTTCTGCTTCGCGGCGAGCAGAGTCCAGCAGAATTTCATCTGCCTGCACGACGCCTCCTGCGGTGGCATCCAGCATACCCGGAAGAAAATCTTTTGTTTCAGTACGTCGCTGTACCAGGATCTTACCCATTCCGTCGTGGACAACGATGTAAGTTGCGCGATGACGCAGACGCTGCGCGCGCATTTGCTCGCGGCTCGCCTGGGCGATCACGTCATTGTCTTCGTTGACAATATCAACCCATTCTGTACTTGCCAAATGACTCTGCTCCACCATCGGGAACCCTTCTCGTTAAGCGCTCTTTTGGCGCGTTTACAGTTGAGGTGTAACTTACGTATTAATGCTGACCTGCGCAATAACTTGCTGATCATTAAGTGCGATAACGCGTAATTGATTATCGTCCAGAACACCGTAGCTGGGCGCATGCCCGCCTTTCGGTATACTGACTGAGCCGGGATTGAAATGCATAATTTCCCCCCGCCTCTCAGCCACTGGAATATGAGTATGACCGTAAACCAGCACATCGCCAGTCGTCAGCGCGGGCAGATTATCCGGGCCGAAGAGATGACCGTGGGTCAAAAATAAACGGCAATTCTCCAGCAAAACCTGTTGCCACGGCGCGGTTATCGGGAAATGCAGCAGCATCTGGTCTACTTCGCTGTCGCAATTACCGCGAACAGCGATGATTTCACCCGCGTACTGATTAAGTTTGTCTGCTACCTGCGCGGGGGCATAACCTTCCGGCAGTGCGTTGCGCGGGCCATGATTGAGCACGTCACCCAAAATAATAAGCCACTGTGCGCCGCTTTGTTCAAACAGCGACAGTACGCGTTCGGTGGCGGGCAACGATCCGTGGATATCTGATGCAAACATAAGTTTCATCAATCACTCCTGACGAAAAAACACGGCCCTATGATACCTCAGTCAGCAGTCTTAATCAGCCTGCACGCTTAGCAGAAAGCGCGACATAACGCTGTACCGATGCTCGTTGCCACTGGAACGCGGCATAATCCACCAGCGCTTGCGGCACGTCATCTCCATTCAGGACCAGGCGATTTAACATCAGGGCAAGATCGGCATCGGCGATACACCATTCACCAAACAAATTGGGGTTGCCATGCTCAAGCAGTCTGGAGGCCGTATCAAACAATTTACTGGCACTCGCCGCCCCGGCGTGCGACAGCGCAGGTTTTTTCACGCCAGCAAAAATCACGTCGGTCGAACGCTCTTCACGAATCGGTCCTAAATCGCTGCGTAACCACGCCTGAATCTGCCGGGCACGGGCGCGCTTTTGCAGGTCATGCGGATAGATTCGCTCCCATTCAGGCGGTGCAAAACGCTCTTCCAGATACTCATCAATCGCTGAAGACTCGCTCAACTCAAAGCCGTCAATTTCCAGAACAGGCACACGGCGCGTCAGCGCATAGCCCTGCCAGTGCGGCGTAAGATGCTCACCCCGATCCAAATCCACGGTTTTAAGCGTAAATGTCAGCCCCTTCTCCGCCAGCGCAACGTACACACTCATGACATAGGGTGAGAAATAGTTGTTATCAGACCACAGGGTAATCGCAGGTTGGCTCATAGCATCCTCATCGGCAGTTCGGTTTTCATCCAACATATCGCCTCCTGGCTTTTCTGTCACTTGATCAAAACTCACGATTTACCGCCAGCACCTATACTCGATTCTATTCGCTGAGTCATGTCACGACAGGAGTTGAAATGATAGACCTCTATTACGCCCCAACCCCAAACGGTCATAAAATCACGCTTTTTCTGGAAGAAACACAGATAGATTACCGCATCATTAAAGTGGATATCAGCAAGGGCGATCAGTTCAGGCCCGACTTTCTGACCATCTCCCCCAATAACAAAATTCCGGCCATCGTCGATACCGAACCGGCAGATGGCGGAAGACCATTCAGTTTGTTTGAATCGGGCGAAATCTTGCTGTATCTGGCTGAAAAATCAGGAAAACTGTTGAGTGATGAACTGCGTGAGCGCCACCACACGCTGCAGTGGCTCTTCTGGCAGTCAAGCGGGCTTGGGCCGATGCTCGGGCAAAATCATCATTTTAATCATTTCGCCCCGCAAACCATCCCCTATGCCATTGAACGTTATCAGTTTGAAACTCAACGGCTTTACACCGTGATGAACAAACGGCTGGAGACGTCGCCGTGGTTGGGCGGAGAACATTACAGCATTGCTGATATTGCCTGCTGGCCGTGGATCAACGCGCATGAGCGCCAGCGAATTAATCTGGCCAATTACCCTGCGGTGAATAACTGGTTCGAGCGAATCCGTCACCGCCCCGCGACCGAACGTGCCATGCAGAAAATGCAGTAAATATAAGCGCGTGGCGGAATGTGCGCGGCGTATTTCCTCATGTATCATGAGGCAAATAATGAACGGAGGAAGCCTGCAATGTCACAGCACGACGCGATTATTCGTATAAAAAATTTACGCCTGCGCACGTTTATTGGGATCAAAGCCGAAGAGATGGAGAATCGACAGGATATCCTCATCAATGTGGTTATCCACTATCCGGCCGATAAAGCGCGCGCCAGCGAAGATATCAACGATGCGCTGAACTATCGCACCATTACCAAAAACATCATTAAGTACGTTGAAAATAACCGTTTCTCATTGCTGGAAAAATTAACTCAGGATGTGCTCGATATCGCACGCGAACATCCTTGGGTCACTTATGCTGAGGTAGAGATCGATAAACTTCACGCGCTACGTTATGCCGACTCCGTCTCCATGACGTTGAGCTGGCGCCGCTAAGCGCAAGCCAGGAGGTCGTATGAAGATTCTGATGACAGGCGGTACTGGCCTGATTGGTCGCCATCTCGTTCCACGCCTGCAAGCGCTGAAACATGATGTCACCGTTGTCACGCGCAGCCCGGATAAAGCGCGCCAGCTGCTCGGCAATGATGTTGGCATCTGGAAAGGACTGTCTGAACATCAGAATCTCGACGGCTTCGATGCTGTCATTAATCTTGCCGGTGAACCCATTGCCGATAAGCGCTGGACGGAACAGCAAAAACAGCGATTGTGCGATAGCCGCTGGAACATCACGCAAAAACTGGTCGATCTATTCCACGCCAGTGAAACGCCGCCATCGGTGTTGATCTCTGGTTCGGCGGCGGGTTATTACGGCGATCTCGGTGAAGTCGTTGTTACCGAAGAAGAGCCACCGCATAACGAGTTCACCCACAAACTCTGCGCGCGCTGGGAGCAAATTGCCTGCGGTGCGCAAAGCGATCGCACCCGCGTCTGTCTGCTGCGTACCGGCGTCGTGCTGGCGCCAAAAGGCGGGATTCTGGCGAAGATGATGCCCGTCTTTAAGCTGGGACTAGGCGGCCCCATTGGCAACGGACGTCAGTATCTGGCGTGGATTCATGTCGACGATATGATCAATGCGATTATTTGGCTGCTGGATAACGATCTGCGCGGCCCGTTCAACATGGTGTCGCCGTATCCGGTTCGCAATGAACAGTTTGCGCATGCGCTCGGCCATGCGCTAAAACGCCCTGCCATTCTGCGTGCCCCGGCAACTGCCGTTCGATTGATAATGGGCGAATCGTCAGTACTGGTGCTTGGCGGACAGCGCGCTCTGCCAAAACGCCTCGAAGCGGCCGGATTTGCGTTTCGCTGGTATGACTTAGAGGAAGCGTTGGGAGATGTGGTGGGTTAAATTGGCCGCGTTACGTATGGTAAAGTCACTATTCTGACTCCCTGCAATGGCGTAACAATGGCGACAATCACCACTCCCCGGCTCCTTCTCACTCCTTTTGAACCCTCCGATTGGGCGTTTTTTCGTTCGCTGCGTGAAGACCGCGACATCATGCGGTTTATGGCCAGCATCGCTTCAGAAAAAGAGACCCGCCGCGTTTTTGCCGCCCGTCTGACGGCGCAGCATACCTTTGTTATTCGCACTCATGACGATGACACCCCGTTGGGTGACATTGGCCTGCACGTTAGCGCAGAATTCCGTGAAGAGGCAGACATCGGTTATACCGTGATTCCGCAGGCGCAGGGCAGAGGTATTGCCAGCGAAGCGCTACGTGCGGTATGCGATTACGCGTTTAATCAGGTGGGTGTTAAAGCGGTAAATGCGTATGTACTGGCGGATAATGTCGGTTCGGTGCGGGTGCTGGAGAAAACCGGATTCGCACGCACGCAGGTGCTGGAGAAGGCTTACGAAATTGACGGCGTGAAGTATGACGACTGGGCGTATCGGCTTGAATGTGGTGCAGCCTGAATGCCGGACGGTACTGCGTTTGCCCGATCTATGTTTTTTGTAGCCCGGTAAGCGAAGCGCCACCGGGCGATGTGGTTCCACTGCGGTCTGACCCCGGCCCTCTCCCACAGGAAGAGGGCGAACTCTCTGTTACTTCAACGACCCCTTCAAAAACTGCTGCAAGCGCGGGCTTTTCGGATTCGCTAAGACGTCATCCGGATGTCCCTGCTCCTCAATTTTACCCTGATGCAGGAAGATGACGTGGTTGGAGACGTTACGGGCAAAGCCCATTTCGTGCGTCACGACCACCATCGTTTTTCCCTCTTCAGCGAGTTGCTGCATAATGCGCAGCACTTCACCTACCAGTTCCGGGTCCAGCGCCGACGTCGGTTCATCAAACAGTAGCACTTCGGGCTCCATCGCCAGAGCACGCGCAATTGAAACGCGCTGTTGCTGACCGCCCGACAGATGCACCGGGTATTTAATCTGCTGGCGCTCGTCGATCCCCACTTTCGCCAGATATTTTTCTGCGCGGGTGCGCGCCTCTTGCTTGCTCAGACCCAGCACCTGAATCGGCGCTTCCATCACGTTCTCCAGCACCGTCATATGGCTCCAGAGATTAAAGTGCTGGAATACCATCGTCAGACGGGTACGCAGCAAACGCAGCTGATGTTTGTCCGCCACTTTTAGCTGCCCGTCTTTATCGCGCACCAGGTTAATTTGTTGCCCACTGACGACGATGGAACCTTCACTCGGTTTTTCAAGGAAGTTAATGCAGCGCAAGAAGGTACTTTTCCCCGAACCGGATGAGCCGATAATACTGATGACATCGCCCGCGTTTGCCTGCAACGACACCCCTTTCAGCACTTCATGTTCGCCGTAGCGCTTGTGCAAGTCGATAACGTTTAGTTTGTTCTCAGCCATCTTTATTCTCAGTGCGTCGAAGGTTTGACATGCTGCAGCCAGCGTTTTTCCGCTTTACGGAACAGGCTAATCAGAACGTACGAAATGATTAAGTACAGCACCGCAGCGATACCAAATGCGGTAAAGGGCTGATAGGTCGCCGAGTTAATATCACGGGCGATTTTCAGCAAATCCGGTACGGTGGCGGTGAACGCCAGCGCGGTGGAGTGCAGCATCAGGATCACTTCGTTGCTGTAGGCCGGAAGCGCAATACGCAGCGCCGAGGGCAGAATAATGCAGCGATAGAGTTTCACCGATGAAAAGCCGTACGCCCGCCCCGCTTCAATCTCGCCGTAAGGCACGGAACGAATCGCGCCGGCGAAAATCTCGGTGGTATAGGCACAAGTATTCAGCGTGAGCGCCAGGACGGTACAGTTCAGCCCGCTGCGAAAGAACGCGTTCAGTATCTCGGTGCCTTTCACGATCTCCAGCGTGTACATGCCGGAATAGAACACCAGCAGTTGCACATACAACGGCGTTCCACGGAACACATAGGTGAACAGCCAGATCGGGAAGCGAATGTACTTATTGTTCGAGACGCGACCAATCGCTAAAAACACCGCCAAAATCCCGCCGACCACGACGGAGGAAATCAGCAGCCACAGGGTGATTGCCACGCCTGTAAAGCGATAGCCATCTGTCCACAGCAGCGATTTCCAGTATTCCTGAATAATCTCAATCACAGGTCAGCCCTCTTCACACCCACGGAGTAGCGACGTTCGAGTAGAAGCAGCACGCCATTGGAGACGGTGGTAAATACCAGATAAATCAATCCGCATACGACAGCAAAGTAGAATGGTTCCCAGGTACTTTTGCCAGCAAGCTGAGTAGCTTTGACCACATCTTCCAGACCCAGCAGTGAAACCAGCGCCGTCGCTTTGAGGATAACCTGCCAGTTGTTGCCAATGCCCGGTAAGGCAAAGCGCATCATGGCCGGGAACATAATTCGACGGAAGATTTGCGACGCGGTAAAGCCAAACGCGGTCGCCGCTTCGATGTGCCCTCTCGGGACGGCCATATATGCACCGCGGAACGTCTCGGTGAAGTACGCGCCGTAAATAAAGCCCAGCGTAATGATACCGGCCACCATCGGGTCAATATCAATTTGCGACATACCGATAGCATCCGTCACGCTGTTGAGCGCAATTTGCAGACCGTAGAAAATCAATAACATCAACACCAGGTCGGGTACGCCGCGAATCAGCGTGGTATAGGCTTCAAAAACCAATGCCAGAATTCGATTGCTCGAAAGTTTCGCTCCCGCACCCACCAGGCCTATCAGCACTGCCAGCACCACAGAACTGAGGGCCAGTTCGAGGGTAACAAGCGCGCCTTGTAAAATAACGCCAGAAAATCCGTACAGCATAACGCCTGCCCTGTCGTGTCGTGAGTGGTCAAACCGTGTCTTTTCCCCTCCCGAAACGAGAGGGGCCGCACGTTATTCAACAGCGCTGTTAGCCGCCGTATACATCAAAATCGAAGTATTTCTTTGCTAGCTTTTCGTAAGTTCCGTCAGCGCGCATTTCCGCAAAGGCCTTATTCAGCGCTTCACGCAATTCATTATCTTCTTTACGCAGACCCATACCGGTGCCGACGCCAAAGAGTTTTTCGTCCTTAATGGACGGACCGCCAAACTTATAGTCTTTACCAACTGACGTTTTGAGGAAACCTTCGCTGGCAGCCACTTCGTCCTGGAACGCAGCGTCGATACGACCCGCAGTCAGGTCAGCGTAGATATTTTCCTGGCCCTGATAAGAGACGATTTCGATCCCTTTTGGCGCCCAGTGTTCATTGCCGTACGTTTCCTGAGTCGTGCCCTGCAACACGCCTACGCGCTTGCCTTTCAGGGACTCAAGTGTCGGCTGGATATCAGAGGCGTTTGCGACCACCAGACGAGAATCAGCCGCGTAGAGTTTGTCCGTGAAGGCAATCTCTTGTTGGCGTTTTTCGGTGATAGACAGAGAAGACATGATCACGTCGATTTTTTTCGCTTTCAGCGAGGGGATCAGCGCATCCAGTGGGTTCTCAATGTAGGTACATTGCACTTTGATACGTTTGCACAGCTCATTCGCCAGATCGATATCAAAACCGACCAGTTCACCTTTCGAATTCTTCGATTCGAACGGGGCATAAGTGGGATCTGTGCCGATGCGAACTTTTTGCGGAAGGGCAGCGAATGCCGCGGTAGCGCTGGAAAACGCCAGCACCAGAGAAAGTGACAACACCAGTTTTTTCATATCTATCCTCAACAAACTGTCTTATTACGGGATTTTACGACGAGGGGGTGTCGTTAATGTGCCATCAATCCCCCAGACATGGCAAAGTATAATGCCCGCTGCGTGGAGTTTTTTGCATCATAAGTGCTTAACTATGCACCTGACGACCCAACATGGTGCACTTTTTGCACCATATTGGGTCACTCACACCCGAAGCGCACCGTGACAGGGAATCGTCATGGCACCCTTTCCCGTCATTGACGATTAATCGCCGTAGACGTTGAAGTCGAAGTATTTTTTAGCCAGTTTGTCGTAAGTGCCGTCTTTGCGCAGTTCGTTAAAGGCTTTATCGAATGCGGCTTTCAGCTCGGCATCGTCTTTACGTAAGCCAATCCCGGTGCCGTCGCCAAAGTATTTTTTGTCTTTAACTGACGGGCCCGCAAACGCAAACTCTTTACCTGCAGGCTGCTTCAGGAAGCCTTCGCTCGCCGCCACTTCGTCCTGGAATGCCGCATCCAGACGACCCGCCGCCAGATCGGAATAGATCAGATCCTGGTTCTGGTAAGCCACAACATCGACACCTTTTTCACGCCAGTCAGCGTTGGCATACCCTTCCTGAGTGGAGCCTTGCAGCACGCCCACATGCTTGCCTTTCAGCGACTCGATAGTCGGCTGGATCGGAGAACCTTTGGCAGCAATCAGACGGGAATCCGCAGCGTACAGCTTCTCGGAGAACGCAATTTCCTGCTGACGTTTTTCGGTGATTGAGAGAGAGGAGATAATCGCATCAATTTTTTTGGCTTTCAGCGAGGGGATCAGCGCGTCAAAGTCACTGCCCACCCAAGTGCACTTAACCTGCATACGCTTGCACATCTCATTGCCCAGATCGATATCAAAGCCGACAAAATCACCTTTGGCATCTTTCGACGAGAATGGCGCGTAGGTTGCGTCGGTACCGATACGAACTGTCTGTGGAAGTGCTGCATAGCTGCTTGCCGCCGCACTTAACCCCACCAGCAAAGACAGAGCCAGAACCGTCTTCTTCATACATTTACCCTCAAGTGTCGTGATTTTATTATGTATTGTGTTGTGTGTTGTATTGCAGGCGATCCTTGCAGGTCTTATGCCACATTGCCGTCGGGTAAAAAAATCGACGTTAAATATGTTAATAAAACGTTGCGATAATGCCTTAATGGTGAAAGATAGCAGGTCTACCGAACGAACCGCAGAGGGAAAAAGGGAAAAAACGAATTAAATGTTGAGGATTTGATCGCGGTTGCATATTTGCCCCAAAACAGGGCAAATCATTTTTTGATGCACCGACGTTGTGCGAGGGTTACGCGCCCTGCCAGCGGGTAAAGAGATCTTCAGGCAGGTCGATATCAAACTGATCGAGTACGCGGTTGACGGTCTGGTTAATCACATCATCCAGCGACTGAGGACGATGATAAAACGCCGGGACCGGCGGCATAATGACCGCACCGAGTTCGGCTGCCTGCGTCATCAAGCGCAAATGCCCCAAATGCAACGGGGTTTCACGTACGCACAGCACCAGTGGACGGCGCTCTTTAAGCACCACATCCGCCGCGCGCGTCACCAACGTGTCAGTATAGCTGTTCACAACGCCAGAAAGGGTCTTGATTGAGCAAGGCAAGATAACCATGCCAGCCGTTTTATAGGAGCCGGAAGAGATGCTGGCGGCGATATCACGGGCATCGTGCACCACGTTTGCCAGAGCCTGAACATCGCGCAGAGAAAAATCGGTTTCGAGCGTCAAAGTCTGGCGCGCAGCCTGACTCATCACCAGATGGGTTTCGACCTCTGGCACGTCGCGCAGCACTTGCAGCAGGCGTACGCCGTAAATTGCGCCACTGGCACCTGAGATCCCTACGATGAGTCGTTTCATAATTTCGCCCTTTCTTGTATCAGGGCAGACTTTGCAGGATTTTGCGGGGAGTTGCAAGTGAGGGCCAGCGCCCTCACTTGCGAAGGGATTAGCCTTCGTTGTGCATCTCTAAACTTTCGAGATCGTTTTGCATCTGAACGGCTTTAACGTCGTCATTGCGCAGCGAATCCAGATAATCAAGATATTGCTGATCAACATCTTTGGTCACGTAAATGCCGTTAAACACGGAACATTCAAACTGCTGAATATCCGGGTTCTCGGCACGAACCGCGTTGATCAAATCATCCAGATCCTGGAAAATCAGACCGTCAGCACCGATTATCTGACGAATTTCGTCGACTTCACGACCATGCGCAATCAGTTCGTTCGCCGTTGGCATATCGATGCCGTACACATTCGGGAAGCGAATTTCGGGTGCTGCAGAGGCCAGGTAGACTTTTTTCGCACCGGCTTCACGCGCCATCTCAATAATCTGCTCAGAGGTGGTGCCACGCACGATGGAGTCATCCACCAGCAATACGTTCTTATCACGGAACTCAGCGCGGTTGGCGTTCAGCTTGCGGCGCACTGATTTACGGCGCAGCTGCTGACCCGGCATGATAAAGGTACGACCAACGTAGCGGTTTTTCACAAAGCCCTGGCGGTACGGTTTACCCAGAATACGCGCCATTTCCAGCGCGATATCGCAGGAGGTTTCCGGAATCGGAATGACCACGTCGATATCCAGATCGTCCCACTCGCGAGCAATTTTTTCACCGAGTTTGGTTCCCATGTTTACGCGCGCACTGTACACGGAAATTTTATCGATAAAGGAGTCTGGGCGTGCGAAGTAAACGTATTCAAACAGGCACGGATTGCTGACCGGGTTTTCCGCACACTGGCGGGTAAACAGCTGGCCTTTTTCGGTCACGTACACCGCTTCACCCGGCGCAACGTCGCGCAGGAATTCGAAGCCCAATGTGTCCAGCGCCACGCTCTCGGAGGCAACCATGTATTCGGTTCGGCCATCACCCAGATCGCGTTTACCCAGCACCAGCGGACGAATACCGTTCGGGTCGCGGAAGGCCACCATACCGTGGCCGATGATCATCGCGACACAGGCGTAAGCGCCACGAATCAGGCGATTCGTCGCGGCAATCGCGGCAAAAATGTTGTCTGCTTCCAGCGGATAATGGCGGAAGTTATCCAGCTCACTGGCAAAGATATTGAGCAGGATTTCTGAATCAGAAGTGGTGTTAATGTGGCGACGTTTCTCTTCGAAGAGCTTTTTACGTAGCTCATGCGCATTGGTCAGATTGCCATTGTGGGCAAGCGTAATACCGTACGGTGAGTTCACATAAAAAGGCTGTGCTTCAGAAGCGCTGGAACTGCCAGCAGTAGGATAACGAACGTGACCAACACCCATGTTGCCTTGCAGGCGCTGCATATGGCGGGCTTCAAACACATCGTTGACCAGGCCATTCGCTTTGCGTAAACGGAAGCAGTTATTTGCATCAATCGTAATGATACCCGCTGCATCCTGACCACGGTGCTGAAGCACCGATAACGCGTCATAAATAGACTGGTTTACCGGCATGAAACCGGCGATACCGACAATACCGCACATTCGTCTTTTCCTCGTTAAGAGCTTGGTTTAGTAGGCGTCATTGTCGCAGGCAGATTGAGCGCGGAGAGCGCACAACAACCAGAGCGAACGCGTAGCCTATTAAACCAAACTCTAAGCCACATCTCAGGGTTAGACCCTGGGCAAGAAACTCGACGAGCTTTGCAGATAGTCAAAGAACCATCTGATGATGAAGCTGAACTGTGGTATCAACTGCGATTTCTGCCAGTCTTCACCTTTTGAAACCCCGGTAAAGGTATCAAGGAAGAACAGTATCGCGGCCACAATCAGCACGCCTCGCAACGCACCAAAACAGATCCCCAACACTCTGTCCGTTCCTGACAGACCGGTTTTCTCGACCAGTTGACCTATCACGTAATTGACGATAGCGCCGACGAGCAGCGTCGCGACAAACAGCACCGCGATGGCGATCCCATTTCGAACCAGTTCATCTTCAAAGCCCGTGAACCAGACGGACAGGTACGTGTAGTAATGACTGGCAACAAAGAAAGCACAACCCCAAGTCACCAGCGATAACGCTTCACGAACAAAGCCACGGATCAGGCTAACCAGACAGGAAAAACCAATCACCGCAATGATGGCGTAATCAATCCAGACCATATATGTCCCACGATTAAACGCCCTGTCATCCAGTTCGGGGCGAATTCTAACAGAAAAAGAAAACGTTTGCGTAGGGATTTCCTTCCCCCGCGTAAATAAAAAAGGCGCTGAAAAAATGTTCAACGCCGAGGGCTTCTTACGTCTCTTCGGACGGATGCCTGGACCTTCTCCTCTGACCGCCCCCCTCTTTTTAAAGGAAAAATGGGACGGTTTTCTGCCCCTTTTTTTAGCGAGAGAGACGGATTAAAGCCAATCAGTTCGCACTGTAATTCATTACCACACCGCTCAGACCGGAAATCTGCTTCAGCTCGCCAAGCGACCCTTTCAGTTTGTCTTTTGAGGCATCCGGGCCAACGAGAATTCGCGTAATTTTACCCTGCACGGGCGTCGAAGGTGAAGTGTAAACGCGATATCCTGCGCCGCGTAATTTACCCACGACTTCATTGACTTTATCGGCATTTTTCAACGCGCCCAACTGCACAACATAAGCTTTTCCAGTTGGGGCAGGTTTTTCTTCCTGGACCGGTTTTTCCGGCGGTATTTCCGTAGCGGCAGCGATTTGCTCGCTGGCTTTGTCACGCTGCGGTTTCGGTTGAGGTTTTTCGACAGGTTTTGCCTTCTCGACAGGCTTTGGTTGCACCACCGGTTCTGCAGCAGGATCCAGTTCATTACTGCTATTGCCGGTTAAGCGAGTAGCATCGAGCGATGGCGCAGCCGCGTCTCCGGCGCGCACTTCTTCTGCGGCACCTTCTGGCGGCTGTGCGGGCAGCGCCTGCGTTGCCGCAGGTAACATGTCAGGTTCATCACGATCGCCTGGTTTTGGCACCAGTGGGATTGCCGCAAACTCATCCTGATAATGTTTTTTTTGCCCATCCAACAGGCCAGGAAGAATAATCACTCCCAGCGCAACCAACACAATGGTGCCTGTCAAACGGTTCTGAAACTTACTCGCCACTGGTTCTCCCCGCGTCCATCACTTCCATGACATGTGCAACGGTATGGAATGATCCACATACCAGCACGGTATCTTCAGGTTTAGCATCGGCCATCGCCGCATGCCACGCCTGCGCCACGCTTTCGTAGGCGGTTCCTGCACTGATATGTTCCATCAGCTGTTCAGCAGTCGCACCGCGTGGCCCTTCCAGTGGAGCACAATACCAGCAATCGACAACACTCTCCATGCAGGCCAGCGTACCGCCAATATCTTTATCATGAAGCATACCGATAACCGCCAGAACGCGCCCGTTTTTTGGCAATGATTTAAGGCGTTCTGCGAGATAGCCAGCAGCGTGCGGGTTGTGTGCAACATCCAGAATCAAACGCGGTGATTCACTCACTATCTGGAAACGTCCCGGAAGCATGGCGTTTTGAATACCGTCGCGGATAGCCTGCTCGCTGACGTTCAACCCGCTCGCTCGAATCGCCGCCAGCGCGGTGGCGGCATTGGGCTGAGGGACATGCGGGAACGGAAGATGCTCAAGCACACCTTGCGCATCAATAAAGCGCCAGTCGTTTTCCGTCACGTCATACTGCCAGTCAACACCCCGACGCAGCAGGAGAGCGCCCTTTTCTTGCGCCACATCGGCGATGGTGTGCGGCATATCAGGCTCGCCCACGACTGCCGGTTTATTCGCACGGAAAATGCCCGCTTTCTCACGACCAATACTTTCACGGTCCGGTCCCAACCAGTCGATATGATCCAGGGCGATGCTGGTGACCACCGAAACATCGGCATCAACCATATTGGTGGCATCAAGACGCCCGCCGAGGCCGACTTCCAGAATCACCACGTCCAGCTTCGCCTGCTTAAACAGCCACAGCGCCGAGAGCGTACCGTACTCGAAATAAGATAAGGAGATCTCACCACGCGCCGCTTCGATTTCAGCAAAAGAGGCGGTATGCGCAGACTCTGGCAACTCGGTATTTTGAATGCGAACGCGCTCGGTGTAACGCACCAGGTGCGGAGAGCTGTACACGCCGACCTTATACCCTGCGGCCATCAGCATGGATTCCAGCGTGCGGCAGGTGGTGCCTTTACCGTTGGTGCCAGCCACGGTGAAAACGAACGGCGCTGGCTTCAACACATGAAGACGAGACGCCACCTGGCTGACGCGTTCAAGCCCCATATCGATGGTTTTACTGTGCAGGTTTTCCAGATAAGAAAGCCACGTGACCAGGGGCGACGTGGCTTGGGGAATGCTGTTGTTTTCCATGATACGCACTTTTCAGTTACGGTGAGAAAGCAAAAGGGCAGCGCCGTTTGGCCCTGCCCTTTCGAGTTATCAGGCTTCGGGTTCCTGATCCGGTACAACGACGCTTTCGCGTGGTTCATCCGGGCTCGGCGCAGGGAGATTCATCAGCTTCGCCAGGACACTAGCCAATTTCAGGCGCATTTCCGGACGGCGAACGATCATATCAATTGCGCCTTTTTGGATGAGGAATTCGCTGCGCTGGAAGCCAGGCGGCAATTTCTCACGTACGGTTTGCTCGATAACACGCGGACCGGCAAAGCCAATCAGCGCTTTCGGTTCAGCGATGTTCAGATCGCCAAGCATCGCGAAGCTCGCCGACACGCCGCCCATGGTTGGGTCAGTCAGTACGGAGATATACGGCAGACCGCGTTCCTGCATTTTGCCAAGTGCCGCAGAGGTTTTCGCCATCTGCATCAGGGACATCAGCGCTTCCTGCATACGTGCGCCACCTGAGGCGGAGAAGCAGATCAGCGGACAGTTGTCTTCCAGTGCCTGCTCAACGGCGCGGATGAAACGCGCGCCCACGACAGAACCCATCGAGCCACCCATAAAGGAGAACTCAAAGGCTGCAGCGACAACTGGCATCTCGTGCAGAGTGCCTTTCATCACCACCAGCGCATCTTTCTCGCCAGTCTCTTTTTGTGCAGAAGCGATACGGTCTTTGTATTTCTTGGAGTCACGGAACTTCAGCAGATCTTTCGGCTCAAGTTCACTGCCCAGCTCTACCATCGTGCCTTCATCCAGCAAGCTATGCAGGCGATTGCGCGCCGACATACGCATGTGATGGTCACACTTCGGGCAAACCTCAAGATTGCGTTCCAGCTCAGCGCGGTACAGAACCTGGCCGCAGCTATCACACTTGGTCCACACCCCTTCAGGAATACTCGCCTTACGGGTGGGGGCTATGTTGCTTTTAATTCGTTCAATCCAGCTCATTGATAACCTTTCTGCCTGAACCTGGTCGTATGCCAGTTTTGCTGTAAGCGGCGCATAATGCCATTTTTGCCACAAACAGACCATGAATGTTGCACATTAAAACATAACAGCCCGAAACTTTGGATAAAAAAGTGGTCGAACCGCAAATGCGTACTTACTTCGCTTGCTTTGCTGCTGCTCGTTTGTGTCGAATGATTTCGACCACACCCGGCAGAACCGAGAGCACAATGATAGCAACAATCAATAACTTAAGATTTTCCTGCACGATCGGCAGATCGCCAAAGATGTAGCCTGCATAGGTAAACAGCAGAACCCACAGTAGCGCGCCAATGACGTTATACGCCGCAAAATGACGATAGGACATATGCCCCATTCCCGCCACAAAAGGTGCAAACGTTCGAACGATCGGGACAAAACGCGCCAGGATAATGGTCTTGCCCCCATGCCGTGCATAGAACGCGTGCGTTTTGTCTAAATAGCTGCGACGGAAGATCTTCGAATCTGGATTGCTGAACAGCTTTTCACCAAATAGCCGTCCAATGGTGTAATTCACCGCGTCGCCGATAATCGCTGCAACGATCATGAGCATCACCATCAGGTGCACATTCAAATCGTTGGTCGGTAGCGCGGAAAGCGCACCCGCGACGAACAGCAGTGAATCGCCCGGCAAAAACGGTGTCACCACTAGGCCGGTTTCACAGAACAAAATCAGGAACAGAATGGCATAAACCCAGACGCCGTACTGCGCGACAAGTTCTGCCAAATGCACATCGATATGCAGAATGAAATCGATGATAAAATGTATTACGTCCATATTGGTTAAGCCTTAATTGCAACTGCGTTAGTCCGCTAAAAACAGCGGGCCCATTGGCGGTTTTGGAAGGTCAAAACGTTCTGGATAATCAACAGAAACCAGATACAAGCCTTCCGCTTTCGCCGTTGCTGCCGCAAGCGTTCTGTCCTTCGCTGCCAGCAGTTCTGCAATCCAGCTCTCCGGCTGGTGTCCGGCGCCTACTTCCATCAGGCTGCCAACGATATTCCGCACCATATGATGTACAAAGGCATTTGCTTTGATATCCACCACCACATACGCGCCATAACGGCTGACGTTTATGTGCATCACGTTTCGCCACGGCGTGCGCGACTGGCACTGCACCGCGCGAAACGAGGTAAAGTCATTTTCACCAATCAGCGATTGCGCTGCACGTTGCATACGCTCCGCATCCAAAGGCTCGTAAAAGTGCGTCACACCTTGCCCAAGTACCGCCGGGCGAAGGCGCTGATTGTAGATGATGTAGCGATAGCGACGCGCCGTGGCGCTGAAACGCGCGTGAAAATCATCCGGCACATCTTTTACCCAGCGCACGGCGATGTCACCAGGTAAATTCGCATTTACGCCTAGCGTCCATGCAGCGTCTTTACGCACCGACGTGGTTTCAAAATGCACAACCTGTCCGGTACCGTGCACGCCGGCATCAGTCCGACCCGCGCAACAGACGGCGATCGGTTGATTCGCCACCTGAGAGAGCGCTTTCTCCAGTTTTTCCTGAACGCTACGCACTTCATTTTGACGCTGCCAGCCATAGTATTTACTGCCATCGTACTCAATTCCAAGGGCAATTCTATGAACTGGCTTGAGTTCCACTTCCGACATCAGTACAGATACTCCTGCACCAGTTTCTCAGCGATTTTGACGGCCATTAGCGCGCCACCAAAACGAACGTTATCGGCAACCGACCAGAACTGTACTTCGCCTGGCACGCCGTAGTTATTACGCACGCAGGCGACGGAAAGATGTGCACTGCCTGTTGCATCCCCCACCTGAGTTGGGAAATCGGTTTCATCGCTAAGGGAGATATCATCGCAGCGTTCAAATGCTTCGCGGGCTTCGTCGGCGGCCAGCGGGCGCAGCGCTTCAAAGCTCACCATCTGCGCATGACCGTAAAACACAGGCGACTGCACGCAACTGACGGAAACTATCAGGCCTTCGTCCTGCATCACTTTACGGGTCTCTTCAACGATACGACGTTCTTCGCGCACGCTACCTTCGCGATCCGGCAGGATTGGCATCATATTGAACGCCAGTTGACGGCCAAAAAAATCATCCTCATCAACCGGAATACCGTTCAGGAGTTTCGCACTCTGCCCGGCTAACGCGTCGACGGCTTTTTTGCCGCGCGCGGAGACAGAAAGCAGGTTGGTCACCGAAATACGCGATAAACCGCCATCGTCGATCAGCGGTTTGAGCGCAGTCAGGAGCTGGCTGGTCAGGCTATCCGGTACGGCGATAATATTGCGATTGCGGTAATCAGCCAGCACAAACGGGTTTACGTCCGGCACGACCAATGGAACGTCAGGCTCCAGCGCAAAATGACCGCTCAGATCGATAACTAAACATCCCGCGTTGGCGGCTTCGTCGGCATAAGCAGCTGATGCCTCTGCGCCCGCGGCAAAGAACGCCAGTTGGGCTTGCGACCAGTCAAACTGTGCGACATCCTGAACGCGCACCGTTTTTCCTTCATAACGCAGCCCTTCGCCCGCGCTTTCTGCGCGCGCCAGTGCAAAAATTTCTCCCACCGGGAACTGACGCTCCGCAAGTGTTTCGAGCAGGGCTTCGCCCACAGCGCCAGTGGCACCCAGTACGGCAATATTCCAGCCTTCAGACATGGTGGTGTACTCCAGAAATAAATAAGCGTCCCCGCCAGATTATCCGGCAGGGAGCATTAAGAAGACATTAACGCGCCGGATTATGTACGGCGTTAAACCCGAGATTATTCAATAACGCTGCCGCATCGGCATCGTCACAAATCACATACAAAGAAGACCATTCGCGGCGCTCGAGATAATTCTTGCGCAGCTTGTCAAACTCACCCGGAATTCCTGCTACTTTTCGCAGCAGCGCGTCATCGCGGCGCACATCATACACTAAATGCACCAGCCTTTTTAGCGAAGACTCATCGAGCGGGCCATGGAGCGTAATGCGACCAAATTCCGGCGCGGGCAGCAGCGTATCAAGCGCCACCTGCTGTGCATTGCCGATAAACGCGCTATAGGCCTCAAAGACCTGCGTTGTGCCGCGCGCTTTACCTTCCAGCGTGTAGCCCGCGATATGTGCGGTTGCCACATCAACGCGATTCAACAGCGCCACGTTGAGATCCGGCTCTGGCTCCCAGACATCCAGCACAACGCTGAGATTTTGCCCCTCTTCCAGGCATTTCAGCAATGCCGCATTATCCACAACCGGGCCACGGCAGGCATTTATCAGAATAGCGCCAGGCTTGAGACGACGAATCAGCGTCTCGTCGGCCAGATGGAACGTTTTATAGGCGCCGTCTTTAAACAGCGGCGTATGGAAGGTGATCACATCCGCGTGCTCGACCAGTTCATCAAGGGAGCGGAAATCGCCTTCATCACCGCGATCGGCACGCGGCGGATCGCACAGCAGCGTACGAATGCCCATTGCTTCGAGACGTTTTTGCAGGCGTCCGCCCACGTTTCCGACACCGACGATGCCCACTGTGCGGTCCTGAAGCGCAAAACCATCGCGCTCACCTAACATTAACAACGACGAGAAAACGTATTCCACCACCGCAATGGCGTTACAGCCGGGTGCGGCCGAAAATCCAATACCGGCTTTTGCGAGCCAGGCATCATCCACATGATCGGTTCCCGCCGTTGCGGTACCCACAAACTTGATGCCTTTTCCGGCCAGCAGCGTCTCATTCACTTTGGTCACGGACCGCACCATCAGAGCATCCGCATCATCGAGTTCAGCAACGGGAATAGGACGACCAGGAACAGCCTTAACCTCGCCCAGGCGGCTGAAGAGCTCGCGAGCGTAAGGCATATTTTCGTCAACGAGGATTTTCACGTCTGAGTACCTGTTTGAGAGGAAGTTAACCGGGCAAGTGTGCCATAATCTCGCCCCCAGGCATATACGTACAGCTGGCCTGGATTACGGTGAGTAACGACTTTAAGGATTTATGACGATGCAGCCCATTTCAGGTACGCCGCCGCGCCCTCCAGGTGATGGCCCGGGAGTTCCCTCAGCCGTTGGCGAACAACCGCTTTCTACGCTGCAGCGCACCGTGCTGGAGCGTCTGATCATCCGTCTGGTTGCGCTCACCTCGCAGCAGAACGCTGAAGTGTGGGCTGGGGTCAAACACGAGCTCGGGCTGAAAAGCGATGCGCCATTGTTGTCGCGCCACTTTCCGGCGGCGGAACAAAACCTGAACACTCGCCTGAACACCGCGCAACAAAATCACACGACACGCCAGACCATCTCGCAACTGACCGAGCTATTGGGTCAGGGAAATAACCGCCAGGCGGTGAGTGATTTTATTCGTCAGCAATTTGGCCAGACGGCGCTGAGTCAACTGACGCCGGATCAGCTAAAAACCGTGCTGACGCTGCTGCAAAACAATGAAATGTCGATTCCGCAGCCGCAAACGCGCCCGGCGACAGAACGCCCGCTCTTGCCTGCAGAGCACAACACGCTCAAGCAGATGGTGACAAAACTCGCCGCTGCGACTGGGGAGCCCACCAAGCTCATCTGGCAATCCATGCTGGAACTTTCTGGCGTAAAGGATGGCGAGTTGATCCCGGCCAAACAGTTTACCCATCTGGTGACCTGGCTACAGGCGCGTCAGACGTTGAGCACGCAAAGCGCGCCAACGCTGCACACCTTGCAGGCGGCGCTAAAACAGCCGCTTGAGCCACGGGAATTTGAAGCGATGCGTGATTACGCGCAACAAAACTGGCAGGTGACGCCGCAAGCGGTGCTGACGACCGCGCAGGTGCAGGATCTCCTCAATCAGATCTTTGTCCGCCGCGCTGAACGTGAATCGGGTGTGCCAGAAGCCCGCAATATCCAGCCCATCTACAGCCCGCTGTTTGCGCCTGTGGTGGAAACACTCAAATCAATGTCCGCGCGCCCAGGGCTGATGTTCATTGCCCTAATGATTGCGCTGGCGATCGTGTGGATTGTGATTTAACCGCAGCGCAAATACTCGCGCGGGTGCGATAGATTCGCAGAGACAGCGCGTTGAGTTATCGTCTGTGCTGAGCAGCATGACACTGAAATGAACGCACAAAAAAGGGAGCCAGATGCTCCCTTTTTACATGATGCTTGACGTGATACGGAAAACTTACGCTTTCAGTTTACGCATAACCAGCGTGGCGTTGGTCCCGCCGAAGCCGAAGCTGTTAGACATTACGGTGGTCAGCGTCTGCTCAGTTGGCTTGGTCACGATGTTCAGACCCGCAGCCTTCTCGTCCAGTTCTTCAACGTTGATGCTTGGTGCGATAAAGCCATGTTCCAGCATCAGCAGCGAGTAAATCGCTTCCTGAACACCAGCGGCACCCAGCGAGTGACCGGTCATTGCTTTGGTTGCAGAAATGGCCGGGCTGTTGTCGCCGAACACTTCACAGATAGCACCCAGCTCTTTCACGTCGCCTACTGGCGTAGAAGTACCGTGGGAGTTCAGGTAATCGATCGGGGTATCCAGACCTTGCATCGCCATCTTCATGCAGCGCACTGCGCCTTCACCGGATGGAGCGACCATGTCTGCGCCATCTGACGTTGCACCGTAGCCCACGATTTCAGCATAAATGTGTGCGCCACGAGCCAGAGCATGTTCCAGCTCTTCAACGACAACCATACCGCCGCCGCCCGCGATAACGAAACCGTCGCGGTGTGCATCATAGGTACGGGACGCTTTTTCTGGCGTTTCGTTGTATTTGGTGGACAGGGCGCCCATCGCATCAAACTCACAGGCCATTTCCCAGCCCAGCTCTTCGCCGCCGCCGGCAAAGACGATGTCCTGTTTACCCAGTTGAATTTGTTCAACTGCGTTGCCAATACAGTGTGCGGAGGTCGCACAGGCAGAGCTGATGGAGTAGTTTACGCCGTGAATTTTGAATGGCGTTGCCAGGCACGCGGAAACCGCTGAACCCATCGCTTTGGTCACAACGTACGGACCGACTGCTTTCAGGCCACGCGGGCTACGCATTGCGTCAGCGCCGAATACCTGTGCTTTTGAAGAACCGCCGGAACCTGCAATCAGACCCACGCGCGGGTTGCTCTGATAAACGTCTTCGCTCAGGCCAGCATCAGCAATCGCTTCCTGCATGGAGAGATAAGCATAAATAGAGGCATCGTTCATGAAACGAACCACTTTACGGTCGATCAAACCGGTGGTGTCCAGTTTGACGTTACCCCATACGTGGCTACGCATACCTGAATCTTTAAACTCTTCAGAGAAAGTGATCCCGGAGCGTCCTTCACGCAGAGATGCCAGGACTTCCTGCTGGTTGTTACCGATGCTGGAAACGATGCCCAAGCCAGTAATCACTGCACGTTTCATTCAATACCTCTATAAGTCGCACTATGAAAGTTTCGACTGGCACAATAGCGTACACTTGTACGCTGAACAAGTCCGATCAGCCAATTTCTGCGGAAATTTGCACCAGCGGACGCACATCGTTAAGATCATGCCACTGCCTGTCAGACGAGTAACTTACGTGAAACAAAACGTCGTACAACCCGCTAACCTTGAGTTCAACGCTGAGGGTACACCTGTTTCCCGAGATTTCGACGATGTCTATTTCTCTAATGATAACGGGCTGGAAGAGACCCGTTATGTTTTTCTGGAGGGAAACCACCTCAACGCGCGCTTCCCCCTCCATCCCCGCAGCCAGTTTGTCGTGGCGGAGAGCGGTTTTGGCACCGGTTTAAACTTCCTCACCCTCTGGCAGGCGTTTGACCAGTTCCGCGCTGACCACCCCGAGGCTACGCTACAAAGATTACATTTCATCAGTTTTGAGAAATATCCGCTCATCGGTCACGATCTCAAACTGGCGCATCAGCATTGGCCAGAACTGGCACAGTGGGCAGAACAATTACAGGCACAATGGCCGTTGCCACTCGGTGGATGCCACCGCCTGTTACTTGATGAAGGCAGAGTGACACTCGATTTGTGGTTCGGGGATATCAATGAACTGACCGACCAACTCGACGACTCTCTCAATCAAAAGGTCGACGCCTGGTTTTTAGATGGTTTTGCGCCGGCCAAAAATCCGGACATGTGGAGCGAGCATTTATTCGCTGCCATGGCGCGTCTGGCTCGCCCCGGTGCAACTTTGGCAACATTTACCTGCGCCGGATTTGTGCGTCGCGGTTTGCAGGATGCCGGTTTTACCATGCAAAAATGCAAAGGTTTTGGCCGCAAGCGCGAAATGCTGACGGGCGTCATGGCGCAGGACAATGCCCTTCCCGCCCGCGCCCCCTGGTTTGCGCGCAGCGGCCTTGAAAACCGTGAAACGGCGATTATTGGTGGCGGCATTGCCAGCGCACTGCTTGCCTTCGCATTACTTCAGCGCGGCTGGCGCGTGACGCTCTACTGCGCCGACAAATCACCGGCAAATGGCGCATCCGGCAACCGTCAGGGCGCGTTGTATCCTCTTCTGAGCGCTCACGACCCGGCAATCAGTCAGTTTTTCCCAGCGGCATTTACCTTTGCTCGTCGCCTCTATGACGCCCTTCCCGTGACCTATGCACACGACTGGTGCGGCGTGACGCAGCTTGGCTGGGATGAAAAAAGCCAACAAAAAATAGACCAGATGCTGTCACTGGGTTTACCGGAGCAAATCGCTGCGGCGGTTGATGCGCAGCAGATTCTGGACAATACCGGTCTGCCAACCGACTGCGGTGGCATTCGCTATCCTGAAGGCGGCTGGTTATGCCCGGCTGAACTGACCGCCGCGGTGATAAACCTGGCGCAGTCCCGCGGGCTGGCTGTGCACTACGGCTATCACCTGGACTCTTTGAATCATCAGCAAGGTGACTGGCAATTGCGGTTCAACAATGGCGCTGATGCCCAGCACTCAAGCGTTGTACTGGCTAACGGCCATCGCATCAGCGACTTTTCGCAAACAGAAAAGTTACCCGTTTATCCGGTTGGCGGTCAGGTCAGTCACATTCCCACGACCCCGCAGCTCGAAAAACTCCGTCAGGTGCTGTGTTATGACGGCTATTTAACGCCGCAAAACCCGGAAAATGGTCATCATTGCATAGGCGCTAGCTATCATCGCGGCCAGACAGAAATGCACTACAGCGAGGCCGATCAGCAGCAAAATCGTCAGCGTTTAGTGGATTGCTTCCCGAAGGCCGAATGGGCAAAAGAGGTCGATGTTTCTGACTCCGATGCCCGCTGTGGCGTGCGGTGCGCGACGCGCGATCACTTGCCGATGGTCGGTAATGTGCCGGATTACGAATCGACGCTGACGGAATATCAAAATCTTGCCGAGAACACCGAAACAGCGGTCACGGCACCGGTATATCCAGGTCTCTTTATGCTGGGCGCGCTGGGGTCACGCGGCTTGTGTACTGCCCCGCTGCTGGCAGAAATTCTGGCATCACAAATGAGCGAAGAGCCGATTCCGATGGACAGTACGACGCTTGCGGGTCTGAGTCCGAATCGTTTGTGGGTACGGAAATTACTGAAAGGGAAAGCGGTGAAATAAGGCGTGGGCTGATGCCCTCTCCTGAGGGAGAGGGTTTTCACAACAGCAAAAACTTACTGCGATTTTGCCTGTTCGAACAGGTTATCCCACATATCCAGCACCAAAGACTGGTCACGTGGAGAAAGCTCGCCTGCCTGGATGGCTTTTTCAAGACCACGACCCACGGCGGCATGAACGGCTTCAGGCGAGTGATCGTCGCCCGCTTCCAGCTCCGCTACAGCAAGCGTCAGGTGACCACGCAGATAACCGCTGGCAAACAGTTCATCGTCACTGGCGTGCTCTACCATGCCATCAATTAGCGCCAGAATGCGTGATTCAAATTCTGCGATCATCTTCTTTCCTCAGTTAAATATCTTCCGGCCATGGGAAGTGTTCCGCCTTTAATTCCGGCGTGTGGTAATAATTCTGCAATGCTGTGATGAAACGCGCCGGACGTTCCGGGATGCCTTTCTCAAGATATTCCATCACCTGCGCATGAACGCGGCGCTGGAAGGTAATTCTGTCCGGCTCACAATCTCCTTCGAGGTTGTCACAGCTGACGTTGAACGGAAAACCTGCCGCCACACAGAACAGCCAGTCGAACGCCTGGGGTTTGACTTCCACATCTTCAAACTGACCCTGCGTTGCCGCGTCACGCCCATCCGGGCAGTACCAGTAACCAAAGTCTACCAGCTCGCGACGCGCTTTCCCGGCAATACACCAGTGAGAAATCTCATGCAACCCGCTAGCATAAAAGCCGTGCGCAAACACAATCCGGTTGTACGGCACGTCGGCATCAGCAGGAAGATAGATCGGTTCGTCGTCGCCTTTAATCAGACGGGTATTAAAATCATCAGCGAAACAGCCGTCAAAAATCTCAATCAGCTGTTCATAATTATGCGTACTGTTCATGAGTTCATCCCCAACCAGTGGAGGATCTCCTGTCCGTGGCTGTCATAAAGAAGTTTGGTGCTCATCACCGCCGACACAATCACAATCATGGGACGAATGAGTTTTTGCCCTTTGCTTAATACCAGGCGAGAGCCTACGCGCGCGCCTAAAAACTGCCCCACCATCATCACAAAACCGGTGGCCCAGATAACTTTGCCCCCGATAATAAACAGCAGCAGGCCGCCGAGATTGGAGGTCGCATTCAGCACTTTGGCGTGCGCGGTAGATTTGGCGAGATTAAAACCGGCCAGCGTGACAAACGCCAGCGCATAAAATGAACCTGCGCCAGGGCCAAAGAATCCGTCGTAAAAACCGACGCAACCACCCGCAATCAGAGCGAACGGCAAGCCGTGCAAGCGACGCTGTCGGTCTTCTTCGCCAAGCTTTGGCATCAGCAAAAAATAGAGACCAATACAGATGACCAGAATCGGTAAAATTTGACGCAAAATATCGGACTGGACGTGCTGAACCAGCAGCGCGCCTGACGTTGAGCCGATAAACGTCATCAAAATATTGAGCTTCTGATCGGCAAGGCTAACGACTTTGCGGCGAATAAAATAGATTGAGGCAGAAAGAGACCCGCCGCAGGCCTGGAGCTTATTGGTTGCCAACGCCTGCGCAGGGCTCATGCCCACCGCCAACAGCGCAGGGACCGTTAATAATCCCCCGCCGCCCGCCAGCGCATCAATAAAACCGGCCAGCATGGCGACAAAAAAAAGCACCGCCAGCAACAGCGGTGACACCATGAAAAGATCGACGAAATTATCCATTACAGTACATGCTCATCCAGTAGCGCCTGGCAGGAAGGCGGCAACGGAGGCGGTGTCTTCTTCTCAGGCTGTGTGGTTCCAGGTTTGGCAGGTTCAAACCAACTTTGCAGTTCGGCACCACAGCCGTCGCCAGGCGGTGGTAGTGGCTGATCTTCGCACTCCAGACTGTTCGCCGGGCAACGCAAGCGGACATGCATGTGCGCGCGATGCTGGAACCATGGGCGAACTTTGCTTAACCAGTCGCGATCCGTTCCGGCATCCAGACAGAGCTGCTGTTTGATCGCCGGATTGACGAAAATACGCGTCACATCGTTATCTTTTGCGGCCACTTTAATCAGGCTAAATACATCAGGCGTCCACAGTGACGGCACAACATTTTTACCGTCACGCGCGACCAAATCCAGCGCCTGAGGTTTAAGCAGCTGTGCGGAACTCCAGCGTGTTTTTGGCAATTGCAGGAAAATATCGACATCAAGTCCAGACTGGTGGCTGGCGTGTCCGCCATTGAAGCGACCGCCCGCTGGCATACCCATATCGCCAATCAGCATCGTCCCCAGCCCCAGGTTGTGAACCCGGTTACCCAGACGCTGGATAAACATCACCAGATCAGGATGACCAAAGTAACGGCGCTGATCGGTTCGCATCACCTGATAGGTATCGGACTGCAACGGCAATTCCTGCGCACCAACGATGCATCCGTTGGAAAACGCGCCAATCGACTGCGCGCTGCCCGCCACCGGATGGGTAATTTTTTGCCACGGAGTAGCTGCCAGACTGGCTCCACTGGCGAGCAGTGCCAGCAGAGCAATTGCGGTTTTTTTCATGGTTACCAGCGTGGAAGAGGGGGAATCACATCCGCATTCTGCGCGCGCTGGCGCAAGAAATGATCCATCAGCACGATCGCCAGCATCGCTTCAGCAATCGGCACCGCGCGGATACCTACGCAAGGATCGTGACGGCCTTTGGTGATCATCTCAACTTCTTCACCCGCGCGATTAATCGTGTGACCAGGTACCGTAATGCTGGAAGTTGGTTTCAGTGCAATATTAGCCACGATCTGCTGACCGCTGCTGATGCCGCCCAAAATACCGCCCGCATGATTGCTCTGGAAACCTTGTGCGGTGATTTCATCGCGATTTTGGCTACCGCGCAGCGCAACGACCTCAAAACCGTCGCCAATCTCCACGCCTTTCACGGCGTTAATGCTCATCATCGCGTGCGCGATATCAGCATCCAGACGGTCAAACACCGGTTCGCCTAAACCTGGCGGCACGCCATCAGCAATAACGGTGACTTTAGCGCCAATGGAGTCGCCCTCTTTTTTCAGGGCGCGCATCAGTTCGTCCAGCGCGTCGATTTTGTCCGCATCGGCACAGAAGAACGGGTTCTGTTCAACCAGATCCCAGTCTTTAATGGCCAACGGAATATCGCCCATCTGGGTCAGACAACCGCGGATCACGATGCCAAATTTCTGTGCCAGATATTTTTTCGCAATCGCACCTGCCGCAACGCGCATCGCGGTTTCGCGCGCAGATGAACGACCGCCACCGCGATAATCACGGAAACCAAATTTTTGCTCGTAGGTGTAATCAGCGTGACCTGGGCGGAAAACATCTTTAATCGCGCCGTAATCCTGAGAACGCTGGTCAGTATTTTCAATCAGCAGGCCGATACTGGTGCCCGTGGTGCGCCCTTCAAAGACGCCGGAGAGGATTTTGACCTGGTCAGGCTCGCGACGCTGCGTGGTGTAACGCGAGGTGCCCGGACGGCGACGGTCAAGGTCGTGTTGTAAATCGGCTTCGGTCAGTTCGATGCCAGGCGGAACGCCGTCAACGATGCATCCGAGTGCCAGTCCGTGCGACTCACCAAACGTGGTCACGCGGAATAATTGTCCAATACTGTTTCCTGCCATCACGGCTCCGTTATCGTTGTTCTCAGTTTGAGCAGGTGAAACGGGCCGAAGCCCGCAAGATTAATCTTTATAGATGCTGAAGTATTCACGCGCGGCGATAAGCTGCGCTTTGGTCAGCATGAAGACGCCTTCGCCACCGTTGTCGAATTCGAGCCAGGTGAAAGGCACCTCCGGGTACTGCTCCATCAGATGTACCATGCTGTTACCGACTTCACAAATCAGAATGCCGTCATCGGTCAGATAATCCGGTGCGCAGGCCAAAATGCGGCGCGTCAGCTTCAGGCCATCTGTACCGGATGCCAGGCCGAGCTCCGGTTCGTGGCGATATTCATTCGGCAGATCGGACATGTCTTCCGCATCCACATACGGCGGATTGGTCACGATCAGATCGTATTGCAGTTTCGGTAAATCGCGGAACAGATCGGATCGGATCGGCGTCACATGATGAATCAGACCGTGCTCTTCGATGTTGTGTTCGGTGACGGCCAGCGCGTCAGTCGAGATGTCCACCGCATCGACTTCTGCTTCCGGGTAAGCGTAAGCGCACGCAATCGCAATACAACCGCTACCGGTACACATATCCAGAATATGTTCTGGCTGATGGTCCATCAGACCCGCAAAATGATTGTTGATCAGCTCGCCAATCGGTGAGCGCGGCACCAGCACGCGTTCATCGACATAAAATTCGTGGCCGCAGAACCAGGCTTTGTTGGTCAGATAAGCGACCGGAATGCGTTCGTTCACGCGACGGATCACACGCTCAACGATACGGTGTTTTTCGCTGGAGGTCAGGCGCGCAGTGCGCATGTCTTCAGGAATATCCAACGGCAGATAGAGCGACGGCAGTACGAGCTGCACAGCCTCATCCCACGGGTTATCGGTGCCGTGACCGTACCAGATATTGGCGGCGCTAAAGCGGCTAACGGACCAGCGCAACATGTCCTGAATGGTGTGCAGCTCGTTTACTGCTTCATCGACAAAAATTTTATCCATTATTCTCTCCAGGGCATGCTTGCATAATTTTCGGCGGCTAGTTTGCCATGAAGACGGCGATAAATCAGCATTGTCGCTACGCGAGACCGGTGAAAAAATGCGTTTTGCTTGCGTCTCCCTCAGGTAAACTAAGGGAAATAAGAGATGAGACCCACAAATGAAAAAGAAAACATCGCTTAGCGAGGAGGATCAGTCGCTGTTTCGCCAGCTCATGAGCGGGACGCGTCAAATCGCGCAGGACACCATTGTTCATCGTCCGATCCGCAAAAAAGTGACCGAAGTGCCGGTGAAACGTCTGCTTCAGGAACAGGCCGATAACAGCCACTATTTTTCAGATGAATTCCAGCCGCTGCTCAATACACAGGGCGCGGTAAAATACGTGCGCGAAGACGTCAGCCATTTTGAGCTGAAAAAATTACGTCGTGGGGATTATTCGCCAGAGCTGTTTCTCGATCTGCATGGCTTGACGCAGATGCAGGCGAAACAAGAGCTTGGGGCATTGATTGCCGCTTGCCGCCGAGAACACGTTTTTTGCACCTGTGTCATGCACGGGCACGGCAAACATATTCTTAAACAACAAACGCCACTGTGGCTGGCTCAGCATCCACATGTGATGGCTTTTCATCAGGCACCGAAAGAGTACGGCGGAGATGCCGCATTGCTGGTGTTGATTGAAATTGAAGAGTGGCAGCCGCCGGAGCTGCCCTGACAGCGTGGCGGGTGACAATGTCTACCCGCCAGATCGCGCGTCACGTCAGATAGCTTTTGCCATCTTTAAGTTGCACGGACTCATTTGCCAGTTGAACACCCCTTTGCCGTTTTCGTCGAGCGTGACGTTAGCAATGGCCGAGGTGGTGAACATCGGCGGCGTTTCGCCAGGGCACAGTTCAGCGACTAAATAGCCGACCAGTGGCAGATGGGAAATGACCAGCACAGAAGCAATGCCTTCACGACTCAATGTCTGAAGGTAACCGCTCACCAAGCCGATATCGCCGCAAGGTGTGAGTTCAGGAAGAACATCCACGTTTTTTGGCAGATTCATACAGTCGCCTACTACGTCTAGCGTCTGTTCAGCACGCAAGAATGGGCTCACCAAAACACGTTCAATGTCCACTTTTTGACCCTTGAGCCAGGTGGCCATTAGACGGGATTCGTCACAGCCACAGGTTGTCAAAGGACGAACAGAGTCACTGGCGGCATCGAGTGCCGCGTCGCCGTGACGCATGATAAAAACTTGCATATTGCACCGCTTTTGTTGACCAGGATCACCGGCGTTGACTACCCGCGAATACAGCAAAAAGGCAGAAAACCCGATGGCCGGGCATTGTGCCTGATCCATTCGATGAATGAAACGCTGTTTTTTACCTTAATGGCGTAAGTATAGTCAATATCTGTTTACAAATTAGACAATGACTATCCTATTCACCCCAGGATCTACTCTACTTTGACCCTAATTTATGGGGTCAGTTTCCTGTGCTGGCCAAAAACGCAGGTCATTTTCTGCCATCTGCTTTAATGTCTCGCAGGGTGTAAATCGAGAGCCATATAGCGATGCCAGACGCTGCAATGTCGCCACAACCTCACCCGCGCCCAGACTATCCATATAGCGGAACGGGCCACCCAGAAAAGGTGGAAAGCCAATGCCAAATACGGCGCCGATATCACCGTCGCGCGCGTTTTTAATCACTTTTTCATCAAAGCAACGCGCCGCTTCGTTAAGCATCATCATGACGCAGCGTTCAGCGCACTGTTGCGCGGTGAGTTTGCCCTGGCCGCTGGCATTGATAAGCCCATAAACCGAGGGGTCGACCTGTTTCTTGCTTTTACGCCCTTTTGCGGCGTAAAGATAGAAACCCCGACCATTTTTTCTGCCTTTGCGATCGTCATTCAAAATCGCTGAAACAACATTCGCAGGTGGACTAAAGCGCTCACCGTAAGCAGCTTCAAGCACAGGTATAATTTTAGTGCCTGTATCTATTCCGACCTCATCCAAAAGTTGGATTGGCCCAACCGGGAACCCAAACTTCACCAGCGCATCATCAACATTTTCAACTTTTTCGCCTTCGGTCAGCAGTCGCATGGCTTCATTGATATACGGCGCAAGAATTCGATTGACGTAAAAGCCCGCTTTATCTGCTACCACTATCGGCGTTTTTCCTTGCCGCTTAGCGAGCTTAACCACGGTTGCCACGGTTTGTGCGCTGGTCGACTCGTGAGGAATCACTTCTACCAGCGGCATTTTTTCAACCGGGCTAAAGAAGTGCAAACCAATGACCTGTTCCGGTCGCGCCGCATTCGCAGCGATATCACCTATTGGCAAAGATGACGTATTCGATGCAAAAATCGTGTGCGGCGCGCAGTACTGCTCAACGTCGGCCACCATTTGTTGCTTAAGCTGCAGATCTTCAAACACCGCCTCAATAACTACGTCACGATGCTTGAAACCGCTAAAGTCTATGGTACCTGAAATCAGCGCCAGCGCTCTGTCTCGTTCACTGGCTTTGATATGGCGGCGTTTCACCTTTTGATCAAGCAACTGCCAGCTGTATTGCAGCGCATGGTTGATGCCTTTCGCGTTGATATCTTTGATACGAACGGGCAATTTGCCTTTACTGGCGGTGACAAAAGAGATGCCTCCGCCCATTAATCCGCCGCCCAAAACGCCAATCGCATTCAGCGGACCGGGAGCGACCTCGCTGCCGGGATCTTTTTTGACTTCGGTGCTGGCAAAAAAGATGCTGCGGAGTGCCTGCGATTGGGGGGTCATCGCTAATTCACCAAAGGCTTTGGCTTCAGCGGCGTAACCGCTGCTGCTTCCCTGTGACAGACCCGTTTCGATAACGTCAAGAATACGTTTCGTCGCCGGATAGTTGCCTTTGGTTTTTTGTTCGGTTTTCTTGCCAACCCGATTAAACAGCAGCGCGCGGCCAAGCGGCCCCGCCAGGATACGCTCGCGTACGGGTAAATGTCGGCTCGCCTGCCGCTCTTTTTGCGCCAGCTCAACGGCCGCCGTCAGAAGAATAGAATGAGGAACCACTTCGTCGACCAGACCGACTTTTAAGGCCTGACGCGGACGGAGCTGTTTACCGGTGAGAATCATTTCCAGAGCAGTGCTTACACCCACCAGCCGTGGTAATCGTTGCGTGCCGCCTGAGCCTGGCAATAAACCAAGCTGCACTTCCGGCAGGCCAAGAACGGTTTTTGCATCATCCGTACAAACGCGGCTATGACACGCCAGCGCTAGTTCGAGACCACCGCCAAGACAGGCTCCATGGATCGCGGCGATCACAGGGATAGATAAACCATGGATCTCCGCCATGATCTGCTGCCCTTGTCGTGCAAGCTCTTCAGCCTCTTGCGCACTTTTAGCGCGGGCAATCATGTTGATATCCGCCCCAGCGATAAAGTTGTCAGATTTGGCGGAAATGAAGATCAGCCCGCGGATGTTTTTGTTGTCGCGGACCTGCTTCAAAATACTGCGCACCTGAACGCCAAACTCCGCTTTCAGGGTATTCATTTTCTCGCCCGGTACATCGATAGTGACAACCGCGATATTGTCCAGACGCACGTTCAATGTAAATGCGGAAGTCGTTTCCATTATTCAGCCTCCAGAACCATCGCCGCACCCAAACCACCCGCCGCACACGCGGTGACCAGACCAAATCCTCCGCCGCGACGGCGAAGTTCGTGCAGAGTTTGCGTAATCATACGTGCGCCGGTGGCCGCAAAGGGGTGCCCATAGGCAATCGAGCCGCCCAGAACGTTAAATTTGCTCTCATCCACTTCGCCTGTGGCATGCGCCCGGCCCAGAACATCGCGCGCAAAGCGTTCGCTGCCCAGCAATTGAAGATTCGCCAGCGTCTGTGCGGCAAAGGCTTCGTGCATATCAATGAGTGTTAAATCCGACAATGTTAGCCCGGCACGCTCGAGTGCCAGCGGTGTCGACCATGCAGGCCCCAACAGCATATCCTGCCAGACATCGATGGCGGTAAACGCATAGCTGCGCAGATAGCCAAGTGGAACCAGACCCAGCTCTTTCGCCCGTGATTCAGTCATCAGGATCACCGCCGCCGCGCCGTCGGTCAGCGGAGTACTGTTTGCTGCCGTAACGGTGCCATGTTTACGATCGAACGCCGGGCGTAATTTTGCATAATCCGCCAGCGTCGAGGTGCCACGAATATTATTATCTTCGGAAAGGGGTTCGCGGAAGGGTGGGATATACACCGTCATCACCTCGTCCCCCAGTTTCCCTTCCGACCAGGCCAACGCAGCGCGCTGATGTGAACGATGCGCCAGGGCATCTTGCTGTTCACGCGTGATACCGTACGTTTTCGCCATTTGCTCGGCGGTGTCCCCCATACGCAGGCCCGTCGAATATTCCGCGACGGCGGGAGGAACAGGCGCGAGATCGCGCAAACGCAGTTGAGAGAAAAGTTTGAGGCGCAGCCCCATTGTGCGCGCTTTATTGACGTCAACCAGCACACGCGCCAGTTTCTTGCTAACACCGATAGGCAAAACGGAAGAAGAGTCTGCGCCACCCGCAATACCGGCGCGAATGGTTCCCGTCATCAGGCTTTCAGCCACGTTCGCCACCGCCTGGAAGCTGGTCGCACACGCGCGGCTGACGCTATAAGCGTCGGTATGCACACTCATACCGGTCCCCAGCACAATTTCACGGGCGACATTCGGCGCTTCAGGCATCTGGACAACCTGGCCAAAAACCAGTTGTTCGATGACGTCAGGGGATATTTCGCTGCGAGCCAGCATCTCCCCCACCACCATTTTTCCCAAATCGACAGCCGGTATTCCATGAAATGCCGTCGCCTGGCGTGCAAATGGCGTACGCAATCCGCTGACAATGGCGATACGATCGCCCTGACGGGTGACAAGCGGTAATGCCTGACTCATAACACTCCCCTGTAAATGACAAAAACGCACAAAGTGGTCTGACCTGATAACAGTCTTAACCATTTTTTTACATTCAGCCAATCAGGGAAACGAAAAAGTGCGAGCTAAAACACAGAGAAGAAAAAGAAAACGCCCCTGAAGCACAGAGGCGTAAAAGGCGGGATTAACGTAAACCGAGCTGGAAAATCAATGTTTCTGCTTCACAAGCAAAAATGAAATCGATATCCAGTTTCACACCACCTTCAACTTCAGTGAGCGTGGATTTGATTTCGCAAGGGTCGGACTCCACATCGCGAGCGCGCTTAGTCAATGCGCTCAGTGTCTCTTCGGCGTCCGCACGTTTGCTAAACACGCGGCTGTAAGACGCGGTGCAATCCGTATTATCCATGATGGTACCGACATCCATACAGCAGCAAACCGGGGTTTCATCAGCACTGCATTTACTCATAGCTCAAGTTCCTCTGGATTCGCGCACGGCGCGAGATAAACACGTTAGCGATATTTTACCCCCGAGCCGATGGTCTCTCCAGTCGTTAATGGCGCAAAAGGGGGTAAGTGACCGATATCACACTAAAAAATGATCTAGCGCAAAAATCACCCTTTTCCATGAGTGCGACGGCTCGCATTTTTGCCACGCAGATCCCGTTTCGATAAACATCTTTGAAAAACTTAATAAACAAACTTGCAACATTCCATCTGGTCAGACCTATACTCTCGCCACTGGTCTGATTTCTAAGTGTTACCGCAGACCCTACACTCCGCGCTCCTGTTACTACGTGTAACAATTATTGAATAAAAAAAACTCAATGAGGTTATGGTCATGAGCCAGAAAACCCTGTTCAAAAAGACTGCGCTGGCAGTCGCAGTGGCAATCGTATCAACGTCCGCCTGGTCAGCGGGCTTCCAGCTCAACGAATTTTCTTCCTCTGGTCTTGGCCGCGCCTATTCTGGCGAAGGCGCAATTGCCGATGATGCAGGCAACGTGAGCCGTAACCCGGCGCTGATCACGATGTTTGATCGTCCAACCTTCTCTATCGGTGCTGTTTATATCGATCCTGATGTCAACGTCACCGGCAAATCCAGCTTGACCGGAAAAAGTGCTAATCAGGACAATATTGCTCCGGTAGCCTGGGTACCAAACATGCACTTCGTGATGCCCATTAACGATCAGTTTGGCTGGGGGGCATCGGTCACGTCAAACTATGGTCTGGCAACCGAATTCAATGACAGTTATGGCGCAGGTATTTACGGCGGTAAAACCGACCTGACGACGATGAACCTGAACCTGAGCGGTGCATATCGTCTCGACAGTAACTGGAGCTTCGGCCTTGGCTTTGATGCAGTCTATGCCAAAGCGAAAATCGAACGCTACGCAGGCGATTTGGGCCCATTACTGGCCTCACGACTCCCTCCTGCATACAGGGATGGGATCAGTTCACCGGATGACCAAATCGCTTACCTGAAAGGTGACGAATGGGGCTTTGGCTGGAATGCCGGCATTCTGTACGAGTTGGACAAAAATAACCGTTGGGGTCTGACTTACCGTTCAGAAGTTAAAATCGACTTCGAAGGCGACTATAAAAGCTCCATTAACCCGGCGCTTAACAGTATTTTCGCCAACATGGGGATGACATCCCTGCCAACCGGTACCGGCGGAAGAACGCAGAATGGTGCGCTTACTCTGAACCTGCCTGAGATGTGGGAAGTGTCCGGCTATAACCGCGTCGCGCCACAGTGGGCAGTGCACTACAGCCTGACTTACACCAGTTGGAGTCAGTTCCAGGAACTGAAAGCAACGGGTGACAACGGTCAAACGCTATTCCAGAAAGATGAAAGCTTCAAAGATGCTTATCGTATCGCGCTCGGTACAACCTACTACTACGATAAAAACTGGACCTTCCGTACGGGTATCGCGTTTGATGATAGCCCAGTACCTGCCGACAAACGTTCTATCTCAATCCCGGATCAGGACCGCTTCTGGCTAAGCGCAGGTATGACTTATGCCTTCAATGACGATGCTTCTGTTGATGTGGGCGCATCCTACATGCATGGTCAGAACGTCAGCTTCACCGAGGGTGAAGGTGTGTCTGCGTATGAATTCAAATCTGCAGGTAAAGCGTGGCTGTTCGGTACTAACTTCAACTACGCGTTCTAATTCGGCAGACATTAAAAAAGGTGAGCATTTGCTCACCTTTTTTATTTATTCCGCATCAATCTCGGACAATTCGTTTTCGATAGCTTTCGCATTCGGGTTATCTTCCGGCTTCAGCTTGCCACCGTTAGCGATGAAGTCATGATTCTGGAAGTAGGCTTCACGCACCATGATGTAAGGATCGGAAGACTGGCGCAGCAGGCCGTCTGAATCCAGCAGTTGCGCGCGCGTTTCGATACCTTCGACCGTCCATTTACCAATCGACAGCGGCCACGTCAGCCATGACAGCACCGGATAAAGTGTATCGACCATATCGCCACCGTCATCACGCACGGTAAAGCTGCCGTAGAACGGCAAATGCATATACGGGCCATAGCCAACACCATAATTCCCGAGCGTACTACCAAAGCGGTGCGGCTGTTCACGCTGCAGTTTCTGGTTAGACATCCCAGCCACATCGATAAAGCCGCCCATACCCAACAGGGTGTTCAGGAAGAAGCGAGTAAAATGAACCATCCCCTGATAGGGATCGCCTTGCAGGAAGAAGTTCACCATCACCGCGGGCTCTTCCAGGTTGCTGGTGAAATTGCTCAGTCCATTACGCGCAGGTTGCGGAACATAGTCGCGCCATGCAACAGCCACCGGACGAACCAGATACGGATCCAGCACGTTGTAGTTGAAGCTATACATGGAGCGGTTGAATCCTTCTAAAGGATCGGAGCGCCCCGTTTGTTCGCCCGAACTGGCGCAGCCCACAAGCAGGCTTGTGCCCAGCGCAAGCGCCGACAGCCGAAGTTTCATTTATTTCTCCCTGTTAAGTATGGCTATCGTAGATTGCCATCCGTAACGGAGCGCAGGACGCTCCCTTATAAACATGCAAGTGATTGTAACAGCACGTTTCTGGATGTCCACGCACACAGTGCCGGGTGATGATTACGCTCGCCCTGATCACAGCATAGCCTGACTTTGCCATTTCATTTTGTTGGCGATTTTAGCCTGTGACGTAACGTGATGTATCGCGTTTGTTGCCATTGTCAGAAAATAAGAGCATCCCGACGGGCAATATCCAAATAAACGCTACGATTATACGGATGACAACGAAGCGAGACACTTTCTATGGACGATCTTAAAGAAGAAAAAATCGATGAACATTCGGATGAGCTTGAAGTTGAAAGCGAAGAAAAGCAGCGCGGTAAAAAAATAGAAATCGATGAAGATCGCCTTCCCTCGCGAGCCATGGCTATTCACGAGCATATCCGCCAGGACGGCGAAAAAGAGCTTGAACGTGATGCCATGGCCCTACTGTGGTCTGCGATTGCAGCAGGATTGTCGATGGGCGCGTCGCTGCTGGCGAAAGGTATTTTCCACGTGCAGCTAGAAGGCGTTCCCGGTGGTTTCCTGATTGAGAACCTGGGTTATACCTTTGGATTTGTCATCGTCATTATGGCGCGTCAACAGCTGTTTACGGAAAACACGGTGACGGCGGTTCTGCCGGTGATGCAAAGTCCGACGTGGGGTAATTTTGGGCTTTTGATGCGCCTGTGGGGGGTGGTGTTACTGGGGAATATTATTGGTACAGGAGTGGCGGCGTGGGCCTTTGAGTATATGCCCATATTTGATGAACCCACGCGCGACGCGTTCGTCAAAATTGGTATGGACGTCATGAAGAATACGCCTCTTGAGATGTTCTCCAACGCCATTATCTCCGGCTGGATTATTGCCACCATGGTCTGGATGTTCCCGTCTGCGGGATCCGCAAAAATTGTCGTGATTATCCTGATGACCTGGCTTATTGCACTGGCCGATACGACGCATATTGTGGTGGGAACGGTTGAGGTGTTGTACCTGGTATTCAATGGCACCCAGCACTGGACCGACTTTTTCTGGCCCTTTGCACTGCCGACGCTGGCAGGAAACATCTGCGGCGGGACCTTTATTTTCGCCCTCTTAAGCCATGCCCAAATTCGCAATGATATGTCGACTAAACGTAAGGCGGAGTTAAAGGAAAAAGAAAAAGCTCGGCAAAACAACGACGGAAGTCCAAAAAAAACTGATTAAATGGCGACTCTTTAAGCAGTCAGGCGGCATTGAGCTTAACGCATAGTGTAAATAACGCTATACTCGTGCCGCTTCGTCCCCTTAGTTAAATGGATATAACGAGCCCCTCCTAAGGGCTAGTTGCAGGTTCGATTCCTGCAGGGGACACCAGAATCCTGTCTATCGAAGTATACCGAAGTCTATTTTTATTAATAATTTCAATAAGATTCCATCTACACAGGGTCTATCACGGCCTATTGTGATATACGGACATCTAGCTTGTTTTGTTGGTATAACGGTTGGTATTGTAAGTTCGATAATGCAGATACCATCATCAGGAGGTCACAATGGCACTAACTGATGTGAAAGTTAGAAATGCGAAACCTGCTGACAAGCCCGTCAAGCTTACTGATGGAAACGGTATGCATCTCCTCGTTCAGCCTTCGGGTTCAAAATACTGGAGGCTTCAATATCGCTTTTCTGGTAAGCAAAAAATGTTGGCTCTTGGTGTTTATCCTGAAGTATCTTTATCAGAAGCTCGTCGCAGACGAGAAGAAGCAAGACAACTTATTGCCAATAATGTTGATCCTGGTGAGAAGCGAAAAACAAAAAAGATTGAAGAGAAAGGCTTGCTCATTTTTGAAACTGTTGCCAGAGACTGGCATTCAAGCAACAGGACATGGTCAGACAGCCATCGAAAAACGGTTTTGAGTAGCTTGATCACCCATGTCTTTCCTGTAATAGGTAAGCGAAACATTACTGAACTAAAAACCCGTGATTTATTAGTTCCCCTGAAAAAAGCAGAAGCCACCGGGCATCTGGAACTTGCGGCACGCTTACAGCAAAGAATCACAGCAATTATGCGGTATGCAGTTCACAATGCTTTGGTTGACCAAAACCCAGCTTACGACCTCACAGGTGCTGTAACCACTGCCAAGAGCAATCACCGCCCTGCCCTTCCTCTTGAACAACTCCCTGAGCTTTTGAAAAGGATTGGTACATATAAAGGTAAAGGAATCACCCAAATAGCAGTTCAATTGACTCTACTGACTTTTATCCGGTCAAGTGAACTAAGATTCGCTCGTTGGTCTGAGGTGAATTTCAAAAACTCCTTATGGACAATCCCTGCTGAAAGACAAGTACTGGATGGAGTTAAGTACTCAGGCAGGGGCTCAAAAATGAAAACTCCTCATCTGGTGCCACTCAGCAAGCAGGCAGTAGTATTGCTTAAAAAGCTCCACGCGATAAGTGGAGAAAATGAGCTAATGTTCGTTGGGTTTAGTCGTGATGACAAACCCATAAGTGAGAACACCGTTAACAAAGCTCTTCGGACGATGGGCTACGATACAAAAAAAGACGTGTGTGGACATGGATTCAGGACAATGGCATGTAGTGCCCTTATTGAGTCAGGTCTGTGGTCAAGAGATGCTGTGGAAAAGCAAATGAGTCACCAAGAGCGGAACTCCGTTCGAGCAGCTTACATTCATAAAGCAGAACATCTTGAAGAGCGAAAGTTGATGCTCCAATGGTGGGCTAACTATCTTGATACATGTAAAGAAGAAGCTATTACACCATTTACTTATGCAGTCCAATCATAGCCACTTACAACCGGCAAGCCTTAGGAAACATTCTAAGGCTATCTGTCATATCAGCTAAACAACTCAAATCCTTCCTTGATAGTCATTGACCCTGAAGCTTTCACTAAATCCCTCCAACTACCGATAAAAACAGTTGTAATTGATTAAAAAATGATCAATTTTATTCAGCATCTTACATAAGATCATCCATGGGGTTTAGTGCATGACTGGCGAAAATGATAAAAATCATAAGGTTAGAGTTGCACAGTACTTAAGGATGTCAACTGACCATCAGCAGTATTCTTTACATAATCAGTCTGAATACATCAAAAATTATGCAGAAAAGAATAATATGGAGATTGCTTATACTTATGATGATGCAGGCAAGAGCGGGGTCAGCATCGTAGGGAGACATTCTTTACAACAGCTACTTAGTGATGTGGAACAGAAAAAAATAAATATACAAGCTGTATTATTTTATGATGTCAGTCGCTTTGGTCGTTTTCAAAATAGTGATGAAGCTGCTTATTACTCTTTTCTCTTTGAGAGAAATGGTGTGGATCTTATATATTGCTCAGAACCCATACCCACTAAGGAGTTTCCTTTAGAATCATCCGTCATATTGAATATAAAAAGATCAAGTGCAGCTTATCATAGTAGAAATTTATCCGAAAAAGTTTTCATAGGGCAAGTAAATTTAATAAAGCGTGGTTATCATCAGGGAGGTATGGCTGGTTATGGACTTAGAAGACTTTTAGTGGATGAAAATGACATAGCTAAGGAAATCTTAAATTTTAGAAAAAGAAAAAGCATCCAAACAGATAGGGTTATATTAATCCCTGGACCTAAAATTGAAATACAAATTGTAAACAAAATCTATGACCTTTTTATAGATCATCATGTACCAGAGTTTATCATTGCTGAAAAATTAAATGAACAAAATATAGCAGCAGAAAACGGTTCATACTGGACTCGTGGGAAAATACACCAAATATTGACTAATGAAAAGTACATTGGCAATAATATATACAATAAAACCTCTTCCAAACTTAAAAGTAAATCCATTAAAAACCCTAAACATGAATGGGTACGATGTGATAAAGCATTTAAGCCAATTATTTCAAAGAAAAAATTTAATAAAGCACAGGATATAATCCAGCTTAGGTCGATACATTTATCAAATGATGATCTTTTAGAAAAGCTAAAGCAAAAATTAGAAAACAATGGAAAACTATCAGGGTTTATCATTGATGAAGATGATACAGGTCCATCATCATCTGTTTATAGAGCCCGCTTTGGTGGTCTTTTAAGAGCATATAGTTTAATTGGCTATAAGCCAGAGCATGATTACAGTTACCTCCAAATAAATGAAGCATTAAGAACATTCTATTCTTATGTAATTGAAGATTTCAAAAATAATATTTTGCAAAACAACTGTTATGTAGATGCACATAAATATGCACCGATGCTATATATTAATGAAGAACTTATAATTTCTGTAGTCATAACAAAATGCAACCATATGAAATCTGGGAAACTAAGATGGAAAGTGAGATTCGATAATACATCGAGGGCAGACATAACCATCGTAATACGAATGGATTCTCAAAATGAATCACCTCGTGATTTCTATATCATACCAAAAATTGACAATGCATTTAGTAAAATGGTTATGTCAGAAAAAAACAACCTCCGATTAGAACTCTATAGATTTGACAACTTAGATAACTTTCTAAACATCATTAATCATATAAAAGTGAGGGATCTCTATGCAGCCTAAAATTAATGAATCCTCTATAATTCACATTGAAATTGCAAAAATAAAAATAGTTATCCCACGGACCAGGAACAAAGGAGTACATGACGAAATAAAAGAAAGTATAAAAAAAAGAGGTTTAAGCAAGCCGATAAGTGTTAGAGCTATTAATGAAGTCGATTTCAAATATGCTTTAATCTGTGGTCAAGGAAGAATAGAAGCTCTTATTGCATTGGGTGAAACAACAATCCCCGCAATTATAAGAGATGTTTCAGAGGAAGATGCTTATGTTATGAGTTTAGTTGAAAATATTGCAAGGAGGCGACCGCGTTCTAATGAGTTACTTCAGATTATAAAGGATATGAAAATCAGAGGGCTATCCGATTCTGAGATAAGCGAGATTACGGGCTATTCAACGAATTGGGTAAACAGTATAAACATGCTTCTTGATAAGGGAGAGCATAAACTTCTTTCTGCTGTTGAAAGAGGTAATTTACCATTGTATCTCGCAGTTGAATTTGCAAGATGTGAGACGGAAGAAGCCCAAAATCTTCTTACTGAAGCATATGATAAAAAGATAATAAAGAGCCGGGACATTATAAAAATAAAACACATACTAAACCAGCGGATTACAGGAAATAAAGGGGCAAAAGCAGCAGGTTTTTTTTATCACAAACCAACAAAAAAAATGTCAGCAGAAGAGTTAATCTCTTTATATGAGAACAGCATTGCTGAACATAGATCTGTTTATAATCACTCTAAGTTTGTAAAAACCAATCTATTAATAGTAAACGAGATTTTCAATATAATAATTATGAATAAAAGCTTTCAAAACCTACTTGAGCAAGAGAACCTATCAGAACTACCATCACAGATCATAAACCCAATAAATAAAGAGGTATCACAATGATTAAGTTACGCTTTGGTGATAATTTTATTTCTTTAGAAACTAACAAGCTAACACCTTCCAAAGAGTTATTGGAAAATGTGAAACGAAGCCATAAATATCATCAAATAGTTACATCAATTGAGAGCTTAGGGATTATTGAACCAATAATAGTATATTATGATAAAGAAAATGATGCTACAAAGATACTTGATGGTCATTTAAGGATCGAGGCTCTAAAAGACTTAGGCATAGAAAAAGCCCCATGCATACTTTCGAGTATTGATGATGCCTTTACTCCTAACAAACAAGTGAATCATATTAATGTTGTGGAAGAACATAGAATGATAATCAAGTCACTTGCTAAAGTATCAATTGAAAAGTTGAGTGCTGCTTTGGGGATGTCTGTTGAGTCTATTAGAGATAAGGCTAATGTTATGAACGGAATAGATCCAAGTGTAATATCAAAACTTTCTGACAAGCCAATTCCCAAAGCAACATTTGATGTTTTGAGGAAGATGAAACCCATACGCCAAATTGAAGCAGTCGGTACAATGATAAATTTTGATAATTATAGTAAAAAATTTGCCATGAGTATTTTGGATGCAACACCAGCATCGATGATTGTTTTTAAAGGAAAAAATGTATCCTACAAAAGAGACATCAAAAAAACCATATTCCGTCTTGAACAAGAAATGGCAACAACATCAGAAGATACTAAAAAACTACAAAACGAGTATGGTTCAGACATGTTAAAATTCGTGATAATTCAGTCATATATTACTAAATTGCTTGGCAATACTAAGGTGCTTCATTGGTTTTTAGAAAATGAGAGTGATTATCTAAATGAATTAAAAAGGATTTCAAGCATAAACTCTTTGGATGATAAAAATCTTAGTGAAAGCAGCCCGTAATAGGTTACGATTTATTTAACGGTAAAATATCCTTATGAATTATTTTGATATAAGCAAGAATGTTTTTAAGAAATTACTATTATGAGTCAGTTTAAGCCGTTATCATTCGGATGGGCTTTGGAGGTAAGCTTTTAAGCCTATGGAACGAGACCCATTGCGAGAACGGCAAAGAAGGATGAAATAATTTCTTTAATAGTACAGGATACTTAAAAGAGCGAATACTGTTTATGAAATGGCCGATTGGCTATGTTCAGGCTTAATAATTTCAAGCTATCGAGGAATAACAGCTTTAATTGTATTAGATCTTCCTGCTCCTCATTCCCTTTTACGACATCAATTATTCTATTTATATCTTTTAGTTACTGGACTATGGTATATGGGTTTTAAGGGAAATCAGATTATTTATATGACCTGAAAGAAATTTCCGGTCTTGAAAATTGACTTAAAGCTTGTTCTTTTGTGGCTTGCATATCTTCTTTTTGTGAATATTTGGGTCTACAGCAATTTTACAGATCCTGACCTCATATCCAAAATTGGTAATACTTTTGTGGAAATTTTTTAAGTTAATTTTAGAAAACAAAGGTAAATCTTCGGGAAGGTTCTTGTTAGAAGCTATGGCAAAAACTAATTTATATTTTTTAGCATCTGGTCTATTTATATGATCGACTAATTTTATATGCGCAGGTAGTTTCTCATTCAACTTGCCTCGAAAGTCAGAGTCACTTATAAAAAGCTCAGAACCTACGAATCCTTGTGAAAAAAGATGGCTCATACTTTGCGAACCTGTATAATATTTTACATGGATAAAATCTGATTTACCTCTGATAAGATCGCAAAATTCAACCTTACTTTTTCCACCGCCATGATAAATAAATTTCTGGTCCATGTGTGTAAAGGAATTATCATCGAGACAAAGTTTTTTATTATAATCTTCCTCTCTTTTATATGAATACATAGGAAATTCATCTGAATATTCATAATGAATGATTTTTTTCATTTCGTCATCAATAATCGATACAAATTTCCTATCTGCCACATACCATATAGAGTCTCGAAGAATATAGTTCTGATCACCTTCTTTTATCTCGGCATAGAGGCACCTATATAAAGACCATTTTTTTATCGATTCAAAATCGGCATTCAAAACATGCAGGTAACTTTTTTTGAGTTCATCAACATTTACTTCAGTGTTCTTACCATCAAAATAATCACAAACATGGTCTATTGATAAGGTTTCATGAATGAACTTTTGTCTCTTATCAAAGCAATAGCCTATTTGATTTTCCCAGTCTACTATTTCTGGTTCTCCAAGCCATAAATCATTGAAGTCTTTTTCCTTTATCCGATCAATCAAAAGCGAATCCAATATCTCAACTTCTTGTTCATCAGCCTCCTTGATATTGTTAACCCATTCGAATTCTTCAGGAAGAGGTAACAAGTAAATAGAGTCTATTTTGGTTAACAGTGCTGGAATAGCCTTCAATTCAATATCCGGCATGATCACAAACGCATCTTTGCCAGTAATTTTACTTCCTAAAATATCTTCTGTCGAAGTGCCTGTGAGAGTTGTGAGAATATCCATCTCAGAATCTATTTTTAGGTTGTATATATCGACTTCTTTACTGCTCTGACTGCGAGTTAACAGGTTTGTTTCGTTGTGACTGCCTTTATCTAAACTGCGAATTTTTTTATGTTCTATACTATTAAGAGTTGTTTTAAGCCCAAATCCTTTGACAATGCTGCCATCATTAATTAAGTGATGACCGGTTCCAAAGGGAATAAGATATCTGGAATTGTTAGCTTCAATAACTAATACTGCTCCTGTGCTACTATTCATACCGAAGAAATCAAGTTCTATGCTAGGATTTTGGCCCATAAAAAAGGTGGTCCATTCAGGAGGTTTTGGGTCCATATACTCCTTTACATATAGATATGCTCGTGCATCATCCATCTCGAATTCAACAGGTCTTTTGACCCTTTCCAAATTCAAAACCTGATCAATATCATCGCTAAACCTTTTTGTTTTATAAATAGAGAGTTTTATCTTCATTCTATTTTACCTAATATTTTAACGAGCCAGTATATTCAAAGAGTTCAATAACTGAGCATCTAATGTTTCTCTTACTGGAGTAAGAAGCCCATATGCAACTCTGTAATTTTTGATAGCAGTTCGTGTCGCAGGCCCCATACTTCCGTCTATATTGCCGTTATAAAACCCTTTATCCAGTAATGCGAACTGCACTCGCATGATCAAACGCTTACGCTTTTCAGTATCAGAAGCCAGCCCACTACTTGCACGAGTAGTTCCATTCATTCCAGCAGAGTTTGTGGTCGTAGAGGCATCGGTGTCATTAGAGCGAAGCGAACGAACAGATGAAGAAGACGATGACGAATTTGTACCTGAAGTGGATGAGCCTGATGAGCTTGGTGAACTGTATGTTTTAGGATAATAAGGAGTGCTTCCACCATAGTACCCACCACCAGACGAAGATCTATGAGAACTATGGCTTCGATGGGAGCTATGACTACGATGCCCTGCAATGTAGAAAGGTACTTCCGTGTTAAGTGGAGCTATAACTAAATCATGCTCATTAAGAGTCATACCGGGCAAATCACTTGCACCAGTGGAGGAATCACTTGCCCATACAGAATTATTTAGTGCTAAAAATCCCGGAAGCAGAGCAGCGAAATTAAATTTTTTCATAAAATTGGTCTCGGTGGTTGATGAAAACGGCCTTTTGATGAACTGAAATAACCAGCACAGGAAGACTTCTGAGTACATTCATCACATTCTTTGGGATAGTAATTTTTCCAGTCAGAAATTGACTGAGTAGCAAATCCCCAAGCTCTTTCAGGAAGATGGCACAATGGGTAATTGAAGATTGTTAGAGGGATGCCTGACCTTTGTGCTGTTCCTATGGCAGAGAGAATTTTCTCACTATAGCTATCATACTCAATGAAGATCGATGGCCAGTTCTTACGTGCCCAGCCAATAGATTCTAATCCCATAAGAGAAATCTGGTTGATATTGGAGAACACGCGACCAGCGAACTCTATGATTTTGTCCAGTTCCATATAGTTAGCCAGTGTAGGAATGATTCTTAACTCAATGTTGATCCCTGAGTTACCGGCATTGATAAGCCCCCTAACTGTCTCATCAAATGCCCCCTCGCTTCCAACCAGATAGTCATGAACTGACGACCTCGAAGAATAAAGCGGAATACCGAAAGTTATTTTGAGCTTTTCGCTTCGCTCTTTCATCTGTTGAGTAAAACTGACATCTGCAAACTTTCGTCCATTGGTCAAAACATGCAAAGCTGTCTCAGGTGAGTTTTCGATTATGAAGTCCAGAAATTGCAGGAAATCTTCGCCATACAGTAGAGGTTCTCCCCCACTCACTCCTACTACACCATTCAGGGAGAAAGAGGCGATGGCAAGTGCTGACTGGTTAAGAAGCCAGTCATCGTTTCCTGTCTTAGGAGGCTGAGAACAAAAAAGGCAATTGTTATTGCACCTTTCAGTTACAAGAACAGTGTTGTGGTTTGCTCTCCGTGACAAAATCACCCTAATCATGTTTCCGTTGTTAACAATCCCTATGTCACCATCTTCTATGGAATTGAAAAGATCAGTGCTCACAACGAAGTCTGCAAAATATGCAGGAAGTCTGTAATCGAGTTGAGTTTCACTGACCAGCAAATTTGGCAGATAGAATTGAGGATTATCGGGCTTAAATTTGCACAGGCGATAGAAACCTTGCTGAACTGGCAGATCTGCCGTAAACCTGAAAATGTCGTTTCTCAGCACCTCAGACATAAGCCCACCCTTTAAGCATCTTTGCCATCGGCCCATCCTGAGAGATTTCATTCAGAAGGAAGCGGAACATGCCTTTGTGATACTGGCAGAAAGTTGACCGACTCTTGTCACCAACAGGTTCGCCATGGACACTAATGTTTTGGCAAGGATCTGCCCCACAGAAAGGCTGATAAGCACAGGTATCGCATCCTGGCATAGCAAAATTGAATGAGGATGAAAGAGCAGAACGGTAGTATTCGTTGCTACTGAATGAGAGTGAGGCAAACTCTCCTGCACTGAAATCTGCTTCCGGGTTTACTTTCTGAAGCATACGACTTTCATCACTACCGTAGACTTTACCGTCATAATTGAAAAGGATGCAGTTCAGCACGACTCCGCTTGGCGATTTTAGATCTGCGTAGCCACTGAAACCCGGATTGAAAATTCGCTTGAGATGAATAGCAGCCGAGTGCTCAATGACAGGTATTCCCTTTTCATTCTGAATCAACACTTCCTGCATTAACTCTTTATAAAAAGCAAAATACTCTGGCATTGAAAAAGTGAAGCTCTGCTTCTGAGCAAACCCATAAGGGCTAACAGGCCTGATAAACATGTCTGTAAGACCCAGAGACAGATGAGCATCTACTATGGAAGCTGGCTCCTTTGTCAGTTCCTTAGTAACAGTGGTTACAGTTGCAACCCGGTTTGCTCCAAGCTCTTCTGTGATTTTCTGAATACCTGTTACTGCTTTGTTGTGAGCCTGAAAGTCAGTAAGAATGCGATTCTTGTTATGGACGGCTTCATTCCCATCAAGAGAGACAGAGAAGGTGATATTCCGCTCTTTAACCCATGAGAGGATGCTTTCATCGAGTAATGACAGACTTGTAGCAATTACCATTTCGAAAGCATCATTACCCAATGAAATCTCGCACTCGTGATAGATTGACTGGACAAGATCGAACCTGAGAAGAGGTTCACCGCCCTGTACTTCTATCTTGTAGGGAGGTGTACCCAGTTTCTTTATGGTGCTAACAATTTGCGGTAACAGTTTAGGGTTGAGATCATAACCATCAGCGGTGGCTGATGCCCTGCTGACCTGACAATACTTACATGTATGGTCGCAACGAAGAGTAGGTACAATCATGAAGATTGGCCTGACCGCCAGTTCGTTCAAGAGTCGTTTGGCAAAAGCCGAACTATATGCATAAGGGGTAACAGAGGAATTATCATCTCCGCTGATGAAAAGTTTGCTTTCAAGCGATGAGGACTGTTCCTGACTGATATGACCGTTTACCAGATCGAGAAATTCCTTCTCACCTAAAAAATGATGAAAGCCAGCGAGGTTGCTGATGAAAACGCGGTCGTCAGGCATCCTGTCGAAGTTGAAAGGCATCAGTTTCATTATGCAAGACTGTCATCTATGCTTCGGAGAACCTTGCTGACAATGGCGTCACGCAATTGACCGGTTTGATGATGAAGTTTCTCCCGAAGGCTAAAATCATTTACCAGCCTTTCGAATTCAAACTCACATTCAGGACTACTTGTCTCAAAGAAGATAATCCAGGAGGATATATTTTCTTCAAGTTTCCATGAGCTTACAGGTGTCATCCAGTACAAGGTGTTTCGGATGACCCATTCAGAAAACTGATCTTTTTGTAACACCTTTTCCCACATTCTCATTACCTTCCACAGAAATAATAACGGAAAGAAACTTATTCCATTTAGAGATTTTTCTTATAGAATTTAGGATACAACTTTTTGTAGAAAAATGTTACTAAGTATGTCAAAATTCTGAGATCCAGTTCACTTTGAGTTTAAATTGAATCACATACTCAAATGATGCAGCAGTACTTACACTTGCAATTCAATCCCTTGATAAATAAGTCAAAATATACTCATCATAATAAATGGTATACCTATGAGCTACATGCTATAAAACTTTGCTAGTTCCTTTTGAATAGTTCAAGAAAGTCAACACCAAGCTCATTGAAAATTAGTGTAGTATGTGAGATATTTTTAGATGCTTTTATTTTCCTAATAACTTGCTGTTAAATGTAAAACACACAACACTGGATGTTTGCACATGAAAAATCTACCTGATAGCCTTACCCTTGAAGAATTATTAGACATCATCTCAAAAGAAATGGAAGGCACACCATCAGAAAAACTCACTGAAAAACTAATAATTACAATTGGTATACTTAAAGATGTATATGATATTGATGAAAATGCCAATAACTACATCCTATATTCATTTGTAGGGCTTGAAGAACAATCCAACAAGAGAACTTTAACAAATGCTCAAGCAGCACAAAAAATAATAAACAAGAAACAAGGGAAATAAAAATGTTGTGGTATAACATCTTGTCCTTAGCTTTCAGTGCATTAGCCATTATCATTTCCATAATTGTTGTTATATACACAAACAAAAATCATCGAATTGAATGTTTGAAAGTAGTTCTGGACATAGAAACAGAGATGAATGCTAGAAAATTAGAGTTCGACAAAACATCAAAAGAAGTTTGTTTACTAAATATAACCTCTGATGCAAATGAAAATAACAGAGATGAAAAAATAGAGATTTTAGGAAACTATTTCGAGACTACAAAAGAAAACTATTTCAACTCACTCGACAGACTTTGCTATTGTATAGATAAAAAATATTTAGCTGATAAAGATTGGCGTTCGGAATACAGAAATATGCTTCGAGACACAATCGAAGCCTTCCCAGATGATTTTAATGCAGCATCAGCATACCGCAACATAAAAAAAATCAACGAACTTTGGCAAAGCAATTGATCTTAAATAATCAATATCTCCTAACAAAACAACATAAAAGGTGTTGGCAGCATGGAAATCATATTTACATTTCATTTCTGGTCAGAATTAGCAAAAGATCATGGGTATTATATTGGAGTTAATGCTTTAGTGGCATTAGTATTTTATATTGTTTGGAAAAATTACGATCATGCATTCTGGATTTATGGTTGTAGATTTTTACTAGCAATAGCCCTTTTCCTCTTTGTTATTGGAGGAGTAAAAACCTTCAACAAATTAAACACTGTAACCAATTCTAATTATAATATTCTATCTAATGGGAAAAATTAGAAATTAAATAAGGTAGCAATATAATTAACATCCACAATAATTAGAGAGGTGATTGTTATTGCGAAAATCACCTTTTGAATTAACAACTTTCTTTCTTTATCAATTTTAAATATCATTACACTCACCTCTTTTTATATATTCACATAGGTAAATAACACTTTTAAATAAAAAGTCAATATCAATTGATTGCGTTTATAAAATTGATACCTACTTATTTTAAGCAAGGGCTAACTCATCGAAGCTCCGCTTCTATGAGTTCCCTTGTTTTTCGCCCTTCGGTTGAAAAAGAAAGTCAAAGCCAAACCTAACTTATTGACATGAATTGTATTTCCACTATAAATATATAATGTGTTGCAAAGGAATTGCTCACTTTAAAGCGAATAAACATATGAAAAGGAGTTTATATGAGTGAAATAATAACATTGTCGTATACAAATAATTTTAAGCCAATTAGCGATAATAAATCTCAATCATTGCGAATACACTGTGTCAGTGTACGATTAAATAAAGAAGAGTTAGAGCTTCTTAATGCAAGCCGTGGTGATAAACGCAAAGGCGAATGGCTTCGCATGGCATCGCTTCAAAAGCTTCCTCCTGCAATTCCTGCAATTAATTTAGAAGCATGGCAATCATTGTCTGATATATCTCAAAAGCTAAACAAGCTGATAAACCATCTCGATGCTAAAAGTAGTAATAGCGAATTGACGAAAACAGAGATCTTCGCTGTCAAAAAGCAGATTAAAGAGCTTCGCTCATGTCTTACAGCTTCTGATCTGTCCGTAAGGTAGTATTCGCATGAAAGGAATGCAGAAGATCAAAAGGGGGAAATGTTTCTCTGGTGTGGTTCTCTATGTGTTAAAGCCAGGTTCACATCATAAAAGCGATCCAATCGTAATCGGGGGCAATATGCTGAGTAATTCAGCCTTTGAACTGATTGCTGAATTTGATGGCACCAAACAGCTTAGGCCAGATGTTCAGAAGGCCGTTTGGCACAACTCGCTTCGCCTGCCTAATGGAGAATCACTAACTGCTGAACAATGGTCAAGCATCGCAGATGACTACATGAAGAGGATGGGGTTCAGTGATACTCATCTCCGTTGCTATGTGCTTCATGACGATTCGGCTGGTCAGCACATACACATTATCGCCAGCAGAATCGACATAGCCGGTGGAAAGCTCTACCTTGGCAGGAATGAGAACCTCATCAGCACCCGGATCATTAGTGAACTCGAAATCGCTCATAACCTGACAGTTACCAAGACAGCTTCTGCGATTGCGCCAAAGCAACCGAAGCGGAAAAGAATCTCTCGCAACGAACAGATGCTATCAGAACGAACTGGTGTTCCCTGCCCCAAGAAATCCCTTCAGCAGATCATTGATAAAAGTTTGGCAGATACACCTGATCTTTTAACTTTTATCATGAGGCTTGAAGAAGCAGAAGTCGGCTGGACGGCGAATGTCGCTTCTACCGGGAAAATGAACGGCTTCTCATTTTCTTACCGCGATATTGCTTTCAAAGGTTCGCAATTGGGTAAAAGCTATTCTTGGGCAAATCTCAGTAATCGGCTTAACTACGACCCCGACCACTTAGAAGCTATGCAGGCTATAAAGGAAGCTATCCCTGCTCCTGCTCCTGCTCCTGCTCCTGCTCCTGCTCCTGCTCCTGCTCCTGCTCCTGCTCCTGCTCCTGCTCCTGCTCCTGCTCCTGCTCCTGCAACGATTTTAAGGACAACTGAGAGGAGGGAAAGTATCAGTGAAAAAATTGCTCAACTTGAACTGCGGATTAAAGAAAATAGACGTGAAGAGATAGTTAAAAAGATTCTTCGAAGGAATGCAGCACAACAGCAAAAGCTTCTCAGATCCGTAGAGTGGCTTTCTTCCCTAAAACAATACATTGAGCTTCTCAGAAGCTTTGGTAAGACCATACTTCACAAGACCCGCACGAACTTCTCAAAAATCTATGCAATGCAGCCTTTAAACAAGGCGAGAAAAATTCGCTTATAGACAGAGCATTGCATCACGCACCTGGTAACCATCTCACCCAATAGTAAATAATTTATGTTAAGTCAAGAAATAATTGATCGTTATTACAGATCGATAATCTAGTTATGATAGGTTTTATCTATCATGATTCAAACATCGATCGGTACAAGCAATTTTACTAAAGCGAGATAGTCATCGAGAATCCCTACAAACACGGAGTAAATTTTCCATCCTGGGGTTGCTATGATAAACGAAACAATAAAGTGCCCGTTCTGCTTCAAAGAGAGCCCGTTTGGTGTCCATGTCTGCACTGGCTGTCATTCAACTATTAAATATGGGGCTGTTTCAGCCTGGCTTGCATTAGCCTTGGGGATTTTATTAACAGTTATTGCTTTCTTCATATTCGCAATTAGTCAAAGTTTTTTGTTAACTGTCGTAATGTTTTTTGCATTAGCAATTTCAATAAGATTGCTTTTACGTAAGAAATTTGCGCACAAAGCCCTATTCACACATAAGAATTAATTTAGAATAAAAGGAATTCAAAAATGAAAGCTCATTCAATCTTGGTAATAATTCTTTCATCTTTTTTATTAACTGCCTGTAATTCTGAACCTTCGGAAAAAGACATAACCAATGTTTTTAAAAGTGTTGTAGATAGATCCAACGCAAGTATGAAATCTCTAAATCCAAGCATTTCAGAAAAAGATCTAATTAAAGTAGATTATGTGAAAAAAGTTAGCTGCACAGAAGAAGCAAACAATGTTTACAACTGTATTGTAGATGCTTCTATTAGCAATATGAAACAGACTAAACCAGTAAAATTAGTTAAAGCAGAAGGTGTCTGGAAAGAAGTTCAATAGTAGCCTATATCAGGAAGCCTCTTTTAGCCCCTACATTGGGGCTTTTTTGTTGCTTATAACCTGATGCTTCTTACTCGAATTACTTCACGGGTTAGCTCTTTCTCGATTGCTTTTACTTCATATTGAATTTTGATAGCCATATAGATTTCTTCTGCTTTTTGTTGATTTTTATCTATGTAATTTACAAGCGAGTTTAGTTCCCTAATAACTCCTTCTTTATTATTTAATCGTTGTAGAAGATTGCTTGTCAGATTTTTGTATACCGAGCTAAACATAGTCATTATGTTATCAATATTACGATTGGATTTGGAATAAATCCTTTTAGGGTAGAAATACTTCAAATGGTATCCCACGAAAATTAAGTAAAGCTGGTATGAGAAACTTTTATCTCCGGGCTGATATTGTTTTGAGATATATTTATCGACGATAATGATAAGTTGCTCTTCCAGAGTAAATTCTGGAGTGATTTTGTTTTTGTCCATAAAATGCATCCTTGCATAATTGAAATAGTCTTCCTGACCATATATTTATATTTATCGCATTTCTTTAACTTGTCAATAGGTGTAACCTATCAGTTGTTATTTTTTATTAAACGGCCTATTCAATTGTTCCATAGTAAGACCATGTCTATAAGCATTATACTGCCAATAACTAAATTGCTCTTTATATCTATTGTTCTGTTTTTTCAATATTTCATTTTCGGCTTTCAGGTTTAATATTTGTTGTGCAGCGATTGTTAAGTTAGCCGGTTTCTTTAAGCCTGACTTTTTCAAATTGGACAAATTTTTCTTTGTTCTATATGCTTCAACAACTTCATCATGAGCACTTAAAGATTGCCTTGTGATAGTTCTGTTTAGATTCTTATAAACTGATTCACATAAATCACTCCATGTGATTTTACCGTCCCAAGTCAGTATAATGTGTTTAATTGCCTTTATTTCACTCCTGTTTAAATGTTTTGCCATAAGTATCTCCTGTTTTAATTATTCAAAAGCTTATTAATTCTTTCCAAATTTTTTTCATGGTGTTGCAACCATTTGTCTGCACCATAATCACCATTTTCATAAGCGATCTGAGTTATTCTCTTTAATTGCATTAATTTCTCTCGGACAGATTGCAGTCTAATTCTATCTACTGAATTAATGCCCAATATTTTATTATCACACTCAACAAACTGATTAATTTTTGCACAAGGCTTAATTAAATAGTTATGTACACAGTAACCAAATTCAGTTAAGTGTATTGCACCTTGATTAAGGTTATTAAAATCAATTGTCGATTCATTTGTGAGAATTGAGTCCCTTTGACAATAATTACTCCTATTCAATTTAATAGCTTTGATTTTATCTAACATATCTTCTTCCGAAACATGGTTATAAACTCTGTTCTGATTCACATTGACACGACCAGACCATTTAGCAATATCCAGTTCAGACATTTCACCATAATGGGCTATAGTGTTTAAAAGGTGGCGTGGTTGGTGTGAGCGAATAAGCAGTGGCTGACCTTCAGTATCATAATATCCGTGTCGGGAGAAAATATTTTTATATCCATACTCATGACATTTTTTATTTTGTATATCATTAAAAAAGAATGCTTTAGTTGGTTTATGAAATGAATAGAAATCAACCATTTTAGATAAAGTAAATTGGCGAGGATTCAATAAACATAATGCATTGCTAAACCTTATAGATTTTTCTTCATCATACCAAGGAAAGTCTCTGCTAAAACCAGAGCTAATCATTTCCCATAGCTCACTCAATGAATAGTTATAATCATTGGAGTTTAAGAAACTTTTCCCACCATCCAAACTTGTCTTTCTAATTTTTAGAAAGCAAGATTTGTGATCATGTAAAGGGTAGCCAAGTGCATGACAAACCTGTGTAACTGTCAACTTTGATTTTTCATCAACTTTTGGGCAAAGTTCATGCTGGTAAAATTTATCAGGGTATTTTTCGCACCATTGAGCAAATGCCCTTGCATTTTGTGATAAGGAAAGCAATCTTCTAATCGCTTTCTTTGCAACTGGTATCATAACCTGTGGAATCCACTTGATATTAGGGCCATACCCCTTAACCGAATAGAATCTCAGACCATATCTTTCGATACCCTTCTCATCTCTTTGTGTAATCTCACAATCAGCAGGTAAGGCTAAAATCTCAGAAATTCTGCTCGGACAACAAAGCAAAAGTGCAAATACTGCACTGGTGAACTTATCCCTTGGACTCAGTTGCTCATCATTTTTAGAAAAAATATCAGCAATAGCAAGTAATGCAGCTTCATCTGGTAACTTATCGTTTCTGTGATAGTCCTCAATCTCAGGAAGATAGTTGTTTTTGACCTTCTGCTTCACATGGTTTTTCCAGGATATGTATCCTGATTTCACAAGGTTATGTTCACATAGAAATTTTGATAATTTTTCAAGCTGTATCCCACATTGAGCGAGAACATTACCTTCAAAATATTTACTTCCGATTTGCATTGCCTCATCAAAAACAACGGCTGTAACATTATAAATGAGACCACTGTTCAGAACCTGCAAAAGAGCCTGTTCGAGACATCTTAAAGCCATCATTACAGCCCCATAATTTTTTAAGGGTTTCCATGAGTGCTGATATCTGATATATGCTTTTGCAAAATCGAGAAAATCTTCATGCATTACATCTTTAGAGTTAAATACTTTATGGCCAATCCCTATCTTTCTAAAGGTTACATACCCTTTCCAAACATATTGTTCCCAATCCTGAGCTTGGGTTAGCCCAGATAGTTGATAACGACAAAATTTTATGAATTCATTATAATTGTTTTCTGCCGTAAATTGTTTTTTAGATTTAAATAAAATAATATTGTTCATTGTACATTTACCTCATCAATATCAACTGGCATAAAGAAAGCACATTCATCACAAGGGAATTTTTCATTTAAATTCTGACTTAGGCATTTTCTTGAAGAACAAAACTTAATATGATAGTTCTCTTTCGAAGTGATTCCATTCATAAAAATATCGGCAATAAATGACAACTGTTCTGAAACTGCGAAATCAATCCTTTCAACACTATCAGCAAGATTCTTAATATAAATACCAGTACTTGATGTTGAAGAATGATCCAACAATTCAGCTATAGTATTAGCATTATGACCATCCTTAGCCAGCATTGTTGCTATTGTATAACGAAGCCTACGCGGAGTAATATTTAATAGCGAACCAGTACGGTTTGAGATTACTTTCCCATTATTAACAATACTTTTCAGTGCTGCATCAGCAATTGTTGTTTTTGCATATAATTTATTAGATTCCAGAAGAAATGGATCTGTTATGTCAAAATCAGGAAGTTTTTCCTCGTTCAAGAAAACAGGAATCTTGCCTTTGGTATGTTCATCAAGGGTTTTGCCAAGAATTTGCTCAACAAGCCTCACGGAATGATTAGCTTGAAGTTGAACAATTGATGCAACCTCTGAGATTATTGGCAGTTCTCGATATTGTAGTTGTTTGCCCTGTTGTTTAATTCGTGGTACTGAGATTAAATATTCTACTTTACCATTATCTAAGTTCTTTTGAAGAATGTCTTTATATTTCAACATAACTAACTGCTGTGGTCTTCTACCGGTAAGACTTATTAATAGTGATATTGCATAATCTGACAGTGACAGTTCACCTATGTTATATGCATGACTCATAGCCTTGATCAAGGAAGTGTGTTCCTCTTTAGTCAGTGGACCCACAGTTGGATCATCTTGTAATATAGGTTGACCAGCTTTTTTAATTTTTAGGTCAAAATGCTTTGCTATTTCAACAGCACTTTCATCTATTCCGGGGTATCCTAATTCAAACCATTTAGTTAAAAATGGCCCTAAACCTCGAAAATATGATGGTTTATTTTCTGATTGCATATTTCGATATTGAATCATTACCTTATCATCAATATAATTAGGCGAAACATTGTTAATAAAATTCTTCATGTTTTTAATTATTGTTTTTACATATAAATGGCTTTTACTACAAAAATAATACTGTAATGTATTCACAAATCCACAAACCAAATTTTTGTTCATAACACATATCAAGTCTCGAATATTAATTCCATGGCTCTCAATCGAAGTGACGATTTTATGTTCATGAATAGACATTTTATCAGGATTATATTTAATTAGATTATTCATCAAATCCTCCTTTGAATAGTTGCTCTTGTTGTTCAAGTGCAGTTTTTTTTGATAACTCAAAAATATGTCTGCGATTATAAATTATTGAAGTATCTGAACCAGGTCGCCATCCCATGAGATAAGAACGGATTTGTTGCTCTTTTTCATCGGATATGTCCTGATTCTTGTCTATTGCTTTTGAGAACTCATAATTCCATGTGTGTCGTAATTTATGGCCTGTTAATCCACTTAGAAGCGAGGATGATTGACGAACAACACTCACTATCTTATGGTATGAAGAAAATGACAGCGGTTGCCCTTGAGTCTTCCCTTCCTTATAGGTAATAAACAGAAAGTCATGCTTATTAGCATTTTTAACTTTCCTACGATCATTCAAGATATAATCTGAAATTTCATAAATAAGGTTCGCATCAGCAATTAATTTCCTCTCACAAGTCTTCACTAATGGCTGATAAACTCGTGGATCTGTTTTATCATTTGCTCTCCTCCTTATTGCTATTGTTGATTCTGCAAAATCTATGTCACCAATTCGCAGATTCAAAAGTTCACCGGCTCTCATCCCAAAGCAATGTAATAACAGGAATATTAGGTTATTTCTTTTTTGTACTGTTTCCGTAAACGGATTCAAGTTACTTCCTGGCGAAAGAATGCTAAACAAAGAATCCAGTTGAGCTTTGTCTAAGCTCTTTTCGATATCCATAAGATATTTGTCATTATTTCTTGGCTTCTTTCTTTTTATGTTGTTAGTGAAAACAAGTATCTCTTTGATTGTATCTTTCTGACCTGTATGAGAAAGAAGTATTTTACATAACCATTCCAGATAGTTAGCTATGGTTGTAACCCGAAAATACTTAGTTGTTTTTTTGACATTCGAAACACAATAATTATTATCTCCGCCACTTTTAAAATTGAATGAAGTAAACTCAATCAAATCATCAATTTCATGAGGAGCCAGAAATATCCTTTTCTGAATTCTTTCATCAATATTGATCTCCTTCCTCATAAAGAATCGATATAACAATGAAATGCTACCGGCAATAACTTTCATTGTTGATATAGACTCTGACCGATTTCTTACTTGTGTTGTTATATACAAGTTTGGATAATACAATGGCTCACCATTTTCTTTATTTACAACATGACAATATCTCTCACCATTTTCGAGCATAAAAGAATCCACACAAATACTGCACATATTTTCCTCCTAAACTTTACAAAAAGTATAATTCTAATATATTAATAGTAAGCATTTCGTAGATTTACAAATTTATTTGGATCGATTGATATATTTATTTAAATTAAAACAGTGAGATAGATGATTATTCTTGTCAAATTATCATCTGGTAGATCTAGTTTATATTATGTACACCTAATACTTCGAAAACAATCTCACTGCCTTGCTAATTAACAGCAACAAAAATAATGTAAGTATTTTTGTAAAGTTTTAAGCTAAAACATGGAATAAAACTTTACTTTTTTACAAAAGAGTTCTCAGCCCAATATGGTATTGAATTATTCGCTTTGAAATATTTTTCATTTCAAGTGGACATTTAATTAGTTAGAACCATGTTTCATAAACGTGAAACTGATCAAAAATATTAAGCTCAGAGATCGAATCTAAAGGCTCTCTTAAGTTTCCTACAAGGTACTGACTGAGCCAGTAAATTATTTTTTTATTAAGCTCATTATTTGGTAAATCATAAATTGCGCCGAATTCGAAGATCTTGTAAAAAAGATCGTCGCCCAAATTGCACATATGGTTTTCTTCACTAACAAATTCTTCGATATTCATAACAATCTCTCCCATGTTTAATTAAGCCACTTTAACTCTGCTTGCTTCGATAACCGATTGAATCCACTCGTCAACTTCACTCTCGACAAAAGCAACGGCACGAACTCCGATCTTCACTGGTGCCGGAAACCGACCCTCACTGATTAGACGATAGACCCAAGCTTTACAGTAGCCAGTTTTGTTCATAACCTCTGGCAAGCGTATGAGGCGGGAGTTTTGATTGTTCATTGTTTGTTCCCCTTGTTTTGATTCGATGTGGGAACTATACGAACTATTCGAAACAAAAAGAGCTAGATTCCTAACTGCAAGGCTATGGTTTGCCTTGCAGTAGTAGACTTCGGGTATTTAGGATCAGTTAGAATCAGAGAGTTTCATCACATCTGAAACTCTCATATTTTTCAGGTGTGGATTTCGGTTCATGAAATAATTGAACTGCTTAACGAAGTCTATCGTTGCAGCTTTCATTGCAAGAGGTCGATCCGAGTCTTTAATGTGATAACCTAGACGGGTAGAAGTTTCTTCATCTTCATCAGTATAGAGAAGCCGGGAAAGGCGATCATCTGAGATTCTTAGTTCTTTCCTTTTTGCCCAAAGTAAGATGTCGAGCATCGCAACCAATCTGTAATTTATGATCTTTTTAATGGTTCCATAGCCGAAACGAACGATACCGGTTTCATTAACTTCCACTCCTTTTACTGCTCTCCATTGTGGCAGAGCCGCTTTTATCGACTCAGCAATTTCATCGTCAGTCCCACTACCAAGATCGATTTCAAGCAACACTGTTTTCTCACACAGGGGAGACAAGAGTTGTGATACATAGGCTTCGTGGTGAGGAGCATTAACGCAATATTCATCGTTTCCTTCCTCCCAGGTGAAAAGATTGACACTAAGGGCCATCACACTAAGTTCAGCAAGCCTGGTAATATCAGTAATAAAAAGGTGTGGAGGACTGTAAAGAGTATCGCTAACTGTTGGATAATCGAGTTGCTTTCCTTTGAAAAGATGGGGGTTACCACTGAAAATTTTAGTCATGTACAACCAAAACCCTCTCTTTTCTTCGTCGGTAGGCCCCGGCTTGAACAGAAGTGCTCTTGCCCAGAGTTCGTGATACAAGGCATTTAAACTGATCTCTTCGAGCTTGCGATAGTTATCTATGTCAAGCCAAGCTTTGATTTCTTTAGTATTCTCTGGTGACCAGTTTTTCATTAAAAGTTCTCCAGTAAAAGTCCATCATCTGTTAATCTTAAACTTGTCAGACTTACTTAATTTAGACAAGTATCAACCACTTAGTAAGTCTTCATGAAATCTAATTTTTTGTTGGTACATATGTTGGAATAAATATGAACAATTATATTTTTGCTCTTTTAAATCAAGATATTACATATATGTTCGATTCCTGCAGGGGACACTATATAAACCTCTTTTTATTTCTCCCGACTTCAACTTCGCAACCTCAATGTATATGAACGCCATTTAATCAGTGTTCCAGGGCTTATTCTCTGCAACGAAATTTAAAACCTACACCGCCTCTGCTTTATCTTTTTTCACTCATCAGTCGTTTTCAACTGTATCAGTGAGCGCTGCGCGTCGTCAGACTGAGCCACCAGAGCATACCGAGCGATAAGCTGTTTTAGATGCATCTCTGCCTGAGCCTTTGCAGCAGACGGAAGTGGTTGCCCAGCAGGAATTTGTGACAATACTCTCAGCCGTTCTTCCGCTGGCATCGATTGGTTAAATGACTGCATGGCGGAAAAAACGACAGATTTCAGTTCGCTGACCGTCATGTATTTACCTTTCTGCTCATCGAGCCCGTTCAAACGATCACTCAGCTGTTGCAGCTTCGTCATTCCCAAATGCCAGCCATCAAGGTGTTCTGTCGGTAATGCGGCCGCATTAAGTTGTTGCTGCCACTGCTGTGCCAGAAGTTTTGCCTGCTCCGGCCACAGCACCTGAGCTTGATCCACGAGCTGTCGACTCCTTGCAATATTCCAGTCAGGAGGCAACTTATCCAGTCGGGCAATCTGCTGCTGTGTTTGAGCAATGACGGTTTGTGGTAACGGAGATTGCTGACGCAGAACATCCAATTGTGCAGGCGAGAGCGCCGCGGTGATCGGGGCCAGTGATGCAGCAAGCTGAATCTGTAAAGGGTCTGGCCGGGACAAATACTGCCAAGCCCATACCGTTACGATGCTGATCACCAGCATGGTAAACATCCCAGCCGCGAATGATTTCCACTTTTTTACCGGCGTGGGCATTGCTGCCAGTCCTTCCACCTTCGCCAGGGGTTCTGGCTGCGCAACGTAAACCCACTTCACGGTGCTATCTGACGCGATATTCTCTTCGAGCGGACTATCAGTATGAGCCTCCGTTGATGCTGCGGCCCCCTTCATCACCCTCGCAGACAACCCGCTACCAGAATGCAAGGTCGTTATTTCATCGCAGTTTTCCAGCCGGGCGGCACTGTTATGGATCAGGGTACGAAGCGTATCGAATTGGCTCAGATGTTTGAGCTCGAGGCGCTGCAAAACCTCACCCAGACTTTTAAGCAATTTCTCTGCGCGATACAGTTGGCTGAGATCGCAGTAATTTAGCGGGAGCGAGCGCATCCGTTGCTGCAAACGCTGGCTCAGACTGCTGAGGATTTCCATACGGGCATGAACGGGCTGCGGCCACAGTGTCCCCCACCGATGACTTATCAGTGCCTCGAGTATCGCCAGACCTTCATTGAGACCAAATAATCCGTCCAGTTGCGTACGGGTCAGCGTATACCAAGCCGCCGTCTGCAGCTCGACGCCATTTTGCTCAAACAGGGAGAGACAGAATTTTTCCACACATCGCCAGTCCACATCCGGGCGTGCAGGATGGGTCAGCTTACTCAGTTCATCGCGCAGGGCGGCGTAATCCGGCAGCATGCGTGGGTTGCCGCCCGTTTTTATTTTACGCGGGGTAATGTCATTCATGACCAGTTGTCCATTTGACGTACCAGGAACAATTAAAGGTTATCGTTTATGCGGCTTCGCTTTCTGCATATTCGAGACTCTGCAGATACTGTAACGCCCGGGAGGCTTGATTTCTGGCATTGTTAAATTCATCCCACTGACCGGCAAGGCGTTGCTTTTGCTTATACTGCCCGCGAGCGACTTCGGTATTGACGGTTTCTTCAAAGGTTTTCTCTTTCAGAGCGAGGTCCGACACGGCCTGTTCAGGCTCCGCTGTTTTCTTCCGGAAACCCCGATAAATGAAAACCCGGACTATTAACGCAGCGGCAAGTGATAAACCAAAGAACAGACCGATGACACCAGCCGGATTCGATACAAATTCTATGAATCGCTCATTAACATTAATTAATGCTCTTGCCGCGACATACTCCCCCAGGCAATTACGCCAATAATAACCCAAATAATACCCGCAGCATTGTCATCTTTTTTCTTCGTGCCATTTTTATTTCTTTCCTTTATTCTTTTTAATCCTGAATATTTAATCTGAATTACGTGCAAGGGAATTAATATTGGTTCCCTAAGCAAATCGGTAAATGGGTGTATCCGGGCTTGCTGGCCATATAGAGGGGAGCACATGTAGGCTGTCGAGGTTGCGTACTGACCGGTTCGTCGTTTTCTGTAACGCGTTGCGATTCCTGCTTTTTCGAAGTTGTCACTTTTTTCGTCTGCGCTTTGCGAGTGGAAGTAGACGGTTTTACCGGATTGCTGGTTTCTGAGGAACCATATCCGGAGCAGAATCGCTTCGACTGACTTAGGCTCCCGTCATTACAGACAAAACGTCCATCCGATGTGCAGTGTGCAATGCCACCCTTTGAACCGGAACAGGGCTGCCTTCCACGCGCAGCATCGGCTTTCCCCTCCGGGAAAAAACCCTCTGGCGGGACATCAATAAACTCACCTTCAATACGACGGATCAGTGTCCAGCCTGTTTTGGCCCACTTGGATTCTTTCCAGCTGTAGCTTCGTTTTCCACTTTTACTGACATAATCTCTTCGTTTTATTCCCTGCCAAGTTTCGGGTGGTTCACCAAAATCAGCCTGGATAAATCGGGCCGGAGCAAAGTCAATATCAGGCAGATAAATCCCCGTGTGAACAGGGTTTTCACCCAACTCTATTCGGACTGTTGGATCAAGTTCGTAACAAGGAACTTGGGATGGAAGATCATGGAGGTTATAAGCACCATATCCAATTTCGTCACAACCATCATATGTTAGATCCCCCTCATTCCAGGTGGCATCCAGAGTGGCGGATAATCTGCGATCTAATTTGGACGCAATGCTCTGAAGTTCAGATATTGTTTCGATTTCCTCCTGCGTCATCCAGCCATCCCAGCATTCGGTAATGCCTTTGCCGATATCACTCATGGTATGACCTATGTTAAATGCCCTGATATCATTATGAGTACGCAGAATAAAAGCTTCTGTATAACGCTCTCTGGCAGAGCGAATATTGGGCAGCACACGATACCCCCACACCATATCAGCCTGCTGCCATAAAGGGAGTTTTCGGCTGTTTAATGGCATCTCCCGCAGATAATGGGCAAACGCCACTTCATGCGCATCAATATAAGCAATAATCGCATCACGGGTCGCGGCATAATGTTCAGCCGAAATAAATCTTTCCAGAAAATAACATTCCAGGGGGTGTAAGACAGCCATTAGTTTTTATCCTTTGGTTCGTACCAGTTATGGGTATTTTCCAGTTTCGGCAACCCCAGATACGGATAAACAGGGTCATTAGTGGTATCACCATATCCCCAGCCTGTTTTCTGCCGTGGCAAGTTGCCATTAATTTCAGGTTTATTCGTTAAACAGAGCCAGCCAGTTGTGGCCCTGAGTCGTGGCACAAAATCAGCGCATTAAATCAGGAATAATAAAAACATTGCCATCATCATCACGCTTCAGCAGCGACCAACAGGCCCGATGTTTTTTGCCCTGCTTATCTTCAAATTCCAGCATCACCTGTCCGGTGCGAGTGTGAGTATATTGCGTTGCACCGTTAATAATGGTTGCCCAGCGGCCACTGAACGGCGCAAAAGCGCCGCTCCAGCAGGTAATACGTTCCCTTTCCTCCTGCAGGATTTTCTTTTCACGCTGTGGCCAGTTATAAAGCTCTTCCGGTTTACCTTCAGGGAAAAAACCTTCTGGTGGAACATCAATGAACTCACCTTCAACGCGACGGATCAGCGTCCAGCCTGTTTTGGCCCACTCAGTTTCATCCCAACTATAATCTCTATCCCCTGTTTCTGAGTCTATCCAGTCGCAACGTGCTCTTCCCTGTAACGCTGATACTGGCTCACCATAATCAGCATGAATAAAACGAGTAGGAGAGAAATCAATATCGGGCAAATAGATCCCACTTAAAGTGGGTTTGTCATCCAATTCGATGCGTACTGAAGTATCAAGTTCATAACGAGGAATCTGTAAGGGAAGCTCGCTTTTATATTCCAGAGTAAAATCATTATAAGTTAAAGTGCCTTCACGCCAGGTAGCATCTAATGTAATAGATAACCTTTTATCCAACTCTGCCGCTATACTTTCAAGTTCAGATATTTTTTTATTTCACCTTCTGTCATCCAACCATTCCAGCAGTCGGTAATGCCTTTGGTGATGGAACTCATCGCCCCACCAACATGAAATGCTTTAATATCATTATTTATACGAGCGATATATCCTTTAACGTACTGCTCTTTGACTGGGCGAATATTCGGCATCACACGATTTCCCCACACTATATCAGCCTGCTGCCACAAAGGCAGTTTACGGCTATTTAAAGGCATTTCTCTCAGGTAACGGGAAAATGCGGCTTCATGAGCGTCAATATAGGCAATAATCGCATCACGCGTTGCTGCGTAATGTTCAGGGGAAATAAATTTCTCCAGTAAATAACATTCCTGAGGATGTAAAACTGCCATTATATTTTTTCCTTTGGTTCGTACCAGTTATGGGTATTTTCCAGTTTCGGTAATCCCTGATACGGATAAATAGGGTCGTTAGCCGCATCACCATACCCCCAGCCTGTTTTCTACCGTGGCAAGTTGCCATTAATTTCAGGTTTATTCGTTAATCAGAGCCAGTCAGTTTGTGGCCCTGAGTCGTGGCACAAAATCAGCGCATTAAATCAGGAATAATAAAAACATTGCCATCATCATCACGCTTCAGCAGCGACCAACAGGCCCGATGTTTTTTGCCCTGCTTATCTTCAAATTCCGGCATGGCCTGTCCGGTGTGGGTTTGAATATATTGCGTTGTGCCGTTAACAATGGTTGCCCAGCGACCATTGAACGGTGCAAAAGCGCCGCTCCAGCAAGTAATACGTTCCCTTTCCTCCTGCAAAAGTTTCTTTTCACGCTGTGACCAGTTATAAAGCTCTGCCGGTTTCCCTTCCGGGAAAAAACCCTCTGGCGGGACATCAATAAACTCACCTTCAATACGACGGATCAGCGTCCAGCCTGTTTTGGCCCACTCAGACTTTTTCCAGCCATAACTAGGTTTCCCATCGAGTCCAACATAATCACTTCGTTCAATCCCCCTCCTTGCCTCTGGAGGGAGATGATAGCTGGCAGATATAAAGCAAGCTGGAGCAAAATCTATATCTGGTAAATAGATACCGGTTTGAGAGGGTTTTTCATCGGCTTCTATACGAACTGAACGATCAAGCTCATAGCGGGGAATCTCAGCAGGCAATGGGTTGGCGTTGATAATACTTTCAGCGCGATAAGTCAGACGCCCTTCTTCCCAACCTCCAGAAATTGTGGTTGATAGTTGTTGATCTAATTTGGACGCAATGCTCTGAAGTTCAGATATTGTTTCGATTTCCTCCTGCGTCATCCAGCCATCCCAGCATTCGGTAATGCCTTTGCCAATATTGCTCATCGCATGACCGATGTTAAATGCCTGGATATCATTATGGGTGCGTAGAATATACGCCTGCATATACCGTTCTTTCATTGGACGAATGTTGGGTAGTACCCGGTTTCCCCACACCATATCAGCCTGTTGCCAGAGCGGAAGTTTACGGTTATTTAACGGCATTTCCCGCAGATAACGGGCAAAAGCGGCTTCATGAGCGTTAATGTAGGCAATAATCGCATCGCGGGTACCTTCGGCATTGCGGGTAGGTATTCGCATGGTGCCGAGCAACGCCAGAAAACGGGAAACCGGTGTAGCCACCTGCTCTGCCGTACCCGGGATGCCAAGACCAACCAGCCCCAGCAAGCACTGCGAGGTGTCATCCATCCCACCTGCCTCGAAGGTCACCGGGTATCCGCACAGCACCATCGCACGCGCCGGATCGAGGGCAATCAGCCCGGCCAGCAGGCTGTCCATTTCCGGGGCAAAACGGACCTTGTCGCTTTCACTGCGCCCGGCTTTCATGCGCAGCAGGCGCAGACGGCGGGCCTGCACGTCGAACAGCAGTCCGGGCTCCCAGTCACTGAGGGTCAGTTTTGGCGCACTGGCGGTGAGTTCACCGAGCAGGTGCAGGGCCAGCTCGTTGCGGCCGTATTGCTCTGCCACCCGCGCCATGAGTAGGCGGAGTAACCAGCGGCTTCGGGGAGTGGCCATACCCGGACGACTCTGAAGCCAGCCTAGCGCCGCCTCCGGACCAGCGCTGTCACCCTTTTCCATCGCTTCCGCTTCCAGCGCAAAAATGTCATCGGTCTGGGCTCCCTTTAAGCCGGTAGGCTCTTCGGTAAACACGGGCATGTCATTGTTGACCTTCTCCACTATCCAGCCGAGCGTCACCTCATCGGCAAGCGGCGTACCGTCATTCCAGGCAAGGGTTTCCAGACCCGGCAGGCGTTTGAGCATCAGCTTCAGGTCGCTCATAATATAGTCGGCCCATTGCTCCCAAGGATTTCCTGCGCGGATCAGTCCCTGCCACAGATACCACTGCAAATCGAGCCAGAAGCGGTTACCGCCTTCGGTGAACATCACATCCACCTGCTCAATGAGTTCTGTCCAGCTCTGTTGCAGATATAGGCGTTTCAGTTGAGCACGATAGTCTGGTTCCCGCGTCACGTCAGGCCAGCGCGAGAATGCATCCAGCACTTTATCACTGTTCAGCCAGTCGAGTGCAGCCAGCCTGGCGGTGCTGCGCTGCGGATGGCAGTGTTGCCCCGCCTGATCCAGCATGGCCGCCAGCAGCAGGACACCGTCGGTCAGACCCGCATCACCGTCACGCTGCAGGCGCGCCCAGGCATACCAGGTCACCACCCGAATATCGCGGGCATGTTGGGTGAGAATGCTTTCCGCCAGGCGACAAAGCACCCCGGAATCGGTACCGGAAAGCTTGTTGATTTCCTCGCGCATCACCTGGAAATCATCCTCATAGGTCGGGTCATCCCCGGCACCGTTGCCGGTTGCCAGCGGCGTCAGCCACGGTGACCACAGAGAGAGACTTTCCCGGCTCTTAGCGAGCAGTGCGGAACGCTGGTCCGCATCCGGAAGACACAGGGTCAGGAGCGTTTCTGCAGTCGCCATTTATTCGTCTCCGGCAAGGGTGAGTGAGCCGTCAGTCGCGCCCACGGAAAAAATAGTCTGCGGCAGGCTGAAGCCCTGAAGTTTGAGCAGTGCCAGTGGCCCGTCACCGAGTTCGCTGCGCAGTATGAATTTCAGCGGATTACCGTCCGGGGTGATCCACACCAGCTGGGTGCGGCTGCTGTCGAGCGGAGTGATCAGCGCCTTATCCAGCAGGCGGATGAAGCCCCAGTTCCCCTGGTGGCTTTCATACAGGCGCATTTCGGTGTTCACTGAACGCCAGCTCAGATCCACACCCGGGTAATAAGTGTTGCCCGGCCAGGTAAAACTCTGCCAGCTTTCCATCTGGTTGAAGTAATCCAGCTTCTGGCCATCCAGTGTCAACTGGGTACGGGCCACATCGCGCGACGGCCGGGCCATCAGTTCAAAATGCACCCCAGCATCGCCCTGGGCAAAAACAATATCCGAAATGTCGGCCAACTGATTGATGGCGGTGAGAAACGCAGGACTGATGCTCATCCCCTGGCTGGCCGCAGGATCGACCACCCAGTGACTGCCTTCCTGATGCAGCACGCCGCTGAGGTTAGTTTTGATAAATGCCGCGATACGCCCGGAGTCGCTTCGCAGGAACTGGGCCAAAAGTGGCAGTGAGGCGTCGCTGCCGGTAGTTTTAAACGGATAGCGTCCGGCAAAGGCGGTGTTCCACTGCGATACAACGGTGCTCTGCCAGCGGGCGTTGAGGCTGCCTGCGGCCGGTGCCAGTACCTGACGCCAGGCCAAGTCGAGCGGCTGCACAAACAGCGCCTGACCAAATCCATTCCACTCCTGACCGAGACTTGCTGCCACCAGAGAGCCATAATCACGGGTGTCAGTCAGATCGATTGCTTTACCCTGAAAAACAGTCTGTGCCAGCATCTGGGACATAGCCTGCGGATCGGGCGCGCTCGTCACCTGCTGGAGCTTGAGGCGCACCTGGGTCACACGGGCCAGCCAGGACTGGAAGCTGAGGTTACCGTTCGAGCCGGTCCCGTCCTTCCCGGCCATCAGGCCCGTGAGCGGACCAAATACGCCGTCCAGCGGACCTTTGGGGCCCTGCGCTTGTTCGATAAACTGTTTTGGACTCTTCTGACGACCCACCAGTTTTCTCGCCGAATCCACCAGGGAATCCGCAAGAGCTTCTCCTTTAGCCCCGGTCTGCCCCTGCCAGGCAAGGGTATTCATCAGCGCCACCAGAGGTGACTGACGCACATCCGCCAGCAGGTTCAGCTGGGCAATGGCCTCCGAAAGTGATGACGCTTCTTGCCACTGAATGCTGTTGGCCATGTTGAGCCAGGCGTTGCCAAAATCAGTGAAGTAACGCTCTGTCAGGCGCTGCTTCAACGCTTCCGGCGAGACGTCATTGCCTGGTTGATGGGTCTTGTCGGTCAGCACCCAGTCGATTTCATCGCGGCGGGTTTTCACTACCTCATCAATCGCATCCTCAACCTGCTCTTCCCACGCCTGGCGGGTGAACATCCCCGGCACCACTTCTTCGGAGGAGAAAAGGGAAGAGGCATCGGTATCACCGGTCATGTCAGCGAGACTTAAATCCGGCCAGTTGCGGGCAATGCGCCCGAGCATCTCCTGGTACAGACCCGATTCCGCGTTACGCTGACCAATCTGCTTGAGCAAAATCTGGCGTACCGTCCCCACCAGGTCGCGGTCGGGGGTTATTTTCCACTCAGGGTGTGCCGGTAAGTTCTGCGCATAGAAGCCGAGCAGCTTCGGTGCCTGGGTCTGCCACACGCTGTCCGGCACACCGCTGCGGTGCGGCCAGGCTTTCAGCATGTTACCGGCAAGCCAGTTCGCATCCGCTTTGTCGGGACGGGCCAGCATCAGGTAACCCTTGAGCAGGCTGTAGGTCTTCTGGGTGGCAGAGGTACGCGCATCGCTTGCCGGAGGCAACTGCACAAAAGCGTTGAGCTGGCGGTGAAGCTCGTCTGCCAGCGCGTCGCGCATCAGCTGCTGGTTATTACGGTCATACAGTGGCCAGAGCATCTTCAGCATGTCGCTGTCCTGGTTCAGGCCAAAGCGGGTGTACCACGGCGCACCGTGTACCTCGCGGTTCTGCAGGCGGGCAATAGTCTGTTGCAGCGCCAGTTGGTTACGCAGGCGTTCGGGCAAAGGCTGCTTTGTGTCAGCAGCAACACGGGCCGTATCCTGGGCCAGCCAGATTTGGGTGCGGTTAACGGAAAGCGACAGCAGCGTACCCGCCCCCCAGAGCAGAACCAGCCCCAACAGTACCAGGCGCAGCACCTTTTGCCAGTGGAAGCCAATTTTACGGGCCTGCACCTGCAGGCTGTTGTTTTCGAGTTCCTGCCAGACTGCCGGTGACAGGCGAACATGCGGTACCGTTTCGGTTCCAGACAATGCCGGGCTGAACATCACCCCACGCAGACGATACGGGGCCGGGCCCGACATCAGCGTGGTCAGCAACGGCACCAGAGAGCGTCGCAACGAGCCGCGCAGAGCTTTTGACAGGCTCAGCAGCCAGTGGTGCTGTGAATTCTCGAGCAGCGCCGCCACACCGGGCGTCTGCAATTCTGACGACAGGGTGGTGAGTGTCTCGCGGGTCTCTTCCGTCGTCGCCCCTGGACCAAACAACGCTCCGGTTGGGGGCACTCCTTCCCCGTCATGGGACCAGATGCCCTCCCGGACAAGCCACAGCCAGACCGGCAACTGCCAGCCCAGCAACGTATCGGTTTTCTGGCGTGCACGCACCAGGGTGTCCTGCTTCGCCGTATCCGGCAGTTCACCCGCATTCATCACCTGCACCACACCGTCCAGCGGTCGCTGTGGGCGCACATCTTTCAGGACGGACAGGAACTCATCATCGGGCACGCTTTCAGGCAGACCACCGTGGATCAGCACAATCCCGTCACTTTCCTGCCAGTGATCGCGTTTCAGTCCTGGCACCACTTTTTCGATATCGTTATCAGTACCCTGTACCAGCAGCAGGCGAACTTTGGCTTTCCAGCGGCGACGGTAACGCAGGCGCAGATGATCGACCAGCGCTTCCGCCACAAACCGGGAGGTATCCGCATCGGTATGCTTTGCTTCAGGCTGGGATGCAGCCGCCTGCTGTCCGGAGGCAACCACATCCAGATTTCCCTGCTTCTCACCGTTTTTCGTGAATACAGTTTCAAGTACCCAACCGATGATTACTGCCGCCAGCATCAGCAAAAGACAAATGATCACAATGCCTGTCGCGCTGATCGGGCCCAGATTGAAGGTGTCCTTGACCCACACCGGGTACCGGTCAGCTTGCCGGTGTTGTTGTCGGTCGGGATGTACAGGTTATGCTCCAGAGCGACAACTTCGATGCTGCCGTCACGATCCTGAACGTCCACAGACCCTTTAATGTCCGCACCGCCGTCGTCTTTCAGCCAAAGATAAACAGGAATTGCCATGGAATTACTCTCCATTGTGTTGTGATGCGCCATCATCCTGCGATGACGCCTGGGTACAGGCGTTCGGCTTTCTCCAGTTCATCCAGTATCAACTTGTGCAGCATCGTAGTGGCCTCAGCGAGGAACGGCTGTACCGTGGCCGTCAGTGCTGCTCGTTGCCACTCACTGAGGGTAATGGGCGGCCCACCGTCGCAGCACACCAGGGCAGCATTGCCCCGCACCACAATCCACGGCGTTTCCGGGCCACTGAACTCTGCATTCAGGACCACCGGTACGGTGTAGCCCGTCAGGCCACGAAGTTGTTTTATCTGCAAGCGCACGGCTTTCAGGGACGCGCGCATCAGCGATTCGTCTTCGTGACGGTCCGGCAGACAACGGAACATCACCGCAAGCTGCCCGGCCATGGTCGGGCTGCGGGCCAGTAACTCGCCCGCCAGGATGGTCAGTTCTGGCGGATTAGATATTCGAAGGAACCAGCCTTCAGCCGTTCCCCTGCCAGGACCTCGGGCGAACATGTCATCATCCACATCCCCGCAGACCATTACGACCGGACCGGTATGACTTTGCGGCGGGTACACTCTCCACCTGCGCCTTACACGTCGCATAGAGTGCAGGTCCGTCGGTGACCTTCCCGCCGTGGCGTAACTGCGCCACGGTGAGCCAGGTCGGCGCCATCAGCGCATCAATGTCGAAGTCCTTAATCATGAGCGCAGCACCGCAAACAGTTCCAGCTCAAGCTCGCCGAGCACGGACGGAACATAGAAGACGCAGACACCCTGATCCAGCATTTCACGGGCGGCATTACTCTCCATATCAAGCACAAAGAACTGGTTCTCCAGGCGCACTGGCAGCGCAGCAGGCACGCGGCTCAGGACAATGAGACCGATACCCTCGACAGCGAGACCGGACACTTCGCCAACATTAGCCGGCGCACCGGCAATACAGACTTCGGCAAAGCGTTCAGCTATCTGCCAGGCCGGCTGATTCGCCCGGACGGAGAGATAGAAATCGGCTTCATCGCGCAGACGAATATCGTGCAGTACCGCTTTCCAGGTTTCCGGATCCATGCGATCCATCCGGACGGCCACCACGCGTGACGGCAGGCTGGCTTCCAGCAGTTCGCTGATAAGGTCAAAGAGTGGCGGGAAGGTTTGCTCCGGCGCGCTGTGGTCGTAACCCGGGATCGCATCCAGATCGTGCTCAAGCGAGAAGGTCAGCATACTGCCGGCAAGCCGTGTCAGCTCGGCCCAGACCTGCTCAGGATGCCTGTCAGGGAAACGATCATACTCCGAGAGTACCCGGGCATGCGAGTTCAGCGCATTTAGCAGCCAGAACAACGACACATCAGCGACCGCAAAATCGGCCATTCTGTCGTTGCTTTCACGACGCATGGACATCAGACGCTGGCGACGAGAGCGCAGCTGACGATTCAGCAGTGCAAGGCGTTCACACAGGCCACGGCTTGCCGAGAACAGGGCCATCGGCGGGATAAAGTCAGGATCATGACGCCAGCCTCCCTGCCCGTCCCGCAACAAACGGGCAACGGCGCAGATATCCCAGGCGCAGTTGTCTTCATGTCCGAAACGGAATGCGAGATTATAGCGGGCCACCGCCATCGACTCTTCTTCCTGACCGAAACGATCGGCGATCGTCTCCCAGGCTTCTCGATAGCGAAGCGGGCGCTCTGCGGGGATCGTGTCCGTCTGCACATTCACGATCCCGGCCTGCATCACCGGTAACGCCACATACACCGTCACCGGGGCATTGTTGGCAGAAGCAGGTGCCTCAATTTCACGCGGCTCCGGTGGCTGGTCACTGAGCAGGGTATCGACCAATGTGTCATCCGGAAGCCAGAGACGCAATGACTGCGCTTGGATCCGGCCGGAAGCCAGCATCGCGTCATCAAGCTCAACCCGACCAACGCCCCAGGGGAAAGCATTTCCGCGGGCGGCAATACCGGCCCGGGAAAATGCATCCCATTCAGACTGCTGCTGAAACTGTTGAGGAGCCAGAAGCGCCCCTTCATTCCATAACGGACGATGAATTTTCATCCCTGATTTCTCCTCGCCTAGGATTTGGCTTTCGGCATCTGGGAAACCAGTGACAGGTTGACGTCTATGCCTTCCACCTGGAAGTGCGGCACGGCAAACAGTTTCACGCGGAAGAAACCAGGATTGTCCTCGATATCTTCCACCACCACTTTCGCATCACGCAGGGGGTGCGAGGCTTGCAACTCATCGCCCGGATCGGTCATTTCGGTGACCAGGCCACGAACCCAAGTATTGAGCTCCAGTTCAAGAAGACGTCGGTCTTTGGTCGTACCAATATTTTCGCGCTGAATCAGTTTCAGATAGTGCGCAATACGCGACAGCAGGAAGATATAGGGCAGACGTGCATTAATGCGGCTGTTGGCCGTTGCATCCGCGGTGTCATACAGGGCCGGCTTCTGAGTAGAGTTAGCGCTGAAGAAGCAGGAATAATCTCTATTTTTATAAAAACTTAGTGGAATAAAGCCCAGGTTCGCAAACTCAAACTCACGGGTTTCCGGGATCATCACTTCTGACGGGATCTTCACCTGATTGCCGGTACCCAGATCGTACAGATGTATAGGCAGATCCTGTACGGCACCACCAGCCTGCGGGCCACGAATTTGCACGCACCAACCATTGTTAATGAAGCTACGAACCATATTGGATGCAAAGGCGAATGATGCATTGGTCCAGAGATATTTATCATGCTCCGGGCCTTTCACTTCTTCGACATAGTTAAAGCTGCGAACAGGCACGGTGTCAGGGCCATACGGCAGACGACCCAGTACACGTGGCATCACCAAACCGATATAACGGGAATCATCAGTATTGCGGAAGGATTTCCATTTGATGTATTCAGCGCGGTCAAAGTAGTTACCGATATCCTTGATGGCGGCCACATCCTCCATCGAATTCTTCAGGAAGAATTTCGGGCCGGCAGAGCCGATAAACGGCATATGCGCTGCGGCAGATACTTTGGAGATATTACGCAGCAGAGCCACGTCCTGTGCTGACGCATCAAATTCATACGCAGAAATCAACGCACCGATGGGTTCTCCGCCTGGGGTGTCGTACTCATCAATATAGGTATGTTTATACAGCCCGCTTTGAATAATTTCCGGCGCGTCCTCAAAGTCCTGTCGCAAAGACGCTTTCGACAGATCGAGCAGCTCAATTTTGACGTTCTGGCGAAAGTCAGTTTTATCCACCAGCGATTTCACACCGCGCCAAAGAGATTCGACAGCCTGAAAGTCGTCATGGTGCATTACCGCATCCAGCTGACGACTGATTTGGTAATCAAGCTCCGCAATATGATGGTCAATCAGGTTTTTATCTAATTTTTCGACCTTTGAACCGGCTTTACTAAGGCATTCCAGAAACACCTGCATACCGGCGGTCAACCGCTCATCAGAAGTTGCATCAGACATGGCCTGTGCATCCTGCCATATATCCAGCGCACTCAGCTCAGAAACCGGATTGAGATTGATTTTTTCAAACAGGGATGCATATACACCACCTGATTCAGAACGTTCCAGCACGACGGTTTCACTACCAGTCGTATATTCATTTTTTACAGACATCAGCATTTTCTCTTCATTAAACCGTTTAACATCGCGACCGTCAGACTTTTTTCGGTGCCAGAGCACTCAACTCACTGCGCAGCTCACTGCTGAGTTGTGGGTCTACCAGAATTTTTTCCAGCTCTTTACGGAAAGCCTGGTTATCGAGCAGATTGGCTTTGAGGTCTCGGAGAAGATTACGCATGGCAAGCATGGCTTTCAGTTGAGGGATCTGACGAGCGACCTGTTCCGGTGTGAAGTCTTTCATGTCGCGGAAGGTGAGATTTATGGCTTCTTCACTGCCGTCATGTGCAAGCGTGTTTTCAACTGAAAGCTTTATGGCTGGCGAAAACTCAGCAAGCACGCTGTCAAAGTTATTTTTATTTACATTGACCTTTTCGCGCTCCGACACGGGACGCTGCTCTGTTCCGTTGCTGTAATCACCCACCAAAACAAGTTTTAGGGGTAATTCGACTTTTTTCTGTGCGCCACCTGTATGCAAACTTAACTGGATATTGACGCGAGCCTTAGGGATCTCGGATTGATAGGAATTAGACATAACTTTCCCTGTTCTATGGAATAGATAGAAACGGTCAATACTCGCTGGCATATTAATAAGAAAAGCTTAGGCTATTAGAGCAGAAAGATATTAATCCCATCCGACACTAATGGTAGTACTGGTCAAAATCAGTCGCATTCCTTTTACCTGCTAGCATGACGCAATATAAAGTCTTAGTGCGAGATTAAAACGCGGACAAAGCCTTATTGAGATGAGTGTAAAAATATTTCCGATATGATGGGAAATTAAATGATGTAACATAATCTTACAGACCAAGGATTTCATTAAAATGAAAGCGCTCTTTTTTATAAGTATTTCCTTATAATTTTACAACTAGCCCTATAAAATAAGGCGGCGACAACATAACCAAATGGTAAATAAAGACAATCAGGCAAAAATCCTAAAAAAAGCCTTGAGTTAAAATAACTATTTTAACCGTTAAGAATATATAATTCATTTCCTATATCAATAGAACAACAATTCTTTTTTACCTGATCCATGTATTGAATGAGTCATGTAACGTGATACCTGCCAATTACACCTTATCACCGCAAAAATGATTGCCATTGATGCCAGAATTTTCAGAGACTATCGAAGTATTCAATCGTTGTTTACTTGCCAAACAAAACGCTGCGTATAACTCTCCTGTATGGCAGAAAAAAACCTGCTACCCTTACCGGCATCCATCAGGTTGCGCGTTGCTAATTTACCAGCTCACTCATTCCCCTCTGATGATTCCGGTTAAGTACGCGTTCCACTCATGAGAAAACAAGAAGATATGTCCTTCCGGAAATGCTGATCCTTTTCACATTTAACTAAAATCAAACTTTACAACGAGCTTGTATCTCATTAAGTTATCGTTACAATATTACCTCTGCTGTATATCATCAGACCACAGCCTCGCTGTATACCTCGTCAACAAAGCCACTGATTCAATCATGCTGATGGCACGTCCAGACTGTTCCTCGCAAGACCATCCTAAATGGAGACCTCTTTGAAAGTTTTACTCTTGCTAAGCCTTATAATATTCATAAACTCACCTTCATTTGCCGCTACCGCGATTCGGCTCTCCTGTTCGTTACGGAGCAGTGTGACCATCTCTCACTTCAAATATCAGCTCAGCACTATGAAATGGGACGATCGCTTTCAAATTGCCTCAGGTGTTAACCACGCTCGAACAAAAAATGATACGCCTTATGTGGTGACCCATTTCAGGAATGGCGATGATCTTGTAATCTTTGAGGATACGCAGCAGTATTTTTTACTGTATGCAGATAGCGATACGCCCGACCGGTGTTATTTGAAGGACACTTTCACCTACGATATTTTAGATCTTCCCCGCTTTCATAAATGAAAATCAGCTTCATGCTAATTTCGCGGTGCCTGTTGAATCAATTTATTCGGCAGGCCTAGCGCAGCAGGTTATCTGACCCTTTCGGAGCATTACCACCACAAAGTCAACATGCATCATTTTTGCTGTCAAATATCATCTTTTAAAATGGCCTTATTAAATGAAACCAGGAAATCCGTAGCCTCAGAGTGAATGATAATAAAGTAGAGTAACTATTTAATGCCGTTATTTCATGAGTCCGTTGGGTTATCCAAAATCCAATGAATTAGGATTAATATGATTATGGCTTCATTAGCAGAGTGTTTAGACCCCATTCAGCCTGTCCTTCTTAAGCAATATAAGTCGATAATGCTGTCGTACTCGCTGCGCTTTCAAGCCTGGAATTATCGTCACCATGTGCTTGCTTTTTCGGATAAAGTAGTCGTGGAACACGGTGTCTAACGATGCTACATTACGCAACCTACCTTACTTCGGCAGTGGTTATTGACTGCGTAAACATCGGTAAGGGCTGAAACTACTATCCTGAAATACGGTCTACACAAGCAGGTTGTAACGCGAAGTTTGCGCTACTTTCTCAGGCTTTATATAGGTTCACTATTTTGTCTCAATGCAAATTCCAGCGTGCATTTCTACATCCGCGTTACTGGTTAACGTGGTTTGGTCTTGGCCTACTTTGGCTTCTTGTTCAATTACCTTATCCGGCTATTCGTGTTCTGGGCTCGCGGTTAGGGAGTGCATCCCGCCACTTCCTGAAACGACGTGAATCCATTGCGCGCAGGAATCTCGAACTCTGTTTCCCAAACGATACGCCCGCTCAGCGAGAAAAACTGATCAAGGAAAACTTCAAAGCCATTGGTATGGCGCTGCTGGAAACAGGTATCGCCTGGTTCTGGCCAGACGAGCGCGTGCGTAAATGGTTTGATGTTGAGGGCCTGGAGAATCTGAAAGAGGTGCAGGCGCAAAATCGCGGCGTGATGGTGATTGGCGTTCACTTTATGTCTTTAGAGCTGGGGGGGCGCGTGATGGGGTTGTGTCAACCGATGATGGCCACCTATCGTCCGCACAACAACTTGCTGATGGAATGGGTGCAGACGCGCGGTCGACTGCGGTCTAATAAAGCCATGATCAGCCGAAACAATTTGCGCGGTTTAGTCAGTGCACTCAAAAAAGGCGAAGCCGTCTGGTTCGCTCCTGACCAGGACTATGGCCGCAAAGGAAGCAGCTTTGCCCCATTTTTTGCGGTTGAAAATGTTGCCACAACTAACGGCACATTTGTGATTTCACGTCTGTCGGGCGCACCGATGTTGACGGTCACGATGATCAGGAAAGCGGATAACTCAGGTTATCGTCTCTTTATCTCCCCTGAGTTGAAAAATTATCCCCAGGACGAGACGGAAGCTGCCGCTTACATCAACAAAGTGATCGAGAAAGAAATCATGCGCGCCCCCGAACAATATTTGTGGGTCCATCGCCGCTTTAAAACCCGTCCAGTTGGCGAATCCTCTCTCTATAAGTAACCTCTTTAAAGGTTAGTTTCACTGAGAAACTAACCTTTTCAATCACCTGCCATCACGCTCTCAATTGTTAATTATTTTCTTCGCTCAACGGCTATTTATTGCACGCTGCAATTAATCTGTCTCCGTTCCACGACACTCGTAAGTAACGGAAAGCATTTGAAAAAATGCCCCTTGTCACTCCTGATTTTTAGGCGTACATTAGCGCCGTCTGGCAATAGGAAGGCACAGAATTCTGAGCTGGAGTCGATGACATAGCGGGATAATTCTTATTTCCGATTGCGTCCGATTTCAACTCTCTATACTCAGTTGGACTTTGTTTTTTTAGGCGTATCAAAAGATGCGCGGAGCGACAAACGTGAAATATTTCTTTATGGGCATTTCGGTGATTGTATTTGTCTGGGCCGGAACCTTTGCCCTGATGATCTGAGCGAAGAACAACAGTTAAAAAAACAGGAGCCATTGGCTCCTGTTTTTTTATGCGCGCTACGCTATTCAGATTCTGCTAGATTCTTTTTGTCTGACGGCAAAAGACCATCGGCCCGGAACATCCCTTTAATCCCTCTCACCGCCTGGCGTATACGATCGCTATTTTCGATGAGCGCAAAACGCACATGCGTATCGCCATAATCACCAAAACCGATGCCTGGGGAAACGCAAACTTTTGCATCCTGCAGCAGCTTTTTAGCAAATTCCAGAGATCCCATGGCCGCATAGTGCTCGGGAATTTTGGCCCATACGTACATCGAGGCTTTCGGCATGTCGACCATCCAACCCGCTTCATGCAGCCCTTTCACCAGCACATCGCGGCGTCGTTTGTACTGCGCGGCGATGTCTTGCACACATTGCTGATCGCCTTCCAGCGCGGCAATCGCAGCCACCTGTAACGGCGTGAAAGTACCGTAATCGTGATAGCTTTTGATTCGCGCCAGCGCGTTGACCAGCGTTTTATTGCCGACCATAAATCCAATACGCCACCCAGCCATGTTGTAGCTTTTCGACAGCGTAAAGAATTCAACCGCGACATCGCGCGCGCCGGGTACTTGCATAATTGAAGGCGCTTTCCAGCCGTCATACACGATATCGGCATACGCCAAATCATGCACCACCAGCACGTCATAACGCTTTGCCAGCGCCACCACTTTTTCAAAGAACTCTAGCTCGACGCATTGCGCCGTCGGATTCGACGGGAAGCCTAAAATCATCATCTTTGGCTTCGGATAACTTTCCCGAATCGCGCGTTCCAACTCGTTGAAGAAATCTACGCCTTCGACCAAGGGCACGGAGCGCACTTGCGCCCCGGCTATCACCGCACCGTAAATATGGATCGGATAGCTAGGGTTCGGCACCAGCACGGTATCACCGTGATCCAGCGTCGCCAGCATCAGGTGTGCGAGCCCTTCTTTCGATCCGATCGTAACGATAGCTTCGCTTTCTGGATCGATATCAATCTGATAGCGATCCTGATACCAGCGAGAAATTGCACGCCGCAGGCGCGGAATCCCGCGCGACGTCGAATAACCGTGAGTGTCCGGACGTTGAGCAACGGTACACAGTTTTTCGACGATATGCGGCGGCGTGGGGCCATCGGGATTACCCATGCTGAAATCGATAATGTCTTCGCCGCGCCGACGCGCAGCCATTTTCAGTTCAGCAGTGATATTAAAAACATAAGGGGGGAGACGATCGATACGCGTAAAACGGCGTTCAGGACTGAATTCAGCCATAGATTCCTCAGAGTCACGTTTGCGCCCGGACCGTCCGAGCGACGCTGCCACGTTTGTGGCATGCTTAGAAAATAGCCTGATTGAAAACCCGCTGTCGAGAGGAGAATGAAAAAATAAAATTAGATATAAAATGGGAACATTAATTGAGGGAAAACCGGAAGTATTGATGCCAAAAGAGATCAGAGATGCCATTTTATTAACATCATGATATCAATGAACTTACAAACAGGCTTTCATTCAAAGGCAGAATCACTCCAGTCAATCAGAATCCGATAATCCCCTTTGTAAATTAAGGTTTTTCCTCATTTGCTAAAAAAGAGTGATGTCTGGTCATTCTGCGTCAGGTTTCCTATCATAGATTTTTCCCGTTTTCCCAGGTTGTCCCGTGCACGAAATATTCAATATGCTGCTGGCGGTATTTGATCGCGCTGCATTAATGCTGATTTGTCTGTTTTTCCTGATCCGCATCCGGCTTTTTCGCGAGCTTTTACATAAATCTGCACACTCGCCAAAAGAGTTGTTGGCCGTCACCGCCATCTTCTCGATGTTTGCGCTTTTCAGCACCTGGTCCGGCGTACCGGTAGAAGGATCTCTGGTCAACGTGCGCATTATTGCCGTGATGTCCGGTGGTATCTTATTTGGCCCATGGGTGGGGATTATTACCGGCATTATTGCGGGGACGCACCGCTATCTCATCGATATCGGCGGCGTGACGGCTATCCCGTGCTTTATCACCAGCATTATCGCGGGTGTCCTTTCCGGCTGGATTAACCGTAAGTTTCCCAAAAAACAGCACTGGAAAGCCGGTATTGTAGCGGGCATGGTGTGCGAAACGCTGACCATGATCCTAGTGGTTGCCTGGGCCCCTTCTACCGAACTTGGGCTGGATATTGTCTCGAAAATCGGTATTCCGATGATTCTCGGCAGCGTGTGTATTGGGTTTATCGTTTTGCTAGTGCAGAGCGTCGAAGGTGAAAAAGAGGCCAGTGCAGCGCGCCAGGCGAAACTTGCGCTGGATATTGCCAATAAAACGCTGCCGCTATTTCGTCATGTCAACGCAGAGTCGTTGCGGCAGGTGTGCGACATTATCCGGCGCGATATTCATGCTGATGCGGTGGCAATCACCAATATTGATCATGTGCTGGCCTATGTCGGTGTGGGCGAACATAACTATCGCGATAACGACGATGCCGTCAGCCCTACCACTCGCCAGGCCATAAACTACGGAAAAATCATCATTAAAAACAATGATGAGGCGCATCGTACTCCGGAGATCCACTCCATGCTAGTGATCCCGCTATGGGAAAAAGGGATAGTTACCGGCACGCTTAAAATTTACTACTGTCACGCGCATCAAATCACCTCTTCACTGCAGGAGATGGCGATTGGCCTGTCGCAAATTATCTCTACGCAACTGGAAGTGTCTCGCGCCGAGCAGCTACGTGAAATGGCAAATAAGGCAGAACTGCGCGCCCTGCAAAGTAAAATTAATCCCCATTTCCTGTTCAACGCGCTGAATGCGATTTCGTCTTCTATTCGAATGAATCCAGATACCGCCCGTCAGCTGATTTATAATCTCTCGCGTTATTTGCGCTACAACATTGAGCTTAAGGACGACGAGCAAATTGATATCAAAAAAGAGCTGTATCAGATCAAGGACTACATCGCGATCGAACAGGCTCGTTTTGGCGATAAGCTGACGGTCATCTACGATATCGACGAAGAGGTGCACTGCGTCATCCCAAGCCTGTTGATTCAGCCGCTAGTTGAGAACGCGATTGTCCACGGCATCCAGCCATGCAAAGGCAAAGGCGTGGTGACAATTAGCGTGGCGGAATGTGGCAATCGCGTGCGCGTGGCGGTACGCGATACCGGAAACGGTATCGATCCTAACGTGATTGCGCGCGTGGAATCTAACGAAATGCCGGGCAATAAAATTGGCCTGTTGAATGTTCATCATCGCGTGAAATTACTTTACGGCGAAGGGCTGCATATTCGTCGTCTGGAACCCGGAACGGAAATCGCTTTTTATGTGCCTAATGAGCGCTTACCCGTTCATACGCAAACATTATTGTGGCCCTGAATGAGGATTGATGCATGAAAGTCATCATTGTTGAAGATGAGATCCTCGCCCAACAGGAGTTGAGCTGGCTGATAAAAGAGCACAGCCAAATGGAGATTGTCGGCACGTTTGAAGACGGACTGGATGTGCTGAAGTTTTTACAGCACAACAAAGTTGACGCTATTTTCCTGGATATCAACATTCCGTCACTGGACGGTGTACTGCTGGCACAGAATATCAATCAGTTCGCCCATAAGCCGTTTATCGTTTTTGTCACTGCATGGAAAGAGCATGCCGTCGAAGCGTTCGAACTGGAAGCATTTGACTACATTCTCAAGCCTTATCAGGAATCACGCATTGTGAGCATGCTGCAAAAACTTGAGATGGCCTGGCAGCAGCAAAACCACTCTGCGGTGAGCGCAGCGCCTGTCGTCACCCGTGAAAACGACACGCTAAATCTGATTAAAGATGAGCGGATTATCGTCACGCCGATGGATGATATTTATTACGCCGAAGCACACGAAAAAATGACGTTTGTTTATACTCGGCGCGAATCTTTCGTGATGCCGATGAATATCACTGAATTTTGCGGCAAGCTGCCCGCGTCGCATTTTTTCCGCTGCCACCGTTCGTTTTGTGTGAATCTGAATAAAATCCGTGAGATCGAACCGTGGTTTAACAACACCTATATTTTACGGCTGAAGGATTTGGATTTTCAGGTGCCCGTGAGTCGGAGCAAGGTGAAGGAATTCAGGCAGCTAATGCATTTGTAGCAGAATCCCCTCTCCGTGCGGAGAGGGGATGAGTATCAGAGGTATTGGCCCAGCGTCTGGCGTAGATGCGCTCCTGAACCCAGCAGACCTGGATTATCATGCACGATCAGATAAACCGGAATGTCCTGCACATAGGATTTAAAACGCCCTTTATCTTCAAACCCGCCACGGAAACCAGACGCTTTAAAGAACTCCAGGAAACGCGGCACAATGCCACCCGCGATGTAAACTCCGCCAAACGTGCCGAGATTTAACGCCAGATTGCCGCCAAAGCGACCCATAATCACGCAGAACAGTGACAGCGCGCGACGACAGTCTGTGCAGCTGTCCGCCAGTGCGCGCTCGGTAATGTCTTTGGGTTGTAAGTTTTCCGGCAGACGATTATCGGATTTCACAATCGCGCGATAAAGATAAACCAGCCCAGGGCCGGACAGCACGCGCTCGGCAGAAACGTGGCCCAGTTCGGCGCGCAGTTCATGAAGAATGATGCCTTCTTCTTCGCTGTTCGGCGCGAAATCAACGTGGCCGCCCTCACCCGGCAAACTGATCCAGCGTTTATCGACGTGAACCAGATGTGAAACACCCAGTCCCGTACCCGCGCCATAAACGGCAATCGGCTTGCCTTCGACCGGTTCCGCGCCGCCAAACTGAATAAGATGTTCAGGTTTGAGCATTGGGATCGCCATCGAAACGGCTGTAAAGTCGTTGATGATTTCCAGATGCGCGAAGCCGAGATTTTTTTTCATTTCGGCAATGGAAAATGCCCAGGTGTGATTCGTCATCGCCACCCAGTCACCGGTAATCGGACAGGCGATAGCGATACAACCATCCTCGACACCGACCTGATGCTCATCCAGATACACGCGAACCACCGCTTCAAGACTTGGGTAATCCAGCCCGGAATAGGTCTTTGCTTGAGAAATTTCGCCGGTATCAATATCGCATAATGCCAGCCGCGCATTCGTGCCGCCTACATCACCTACTAAAGCATATTTTGTCATTCTTCTACTGCTCCGCTAAAGTCAGAATAAATCTTTGGGACACTGTAAATTCAAGGCGGGATAACAACAACGGCCTGAATGCGAACTGCCCAGGATAATCGATCTTCGTCACAGAATCACTTTACCGTTTCAGCACCTTTTGCACTATTGCCGTCAAACTGAATGTGCAAAGTCTCGCTAAACACTTTTGTACAAGGAAATCATCATGCTCCATCCGCGAGCCAAAACCATGCTGTTGTTAGCGACGCCTGCGCTCATCATTGGTATTGCGTCAAGCCTGGTGTTAATCGTCGTTATGAAAGTTGCCTCGGTGCTGCAAGCTTTTTTGTGGACCGCCCTGCCAGGAAAGCTCGGCATTGATTTTGCCTCTCCGACCTGGATTATCCTGATGCTGACCCTCACCGGTATCACGGTAGGCTTAGTCATTCGCTTCAGCCCGGGACACGCGGGCCCCGATCCGGCGCTTGAGCCGTTGATCAGCGCGCCGGTCAACCCGGCGGCACTACCAGGTTTACTTCTCGCCTTGATCATCGGGCTGGCGGGCGGCGTAAGCCTGGGGCCTGAACACCCCATCATGGCAGTAAATATTGCGCTCGCTGTTTATCTGGGTTCACGCATTTTCCCCCGCGTGGGCGCGCTGGACTGGACCATTCTGGCGTCTGCGGGCACCATCGGGGCGCTATTCGGTACGCCTGTCGCCGCCGCGCTTATTTTTTCCCAAACGCTGAGTGGCGATAACGATGTGCCGCTCTGGGATCGCCTCTTTGCGCCTCTTATGGCCGCAGCCGCTGGCGCGCTCACGACCAGCCTGTTTTACCATCCTCACTTTTCGCTGCCGATTCCGCATTACGGTCAGATGCAACTGGCAGATATTTTCAGCGGTGCCATTGTCGCTGCCATCGCCATTGCGCTCGGTATGGTCGCCGTTTGGTGCTTACCGCGACTGCACCGCCTGATGCATAAGCTCAAACACTCGGTTTTGATTCTGGGTGCGGGCGGTTTCCTGCTGGGGATTCTTGGGGCAATTGGTGGGCCGGTGACGTTATTTAAAGGCCTGGATGAGATGCAACAGATGGCCTTCAGCCAGGTCTTTAGCGTGTCGGATTATTTCCTGTTCGCCGTGATTAAGCTGGCAGCGGTGGTTGTGGCGGCCGCATGTGGTTTTCGCGGGGGGCGCATCTTCCCGGCGGTATTTATCGGCGTGGCGTTAGGACTCATGCTCCACGAGCATGTCGACGCCGTCCCGGCGGCGATTACGATTTCGTGCTCGATTCTGGGGTTGGTGCTGGTCGTCACCCGCGATGCCTGGCTCAGTCTGTTTATGGCAGCGGTCGTCGTGCCCGATACCAACTTACTGCCGTTACTCTGTATCGTGATGCTGCCCGCCTGGCTCCTGCTGGCGGGCAAACCGATGCTGATGGCCTGGCGGCAGAATAAGTGACTAGCCGCTGTTACGTGCCTCCAGCGCTTTGGTGATGGCGCTGAGCAGCGAAGGAATATCCTCTTTGGGCAACATCACCTCAATCAGCGAAAGTCGCTCGCGATGGGCGACTTTTTCCAGTACCTCTGCCAGCTGTACCGTTTCGCTGACCCGCCAGCACTGAGCCTGACAGTTCAGGCTGAGCGCCTGCGGGATTTGCGTCCAGTTCCACAGCGCGATGTCGTTATAGCGCTGCTCTGCCCCATGAATCGCCCGCTCAACGGTATATCCCTCGTTATTCAGCACCAGAATGACAGGCCGCTGATCATCCCGCAGCATCGAACCTATTTCCTGAATCGTCAGTTGTGCCGCGCCGTCGCCGGTGAGCACAATCACACGCCTGTCCGGACAGGCGGTTTGCGCGCCAAATGCCGCTGCTAGCGTAAAGCCAATCGAGCCCCATAGCGGTTGAACGATAAAGTTGACGTCCGACGGCAGCCGCAGGGCACTTGCGCCAAACGCCGCAGTCCCTTGATCGGCAAGAATGATATCTCCGGGGCGAATAAACGTTTGCAACGTGTGCCAGAAATTATCCTGCGTCAGCTTGCCTTGATGATATTCCTGAGAAAGCGCGGGCTTATGAATCGGCAGATCGTGTTGGGTAACATGCTGCCTGCAAAGCTCGGATAAGATCTCAACCGCGCGCGCAATAGGAATGCCTGTAAACCAACGATCCCCAATTCGAGCCGCATGGGGCTGGACTTCAATGGTCTGCGCCGCAGTAAGTTTATGGGTAAATCCCGCGGTCAGCGTGTCGGTGAAACGCGTGCCCACGCAGATGACGGTATCCGCCCCTTCGATAGCGTCTCGGACGGCATCGGTGCTTGCCGCCCCACTGTATGTCCCGTAAAAACCAGCCTGTCGCTCATCAAAAATCCCTTTCCCCATCAGCATCGTTGCATGTGCCATGGGCGTCTCTTTGACCCACGCCTGCAGCGGATTTTTTAGCCCATAACGCAGGACTAAAAAGTCAGCAAGTAGCGCCGTACGGTGGCTGGTCGCAAGACGCGCCTCTGCGGCCTCGCGGAACGCTTGTAGACAAGCGTTATCAAAGGGAAAAAGCGCATTAGTGAAAGCGCTTACAGGCGGTATGGCAGGTTTTTTTGCCACATCTGCGGGTAACATCAGATAACCAGGACGGCGCTCGCGTCGCATCACTGACAATACGCGATCAATTTCATAGCAGGCATTTTGTTCAGTGAGAATGGCCTGCGCTGCGGTAATGGACTCGCTCATCTTGAAGAAATGGCGGAATTCTCCATCGCCCAAGGTGTGATGCATGAGCTCACCCTTTTGCTGCGCGGCACTACACGGCGCGCCTACGATGTGTAATACCGGCACGTACTCCGCAAAACTGCCAGCGATGCCGTTCATCGCACTCAGTTCTCCCACGCCAAATGTCGTGAGCAACGCGGCAAAACCCTGGCAGCGCGCATATCCATCGGCGGCATAGGAGGCGTTGAGTTCGTTTGCACACCCTACCCAACGGATTTCGGGGCTATCGATAACGTGATCAAGGAACTGGAGATTGTAGTCACCCGGCACGCCAAACAGGTGCTCAACGCCACACTGTGATAGACGGTCCAGCAGATAATCGGCGACGCAGTATGGGGTTCGCATAACAGGAGTCCTTCTGACGTTGACCTCACTTTGAGTATTAAAGAAGCGTGATGCCTGTCCAGGAATGCGGAAAAGAAAAGGCTGGCAAGAATGCTTTACGAAAAAGGGCGTAGTAATCTGATGGCCCGATTCAGCGTGTAAACGTATACACTGAGAATCACATTTCAGAATAAAGGGGCTAGCGCATGGTTTTTCAGGCGGATAAAACACGTTATGAGTCAATGCAATACCGTCGATGCGGTCAGAGTGGTCTTAGACTCCCCGTCGTCTCGCTGGGTCTGTGGCATAACTTTGGCGACAGCACGTTAATTGAAAATAGCCGTCAGCTTTTGCAGCGCGCATTCGAGCTCGGGATCACCCACTTTGATCTCGCCAACAACTACGGACCACCGCCAGGATCGGCAGAGAGCAACTTTGGGCGTATTTTTCGGGAAGATTTTCACGCGTACCGTGACGAATTAGCGATCTCGACTAAAGCGGGATACACCATGTGGGATGGGCCTTACGGGGACTGGGGATCGCGTAAATATTTAGTCGCCAGCCTCGATCAAAGCCTGAAACGCATGGGGCTGGAATATGTTGATATCTTTTACCATCACCGTCCAGACCCAGAAACGCCGCTCAGCGAGACGATGAGAGCACTCGATCATATCGTGCGCCAGGGTAAAGCCCTGTATGTCGGTCTTTCAAATTATCCGGCTGAATTGGCGCGCCAGGCAATAGATATCCTCGACGATCTTGGGACGCCTTGCCTCATCCACCAGCCAAAATACTCGATGTTTGAACGGGCTCCCGAAGAGGGTTTGCTGTCCGTTTTGCAGGAAAAAGGTGTGGGTTGTATTCCTTTCTCGCCGCTCGCGGGTGGGCAACTGACCGATCGCTATTTAAATGGTATTCCGGCTGATTCGCGCGCAGCGAGCAAGAGTCGATTCCTGAATGCCGATCAGGTTAGCGATGAAAAACTGAGTAAGGTCCGCCAGCTTAACGCGTTGGCCGAAAGCCGAGGTCAGAAGCTGTCACAAATGGCACTTGCCTGGGTGTTACGTCACGACACCGTCACCAGCGTGCTGATTGGTGCCAGTAAGACTTCACAAATCGAAGACGCAGTTGGCATGCTCAATAATATTCACTTCACTACCGAAGAGCTTGAGACAATCGACGCGATTCTGAATAGCTCACATTAAGTGCGTTTTTAGCAAAAAGTGCTCCCCGCCGTGAATTAGGAGTTGAGGCGATTATACGGGGCTTTACTGCCCCGTAATATTGCGTTAACAGGCCGCTTACGGCCACGATCGTGGGAGAATAACAATAATGTTCAGATCACTGATTCTTGCAGCAATCCTGATGGCGACTGCGCCATTGGTTGCAAATGCAGGCGAAATTACCCTGTTGCCATCGGTAAAATTACAAATTGGCGATCGCGATAACTCTGGTAACTACTGGGACGGTGGCGGCTGGCGCGATCGTGATTACTGGAATCGTAACTATGAATGGCGCAAAAACCGCTGGTGGAGACATGATAATGGTCGCCATCGTGGTTGGGATAACCGTAAGGCATACGAACGAGGCTATCGCGAAGGCTGGAGCGATCGCGACGACCGTCGCGGGCCTCGAGGCCATGGTCACGATCGTGGTCACGGACACGGGCATCGCCATTAATACTGTCACCCAAAAAAGGAGCCATCAGGCTCCTTTTTTCATGCTTTTTTAAGTCTGGGCTACAACCCCAGCAGCGTGCCAATCAGCAGCCACAGGTTCAGCGCCACCACCAGTACGACAATCATCCATCCGATACGTTTAACCAGCGTCGTATTGACCAAATCACCCATCAGCGATTTATTGCCTGTAAAAATTAGCAGCGGTACCAGCGCCAGTGCAATACCAAAGCTCAGCAATACCTGACTCATCACCAGAATTCGGGTTGGATCCAGCCCCATCAAAATGACGATAAATGAAGGCATCATGGTGACAGAGCGGCGAACCCACAGCGGAATGTGGAAACGCACGAAGCCCTGCATAACGACCTGCCCGGCCAGCGTACCGACCACCGTAGATGAAAGCCCCGCGGCCACCAGGCTTAAACCAAAAATAGTTGCTGCCGCATGGCTCAGCAGCGGTTCCAGCGTCAGATAAGCCTGATCGAGATCGGCGACGCCGGTATGACCATTAAAATGAAACGCCGCTGCGGCTGTCGCCATCATGGCGAGATTAACGAATCCGGCAATCGTCATCGCAATACCCACATCCCATTTGGTTGCCGAATAGCGTTCCTGCCGGGTGCCATCATGCGCATTTTGCGTCAACGACGAGTGGAGATAGATAACATGCGGCATTATCGTCGCGCCCAGAACACCGGCGGCAAGGAACACGGCTTCCGAGGTTGGCAGGCTGGGTATCGCCATACCTTTGCTCAACTGCACCAGATTCGGCTGCGAAAATACAAGCTCAACGATATACGCTGCCGCAACGAATAACAGCAAACCGCCGATGACCAGTTCCAGCGGTTTTTGCCCGCGCCGCTGCAGCATCAGAATAAGAAAAGTGGCAATACCCGTCAGTACCGCGCCCTGAAGCAGCGAAACGCCGAGGATCAGTTTGAAGCCTATGGCCGCGCCGATAAATTCCGCGAGATCGGTCGCCATCGCGATGATTTCCGCCTGAACCCAGTAAAACCAAACGACCGGACGGGGATAATGATCGCGAATTTGTTCCGCCAGGTTTTTGCCCGTCGCGATCCCAAGCTTTGCAGACAAGACCTGAATGAGCATCGCCATCAGATTTGCCCACACGACGACCCACAGAAGTTTATAGCCGAAACTGGCCCCGGCCTGAATATTGGTCGCAAAATTACCCGGATCGATGTAGCCAATCGCAGCAATGAACGCCGGTCCCATTAATGCAAACCGCAACTTGCGCGCTGCTCTGCCACTGCTACCCTCAACGCGACTGTTATTCATTTCTACCTCTGAAGATATAGCCTTTGCTATGTTTCATGCTACCAAAATGAGAATGATTATCAAGATCATTTAAATGGATTATAGCGATTTCATTGATAGCGAAGAGCAATAACAAGACAGGACGTTTTGGAATTATTTAGAACGGACAGCGAAATTGAATCATCTTTTGTGAAGCGTAGCACACAAACGTAACTTTTCACTCATTTACATAACATAACAGAAATGTATGGTTGATCACTATTTTTGAGACTCGTCACAGGATGTAACTATAGTGTGGTCTTGATCTCGTTTTCTTTGCACTTGTTACATAGAATGTGCACGGAAATTAAACCTGCCTCATATTTGGAGCAAATATGGACCGCGTCCTTCATTTTGTCCTGGCACTTGTTGTCGTTACTGCACTTGCATTGCTGGTCAGCACTGACCGCAAAAACATTCGTATTCGCTATGTTATACAGCTGCTCGTCATTGAAGTTTTACTTGCGTGGTTCTTCCTGAACTCCAACATCGGCCTTGGTTTCGTTAAAGGCTTTTCCGAAATGTTCGAAAAACTGCTCGGATTTGCCAACGAAGGGACTAACTTCGTCTTTGGCAGTATGAACGATCAAGGTCTGGCATTCTTCTTCCTGAAAGTGCTGTGCCCAATCGTCTTTATCTCTGCACTGATCGGTATTCTGCAGCACATTCGTGTTCTGCCAGTGATTATTCGCGCTATTGGCTTCCTGTTATCTAAAGTCAACGGTATGGGTAAACTGGAATCTTTCAACGCCGTCAGCTCCCTGATTCTGGGCCAGTCAGAGAACTTTATCGCTTATAAAGATATCCTGGGCAAAATGTCTCGCAACCGCATGTACACCATGGCGGCTACCGCAATGTCGACTGTATCCATGTCTATCGTGGGTGCATACATGACAATGCTGGAACCGAAATACGTGGTCGCAGCGCTGGTTCTGAACATGTTCAGCACTTTTATCGTTCTGTCCCTGATCAACCCTTACCGCGTTGATGCCAGCGAAGAAAATATCCAGATGTCTAACCTGCACGAAGGCCAGAGTTTCTTCGAAATGCTGGGCGAATACATTCTGGCTGGCTTTAAAGTTGCCATTATCGTTGCTGCCATGTTGATCGGTTTTATCGCGCTGATCGCTGCGTTGAACGCCCTCTTTGCTGCCGTTCTGGGCATCTCCTTCCAGGGTATTCTGGGTTACATCTTCTACCCGATTGCCTGGGTAATGGGTGTACCGGCGCATGAAGCACTGCAGGTTGGTAGTATTATGGCCACCAAACTGGTTTCCAATGAATTCGTTGCGATGATGGATCTGCAGAAAATTGCCAGCACGCTCTCCCCGCGCGCAGAAGGCATTCTGTCAGTCTTCCTGGTTTCCTTCGCTAACTTCTCTTCTATCGGTATCATCGCAGGCGCGATTAAAGGCCTGAACGAAGAGCAAGGAAACGTGGTCTCCCGCTTTGGTCTGAAACTGGTTTATGGTTCAACTCTGGTGAGCGTACTGTCTGCGTCTATCGCAGCCCTCGTACTGTAATCAGAAGAAAAAACCGGGGGTGATAAGCCTCCGGTTTTTTTATGCCTGTAATTCCTCGATGGGATGTGGCTTACCAATCAGATAACCCTGAAGATAATCCACGCCAAAGGCCAATAGCATCTGGCGCTGCTCTTGCGTTTCAACATATTCGGCGACAACGCTCAGTGATTTAGTTTTTGCCAGATTGCAAATCGATTTCACAATCATCGCGTCCATATCATCGGCACAAATATCCTTAATAAAACAGCCATCTATCTTTATGATGTCCGCCTCCAAACGCTTAAGCCGCTCGTAGTTGGCATAACCCGTACCAAAATCATCAATTGCAATTTTGAATCCGAATTCGCGCAGCCTCTGGATATTTAAAATACTGCTTTCAGATTCAGAAAAAGCCTGCTCTTCAGTGACTTCGATAATCACTACTGCAGAAGAGACACCATGGCGCTCGAAGAGAGTAATGATGTCTGATGCTGTCTCTTTCTGCATCAATGTGAGCGGCATGAGATTGACCGAGAACCGGGCGGAATGGTGCGAAACGGGATGATCCGCCAACCATATCACCATGGCTTCCACCACGCTCAGGTCGAAACGTCTGCTGAGATTAAACTGTGCAATGAGAGGGATAAATTGGTCCGGAAAAATCAATTCGCCATCGCTTTCAAGTCGCGTCAGGATTTCGTGATATCCCCCGCCTGCAGCATTCTGAATAGGTTGCACATACAGACGCAGCCCACCCTCACTGAGCGCGCGTTTAATGCGACTCAATAGGAAGACGCGTTCCGTCGTCTGGTCAGATACCGTTGCCATACTGTGAGTTAATGCTAATACGGTTTGATTTGCACAAGACTGCTCTGACAACCAACTCAATTGACCCAGCACATGATGAAGGTTCTCACCCCATTCATCGCTCAGGCTCCCCCAAGAGGCGCCAAATTCAACATCCAGGGCCGTGTTGTTCCAGTAAATTCTTCGATTATTTAGATGGTCAACCATGTGCTGCAATCGCGCAGCCGTTTCGGTGCCGTTCAGTACAAGAACCAGCTCGCTACCCGGCAGTTGGAAAAGTTTTTCATCAGTCAGCAAAAAAGGCTGTAAAGCGCTCGTGACTTCACGCTTACAGTTTACTCGCATCATCATCCCATAATGCCGACTCAGAAACTCCTGATTAGCGATGCGCAGGCAACATACATGAGAGTGTGGGTGCTTTTCGAGAAAAGCCTCCAGCGCGCGCATGTTAGGTAAGCCCGTCAAGGGGTCGGTCAATGCCCTCTCCTGCCAACCCTGCTTTAACCATTCGCCATGCTGATAGATACGTGACATGTAAAGCAGACAGATCGCGAACGAAATCAGAACGGAGAGAGCAAATGCCAGGGCGTAGCCATTCTCCACGCCATAAAGGAAATTGCCGTTATAGGTAAGCAGCAAAAATACACAGATCGCCCAACTGAACGAAATCACGCAATAGCTTAATCGGCTAATACCCAGAGTGAACAGGATAAATATGACCGGAACCAGATAGCCTGCAATATAATTTGCACGATAAGGCGTGCACAGAGCAATCAGCATGGTGCCCAAACACAACAACCAGAATAATGTAAAAAAGATCTGCTTTTTAGAAAATGAAGGCCTGACATGATACCGCCAAATTTTTATGGCATAACGAGGATTAATGATCATCCTTAATGGGTAATAAAACATCATTGTAAATATTATTGCAGAAGATATTAGGCTCTGAATATCGATAACATTATCCATTGCCGAACCTACGCCAAAATAAGTCGACAGCGACACAGGAAAATGGAGTATATACCCTATCAGCAACAGAGAAAATTTAATGCTGATGGGAAGGATAAAACCTAACCAAAAAATCCGTATCCCTATGTATCGTTGGGGGACACCGAACCGCCAACGTCGCCCAAGCTGCCAGCGCATAATGCCGCAGACGGTAAACACAGAAAATACCTGGCAAAACAATAATGCGAATGACTGTATGAGAGTTAATTGTAAACCCCATGCATTGATAAGTGCAGAGCTAAAAATAATGGGAGCGACTGCACGACGACCAAATAATAAAATAACCGACAGCATAACGCTCAAAGGAAGCCAGGCGAGATAAATGTCATTTCCATTAACAATTGCACGAGGGGAGATATAGCGGGAAAGAGGCAGAGTCAGCAGGCAAATAAAAGAAGCAAGTGCGAATATTCTTAAATTATCAAGAATTTTATTTGTCATTACGGTTAGCAGCCTCATTTTCCTGACAGCACGTTAATTCTTAAGAATAGTAAAATTATTAATTGTGCTAAGCAAGTTTCCCTTTCAGAGCCGTCAGCGTTTTTGCATGAGGTTTACTCGCAGTATAGGAAATGCATGGTTCTGCAACAAAATGAGGGATGTTTTTAACATAGGCATAAAAAAACCCTCGCCATCCGGCGAGGGTCTGAATTTGGTGGAGCTAAGCGGGATCGAACCGCTGACCTCTTGCATGCCATGCAAGCGCTCTCCCAGCTGAGCTATAGCCCCACAGTGTCATTACGTTCCAAACTCTCCTGGATAAGAATTTGGTGGAGCTAAGCGGGATCGAACCGCTGACCTCTTGCATGCCATGCAAGCGCTCTCCCAGCTGAGCTATAGCCCCAACGTAAAGCTGTCGTGTTGACGGGCGGCATAATATGAATTCCATTGCAGAGTGTCAACGGCAAAATCAGTTCATCTCTTTCAATCGTCGAAAAATCATGCAAATAAAACACATTGCGAAGCGGCTCGCAGTCCTAAGTTAAGCCTGTCACGTTTTCGCGTAAAAGGGTGCTATAAGATGAACCACTAATTAACCCTACTGATATTCAGGTAATTGTGTAATCAAGGAACGAATGACGCCGGAGGAGCTGTCTCAGCTCACTGGCTATAGCCGTCAGACCATCAATAAATGGGTACGTAAAGAGGGTTGGAAAACTTCACCAAGGCCGGGCGTTCAAGGCGGAAAAGCGCGACTGGTGCATGTGAACGAAAAAGTCAGAGAATTTATTCGTTGTGCTTGTCGGATAACAGACGAACCTCAGCTATCTGAAGGCAGTACAAACCCTAACGCACTTAACGCGCTTCTCCTGACACTGGCAAATGAAATGACCCCGGATGAACAAAAGCAGCTGACCACGCTGTTACTGCGGGAAGGGATTTCCGGATTGTTACAACGTTTAGGAATACGTGACCAGAACTAATATGAATAAATTACGGAGCAAAATGACCACGGAAGAGCTAGCCGAAAGCCTTGGCGTGGCCAAACAAACGGTAAACCGCTGGGTACGCAAGCAAGGGTGGAAAACAGAAGGTATCAACGGTGTGAAAGGTGGACGGGCAAGACTCATTCATATTGATGCCAGGGTGCGCGAGCACATAATTAACCTCCCCGCCATTCGTAACCGTCAGGCCATATACCAACTTGCTGAGCCCTCTGCCGCCTATGGTGGCACTAACCCATCTCGTGTGTTGCGTCAGGTCATCGATACACTGGAAAACATGACGCAAACCGAGCAAGAAAGGCTTGCTGCGCTACTAACCCGTGAGGGCATTAAGGGATTTCTCAACCGACTCGGTATTGCTGAAGAGCACGCATAAAAAACGGCAGGGAAACCTGCCGTTTAATTATTACCTGTTCAGAACGATTACTGCTGACTTTCTCGCTCAGCAATAAAGCCCAGAGCTTTGTTAATACGCGCAACGCTGCGTGTCTTACCAATGGCGTGGACCGTTACGTCCAGACCAGGTGACTGGCCTGCACCTGTCACCGCGACACGCAGTGGCATACCGACTTTACCCATACCGACTTCCAGCTCGTCTGCGGTTGCCTGAATCGCATGATGCACATTCTCAGCAGTCCATGCGGTAATGGCGGCCAATTTATCGCGCACCACTTCCAGAGGCTGACGTGCTACTGGACGCAGATGTTTTTTTGCTGCATCTGCATCAAACGCGTCGAATTCTTCATAAAAATAGCGGCAGCTTTCAGCGATTTCTTTCAGCGTCTTGCAGCGCTCACCGAGCAGTTTCACCAGTTCCGCCAGCTCAGGGCCAGTGCGGGTATCAATGTTAGCCTGCTCAATATGCCATTGCAGATAGGTCGCCACGTACTCAGGCTGCATGGTGTTAATGTAATGGTGATTCAACCACAGCAGTTTATCGGTGTTAAACGCACTGGCGGACTTACTTACCGCCCCCAGAGAGAACAACTTGATCATCTCTTCGCGACTAAAGATTTCCTGATCACCGCTGGACCAGCCCAAACGCACCAGATAGTTCAGCAGTGCTTCAGGTAAATAGCCGTCATCACGGTACTGCATTACGCTGACCGCACCGTGACGTTTAGACAGTTTCTTACCATCGTCGCCGTTGATCATAGAAACGTGCGCGTAAACCGGTACTGGCGCATTCAACGCTTTCAGGATGTTGATCTGACGCGGGGTGTTGTTGATATGGTCTTCGCCACGGATAACGTGAGAAATCTCCATATCCCAGTCATCGACGACGACACAGAAGTTATAGGTTGGAGAACCATCGGTGCGACGAATAATAAGATCGTCTAACTCCTGATTGCTGAATTCGATCGGACCACGGATCTGATCGTCAAAAATAACGGAGCCGTCTTGCGGGTTAGCGAAACGCACAACGCAGGGTTCATCATCAGCATGATGCTCGTGGCTGTGGCGGCAGCGACCGTCGTAGCGAGGTTTGTCGCCGTTCGCCATTTGCTCTTCACGCAATGCATCCAGACGTTCTTTTGAGCAATAGCATTTATATGCCGTGCCCGCGACGATCATGTCATCAATGACAGCGTTATAACGGTCGAAACGCTTGGTCTGGAAGTACGGGCCTTCATCCCACTCCAGATTCAGCCAGTTCATCCCATCCATAATGGCTTCGATTGCTTCCGGCGTGGAGCGCTCAAGATCGGTGTCTTCAATACGCAACACGAACTCACCGCCGTGGTTACGTGCAAAAAGCCAGGAATAGAGAGCAGTACGTGCTCCACCGACGTGCAAATAACCTGTCGGGCTGGGCGCGAAGCGAGTTTTGATTTTCATGAAATGGCCTTACGTTATGAACGATGCCGACGACCGGCAAATGCTGGAAAAAAACAATGGGCAATATTCTATCACTGTGGGGCGATTCCTCAATGATGTTGCCGGTTTGACGTGCAGGTTTACTAATTTTGTTTAGAAATCATGCCGCACGGACGGTTTAGCAATCCTTTTGTCTAATTTTACGACGAACGAACGAAAACTTTAGAAAAGGCGTTGACTCATTTTCAACTCTCCCTATAATGCGACTCCACACAGCGGGGGTGATTAGCTCAGTTGGTAGAGCACCTCCTTTACACGGAGGGGGTCGGCGGTTCGAGCCCGTCATCACCCACCATCTACTTTATGTAGACTCCGCAGTGTAGATAAGAATTTGAGATTGGGCGATTAGCTCAGTTGGTAGAGCATCTCCTTTACACGGAGGGGGTCGGCGGTTCGAGCCCGTCATCGCCCACCATTCTCAAAAGGTTTCTTATCTAAGCAGTACCGAAATGGGTGATTAGCTCAGTTGGTAGAGCACCTCCTTTACACGGAGGGGGTCGGCGGTTCGAGCCCGTCATCACCCACCATTCGGGTCGTTAGCTCAGTTGGTAGAGCAGTTGACTTTTAATCAATTGGTCGCAGGTTCGAATCCTGCACGACCCACCAATGTAAAAAAGCGCCCTAAAGGCGCTTTTTTGCTATCTGCGATTTGAAAGATTCGGATCTGCCTTACACTATCAATCCTTCAATTAATTTCTCGACGGCTGGCGTCGCCTGCTTCTGGTCATAGACAACATATAAATCTGCGGGAATGCGCTCTTCCAATGGGCGGAACACCACACCTGGCCACTGCATTTGTGCGTAGCTATCTGCTGCAAGCGTAATCCCCATTCCCATGCTGATCATCGCCAGTACTGTCTGCGGCTCAACGGCCTCGCGGACAATCAATGGTGTAAAGCCTGCTTGCTGGCATACGCCATGCAGAAATGCCCAGTCAGAATGCGCCGAGGGCATTGTGACAAAATATTCGTTTTGCAGTTCGGTTAATGAAACGGCGGACCGTCCGACCAGGCGGTGATCTTCCGGCATCGCGACCAGAAACGAGGCGGCACTTAAATTGATGCTGGTAAAACCCGCAGAGGGATGCGTCGCCATCCGCCAGATCCCAACATCCAGCTCACGTCGTTCGAGCAATGCCATCTGCATCACCGGTGATTTTTCACGGAAAACAACGTCAACGTTTGGGTGCGCTTTTAAAAACGCCCGCATCAGCAAACGCACTTCGCTCCACATTGCCGTTCCGACAATACCCAGTTCAATCCGCCCCGCTTCTCCCCGGCCAATCTGCTCTACACGCGCAAGTGCCTGGCCTGCACTGGCAAGCAGACGTCGAGACTCTTCCATCAGAATTTTGCCTGCGTGAGTCAAAGCAACGCTTCTCGAATGACGGATAAACAGCAAAGTACCGAGCTGACTTTCCAGCTCTTTAATATGTAGACTCAAGGGAGGCTGGGACATGTTAAGACGGGCCGCAGCCCGTCCAAAATGCAGTTCCTCAGCGACAGCAAGAAAATAACGCAGCAGTTTAAGATCGGTACGATAAACGCGTTCCATCAAAGCATACCCGGCAAAAAATTCGCATTCGCCACCTTAATGCCTTTTTCGCACCTAATGACACATTTTAATGAGCAACTGTGCGCATTGTGCTGTTTTCGGGTGTGTGGCGATAGTGAAAACTAAACCAGAAGATGACAGCCAGCATCAAGGCATAAGCCGCGAATACCAACCATATCGTTTGCCAGTCTTTTACGCCATCCACTGAGAAAAAGTCTACTGCCATGCCGCTCAGAATTGCGCCCAGGTATGCGCCTACGCCGTTCACCATTGTCATAAATAGCCCCTGAGCACTGGCACGAATATCAGAACTCACCTCCTGCTCGACAAACACTGAGCCAGAAATATTGAAGAAATCGAACGCACATCCATAAACAATCATCGACAACATCAGTAAAGCGAAACCCATTCCGGACGGATCGCCGAAAGCAAACAATCCAAAACGTAGCATCCAGGCGATCATGCTCATCATCATCACCGTTTTGATGCCGAAACGCTTAAGAAAATAAGGAATGGTCAGAATGAAAAACACCTCTGACATTTGCGATACAGAGAGCAAAATCGATGGGTATCGAACGATAAAGCTGTTGGCAAATTCAGGATTACGCGCAAAATCATGCAGAAAGGGGCTGCCAAAGGTATTCGTGATTTGCAAAACAGCGCCCAGAAGCATGGCAAACAGAAAAAATACCGCCATGCGGGGTTGTTTAAAGAGGACAAATGCATCAAGTCCGAGCTTGCTGATAAGCGTTGCACTGGCTTTGTTTTGCACTACATGAATTTTGGGTAACGTCATCGAATAGAGCGCTAAAACCAGAGATGAACCCGCAGCGATATAAAGCTGTACGTTACTCAGTTCTACGCCCATCAAACTGATTGTCCACATTGCAACGATAAAACCCACCGTGCCATACACGCGTACAGGCGGGAAATGAGTCACCGTATCCAGCCCTGCCTGCTCCAGACACGAGTAAGAAATCGTATTGGAGAGTGCAATCGTGGGCATAAACGCCATTGCGTTAATGAGCATCACCCAGAACATCAGACCAGGCTCGTTAATGTGCGCGGCATAACACAGCGCAACTGCGCAGACGAGATGACAAATCATATACGCGCGGTCAGCGCGAAGCCATTTATCAGCAATTATGCCCACCAGCGATGGCATCACAATCGCGGCAAGCCCTTTAGAGCTGTAAACCATACCCACGTCGGAACCGGTAAAATGTAGGGTATTAATCATGTAAGAACCGAGGGTGACCAGCCAACTCCCCCAGATAAAATATTGCATAAAGGACATCATTTTTAAGCGAGTCGTGATGTTCATATCACATTCCTTATTGCAGCAGGTGGCCCTTACAGGCCACTTTTTGTTTTTATTAATCAGGCAATTTTGCGTAAAAATCCACGGATAAGATCGATGAAGTTCTGTCGAGAGAGTTCTGCCGCGGCCAGCGTTTGTTCATGGGACAGTTTCACATCGCCAAGCCCTTCCGCCAGGTTGGTAATTGCGGAAACGGCGACGACTTTCAGCCCGCAATGACGGGCTGAAATCACCTCAGGTACGACCGACATTCCCACCACATCCCCGCCGATAATTTGCATCATGCGGATCTCGGCAGCAGTTTCAAAATTGGGTCCGGGATAGGAGACAAAGACACCTTCGCTGAGCGCAAAACCCTCTTCATTCGCAACGGCTTGTAAGATTGCGCGTGCTTCAGGATCGTAGGCATTCGCCAGAGAGAAAAAACGCTCGCCAAAGCGCTCGTCATTCAAGCCCACCAGCGGCGTGCCCGGCATGGTATTGATATGGTCATTAAGCGCAACAAGGCTGCCTGGCCCAACGTCTGGTCGCAGGGAACCGGCCGCGTTAGTGCTGAACAGGAACTCACAGCCGAGCAATTTAAAAGTGCGGATCGCGTCAGTCATTACCGTCATTCCGCGGCCTTCATAGAAATGCCCGCGGCCTTTCATGCACGCAACGGGAACGCCCGCCAGATGACCTAATACCAATTCACCGGCATGGCCGTGGACGGTACTGACGGGAAAACCAGGCAATTTGTCGTACGAAATCGCAACGGCATCTTCAATCTGATCCGCAAGCGCTCCCAGTCCAGAGCCAAGAATAAAGGCTACTCGGGGAGTGAAATCAGGTTTGGCGGTACGAATAATATCAGCGCAATACCACGGATTATTTGAGAGGGTCATGGAGGCTCCTTCAGGGCTAAAATTGCGATAAATACATCGCATCACCCCTGACTTATATCCGCAGCACCTCCATTATCACCAATACACTTTCAGCATTTCATCAATACTCTTTCAGTATCAATGCATGCAGACCCGCTAAATCTGGCAGGTACACTCAAGCTATTGTCGCTAATGCCGATATTCTTGTTTTATGGCGAGAGGAAATAACATGACGACTATCCAGGGACCCACCCCATCATTACAAACCAGCAGTGGCAGCAGCAGCGCCAGTGGCAATAGTATTTCTGCGCAGATTAGCCGTATAACGTCGCAAATTACTAAGCTGACCCAGCAGTTGAAGGACGTGGCTAGCGACACCAGCGGCAGCGCTGAAGACAAGAAAAAGCAGGCTGAGCTTATTCAGAATCAGATAAAAATGCTGCAGGCCCAACTGGCGCAGTTACAGCGTCAGCAAGCTGAAGAAAGCCAGCAAAAACAAGCTCAACAGCAGAGCAAGGCCGAAGGTGTGAATTCACCTACCGCCAGTAACCAGATTGATATCTACATCTAATCGTCTGTTGCGTTAAACAACGGATCGCGTATGCGGGCCTCCATTAATTGCTGCGCCTGCATACGAACCACCTCCCATAAGGCGTGAGCCGCCCCCGAAAGCGAACGATTTTTACGCCGCGCAAGCATCAACTTGCGTTCGATGCATGGCGTGAAGCGCTTAACAACCAACCGGCTCCCTTGAGGCAATGGCAATGCCAGCGCAGGTAAAACACTGATGCCTATTCCCGCCTCAACCATCGGGAACAACGTCGCGGGATGACCAATTTCCTGCACGATTGACGCCTTCACTTTTTGCTCAACCAGCGCCATGTCAATCAATGGGCGACTTCCGGAGGCGTAATCCTGCAGCACCAGGTTAGCCCCCTGCAGTGCCTGCCATGTAACTTCTGGCAAAGCTGCCAGCGGGTCATCGTCACGACATAACAACAAGAACGGCTCTGAGAGTACCATCTCGCATTCAAGATCCGTGACCGGACCGGGGTCGATAACAATCCCAAAATCGACATCTCCCTGTCGAATGCTCTCCAGCACCCATTGCTGTGGCCGGTCGTGCAGCACAAAATTGATATCGGGATAACGTTGATTACTTTCTGCAATACACTGCGGAATGAGATGCGCTGAAATCGTCTGGCTTGCTGCCACGCGCACCGTTCCGGAAAGCTGCTGCCCGACTCGGCCCACATCACGCAAAGTGCTATTAAGTTCATCCAGCAGTCTTTCCAGACGTAAAGCCAGCTGCTGCCCCGCTTCGGTGAGCACCACTTCACGCGTGGTGCGATCGAGAAGACGCACGCCGGTTTGTAGTTCCAGCTCTTTCACGCTGTGGCTCACCGCCGACTGGCTCAGGCCGATTATTTCGCCCGCGCGGCTAAAACTTTTGGCCTGCGCGACGGTGACAAAAACACGAAGTTGACGTAGCGAATAATTCATCTGTTTTATTCATGAATGGATGCAATAAATCGATTTTATTTCTCAAACAGAACAAAGCACAATAGCGAAATCTGTTTTCAGGAGCGTTTATGAAACTCTTTCGCATTCTCGATCCCTTTACTCTTACCCTGATTGCCGTCGTGTTACTGGCCTCATTTTTCCCGGCCCGTGGCAGCTTCGTGCCTTTCGTTGAAGGTCTGACGACGGCAGCCATTGCCCTGCTGTTTTTTATGCACGGTGCCAAGCTCTCCCGCGAAGCCATCATTGCAGGCGGCAGCCACTGGCGGCTGCATTTGTGGGTGATGTGCAGTACGTTCGTGATATTCCCGATCCTTGGCGTGCTGTTCGCCTGGTGGGCACCGGTGAATGTCGATCCCGCGCTTTACACTGGCTTCCTCTATCTGTGTATTTTGCCCGCGACCGTGCAGTCAGCCATTGCCTTTACTTCTCTCGCGGGTGGCAATGTGGCGGCGGCAGTCTGTTCCGCATCCGCCTCAAGTCTGTTAGGGATTTTTGTTTCGCCACTGCTGGTCGGGTTGTTGATGAACATGCATGGTGCGGAAGGCAATCTGGAACAGGTGGGTAAAATCTGCCTGCAGTTGCTGCTGCCATTTGTGCTGGGTCACCTTTCTCGCCCATGGATTGGCGATTTTGTGGCGAGAAATAAAAAGTGGATTGGGAAAACTGACCAGACGTCGATTTTGCTGGTGGTCTATTCCGCTTTTGGTGAAGCCGTCGTAAACGGTATCTGGCACAAAGTCGGCATCGGTTCGTTGCTGTTTATTGCGCTAGTGAGCTGCGTGCTGCTGGCGATAATTATTGCGGTAAACATGTTTGCCGCGCGTCGATTCGGATTTAATAAAGCCGATGAAATCACCATCGTCTTCTGCGGGTCGAAAAAGAGTCTGGCGAATGGCATACCGATGGCGAATATTCTGTTCCCGACGTCGGTCATTGGGATGATGGTACTGCCGCTAATGATCTTCCACCAAATCCAGCTGATGGTGTGCGCGGTGATGGCACGACGTTACAAACGTCAAACCGAAAAGCTGGCGCAGGAAGAGTCCCACGCCGCAAAAGCTTAAGGTCGTTTGAGGGGCTGAACCAGATGGCTCAGCCCTTCTGTTTTGATAAGCAGCGTGATTGCCATCAGTTCGCCCAGCCGTCCGGCAGGAAATTCATCCTTTCGCGCGAACCACAGTAAATACTCTTCTGGAACATCAATCAGCCGACGGCCTTTGTATTTCCCAAAAGGCATTTCGGTATTCGCGATTTCGACGAGCTGTTCTTTCTCCACGCTATTCCCCAAACAGACGCAGCATTTCCGCTTCGTCAATCACGTCAATACCCAGTTCCTGGGCCTTCGCCAGTTTTGAACCGGCCGCTTCTCCGGCAATCACCAGATCGGTTTTCTTCGACACGCTGCCCGCCACTTTTGCACCAATTGCGACCAGACGCGCTTTAGCATCGTCTCGCGACATCTGGCTCAGGCTGCCGGTCAATACCACCGTTTTACCGGCAAATGGACTGTCGATCTCTTCGACATTAATAACCACCGGTGCGGGCCAGTGAATGCCCTCTTCCAGCAGTTTGCCGATCACGTCGCGGTTACTCTCTTCAGCAAAGAAGTTAAAGACGTGAGTGGCGACAACAATTCCGACGTCTGGCACTTTTTGCAGGTCGTCAATCGTCGCCTTTTCAAGTTGCTCAAGCGTACCGAAATGAGCCGCCAGGCCTGCTGCCGTTGCCTCACCCACTTCGCGAATACCCAGCGCATACAGGAAGCGGGCAAACGTCGTTTCTTTAGCCTTCTCTAGCGCGTTGACGACGTTTTGCGCGGACTTCGGTCCCATTCGGTCGAGTCCGGTCAGCTTGCCAGCGCTCAGGCGGAACAGATCGGCAGGCGTGTGGACATACTCTTTCTCAACCAGTTGGTCGATGATTTTATCGCCCATCCCGTCCACATCTAACGCTCGGCGCGAAACAAAGTGCTTGAGTGCCTCTTTGCGCTGAGCGCCACAAATCAAACCGCCCGTGCAGCGCGTTACCACTTCGCCCTCCACACGTTCGACATCGGATCCACAGACGGGGCAATGGGCGGGGAAAACAATTTCACGTGTATCGTCAGGGCGCTCAGACTCCACGACGTTAACGACTTGCGGAATGACATCACCGGCACGACGGATAACGACTTTATCGCCAATACGCAGGCCCAGGCGCGCAATTTCGTCGGCATTATGCAAAGTCGCGTTGCTGACCAGCACGCCCGCGACCTGCACCGGCTCAAGGCGCGCAACCGGTGTGATAGCGCCAGTGCGTCCTACCTGGAACTCCACGTCGCGCACAAAGGTCATCTGCTCTTGCGCAGGGAATTTAAACGCGACAGCCCAGCGCGGCGCGCGGGCGACAAAGCCCAACTGTTCCTGAAGCGCCAAGGAATTCACTTTGATCACCACGCCGTCGATATCAAACCCCAGCGACGGGCGGTCTTCTTCAACTTTGTGATAAAACGCCAGCACGGCTTCGGGAGAGTCGCACAGCTGTACGCGGTTGCTGACCGGCAGGCCCCACTCTTTAAACTGCAGCAAACGCCCCAGATGGGTATCAGGCAATACGCCCCCCTCCAGGATACCGACGCCGTAGCAGAAGAAAGTGAGCGGTCGCTTCGCTGTAATGCGTGGATCCAGCTGACGCAATGAACCTGCTGCGGCGTTACGCGGGTTAGCGAAAATTTTCCCGCCGGTGCGACGCGCTTCGTCGTTGATCTTCTCAAAGCCCTTCTGCGGGAGGAAAACCTCACCACGCACTTCAAGACGCGCGGGAATGTTGTCGCCACGCAGCGTTAATGGAATGGCGCGAATGGTCCGTACGTTGGCGGTGATATCTTCGCCCGTTGTGCCATCGCCGCGCGTAGCTGCGCGCACCAGCAGACCATTTTCATACAGAATACTGACAGCCAACCCGTCAAGCTTGAGCTCACAGCACCAGGTCAGGGTATCCGCGCTTTTCAGCCGGTCCTGGACGCGCTTGTTGAACGCAAGAAAACTCTCTTCATCGAACACGTTGTCCAGCGAAAGCATAGGAACTTCGTGACGCACCTGACTGAAGGAGGCCAGCGGCGCAGCGCCCACGCGTTGAGTCGGGGAATCAGGCGTAACTAATTCGGGGTGTTGCGCTTCCAGCTCGCGCAACTCACGCATCAGGCGGTCATATTCCGCATCCGGGACTTCCGGGGCGTCCATCACATGATAAAGATATTCATGATGGCGAAGTGTGGTTCTTAGCTGTGTCAGTTGTTGTTCGATTGAGTCCATAACGCACCATCAATGAGAAAAACCCCCGACATGCGGGGGTTCTGGAGGAGGGGAAGACACGCAGGAATTACGCGTTGGCTTCCTTAACTTCGCGGATGCGATCCTGATATTCGCGCAGTTTCTGCGGCGTCATCATACGACGTTGATCGTCGAGTACCATACCGCCGACTTCATCGGCGATATGCTGAGCGGATTGCAGCATCAGCTTAAAGTTTTGCAGTTCATCACCGTAAGACGGCACCTGCATAAAAATGGTGATACCCGGCGTAAGGAAATCACCGGTCATTTCCGGATCAAACGTCCCTGGGTTCACCATATTGGCCAGGCTAAACAGCGCAGGACCGCTGCCATCAGGGCTTAAATGACGATGGAAAATGTTCATATCGCCAAATTTGAAGCCTGCCTGCTGAATACTGTTAAGCAGTAATTCACCATTAAGCTGGGTGCCATGATGAGCCGCCACGTTCATGATGATGACCGTTTCTTTACGCTGCGGTTTTTCAACCACTGGTGCTTCTTCTACAACCGGTTCTGGCTCAACAGGCGGTGCAGGCTGAGTCTGGACAGTCTGAGGTTCTGGCTGCGGCTGCTGAACCGGTTGCACAGGTTGATGCTGCTGAACCGGCTGTGGCTGCGCGACAGGCTGTTGATGCACAGGCTGCGTTTGTGGCTGGCGGACCGGCTCTTCCACAGGCTGAGGTGCCTGCGGGCGCGGCTGTGCAGAAGCATACGGCGGCTGATACTGATGCTGCGCAGACTGACGAGGCGCTTCTTGCTCCCCATGGCCTACGCCGGGTGCCGTATTGACCCGATGGACGCGCACTTCACCCACGCCCTCGTCGTCGTTATCTTCGATGTCGTCATCACCGTCATCATTACGGCTAGACTTCATGCGCTTCAGTGGGCGATCGCGAAACATAGACGAGCGTTCTTTACGGCTGGTCCAAAAACCATGTACCAGTAAAGCAAGTATGGCGATCGCGCCAACAATGATTAATATCAGACGCAAATCCTGCATCATTATATTCTCTGTTGTTCTAACACCTTGCCACCACGGCAAACATTTACTCACTAAGAGTATTTGCCGATTACGTCAAGTGCAAGTGTGTGCGGAGCATTCACAGCATAAAGATGGATGAAATCGTGCTTTTTGCTGTTTTTTCGAACATTTCCGAACTGGTCATTGATCCATAACTCGATAATATAGGTGAGCAATTCCACTGGTTGTGAAAAAAGGAGTACAGCCTGGTTATGGTTTCAACCTCAAATTCAGCCCCACGCAGCGGCATTGGGTATTTTTCACAGGGATGGAAACTGGTTTCCCTGCCAGGTATCCGACGCTTTGTGATCATGCCTTTATTGATCAATATTTTACTGATGGGCGCCGCATTCTGGTGGCTGTTTACACAACTGGAAAGTTGGGTGCCCTCCATCATGAGCCACGTCCCAGACTGGCTGCAGTGGCTTAGCTATCTGTTATGGCCGATTGTGGTCATTTCGGTGCTGTTGGTTTTTGGCTATTTCTTCTCGACAATAGCCAACTGGATCGCAGCCCCGTTTAACGGGCTGCTGGCGGAACAACTGGAAGCCCGACTGACAGGCGCTACGCCGCCCGATACGGGTGTGTTCGGTATTATGAAAGACGTGCCGCGCATCATGAAGCGTGAATGGCAGAAATTTGCCTGGTATTTGCCGCGCGCCATTGTGCTGCTCATTCTCTATTTTATTCCCGGCATCGGCCAGACTGTGGCGCCCGTTCTGTGGTTCCTGTTTAGTGCGTGGATGCTGGCCATTCAGTATTGCGACTATCCCTTCGACAACCACAAAGTGCCTTTCAAATCGATGCGCACTGCCCTTCGCAGTCAAAAAGTGATCAACATGCAGTTTGGCGCACTCACCAGCCTGTTCACTATGATTCCTGTGCTGAATTTGTTCATCATGCCTGTTGCCGTTTGCGGTGCGACAGCCATGTGGGTGGACTGTTATCGCGATAAACATGCGTTATGGAAGTAGTGCAAACCTGTGTAAACAGGAGTGGCTTATGCCGCTCCTTATTCCATACTTGAACGCATTATTTCTCAACAGCATATAGATATGCGATTTCCTTACTTCCCCATACCTTTTCAACAGGTATGCTGGAGCGGTATCCCAATTTCATACAGTTAAGGACAGGCCATGAGTAAGATTTACGAAGACAACTCGTTGACGATCGGTCATACGCCCTTGGTTCGACTGAACCGTATCGGTAATGGACGCATTCTGGTGAAGGTCGAATCACGTAACCCGAGCTTCAGCGTGAAATGCCGTATCGGTGCAAATATGATTTGGGATGCCGAAAAACGTGGCGTTCTGAAGCCTGGCGTTGAGTTGGTTGAACCGACCAGTGGCAACACCGGTATCGCCCTCGCTTACGTCGCCGCTGCGCGTGGGTATAAATTAACGCTGACCATGCCAGAAACCATGAGCATTGAGCGTCGCAAGCTGCTGAAAGCGCTGGGTGCCAATCTGGTACTGACTGAAGGCGCGAAAGGCATGAAAGGTGCCATTCAGAAAGCAGAAGAAATTGTTGCAGGCGATCCGGCTAAATATCTGCTGCTCCAGCAGTTTAGCAACCCGGCAAACCCGGAAATCCACGAGAAAACGACGGGTCCTGAAATCTGGGAAGACACGGACGGCCAGGTTGACGTGTTTATCTCCGGTGTCGGCACTGGCGGTACGCTGACCGGCGTTAGCCGTTATATTAAAGGCACCAAAGGCAAAAAAGATCTGATTACCGTTGCTGTTGAACCAACGGATTCTCCGGTTATCGCTCAGGCGCTGGCGGGTGAAGAGCTGAAGCCAGGTCCACATAAAATTCAAGGTATCGGCGCAGGCTTTATTCCGGGTAACTTGGATCTGAAGCTAATTGATAAAGTCGTTGCCATTACCAACGAAGAAGCCATCTCTACGGCTCGTCGTCTGATGGATGAAGAAGGTATTCTTGCAGGCATCTCTTCCGGAGCGGCAGTTGCGGCTGCATTGAAACTCCAGGAAGACGAAACCTTTACCAATAAGAATATAGTGGTTATCCTCCCCTCCTCGGGTGAGCGTTATTTAAGCACTGCTCTGTTTGCCGATCTCTTTACCGAAAAAGAGCTGCAACAGTAATGCCAGCATGTTAAAAACGCGTAAAAAAGCACCCTAATGGGTGCTTTTTTGTGGTCCACTTCAAACTTTTACTCCTCCTGGCATTGATTCACCCCGTCGGGTCTGGTATTTAACCTGACAATTATTTTGAAGCGCGAAATTAATCAATGTAAGAAATCGACTTGCTGAATCGATTTTATGATTTGGTTCAAGTCTTGCTTTGACTGCATAATGTTTAATGACGAGCGAAACGTCAGCGCTAACAAGACAGGCTAAAGTTAAGCCGCCAGGCTAGACTTTAGTTCCACAACACTAAACCTATAAGTTGGGGAAATACAATGTTCCAGCAAGAAGTTACCATTACTGCTCCAAACGGTCTGCATACCCGCCCTGCTGCTCAGTTTGTTAAAGAAGCTAAAGGCTTCACTTCTGAGATCACTGTTACCTCCAACGGCAAAAGCGCTAGCGCCAAAAGCCTGTTCAAATTGCAGACTCTGGGCCTGACTCAGGGCACCGTAGTCACTATTTCTGCAGAAGGTGAAGACGAGCAGAAAGCAGTTGAGCATCTGGTAAAACTGATGGCTGAGCTCGAGTAAGTTCCGGGTTCTTTTTAATATCAGTCACAAGTAAGGTAGGGTTATGATTTCAGGCATTTTAGCATCCCCGGGTATCGCTTTCGGCAAAGCACTTCTGCTGAAAGAAGACGAGATCGTCATCGACCGGAAAAAAATTTCTGCCGACAAGGTTGATCAGGAAGTTGAACGTTTTCTGAGTGGTCGTGCAAAGGCATCTGCGCAGCTGGAAGCGATCAAAACCAAAGCTGGTGAAACTTTCGGTGAAGAAAAAGAAGCCATCTTCGAAGGGCACATCATGCTGCTCGAAGATGAGGAGCTTGAGCAGGAAATCATAGCCCTGATTAAAGATAAAGGCATGACGGCCGACGCGGCTGCGCATGAAATTATCGAAGGTCAGGCAACTGCCCTTGAAGAACTCGATGATGAATACCTGAAAGAGCGTGCGGCTGACGTACGCGACATCGGTAAGCGCCTGCTGCGTAATATTTTAGGCCTGGCCATCATCGATCTCAGCTCTATTCAGGATGAAGTTATCCTGGTCGCCGCTGACCTGACGCCGTCAGAAACCGCACAGTTGAACCTGAACAAGGTGCTGGGTTTCATCACTGACGCCGGTGGCCGTACCTCTCACACCTCTATCATGGCGCGTTCTCTTGAACTGCCAGCGATCGTGGGTACAGGTAGCGTGACTTCTCAGGTCAAAAACGATGATTATCTGATTCTGGATGCCGTAAACAATCTGGTTTATGTCAACCCAACTAACGAAGAAATCGAGAAACTGCGCGCCGTTCAGGAGCAAGTGGCTTCCGAGAAAACCGAACTCGCGAAACTGAAAGATCTGCCAGCTATCACTTTGGATGGTCATCAGGTTGAAGTGTGCGCGAACATCGGTACCGTACGTGACGTCGATGGCGCTGAGCGCAACGGCGCGGAAGGTGTAGGTCTGTACCGTACTGAATTCCTGTTCATGGACCGTGACGCCCTGCCAACCGAAGAAGAGCAGTTCGCAGCCTATAAAGCGGTTGCTGAAGCTTGCGGCTCTCAGGCCGTTATCGTGCGTACCATGGACATTGGCGGCGACAAAGAGCTGCCGTACATGAACTTCCCGAAAGAAGAGAACCCGTTCCTGGGCTGGCGTGCAGTGCGTATCGCCATGGACCGCAAAGAGATCCTGCGCGATCAGGTCCGCGCGATTCTGCGTGCATCCTCCTTCGGTAAGCTGCGCATTATGTTCCCGATGATCATCTCTGTTGAAGAAGTGCGTGCACTGAAGAAAGAGATCGAAATCTACAAACAGGAACTGCGTGACGAAGGCAAAGCCTTTGATGAGACAATCGAAGTCGGCGTGATGGTAGAAACACCGGCCGCCGCCGTTATTGCTCGTCATTTAGCAAAAGAAGTTGATTTCTTTAGTATCGGCACCAATGATTTAACGCAGTACACCCTGGCAGTTGACCGTGGTAATGATATGATTTCACATCTCTACCAGCCAATGTCTCCATCCGTACTCAACCTGATCAAGCAAGTTATTGATGCTTCTCATGCTGAAGGCAAATGGACTGGCATGTGTGGTGAGCTTGCAGGCGACGAACGTGCTACACTTCTGTTGCTGGGTATGGGTCTGGACGAGTTCTCTATGAGCGCCATTTCCATCCCGCGCATTAAGAAGATTATCCGTAACACGAACTTCGAAGATGCGAAGGTGTTAGCAGAGCAGGCTCTTGCTCAACCGACAACGGACGAGTTAATGACGCTGGTTAACAAGTTCATTGAAGAAAAAACAATCTGCTAATCCACGAGATGCGGCCCAATTACTGCTTAGGAGAAGATCATGGGTTTGTTCGATAAACTGAAATCTCTGGTTTCTGATGATAAGAAAGACACCGGAACTATTGAGATTATTGCTCCGCTGTCTGGCGAAATCGTGAATATCGAAGACGTGCCGGATGTTGTTTTTGCCGAGAAAATCGTTGGTGATGGCATTGCTATCAAACCAACCGGCAACAAAATGGTTGCGCCAGTTGACGGCACCATCGGTAAAATTTTTGAAACTAACCATGCGTTCTCTATCGAATCCGATAGCGGTATCGAACTGTTCGTCCACTTTGGTATCGACACTGTCGAACTGAAAGGCGAAGGCTTCAAACGTATCGCAGAAGAAGGTCAACGTGTGAAAGTTGGCGACACAGTGATCGAATTCGATCTGGCCCTGCTGGAAGAGAAAGCCAAGTCAACCCTGACTCCGGTTGTTATCTCCAACATGGACGAAATCAAAGAACTGATCAAACTGTCTGGCAGCGTGACCGTGGGCGAAACCCCAGTGATCCGCATCAAGAAGTAATTCTTGTCGCACAGAGAAATGGCGCCTTAGGGCGCCATTTTTGTTTTTGTCGTGAGCGTTTTTTATACCGGGAGTATTAGCTCGTCGAAACCTTTTTGCTGGGTATACCTCATCACTTCAGTCACCCGATCGCCTGCACGACGTATCGCCTCTGCAACATCACTCCCCTGCACAATGCCGCTCACCAACTCTGAACAGAACAGATCGCCCGTTCCTTTCAAATCGGTCGCGACACGCGGATGGTGAGTCACCACAACATCCTCTTTTGTCACCAACACCACATGAATATTTTCGGGATCAGCGGCCACCGGCGCGCTGGTGATCGCCACCCATTTGAGTGTCTCTGACAACAACGCTTTTGCCGCTGAAACGGCGCTTTCAGGGGTGCGGCACGACTGACCGCTCAGCACTTCAAGCTCAAAGACGTTAGGGGTAATTCCCTGCGCCAGCGGTAGCAAGTGCTCGCAATAGGCCTTGGGAATTTCAGGATTAACGTACATACCGCTGTCGATATCCCCCATCACCGGATCGACCAAAACCAGCAAGTCAGGATGCTGAAGCTTCACGGTTTTAAGCCACTGCGCCAGGATTTTAATCTGACTGGCGCTGCCCATATAACCGGTCGTCACGGCTTTCAGCTCACGTAACACGTCGCGCTCTTCCAGTGCCTTCAGATAACCGCTAAACCAGTCGTCCGGAATCACACCACCGTAAAACGTGTCGTAATGCGGAGTATTGCTGAACAGCACCGTTGGAACGGCCGTCACGGTGAGCTGATGCAGTCTGATGTTGGGCACAGCGATACTGTTGCCCACACTGCCGTAAACCACCTGCGACTGCACAGCCACAATATCGGTCTGCTGCGCGCGGGTTTTATCCCGAAATAAAATCATCTCCATGACGCTTAAATCCCCGCCCCCTGCGAATAACTCTCTTCACCAAAAACGCCGGTAGAAAGATAACGATCGCCGCGGTCGCAAATAATCGCCACCACTCGCGCGCCCGGATTCTGCTGGGCAACCCGCAATGCTCCTGCTACCGCGCCCCCCGAACTGACGCCGCAGAAAATACCTTCGCGTACCGCCAGTTCACGCATCGTATTTTCCGCCTCGCGCTGATGAATATCCAGTACCACATCCACCAATGATGCATTAAAAATGCCCGGCATATACTCGGCAGGCCAGCGGCGGATCCCAGGAATACTGCTGCCCTCTTCCGGTTGCAGGCCAACAATCGTCACTGCCGTGTCCTGTTCACGCAGAAAACGAGAAACGCCCGTGATCGTCCCCGTCGTTCCCATACTCGAGACAAAATGCGTGATTCGCCCTTCTGTCTGCTGCCAGATTTCCGGCCCCGTCGTGGTGTAATGGGCATAAGGGTTATCAGGATTGTTGAACTGATCCAGCAATTTACCCTCACCGCGCTGTGCCATCTCGAGGGCCAAATCGCGGGCCCCTTCCATGCCCAGCTCTTTCGTCACGAGAATCAGCTCTGCGCCATAGGCACGCATCGCAGCGCGACGCTCCTGGCTCATGTTGTCCGGCATCAGCAGCTTCATATGATAGCCTTTCAGTGCGGCAATCATCGCCAGCGCAATACCCGTGTTTCCGCTGGTCGCTTCGATCAGCACATCACCGGGATGTATTTCGCCGCGCTTTTCAGCCTCGACAATCATCGACAGCGCCGCGCGATCTTTGACGGAACCCGCCGGATTATTACCTTCAAGTTTGACCCAGACTTCACTGCCGTTGGTTGGCCCCATGCGCTGCAGTTTGACCAGAGGGGTATTGCCGATGGTTTGCTCTAATGTGTTCACGGTTTTTGCTCAAAAAAAAGCCCGGGAGCGCAACGCCACCGGGCGATAAACATACTGATTAACCTATCAGGCTGACTCGGCCAGAGCAAGGTCCTCACGCGCTTCGATTCGCTCGTTACCGTGATAAATACGCGCATTCTGCAAGCCGACAAACAGCCGCTCACCGCGGTAAGGCGGCTCCTCATCACGCATCACCACGGTCAATGGTTCGGTATACCAACCTAGCGGCTGTACCACCAGATGGGTGTAGTGCCCTTTAGGGCTAGCTTCCAGAACCTGCACCGGAAGCGGTGAATCAAGGCTGGTTCGGCGGCTCACGTCTATTTCCCAAGGACGCAGGAACAGATCGACTGGTCCCTGATGAGAAGGCGTATACCCCAGCGGCCAGCGATGCGCACCAACATGGAATTGTCCGCCACGGATCGTGCCCTGCATGCGGTTCACTTCGCCCATAAACTCCAGCACAAAACGGGTTGCCGGTTCGCGCCACAGCTGTTCTGGTTCATCAACCTGCTCAATATTTCCCTGACTCATCACGACCACGCGATCCGCAACTTCCATCGCCTCTTCCTGATCGTGCGTCACGAACACGCTGGTAAATTTCAGCTCTTCGTGCAGCTGTCGCAGCCAGCGACGCAACTCTTTACGCACCTGTGCATCCAGCGCGCCAAAGGGTTCATCAAGCAGCAGGATTTGCGGCTCAACCGCCAGCGCGCGCGCCAGGGCCACACGCTGTTTCTGTCCACCGGAAAGCTGCGCCGGGAACCGATCGGCCAGATGTGCCAGCTGCACCATCTCCAGCAGTTTGGTCACTTTCGCTTTAATGGCCGCCGCGTTCGGGCGCTCACGACGCGGCAGCACGCTCAGGCCAAACGCAATATTGTCAAACACCGTCATATGGCGGAACAGCGCGTAGTGCTGGAACACAAAACCGACTTTACGGTCGCGGGCGTGCAAGCGGCTCACGTCGGTTCCGTGGAAGCGAATATGTCCGCTGCTCTGATGTTCAAGACCGGCGATAATACGCAGCAGCGTGGTTTTACCGGAGCCAGACGGTCCCAGCAGCGCCACCATTTGTCCGGAAGGGATATCCAGTGAGATATCGTTCAGCACCTGGGTGCGACCAAAAGACTTCTTAATATTGGCAATCTCAATGCTCATGATTTCCCTCCTGCTGCAGGCGTTTTTCCTGATTCTCTAAACGCCACTGCACCACACTCTTCAAAAACAGAGTCAAAATTGCCATCAGCGTCAACAGCGCTGCGGCGGTAAAGGAGCCGACGGTATTGTAGTCCTGCTCCAGCAGTTCTATTTGTAACGGCAGCGACAGGGTTTCGCCGCGAATCGAGCCGGATACAACCGAGACTGCGCCAAACTCACCAATTGCACGCGCGTTGGTCAGCACCACGCCATACAGCAACGCCCAGCGAATATTCGGTAGCGTTACACGGCGGAACATTTGCCAGCCGGATGCGCCGAGCAAAATCGCGGCTTCGTCTTCGTGGCTGCCCTGGCTTAACATCACCGGAACCAGCTCACGCACCACAAACGGACAGGTCACAAAAATGGTCACCAGCACCATGCCCGGCCACGCAAACATGATTTGCAGGTTGTGCTCATCGAGCCAGCCACCCAGCGGGCCGTTAGAGCCGTAGAAAAGCAGATACACCAGACCGGCAACCACTGGCGATACCGCAAACGGAATATCCAGCAGCGTCAGCAGCAGCTGGCGGCCAGGAAAGTTAAATCGCGTCACCAGCCACGCCAGCAAAACCCCGAACACCAGATTCACTGGCACGGTAATCAGCGCAATCATCACCGTCAGCCAGATGGCATGCAGCATGTCCGGGTCGGCCAGGTTTTGCAGCGCGGGCATAATCCCTTTGCTGAACGCCTGCACGAAGATATACACCATCGGCACGACGAGAATAAACGCTGACACCAGCATGCCGGTGACAATCAGAAACCATTTTCCCCAGTTAAATCGGGGCGCGTCATAGCGCTTCAATTGAGTCACTTCCGCCATTAATGACCTACCACGCGTCGACCAAAGCGACTTTGCAGAGTGTTAATCGAGAACAGCAGCATCAGGGAGGCAGCCAAAATCACCGAGGCAATCGCGCTCGCGGCCGGATAGTCAAACTCCTGCAAGCGCACAAAAATCATCAGCGAGGTAACTTCGGTTTTCCACGCGATATTACCCGCGATGAAAATCACCGCGCCGAACTCGCCCAGGCTGCGGGTAAAAGAGAGCGCAACACCAGCCAGCAGCGCCGGAGACAGCTCAGGCAACACCACTTTGCAAAAGCTCTGAATACGCGTGGCACCGAGCGTTTCTGCCGCCTCTTCGTACTCGGGGCCTAACTCTTCGAGTACGGGCTGCACGGTACGCACCACAAACGGAATGCTGGTGAAGGCCATCGCCACCGCAATACCGAGCCAGGTGTAGGTCACTTTGATATCAAATTTCGCCAGCCACTCGCCGTAAAAACCATTGACGGAGAACAGCGACGCCAGCGTTAAACCCGCAACGGCGGTGGGCAGCGCGAACGGCAGATCCATCAACGCATCCAGCAGCACGCGGCCCGGAAAGCGGTAGCGGGTTAAAATCCACGCCATCAGCAGGCCAAACACGCCGTTGAAAATGGAAGCCACAAACGCCGACAGCAGCGTCACTTTATACGCCGCCACGACCTGCGGGTTGGTAATCACTTCCCAGTATTGCGCCCAGCTCATCTGCGCGAGCTGCATCACCAGCGCGCTTAACGGCAACAGCAAAATCAGGCAAACGAACAGCAGGCTGGTCCCGAGACTTAGAGTAAAGCCCGGCAGCACGCGTCTGGAAGAAACAGCAAACATTACTTACGCCCCGCCGCCAGCAGTTTGTCTAACTCACCGCCGGTGACAAAATGCGTTTTCATCACTTCCGGCCACGAGCCAAACTTGTCTTCCACGCGGAACAGCTCTGTCTGCGGGAATTTATCTTTCAGTTTGTTCATCACGTCCGGATTGTTCACGCGATAGTAGTAATCGGTGATGATGGTTTGCGCCTGCGGGCTGTAAAGGAAATTCAGGTAATCCTTCGCAGCCTTTTCGGTCCCGTTGGCTTTGACATTTTTATCAACCCAGGCAACCGGGAACTCCGCCAGAATATTGGTCTCAGGAATCACCACCTCGAAACCCTGCGCTTCATACTGTTTGCGGATGTTGTTCACTTCCGATTCGAAACTGATCAGCACATCGCCCAGACCGCGCTCTGCGAATGTGGTTGTCGCCCCGCGACCACCGGTATCAAACACTTCGACGTTTTTCAGGAACTGCGTCATAAACTGTTCGGTTTTGGCTTTGTCACCACCGTCCGCTTTGTCCGCTGCACCCCATGCTGCCAGATAGGTATAGCGCGCGTTACCGGACGTTTTTGGATTCGGGAAAATCAGCTTCACATCAGGACGCACCAGATCATTCCAGCTATGAATATTTTTCGGGTTACCCTTACGCACCAGGAAGCCCATGGTGGAGTAGAACGGCGAGCTGTTATTCGGCAAACGGCTCTGCCAGTTCGCTGGGATCAGGTTACCTTTGTCATGTAGGATCTGCACGTCGGTAATCTGGTTGTACGTCACCACATCGGCTTTCAGACCCTGCAAAATCGCCAGCGCCTGTTTTGAAGAACCGGCGTGAGATTGTTTGATGGTCAGCTTGTCGCCGTTATTCTCTTTCGCCCACTGCTGTTCAAACGGTGGGTTCAGGGCCGCAAAAAGCTCGCGCGAGACATCATAGGAGCTATTGAGCAACTCAGTGGCCTGCGCCTGCCCCATCAGCAATAAGCCCGCCATGGCCAAAGTGCTTTTTTTCAGTACGGTAATGACCATTGCTCGCCCTTATAAGTGTGATGACTATCTTATGTTCATCATATTTATAACGGGTACTAAAGGAGTAACGGTTTTATATACCGTTTGGTGATTTGGAAGCAGAAAAGGGAATAAGGGGGGGGTAATTCCCCTCTCCCTAAAGGAGAGGGTCAAGGTGAGGACTCACTTACAGCGCAAGCAAACGCTCAACGGACGGCGCAAAGTAATAGCCGCCGGTCACGGGTTTAGTGAAGCGCAGCATGGCGTCGCGCTTGCCGTCGGTGTCACCAAACATGCTCAGCAGCTGCTGCTCAATGTTATACAGGCGTGCACAGTAGGCGCAAAAATACAGACCGTGCGTGCCGCTTGCCATGCCGTAAGGCAGGCTCTGGCGGACAATTTTCAGGCCTTTGCCGTCTTCTTTCAGGTCAACGCGGGTCAGGTGAGAGGTCACCGGACGGTCGTCGCCGTCGATCTCTTCGTTGGCGTCTTTCGTGCGACCAATCATCATTTCCTGGTCGTGCACGCTCATGCGGTTAAGCTGCTTGAGATTGTGCTCCCAACGCTGCACGAACACGTAGCTGCCACCTGCGTCCACGCCATCTTTGATGACCGCCACGTCGCGACGCGTCTCTTCACCCGCCGGGTTTTCCGTGCCATCAACAAAGCCGCTCAAATCGCGATCTTCCACCCAGCGGAAGCCGTGAACCTCATCCTGCACTTCAACGCTGTCACCAAAGGCTTCCACCGCAGCCTGCGCCACCGAGAAGTTCACATCGTGACGCAGAGAAAGGATATGGATCAGCACGTCGTATTGAGTCGCGGGAGCCAAACCTTTACCGTAAGGGATAAAGTCTTTTAGCTCTTCTGCCCCTTCGCCACCGCTCAGCTGACGCCAGACGTTATTGCCAAAAGCCACGACGGCACCGAGATGCGCGTCCGGGAATTTGGCCTGGAAGGTGTCCAGTTTATCGATAAAAATTTTACTGGCCGCACGCAGGGCATCCATATCCCCTTTGACATTGGCTTCAATCCAAATCGCCGCGCGGCAATGTTCTGGCAAAATGCCACTCTGAACCTGAGACATCGCTCCTCCTGAAAAAAAGATGCCACGAAGTCGTGGCATTGATGGCGGCTATTATACCTGGATTTCAGCGAGGCGGCTTGTCCAGGCGCAAATTACTGCTTCCAGATAATCTTGCTGATTTTCCAGTTTTTGAGCGTATCGTCAGACGGCATTAAGCCTTCCGGGCCACTCCATTCGCCGGTGAAGAGATAGCTAATATGCTGGCGGCCATCGGCTTTACATTCCACGGCGACTTTCTCTTCAGCAACGGCGCTGGTGCAGTTGCCGAATGCTTTCTGATAAAGCTCGCTGAACGGCGTCCCCACCTTCACGCCGGTGTCGGTTTCAATCTCGCTGTCCATTACGTCGATGCGATTTACCGTGCCTTTATCGCCGTTAATCACCATCGCCAGCTTGTCGTCTTTCAGCGCTTCAAAGTAGCGGACGATATTGCCATTTTCCGTTTTCATCCCGCTGCGCAGGCGGTAACCGCTGCCTAATGCGGATTCGATGGCGTCCTGATCCAGCGCCGTTGCGGCGGTAATATTGCCCACGCCTTGGTCGGTCACTTCGGTGGATGAACCAAACCAGTTCCACGGATACGCTGCCGACCAGTTAATCGAGGAGATCGACGAGAGTGTCGAACACCCCGTTAACATCAGCGGCAGAGCACATAAAACTAAACGCAGCGATTTCATTGAAACGTCCTTTCGTGTTAATTCAACGCTTGTTGGAGTGCAGCATCGGTAAAAAGTGCCGTTTAATCTTTTACGAGGGCAAAACTGGCGCGCAGGCGGGGATTGGTCAAAAGCCAAATCAGCGCCACGATGTCGACAACCACCAGCGTAATCCCGATACCGCTCAGCGGCTCACCGTAAAACCAGAGCAGCGGTTGCCAGACAAGTAACACGACCTGCGCCAGAACTAACAGCCATCGCAGGCTATTCCACACGCGCGGGAAATGCTGTCGCCGTCCGCTTAGCAAAAAAGCCATTACCGCAGGCACGCCGGGCAATAATCCGAGCCAGAAATTATCATGATCGGGATAGAACAAATTCAGCAGCGTATTTCCCTGATCGCGCGACGCCCCTGCCACCACGAACAACACCCAGGTTCGGGCCTGGAGCAACAACACGCACCAGAATAAAAATGGCAGTCTGACGCGCCCGTGCACGTCATAATCGCCGGGATGGAATTCAGTACTCTTCATCTTCGATCAGGCGCTTACCCAGATTCAACACATCGGCATGTTCATAGCCGAGGCGTTCATACATCCCCAGCACCACATCGTTATCTTCGCGCACCATGATTTGAATCTTCGGGCAGCCACGCGCGATCAACTTCTTTTCCAGGCGATTAAGCAACGCATTGGCAATGCCGCGAGCGCGGTATTCCGGGTGCACACCCAGGTAATAGGCCGAGCCGCGATGCCCGTCGTAACCGCCCATCACCGTGCCCACCACTTCACCGTTGACTTCGGCCACCAGGAACAGACTGACGTCATGATTAACCTTTCGCTCGATATCCATTTCCGGATCGTTCCACGGACGCAACAGATCGCAGCGTTCCCAAAGGGTAATCACCTCTTCGAAATCTTCCTGGCGAAAAACGCGTATCTCCATGGTATTAACCGCCTTTTTGGGTTCAAAAACAGTGATTATGACGCGAACGCCGCCTTTAGCCAATAACCGGCGAAAAAGGCGTGAATTTTTGGCATAATGTCACTCTGTCACGTATTGAAATGAAAAGTAAAACAATTCTCACCATGGACTGTCGTAACGGAAAACGCGATACGATATAACACCAGGACTCCAATTTTTTACAATCCAGGCCGCATGAGCACATTCAAACCATTAAAAACACTCACATCGCGTCGTCAGGTTCTCAAAGCGGGGCTGGCGGCCTTAACGTTAACCGGCATTGCGCAAGCGCAAGCAAAAGATGACAGCACGCTGAAAACGGCTAACGGTCACAGTAAACCGAAGGTTAAAAAGGCAGGAGCAAAGCGGGTCGTGATGCTAGATCCCGGTCACGGCGGCATCGATACCGGGGCTATCGGGCGCAACGGTTCTAAAGAAAAACACGTTGTGTTGGCGATTGCGAAAAATGTCCGCTCAATCCTGCGGAGCAACGGTATTGACGCGCGTTTAACCCGCAGCGGCGACACCTTTATTCCGCTGTACGATCGCGTGGAAATCGCCCACCAGCACGGCGCGGATTTGTTTATGTCGATCCACGCTGACGGTTTTACCAACCCCAGCGCGGCGGGTGCTTCCGTGTTTGCTTTGTCGAATCGCGGCGCGAGTAGCGCCATGGCGAAATACCTTTCCGATCGCGAAAACCGCGCAGATGAAGTGGCCGGTAAAAAAACCACGGATAAAGATCATCTCCTGCAACAGGTGCTGTTTGATCTGGTCCAGACGGACACCATCAAAAACAGCCTGACGCTCGGCTCGCACATTTTAAAGCGTATTAAGCCCGTGCATCGCCTGCACAGCAAAGGGACCGAGCAAGCGGCGTTTGTGGTGCTGAAATCGCCGTCGATTCCGTCTGTGCTGGTCGAAACTTCATTTATCACCAATCCGGAAGAAGAGCGTCTGCTCGGAACAACGGCGTTTCGCCAGAAAATCGCCAATGCGATTGCCTCCGGGGTGATCAGTTATTTCAACTGGTTTGATAACCAAAAAGCCCACTCGTCGAGACGCCGATGAAACCGAATGTACAGCAGGTCAAAACGTTTCTGATGCAGCTTCAGGATGACATTTGCCAGAAACTCAGCGCCGTTGACGGCGGCGAATTCCACGAAGACAGCTGGCAGCGTGAAGCCGGCGGCGGCGGACGCAGCCGGGTGTTGCGTAACGGCGGCGTGTTCGAACAGGCAGGCGTCAACTTTTCTCACGTTCATGGCGATGCGATGCCAGCCTCCGCGACGGCGCATCGTCCAGAGCTTGCAGGGCGCAGTTTTGAAGCGATGGGCGTTTCGCTGGTGGTCCATCCGCAAAGCCCTTTTGTCCCGACCAGCCACGCCAACGTGCGCTTTTTTATTGCTGAAAAGCCCGGTGCCGATCCGGTCTGGTGGTTTGGCGGTGGTTTCGACTTAACGCCTTATTACGGCTTTGAAGAAGACGCCGTGCACTGGCACCGCACCGCGCGGGATATTTGCCAGCCGTTTGGCGAAGAGGTTTATCCGAAGTATAAAAAATGGTGCGATGACTATTTCTATCTTAAGCATCGCGATGAACAGCGCGGCATCGGCGGCCTGTTCTTTGACGATCTTAATGCGCCAGATTTTGACACCGCGTTTAACTTTATGCAGGCCGTCGGCCAGGGATATACCGACGCCTACCTGCCGATAGTGGAACGTCGCAGAAACACCGATTACGGCGTACGCGAGCGCGAGTTCCAGCTGTATCGCCGTGGGCGTTACGTGGAATTTAATCTGGTGTGGGATCGCGGCACGCTGTTTGGCCTGCAAACCGGGGGGCGCACGGAGTCGATTCTGATGTCGATGCCGCCGCTGGTGCGCTGGGAATACAGTTTTGAACCAAAAGAAGGCAGCCCTGAGGCTGCCCTTGCTGAGTTTATAAAAGTGCGGGACTGGATTTAAAAACGCTTTCCCTCTCCCCACAAGGGAGAGGGGAAAACAGTTACAGCGGCTGTGTCTGCGCTTCAACCACCGCCAGCGCCACCATGTTCACAATGCGACGCACAGAAGCAATCGGCGTTAACACATGCACCGGTTTCGACACGCCCATCAGCACCGGTCCGACCGTCACCCCTTCAGAACTCGACACGCGCAGCAGGTTATAGCTGATACGCGCCGCTTCGACATTCGGCATAATCAGCACGTTCGCCGAGCCTTTCAGCGGGCTGTCCGGCATACGTTCGTTACGAATGCTTTCGACCAGCGCGGCATCGCCGTGCATCTCACCGTCAATCATCAGCTCCGGCGCACGTTTGCGCACCAGTTCCAGCGTCTCGCGCATTTTGCATGCCGCCGCAGATTTGGATGAGCCAAAGTTCGAATGCGACAGCAGCGCCACTTTTGGTTCGATACCAAAACGACGCACGGTTTCAGCCGCCATCACGGTGATTTCTGCCAGCTGCTCCGGCGTAGGATCGTCATTGACGTAGGTATCCGCGATAAAGGTGTTGCCGCTAGGCAGCAACAGCGCGTTCATCGCACCAGCGGTGTGGACGCCTTCGCGATAGCCGAAAATCTCCTGCACCACGCTGAAATGTTCGTGATAATCGCCAATCGTACCGCAGATCAGCGCATCCGCTTCGCCACGATGAACCATGATCGCGCCGATCACCGTTGTGTTAGCAATCACTGCGCGCTGCGCCTGTTCCTGCGTGATTCCGCGGCGCTTCATGATGCTGTAGTACTCGCTCCAGTACTCTTTAAAGCGCGGATCGGATTCGTTGTTGACGATCTCAAAATCCACGCCCGCCTTAATCTGCAAGCCAAGTTTCTGGATACGCATTTCGATAACGCTCGGACGACCAATCAGAATCGGTTTCGCCAGCCCCAGCGACACCAGTTCCTGCGTGGCATGCAGCACGCGCGCCTCTTCCCCCTCGGCTAGCACCACGCGTTTTGCGTCAGTACGCGCCTGCGAGAAAATCGGTTTCATGAACAGGTTTGTTTTATAGACGAATTCAGTGAGCTTATCGACGTAAGCGTCAAAATCCTCAATCGGACGCGTCGCCACACCGGAATCCATTGCCGCTTTGGCAACGGCTGGGGCGATCTTGACGATCAGGCGCGGGTCGAACGGTTTAGGAATAATGTAATCCGGACCAAAGCTCAGATCCTGATCGCCGTACGCGGATGCCACGACGTCGCTTTGCTCGGCGTGCGCCAGTTCAGCAATGGCGTGTACCGCCGCCAGCTTCATCTCTTCGTTAATCGCCGTTGCACCCACATCCAGCGCACCGCGGAAGATGAACGGGAAGCACAGGACGTTGTTCACCTGGTTCGGATAATCAGAACGCCCGGTGCAAATAATCGCGTCTTCACGCACCGCTTTTGCCAGCGGCGGCAGGATTTCCGGTTCCGGGTTCGCCAGCGCCAGAATCAGCGGTGCGCGCGCCATTTTCTTGACCATTTCTGGCGTCAATACGCCAGGGCCAGAGCACCCGAGGAAAATATCCGCACCGTCAATCACATCATCCAGAGTGCGTTTGCCGTCATCCTCCACCGCGTACGCGGCTTTGGTTTCGGCCATGTTTGGCTCGCGGCCTTTGTAAATAACCCCTTTCGAATCGCACACCACGATGTTGTGCTTCTGCATGCCCAGCGCCACCAGCAGGTTCATACAGGCAATCGCTGCCGCACCTGCTCCGGACACCACCATGCGAACATCAGAGAGCGTTTTCTCGACCACGCGCAGACCATTCAGAATGGCGGCTGTGCTGATGATCGCTGTGCCGTGCTGATCGTCATGGAACACAGGAATGTTCATACGTTCACGCAGTTTCTGCTCAATGTAAAAACATTCCGGCGCTTTGATGTCTTCGAGGTTAATCCCACCGAACGTCGGTTCCAGCGCGGCGACCACGTTGATAAATTTATCCGGATCGAGTTCATCCACTTCGATATCAAACACATCGATCCCGGCGAATTTTTTGAACAGTACGCCCTTGCCTTCCATCACCGGTTTTCCGGCCAGTGCACCGATATTGCCCAGCCCAAGCACCGCCGTACCGTTAGAAATGACGGCAACCAGATTGCCACGTGCGGTGTATTTGAACGCGGCGAGTGGGTCTTTTTGAATCTCTAGGCAAGGCGCTGCCACGCCCGGCGAATAAGCCAGCGCCAGATCGCGCTGAGTGGCGAGTGGCTTAGTCGGTGAAACCTGGATTTTGCCCGGTACGGGGAATTGATGAAAATCGAGGGCGCTCTGTTTTAACTGATCATCCATCTTGTTGTTCCTTTCAGGTATCGATCAAAAAGGGTGGCGTGCTCACGTTCCTGATGCTCACCCTGGAGTGGCGCATAGTATCGCCCCTGACAGCCCTGCAAACTTTGAAGGCTGCCAAACTCTCACCATCCCGGAGCAAAATTTGTTATCAATTTATAACAATCCTGTTACCCCTCCCAAAAGCAAGGCCTCCCCCGTCTGCTATGCTTTTTTGTTAAGTACGTCATGTATTTCGCAGAAGTGTGAACCAACGCACTCGCCTGAGGCTTTGTTTTCGAAGGAGTATTTCTTTATGAACCAACTAGACGGCATCAAACAATTCACGACAGTGGTCGCGGATAGCGGCGATATCGAGTCGATTCGTCACTACCAGCCACAAGATGCGACTACCAATCCCTCGCTGCTGCTGAAAGCCGCGAGCCTTGAGCATTTCAGCCATCTGATTGACGACGCTATCGCCTACGGTAAGCAACGCGGCAAGACTCAGGAACAGCAAGTGGCCGAGGCCAGCGACAAACTGGCGGTGAATATCGGTGCGGAAATTCTGAAAAGCATACCCGGACGCGTCTCGACGGAAGTGGACGCGCGCCTGTCATTCGACCAGGAAAAAAGCATCGCCAAAGCGCACCGACTGGTCGAGCTGTATCAGGAGCAAGGCATCGATAAATCGCGCATTTTGATCAAACTGGCCTCCACCTGGGAGGGTATCCGCGCCGCCGAAGTGCTGGAAAAAGAAGGGATCAACTGCAACCTGACGCTGCTGTTCTCGTTTGCACAGGCACGCGCTTGTGCTGAAGCGGGCGTGTATCTGGTCTCGCCGTTTGTCGGTCGTATTTATGACTGGTATCAGGCCAAACAACCGATGGAACCGTACGTGGTGGATGAAGATCCCGGCGTGAAATCGGTGCGCAATATCTACGATTACTACAAGCAGCACCGCTACGAAACCATTGTGATGGGGGCAAGCTTCCGTCGTATCGAGCAGATTCTGGCGCTGGCGGGCTGCGACCGCCTCACCCTCTCCCCTAACCTGTTACAAGAGCTTCAGGACCACGATGAGCCGGTGATGCGCAAGCTGGTGCCGACCTCTACCGTGCTGCCAAAACCGAAACCGTTAACGGAAGCCGAGTTCCGCTGGGAACACAATCAGGACCCAATGGCCGTGGATAAACTGGCAGATGGCATTCGCCTCTTCGCCGTTGACCAGCGCAAACTGGAAGATCTTCTTGCCGCCAAACTTTAATCTCGCCATGGAGTGAAATATGTCCCGTAAAGAGCTCGCTAATGCCATCCGCGCCCTCAGCATGGATGCCGTGCAAAAAGCCAATTCCGGCCATCCTGGCGCACCGATGGGTATGGCTGATATTGCCGAAGTGCTGTGGAATGATTTCCTGAAACACAATCCGACCGATCCGACGTGGTACGACCGCGACCGCTTTATTCTCTCAAACGGTCACGCCTCCATGCTCCTGTACAGCCTACTGCATTTATCCGGCTACGATCTGCCGCTGTCCGAGATCAAAAATTTCCGCCAGCTGCATTCCAAAACCCCTGGACACCCTGAGCTTGGCTATACGCCGGGCGTCGAAACCACGACCGGACCACTCGGTCAGGGGCTGGCAAACGCCGTCGGGTTGGCGGTCGCCGAGCGCACCCTTGCCGCACAGTTCAACCAGCCTGGCCATGACATCGTCGATCACTTCACCTACGTTTTCATGGGCGATGGCTGTTTGATGGAGGGGATTTCGCACGAAGTCTGCTCGCTGGCCGGTACGCTGGGGCTCGGCAAGCTGATCGGGTTCTACGATCACAACGGCATTTCCATCGACGGTGAAACCGATGGCTGGTTTACCGACGACACGGCGAAACGCTTCGAGGCCTATCACTGGCACGTCGTGCATGAAATTGACGGCCACGATCCGCAGGCAATTAAGCAGGCAATTGAAGAAGCGCAACGCGTCACCGATAAACCGTCGCTGATTATCTGCCGCACCACCATCGGGTTTGGCTCGCCAAATAAAGCAGGCAAAGAAGAGGCGCACGGCGCGGCGCTGGGCGAAGAGGAAGTAGCGCTGACGCGTCAGAAACTGGGCTGGAAATACCCGGCGTTTGAGATCCCGAAAGAGATCTACAAAGCCTGGGACGCGCGTGAAGATGGCGAAAAAGCTCAACAAAGCTGGAACGAAAAATTCTCCGCCTACAAAAAAGCACATCCTGAGCTGGCAGCCGAATTCTCTCGCCGGATGAGCGGCGGCCTGCCGGAAGACTGGGAAGAGAAAACCCAGGCGTTGATCGAGAATTTACAGGCGAATCCGGCAAAAATCGCCACCCGTAAAGCCTCGCAAAATACGCTTAATGTGATTGGCCCGATTCTGCCGGAACTGCTGGGCGGCTCGGCGGATTTAGCGCCAAGTAACCTCACCCTCTGGTCCGGTTCAAAATCGCTGAAAGAAGATATCGCCGGGAATTACATCCACTACGGCGTGCGTGAATTCGGCATGACCGCCATCGCCAACGGTATCGCCCATCACGGCGGATTCGTGCCATACACCGCTACGTTCCTGATGTTTGTCGAATATGCGCGTAACGCGGCACGTATGGCAGCGCTGATGAAAGCGCGGCAAATTATGGTGTATACCCATGATTCAATCGGTCTTGGCGAAGATGGGCCCACGCACCAGGCCGTCGAACAACTCGCCAGCCTGCGTCTGACGCCAAACTTCAGCACCTGGCGTCCGTGCGATCAGGTGGAAGCGGCGGTCGGCTGGAAACTGGCGGTTGAACGCCACACCGGCCCAACCGCGTTGATCCTGTCGCGCCAGAATCTGCTGCAAATTGAGCGCACGCCGGAGCAGGTGAAAAACATCTCGCGCGGGGGTTACGTACTCAAAGACAGCGGCGGCAAGCCCGACGTGATCCTGATTGCGACCGGTTCTGAAATCGAAATTACCGTGCTAGCCGCAGAGAAACTGACCGCTGAAGGCCACGCGGTACGCGTCGTTTCGCTGCCTTCCACAGATATTTTTGATGCGCAGGATGAGGAATATCGCGAATCGGTACTGCCATCCAACGTCGCGGCGCGCGTGGCGGTTGAAGCGGGGATCGCCGACTACTGGTACAAATATGTCGGCCTGAAAGGCGCCATCGTCGGGATGACCGGCTACGGTGAATCCGCACCGGCGGATAAGCTATTCCCGTACTTTGGCTTTACCGTGGAAAACGTGGTCGAGAAAGCGCTAAGCGTGATTTAACGTGTGATCCACAGCGTGGGCCAGGAGTCTGGCCCATGCCAGTTATCACAGCTCGGTTCTTCTGCATAACGCACCAGACGAAAACGCTGGCCGTCAAAACGCCAGCGTGTCTGGATACCACAGTCCGCCATGCCGCGTCCTAACGCCAGCGTCGTCAACTCACGCGTTTTCTCATCAAATCGCGCGTTCATCAGCTCCATTTCACTGCTCTCACTCGATGAGACAAACGGCAGACGCAATCGCACCGCTTGAGCGGAAAACGGCTTTTTGCGCGACACTTGCCACGCCAAATCAACCGTATTGTACGCACCCGCTTCGCAGCTGATGATCAGCAGGGCTTTGTCATCGGTGAGCGCAGTAACGCGCACTTCGCGGCGATTAGGATCGAGCGAGCACTGGCTGTTATTCATACGCCATGAGCCGTAATCCAGCAGATCGTTGAGTTCTTCATGCGTGAGCGGCGTAGGGGTGGGGTTTACGGTGGCAACTTCTTTGAGAGCCGGAGCGGGCGGGACGCTCAGCGGGGGATCGTCACCTTTCTGAATCCAGGCGGTTTCACTGCCCACGCGTTTTTGCTGCGCATCGATAAACAGCAGTGCGGCTTTCAGACCTGACAGCGAAATCGTCTGCTTACCGCTGCGCAGCGTCAGCGCTTCCCCTTCCTGAATCGTTTTCAGAAACTGAATGACCGTCGTGGCGTCGTCGGTGATCAGTCGCGTGGGCGAAATCTGCCAGCGCTGCGCATTCAGCGTTAAGGGAGCGTTGTCCAGCAAGAGTCTTTGCGCAATTGGCGCTTCCTTCGCTGAAGCCTTCGACAATCCGCCTAATTCGAGACGCAGTGACGCATCGGTTTTGGCACCGGCGCTGCGGCTCAACGTCATCACCAGACCGCCGTGTTCACCCGTATTACGCGCGACGCAAAAGTTCTGATTGTTGCAGGTGACTTGCCAGTCGGTGAAAGACTGCTGTGCAGGTGCTGCCCATACCAATGGCACAGGCAGCACGCTGAGAAATAAAATAAGTAAAATGCTGTGGCGCATGAAAAGCACAATCCCGGATACATAGACTCGAAAACTGGCAGTATCTTCGTGTCATGACCGGGGTTGCTCAATCGGATTTATCGGATAGATTTATTTAAAATGCAATTTATTAACGGTATAAAGATCAAGCCATTAGCCCGGAAATCTGCAAATACTGCAACAGGATCAACGCTTTACCATCCTGGATTTCGCCGGTTTTGATCATCTCCAGCGCCTGTTCAAACGGAATTTCCAGCACATCAATGTCTTCATCCTCTACGCCACCGCCCGCATTAGCGCGCTGTGCGTCGGTATATTCCGCGATAAAGAAGTAAACTAACTCCGTCACGCCGCCAGGGGACATATACAGTTCGAAGAGTTTTTTGACTTCACCCACGGCAAAACCAGTTTCTTCGATGGCTTCTTTGCGAATACACACTTCTGGCGCGTCGTTATCCAGTAGCCCGGCACAGGTCTCGATCAGGCGTCCATCGGGATTGCCATTGACCCAAGTGGCCACACGGAACTGGCGAATCAACACCACGGATTGCTTTTCACGGTTGTATAAGAGAATGGTTGCACCATTGCCACGGTCATAAACCTCACGTTTATGGCGGATCACCTCGCCATTTTTACGTGTTAAGTCATAGGTGATATTGCGCAGGACGAAATAATTGTCGGAAAGGATTTTATCTTTGATGATCTCAATTTTCAGACTCATACGGGCTCCAGAACGTAATGAGTCATTCATAGTACGCCGTGAAACCCGCTTTGTCGCCCCACTGATTTAGTGAATTTCGGGCTGTGTTATTTTCATCCAGTCCATTATGCCCTGTGCCGCATGACGCCCTTCCGCCATCGCTGTGACAACCAGATCCGCACCGCGTACCGCATCGCCACCGGCGAAAATTTTCGGGTGGCTGGTTTGATAACGATAACGGCTCTCAACGCTTGCCACGATACGGCCCCAGTCATCCACGTTCACGCCTTGCGCCTGCAACCACGGCATGGGGTGCGGGTTAAAGCCAAATGCCATAATGACCGCGTCCGCGGGCATGACAAATTCGCTGCCCTCAATCGGCACCGGACGACGACGCCCCTGCCCATCAGGCTCACCAAGCTGAGTCCGCAGCAGGCGGACACCGTTCACTTTGCCAGCGTCATCCAGCACCAGCTCAACGGGCTGAACGTTAAATTCAAAACTCGCCCCCTCTTCTTTGGCGTTTTTGACCTCTTTCTTCGAGCCTGGCATGTTGGCTTCATCCCGGCGATAAGCGCAGGTGACGCTGGCAGCACCGTGGCGTAACGCGGTGCGCACGCAGTCCATCGCCGTATCTCCGCCGCCCAACACCACCACGTTTAACCCAGCGGTATCGATGTAAGGTTCGATGTCGGAAGGCGCGAGGCCCATCAAATGCCGCGTATTCGCGACGAGGAACGGTAACGCGTCATACACACCCGGCGCATCCTCGTGCGGGATGCCCGCTTTCATTGAGCGGTACGTGCCGACGCCGATGAACACCGCATCATAGTCGCTGAGCAGCCGGGACATCGGGATATCTTTCCCCACCTCGCAATTCAGCTCAAAGCGGATCCCCATCGCGGTAAAGATCTCGCGACGGCGCGTCAGCAGGGATTTATCGAGCTTAAAGGCCGGAATGCCAAACGTCAGCAAACCGCCGATTTCCGGATGGCGATCATAAACCGTGACGTTAACGCCATGACGAATAAGCACGTCGGCACAGGCCAAACCCGCAGGTCCTGCGCCAATAATGGCGACGTGCCTATCGACGGACACCACGCCGCTCATATCGGGACGCCAGCCTCTTGCCAGCGCCCGATCGGAAATATAGCGCTCAATATTGCCAATCGTGACGGAACCGGATTCGTCACGAACCGTGCAGGCACCTTCGCATAAGCGATCCTGCGGACAGACGCGCCCGGTGATTTCCGGTAAACAGTTGGTCTGATGGGAAAGTTCCACCGCGCCGTCGATATCACCGGCCTTAACGCGCTCAATCCACTGGGGAATATGATTGTGCAGCGGACAGGTCCACTCGCAGATGGAATGCTCACCGCATTTCAGGCAGCGATCTGCTTCACGATGTGCCTGCTCGGGACGAAATGGCAGATAAATCTCGTCAAAGTTTCCGGCTCTTTGAGCAGGCGTGAGTTTGTCCGGCTCACCGCGCGCCGCCAGCGCCTGCATCTGACTGACTTTGCTCTGTCGCATCTCAGTTGGCACGGATGTACTGTGCCACGGCTGAGCTTCCTGACTGGCGGTACTTTGACGCCGCATCCTGGCCAGTTGATTCAACCCTTTTTCCGTGACCAACGTCAGCGCATCGGCGGGGCAATTCTCGACGCACGCAGGGCCTTGCGGTCTGTCATGGCACAGATCGCATTTATGCGCCGAGGCTTTAACGTGACCGTCCGCCAGCGGCGTCACGACCATTTCCATCGTCCCAAAAGGACAGGCCACAACGCACGCTTTACAGCCGATGCATTTTTGTTGATTCACCTGTACGCTGTCGTTGATTCTTGCGATCGCGCCATTTGGGCAGCGTTGAGCACAGGGGGCGTTTTCACAGTGATGGCACGTCACAGCACTGCGACGCGATCCCTGCTTCAGGACTGTGATCCGGGGAACAAACTGGCGCGAACTGAGCACATGTTGTTCATTATTGTGAGCCATCACGCAGGCAACTTCGCAGGCATGACATCCAATACAGCGCAGGTTATCGGTCATAATAAATCGATTCATAAGACACCCGTTCTGGTAGCATTACCCTTAGTTTTTATAAGAATATTGTATTTAACTGGGCTGACGGTCTCAGGCAATGTTCATTTGCCCAGAAAGGGGCACTATTTACGACTTACCTGTGGCAGATCAATTTATTTCAGCACAGGTGAAATTGCGTTTCAGTAACGTTCAGGAAGCCGTGTTGTGATCGTTAAACGTCCTGTTTCAGGAAGCCTGGCCCGGGCTTTCATCTCGATTATTTTGCTCTCCGTTCTGACCAGCGGCATTGCGCTAATGACGCTCGCCAGCAGCCTGCGTGACGCCGAAGCCATTAATATTGCGGGTTCTTTGCGTATGCAAAGCTACCGTCTCGGCTACGATCTGGAACGCAACAGCGATCGTTTTTCCGATCATCGCCTTCACTGGCAAAACACCCTTAACTCCCCCGTTCTGAAAGAGCTGGATCGCTGGTATGTGCCTGAATCAGTCAAAACCGGCTATCAGCAATTGCAGATCGCGTGGCATGAGATGGACAGCCATCTCGAAGCGGGAGACAAAGCATGGTATCAGGATCATATTCAGCAGTATGTGGAACGTATCGACGCTTTCGTGCTCGCGCTTCAGCACTATGCGGAACACAAAATGCAGCTGGTGGTGGCGATTTCCCTGGCAGGGGGAGTAGGAATTTTACTGCTGGTGGTCGTCACCCTGCGACGGATACGCCGACAGGTTGTTGCCCCGCTCAATCATTTGGTTATTGCCAGCCTGCAGATGGAACAAGGTGATTTTGACATTCAGGCTCAGGGCACCAGCCTGCCAAACGAGCTGGGACTGCTTTCGCGCACCTTTAACCATATGTCCTCGGAACTGCATAAACACTACCGGTCGCTTGAGATAACGGTCGAAGAAAAAACCCGTCACCTGAATGAAGCCCACCAGCAGCTCGAAATGCTGTTCAAATGCTCACAGGCGCTGAATACCAGCCAGATTGATGCGCACTGTTTCCGGCATATTCTGCAAATTGTTCAGGAAGATACGGGAATGAGTTTTCTGGAACTGCAGGCCAGCGATAACTGGCAGCTGTGCGAAGGGGTGAAACAAGACGATCGGGAGACGTTTACCCTGCCGGTCATTATGCAGGACACGCGTTTTGGCGAGCTACGCTGGCAGAGCGAGAGTATGGACGTTTCTCTGCCATTGATGAAAAGCGTGGCAACAATGCTCGGGCGCGGGCTCTATTTTAATCAGGCGCAGAAGCACTACCAGCAATTGCTGCTGATGGAAGAACGCGCCACGATTGCCCGCGAACTGCACGACTCGCTGGCGCAGGTGCTCTCGTATTTGCGTATTCAGCTGGCGCTACTCAAACGCGCTGTACCGGACGATAACGTGCCTGCGCAAACTATTATCACCGACTTTTCGCGTGAGCTGAACAACGCCTGGCGACAGTTACGCGAGCTGCTAACCACTTTCCGATTGACGCTCAATCATTCGAATCTTCCTGCCGCCCTGCAAGAGGCGCTGGAGGGGCTGCAAAGCCAAACCACGGCCAGACTGGATCTGGACTGCAGACTCTCTTCCCTGGCTTTAGATGCACAGAAGCAGGTCCATTTGCTGCAAATTGTGCGCGAAGCGGTGCTAAACGCCATCAAGCATGCCCAGGCGAGCGAGATTACCGTCAGTTGCGTCACCGCGCCTGACGGCATGCACACGGTCTATATTCGTGACAACGGCATTGGTATTGGTGATGCCAGCGAGCCACCGGGGCACTACGGACTGAATATCATGCGCGAGCGCGCCGGACGACTTGGCGGGTCGCTAGGCTTCTCGCAGCCGCAAAATGGCGGGACGCAGGTGTGTATTCGCTTTCGCACACCAGAGGTCGTAGAGGGTAAATAACGGTAAATAAAAGAGTATTCTCGCCAGTCAGCTTCGCTTGTGGGCAATAATTCTCAGTGCGGAACGTCAGGAACGCGCTGTAAATGCGCATGATAATTTACACTATCTCCTTATTTTCTCCACGTTTGGCATCCGCCTTACCGCTAGAGTTAAGCGGGCAATGTACAATAATGATGCGCAGCAAAACGAGGTCTTATTTTCATGGCGAATTTCTTCATTGATCGCCCCATTTTTGCCTGGGTGCTGGCAATTATTTTATGTCTGACAGGCACTCTCGCTATTCTGTCACTTCCTGTTGAGCAATATCCCGATCTGGCCCCACCGAACGTTCGTATTACCGCGAACTACCCCGGGGCATCAGCCCAAACGCTGGAAAACACCGTTACCCAGGTGATTGAACAGAACATGACCGGGCTGGATAATCTGATGTATATGTCTTCGCAAAGCAGCGCGACTGGCCAGGCGACCGTTACCTTGAGTTTCACCGCCGGGTCTGACCCCGATGAAGCCGTACAGCAGGTGCAAAACCAGCTGCAATCAGCCATGCGAAAACTGCCGCAGGCGGTACAAAATCAGGGCGTCACGGTCCGTAAAACCGGTGATTCGAATATCCTGACGATTGCCTTTGTCTCCACCGACGGTTCGATGGATAAGCAGGATATCTCGGACTATGTCGCCAGTAATATTCAGGACCCGCTGAGTCGTATTAACGGCGTTGGCGATATCGACGCCTATGGTTCGCAATATTCCATGCGTATTTGGCTCGATCCGGCGAAGCTGAATAGCGTGCAAATGACGGCAACGGATGTGACCAATGCCATCAAATCCCAGAATGCGCAAATTGCTGTCGGCCAACTCGGCGGCACGCCGTCTGTTGATAACCAGGCGCTAAACGCCACCATCAATTCGCAGTCATTGCTTCAGACACCGCAGCAATTCCGCGACATCACCCTGCGCGTCAATCCGGACGGGTCGGAAGTGCGTCTGGGAGATGTCGCAAAAGTGGAAATGGGCGCGGAAAAATACGACAACCTGAGTCGATTTAACGGCAATCAGGCGTCAGGTTTAGGGGTAAAACTTGCCTCAGGGGCCAACGAAATGGCCACCGCAAAGCTGGTCATTGATCGGCTGGACGAACTCGCGCCCTATTTCCCGCACGGCCTGGAATATAAAGTCGCATTTGAAACCACCTCCTTCGTAAAAGCGTCCATCGAAGATGTGGTTAAAACGCTGCTCGAAGCCATCGCGCTGGTGTTCCTGGTGATGTATCTGTTCCTGCAAAATTTTCGCGCGACGCTTATCCCGACGATTGCCGTCCCGGTGGTGCTGCTCGGAACATTCGCTGTGTTATACGCCTTCGGCTACAGCATCAACACCCTCACCATGTTTGCCATGGTGCTGGCAATTGGCTTGCTGGTGGATGACGCCATTGTCGTGGTGGAAAACGTCGAGCGTATCATGACGGAAGAAGGCCTTTCGCCGCGCGACGCGACGCGTAAATCCATGGGGCAAATTCAGGGGGCGCTGGTGGGGATCGCGATGGTGCTCTCCGCCGTTTTCGTGCCTATGGCCTTCTTCGGTGGCACAACCGGTGCGATTTATCGTCAGTTCTCAATCACCATTGTTTCAGCGATGGTGCTGTCAGTGCTGGTGGCGATGATCCTGACGCCCGCCCTTTGCTCAACGCTGCTCAAGCCGTTGCACAAAGGCGAACAGCACGGGCAAAAAGGGTTCTTCGGCTGGTTTAACCGCATGTTTAATCGCAATGCGGCGCGCTATGAGGCGGGTGTCGCAAACATATTACACCGCAGTCTGCGCTGGATCGTCATTTACGTTTTACTGCTCGGCGGGATGGTGTTTTTATTCCTGCGCCTGCCGACTTCGTTCCTGCCGCTAGAAGACAGAGGCATGTTTATCACGTCAGTCCAGTTGCCCAGCGGTGCCACCCAACAGCAAACGCTGAAGGTCGTGCAGAAGGTTGAACAGTACTTTTTCACCCATGAAAAAGACAATATTGTGTCGGTGTTTTCAACCGTCGGCTCTGGCCCTGGGGGCAACGGGCAGAACGTCGCGCGGATGTTCGTCCGCCTGAAAGGTTGGGACGAGCGCGACAGCAAGACCGGATCTTCTTTCGCCATTATCGAACGCGCCACCAAAGCATTTACGCGCATTAAGGAAGCACGCGTATTTGCCAGCAGCCCGGCGGCCATTAGCGGTCTGGGCAGTTCGGCGGGTTTTGATATGGAATTGCAGGATCATGCAGGAGCCGGACACGATGCGCTCATGGCTGCCCGCGATCGGTTGCTTGACCTGGCGGGTAAAGACCCTTCGCTCACGCGCGTGCGCCACAACGGTCTTGATGACAGCCCGCAATTACAGATTGATATCGATCAGCGCAAAGCCCAGGCGCTGGGGGTTTCCATCAATGATATTAACGATACGCTGCAAACGGCCTGGGGCTCCAGCTACGTGAACGACTTTATGGATCGCGGCCGTGTGAAAAAGGTTTACGTTCAGGCGGCTGCGCCTTATCGCATGCTGCCCGACGATATCAATCTGTGGTACGTGCGCAATAACGCTGGCGGGATGGTGCCGTTCTCCGCGTTCGCGACGTCTCACTGGGAGAGCGGTTCTCCGCGTCTGGAACGCTATAACGGCTATTCCGCGCTAGAAATCGTGGGTGAAGCCGCGCCGGGAGTCAGTACCGGAACCGCGATGGACACCATGGAGAAGCTGGTTCAGCAACTGCCGGCCGGTTTTGGCCTTGAGTGGACCGCGATGTCCTATCAGGAACGGCTCTCTGGCGCGCAAGCCCCTGCCCTGTATGCGCTGTCATTGCTGGTGGTGTTCCTGTGCCTCGCCGCGCTCTATGAAAGCTGGTCCGTACCGTTCTCCGTCATGCTGGTGGTTCCACTCGGTGTCATCGGGGCATTACTCGCCACCTGGATGCGTGGTCTGGAAAACGACGTGTACTTCCAGGTAGGGTTGCTTACGGTCATCGGCCTGTCGGCGAAAAACGCGATTCTGATCGTCGAATTTGCCAATGAGATGAATTCGAAGGGACACGATCTGCTGTCGTCTACGCTGCACGCGTGTCGTCAGCGTCTGCGCCCGATCCTGATGACGTCTCTGGCATTTGTTTTTGGCGTGCTGCCCATGGCGACCAGTTCTGGGGCAGGTTCCAGCAGCCAGCATGCGGTGGGGACGGGGGTGATGGGCGGAATGATTTCAGCCACGGTTCTGGCAATCTATTTCGTTCCGTTGTTCTTTGTGCTGGTGCGCCGTCGCTTCCCGCTGAAAGAGCGGCCAGAATAAAAGTGCATTAAAAAAGGCGGCTCCAGGGCCGCCTTTTTATTGTGTGATGAATCACATCATTTTTATACTAAATAAGTGCTCTTGCAATTCTTCCTGAATGTCATTTACGAAGCATGTCTTCGATAAAATCTTTCCAGTTCCCCAGTTCACGTTCAATCATAACAACCTCTCTTATTATTATGCGTATTCTATGAGAATATATCGGCATTGTGAAGATAATTTAATCAATCGGTTTGCTGCCCTTCCCCTTGCTGTACCTGACGTGCTTCAAATATGGTCCTTTAACCATAAATTTTATGTGACCAATAGCAATATTTAGAAACAACCATACGTGTGGGTGATAATCTTATTACGCACTGACTTTAAGCGAAATTTTGCTTATCTGGACATTTATGCGCTATAGATGAAATAATATTCAGCTTACATGTGTAGGTTGAATTACCAGACATAGTACAATCAGGCATAAAGCTAATATGTTATGTTTTGCCAAATAATATAACATCGAAAAAACTGAACATTTTTAATTAATAAAGACAAAAGGATTCATCATGGTTGTGATGTATGGAATTAAAAACTGCGACACCATTAAAAAAGCGCGCCGCTTCCTGGAGAGCCATAATGTCGAGTATCGCTTTCATGATTACCGCGTTGATGGGCTTGACGCTGATTTCCTGCATACCGCCATCGCGGAACTGGGCTGGGAAGCGCTGCTGAATACGCGCGGAACAACCTGGCGTAAACTGGATGAATCCGTTCGCAATAGCATCACTGACGCTGACAGCGCAGCAAAATTAATGCTTGAAATGCCAGCAATAATCAAACGCCCATTGCTCTGCGCGCCCGGTCAGCCTATGCTGCTGGGCTTTAGTGAATCCAGTTATCAGACTTATATTTGAGGTGCAGTTTATGTCATGCCCGGTCATTGAGCTGACTCAGCAGCTTATTCGCCGCCCTTCCCTTAGCCCGGACGATGCAGGTTGTCAGGCTTTAATGATTGAACGTCTGCGCGCGATCGGTTTTACCGTTGAGCGGATGGATTTTGGCGACACCCAGAACTTTTGGGCATGGCGCGGCCAGGGTGAAACCCTCGCTTTTGCCGGACATACTGACGTTGTCCCGGCAGGCGATGCTGACCGCTGGATCAATCCTCCGTTTGAACCGACGATTCGTGACGGCATGCTGTTTGGTCGCGGTGCGGCTGACATGAAAGGCTCGCTGGCTGCGATGGTGGTGGCCGCCGAACGTTTCGTCGCCCAGCATCCAAACCACAAAAACCGTCTTGCATTCCTGATCACGTCCGATGAAGAAGCCAGCGCCAAAAATGGCACGGTGAGAGTCGTTGAAACGCTGATGGAACGCCACGAACGCCTGGATTATTGTCTGGTAGGCGAACCGTCCAGCACCGAAGTCGTGGGCGATGTGGTGAAAAATGGCCGTCGCGGCTCGCTAACCTGCAACCTGACGATTCACGGTGTGCAAGGCCACGTCGCGTATCCGCATCTTGCCGATAACCCGGTGCATCGCGCTGCGCCCATGCTGAATGAGCTGGTTAATATCGAATGGGATAAAGGCAACGAATTCTTCCCGCCGACCAGCATGCAGATTGCAAATCTTCAGGCGGGTACGGGCAGCAACAACGTGATCCCCGGTGATTTCTCCGTACAGTTCAACTTCCGTTTCAGCACGGAATTGACCGACGAAATGATTAAAAGCCGCGTCGTCGCTCTACTGGAAAAATACGAATTGCGCTATTCCGTGGACTGGTGGCTGTCGGGCCAGCCGTTCCTGACCCAGCGCGGCAAGCTGGTCGATGCGGTGGTTAACGCCATCGCGCACTATAATGAAATTAAACCGCAACTGCTGACAACGGGCGGCACATCAGACGGACGCTTTATCGCCCGTATGGGTGCGCAGGTTGTCGAACTGGGACCAGTGAACGCCACCATTCATAAAATCAATGAATGCGTGAATGCGGCTGATTTGCAGCTACTGGCGCGTATGTATCAACGTATCATGGAGCAACTCGTCGCCTGACGATGGCTCTGAGAAGGAATAGCGAATGGACTGGCTCAGTAAATACTGGTGGATTTTGGTGTTAGTGTTTCTGGTAGGCGTCTTACTTAACGTCATCAAAGATCTTAAGCGCGTTGATCATAAAAAGTTTCTCGCCAACAAGCCCGAACTTCCACCACATCGTGACTTCAACGATAAGTGGGACGATGACGACAACTGGCCGAAGAAAGACCAGAAGAAATAATCGTTTTATTTCCTCTCTCCGCCAGGAGAGAGGAAAGCCACATCACAAAAACTCTACGATATCGTCGTCATTCGGCTTACCGCCGCTCAGCGCTTCGTCGAAATAATGCTTCGGCACGGTAAAGCGCAGATGATCAAGCGCAAACTGCATGCTGCGATCGTCAATCGCATGGCCCAGCTCATCAACGATATCCAGCGTCACGTCCCCGCCTTCACGAATCAACGCTTCCTGTGCCGCAATCGCGTGAGAAAGTTCGATGACCCGATCCTCACCACCGTGGATCAAGTGGATCGTCGTCGATGTGGTCGACGTTTTCGGTAGCGTTGCGAAGCGACCGTTAAACGCAATCACGCGTGACACCAGGCCTGGCTCGGTTTTTACACTCTCCAGCGACATAATTGCCCCCTGAGAAAAACCAATCAGCGCGGTGGCCGCTGCGCCAACGCCGCTCTGTTTTTGCCAGTAACGCACCGTATCAAGAAACGTCGGCATTATGGCGTCAATACGCGCCTGACGATTTTCTTCCGTCACACCCTGCACCGAAAACCACTGGCGTCCATTTGGACCGCACGGCTCAACGCCGCCCACGCTGACGATCAGCGCATCGGGGAAAATGGGCGCAAACCAGCGTCCAATCTGCCCCATATTGGCGGCGTTATCGCCTACACCATGAAACAGCAGCAGCAATTGTTGCGCGGGTTTTTCGGGGCTTTGGACAACAAAATGGTCATGTTTCATGGCAGTCTCCTTGATTCGATACGATGGATTTTACGCCTCCGGGAGGTAATCACCATGCCACTTTACTGAAGGAGTCATTGAAAAAATTGCCATTGCAAAATGTCACTTTTAAGCTGTTGGCTACGCTGAATATCCAGTGAATCAAGGGCCTGATGCGCCTCACAACGCTGCATTGCGAGTAACTGTTTGCGCCCCTGAAGCGAAAGCTCCGCGCACAGCTGGGCATCATCGCGTTGACTTTCAATTTTCCCACGCAGGGCAGGAAGCGGCAGATCCACCGCCAGCAGTAATCGTGTAAGCGCCGCCGCAGACGTGGCGAATGGCCGATGGGCGAAAGCAAAGCCTCCCAGCTCAAGCCAGTCATCATTATTAAGAATAGGTTCCCACGCCTCATCCACGGGGATCTTTTCACCGTTCCATCTCTCAATGATTCGGGCATCACGGCATAAGCGCTGATGCTCCTGCACGCAAAGCGCCCTACCCGCCTCGCTTATCGGCAGCAGCGCCATTGCGGTGTAACACCCGCTGCTGGCATCACGATGTGTGCCCATCCGCACCAGAACAAACCCGCAGCGCTGCCAGAATCGCCATAGCTCATCGGTGAAACCAAAGCTGACGGAAAGATAATCCTGCTGAATATGCTTACTCGCGCCCGCGATAAGCGCCTGACCAATGCCCTCGCGCTGACGCCTCGGATGCACGGCCACGCGAGTAATACGTCGCCCGATAAGCGTAGCCGCTAACGGTGAACCGCCGTGAGCCGCCAGCGACTGTGCCACCAGATTGCCGCGTGGTCGCCGATATCCCGCCCATACCGCCTGGCTGAGCGCCGTGCTCAAACCGCCTTCATCCACCAGCCACAGTGCGCCAATAAGTTTTTCTGCGGCGCGGGCAATGGCGAAATGCTGCCCCGGCGCGTCCATCATCCGGCGTAAATCGAGCGGCGAAGTGCGATAGTGAGCAGAACACAGCAGTTTATAGATATCAGCGGCGAGATCCGGATGGCTCTCCCACAACAGCTGTCCGAGCGCGGTGACCTGTGCTACATCGTCAGGGATCGCATTAAGGGTTTCATCATCAAACAGCAGCGCGTTGCTTACCACGCGTTCCAGCGGGCACCCTGCCGCCCAGCGCACGGGCGTCGTGAGGGTGAAATAATGCAAGTGCGCAAAACGTGCGCAGAATTTCAGTAAAAACCCGCGTCCAGTGCCTTCATAACCCTGCACTGTTGTGGTCAGCAGCACCCGCGAAAAACGAGAAACAAGCTGTTCAAGCAGCGGGCCAGGAATGGCGGCCGCTTCATCAACCACCAGCCAGTCGGCGCGTTCATCAGAGGCTAACAACGCATCTGGCGCGACAAAACGGAAGTTGTCCCCGGCAAAACGCGCGATAACGTCAGTAGCGCCTTTCGCGGGTGCGGTGACAATTGCGCGGCCTTCCACGCGTTGTAGCAGCATTCCGGCCAGCGCCGATTTTCCTCGCCCACGCGCTGCGGTGACGACCGCGACCCCAGCACTCATCTGTGTGAGGGCATTTAGAATGTCGGCCTGTTCGCGCAGCGGATCACCGCTGGCAGGGTGCCAGTCGGGAAACGGTGGACGGCTTGCTATTTTGAGTGGCTGATGTTGCTGCCAGACAATGACGTCAGGATCGGCGGTGATCACCCGACAAAAATGGTGAACAAAATGCGGCGTGGCAATGGGCTCTGCGCTGTCGCTCCAGCGAAGGGAATCGGCATCGGCCTTTTCAGGCCAGAGGGAGAGAGGCGGAACCAGCAGCACCAGCAAACTGCCTGCGCGTAAGGTGCCGCTCAAGGC